>NZ_JH417616.1:67163-80346 GCF_000239275.1 Megasphaera geminata F0357 | reverse complement strand
TTTTCTTATATGGTGACTTATACCGGCACGGTCTGAATCGGCCGGATACAGGCTGAATAAGGAATTTTTAACCGGAGACCTAGTAGCGGCAAGAGAATTTTAAGCCTGCGGAATAATAAGAGAACCGGGCCGGAAATATAGGTAAAAACTGCTTGCATGGCCTGTCTTTTTGTAGTAAAATAAGCAAGTACGCGGCAATGGGATTCGTGTGCCCTTTTTGCGGCCGCGGAGAAACTATGAAGCGGGATGTTGCCCGGTTTCGGGGAAACTCCTGCGGAGCAGTCCGTTCATAGAAACGGACGATAGGAGGAATCACGTAATGGCAAAACAGGAAAGAATCAGAATTCGCCTCAAGGCGTACGATCACAAGACATTGGATCAGAGCGCGGCGAAAATCGTCGACACGGCGAAACGGACGGGTGCAATGGTATCCGGACCGATTCCGCTTCCGACGGAAAAGAACATTTTCACGATTCTTCGTTCCCCTCATGTGAACAAAGATTCCCGTGAACAGTTCGAATTACGCACTCACAAGCGTTTGATTGACATTTTGGAAGCATCCAATAAAACTGTCGATGCGCTTATGAGACTGGATCTTCCGGCAGGCGTAGACATTGAAATCAAATTATAGGAGGAGGTGCGATTATGTCTAAAGCTATTTTGGGTAAGAAATTGGGCATGACACAGGTCTTTACTGAACAAGGCGCTGTGGTCCCCGTAACCGTCGTAGAAGCTTCCCCGAATGTAGTTGTACGCGTTAAAACGGTTGATACGGACGGTTACAATTCCATTCAGCTGGGCTATGGCGAAATCAAAGAAAAACACTTAACCAAGCCCGTTAAGGGTCAGTTCGACAAAGCAGGCGTGAGCCCTGTTAAGTATTTGCGCGAACTGCGTCTGACAGACACACCGGAATATACGGTAGGCCAAACTCTGGCAGCTGATATTTTCGCAAGCGGCGATCTCGTCGACGTAGTTGGCACCACGAAAGGTAAAGGATTTGCCGGTACGATTAAACGTCACGGGTTCCACCGCGGACCTATGGGGCACGGTTCCAAGTCTCATCGTGAACCCGGTTCTCTCGGGCCTATGATTTCCGGCGGTGGCGGTAAGGTCATCAAAGGTAAGAAGCTTCCTGGACAAATGGGCGGCAATCAGGCTACCGTTCTTCACCTTTCTGTCGTAAAAGTCGACATGGAAAAGAATCTTATCTTGATTAAAGGCGGTATTCCGGGTCCTAAAGGCAGCATTGTCATGATCCGCGATACTGTAAAACCCCAATAACTTGTCACACAGGAAGGAGGATAATATATAATGCCGAAAGTAAGTACGTATAATATTACCGGCGCCCAAACCGGTGAAATAGAATTAAACGACGGCGTATTTGGCGTTGAAGTAAACGAAGCCGTTATGAGACAGGCCGTTCTTCGTCAGCTCGCTAACGAACGTTTGGGCACGCATGCTACAAAGACGAGAGGTCTCGTGCGCGGCGGCGGCAGAAAACCTTGGAAACAAAAAGGAACCGGCCGGGCGCGTGTAGGCAGCACTCGCAGTCCTTTGTGGGTTGGCGGCGGCACGGTGTTCGGTCCGCAGCCCCGCTCGTATGAACAGAAAATGCCTCGCAAGGCCAGACGCCTTGCGGTGAAATCCGCGCTAAGCGATAAAGTCAATACGAACGAATTATTCGTCTTGGACGAAATTGTCTTGGCCGCACCGAAGACAAAAGAAGTTGTTAAAGTAGTCAACAACTTCAACTTCGGTGGTGAAAAAGTGCTGTTTATTACGGACGGCGACGACGTTATGGCGCGTTGCTCGCGCAATATCCAAGGTGTCAAGTCCGTTTCCGCGGAACACATGAACATCTTCGATCTTCTGCACTATACGAAACTGTTCATCACAAAGAGCGCTGTAGCAAAGATTGAGGAGGTGCTCGCATAATGATGATGCATGATATTCTGGTTAAACCGGTCATCACGGAAAAAACTACGATGATGATGTCTGATGGCAAATATACATTTAAGGTGTCGCTTCATGCCAACAAGATTGAAATCCGTAAAGCTGTTGAAGCTGTTTTCGGCGTCAAGGTCAAGAGTGTCAACACCATTCGCATGACAGGCAAGTTCAAGCGCATGGGCAAACACATGGGTAAGCGCCCGGATTACAAAAAAGCCATCGTAACACTTCAGGAAGGCGAAACAATCGAATTCTTTGAAGGAGCTTAGGTAGACTGATATAAAGGAGGAGGCACCATATAATGGCCATTAAATCATTTAAACCGTACTCCGCCGGCCGTCGTTTCATGACCGTTTCGACATTTGAGGAAATCACGACGTCGAAACCGGAAAAGTCTTTGCTGGTTAAATTAACCAACAAAGGCGGTCGTAACAACAGCGGCAGGATGACGGTTCGTCATCAGGGCGGCGGTCATAAGCGCCGCTACCGTTTAATCGACTTTAAACGTATTAAAGATAATATCCCGGCAAAAGTAGCGACGATCGAATATGATCCGAACCGCTCCGCCAATATTGCGCTGCTTAATTATGCAGACGGCGAAAAGAAATATATCATTGCGCCGCACGGCCTTACAGTCGGTACTGTAATCGTAAGCGGCCCCGAATCGGATATAAAAATCGGTAATGCATTGCCTTTAGGGCGCATTCCCCTCGGTACGATCGTACACAATGTGGAATTAAAAATCGGTAAGGGCGCACAGCTTGTCCGCTCTGCGGGCTCCTCGGCACAGCTTATCGCTAAAGAGGGCAATTATGCCTTGCTTCGTCTCCCTTCCGGAGAATTGCGTCAGGTTCATGTAAACTGCCGTGCCACCATCGGTGTAGTCAGCAACCCGGATCATGAACACATCTCAATCGGCAAAGCGGGCCGCAACCGTTGGTTGGGCGTGCGCCCGGGCAACCGCGGCGTTGTAATGAACCCGTGTGACCATCCTCACGGCGGCGGTGAAGGCAAGTCCCCTGTCGGTAGAAAACGGCCGGTCACTCCCTGGGGCAAACCTGCTTACGGCGTGAAGACACGTGCCAGGAAGAAAGTTTCCAACAAATTTATTGTGAAAAGACGAAAATAAGTCGTGAAAGGAGATATCTAAGTGTCCAGATCCGTAAAGAAGGGCCCGTTCGTCGCGTCGCATCTTGTCAAGAAGATTGAAGCCATGAATGAAGCCAATGAAAAGAAAGTAGTAAAAACATGGTCTCGTGCATCTACGATTCTGCCGAATTTCGTCGGACATACGATCGCCGTTCACGATGGCCGTAAACATGTGCCCGTATATGTTACAGAAGATATGGTTGGTCATAAATTGGGTGAATTTGCACCTACCCGCACATTTAAGGGCCACGCTAAATCGGAAAAAGTTACAAAATAAGGGAGGTAACAAGAGATGGAGGCAAGAGCAATTGCTAAGCACGTCCGTATCGCTCCCCGTAAAATCCGCATCGTAGCCGATTTGGTCCGGGGAAAGAATGTGAGCGAAGCCATGTCGATCCTGAAGTTTACTCCGAAAGTAGGCTCCCAAGGTTGTAGAAAAGGTTATCCGCTCCGCAGCAGCCAATGCGGAACACAATAACTTGACAAGATGCGACGCGTTGTATATTTCGGAGATTTTCGTTGATCAGGACTCGACAATGAAACGTATCCACCCGCGTAGCCGCGGCCAGGCATTTAAAATTCTTAAAAAATCCAGTCACGTGACTGTAGTAGTAAAAGAAAGGGCGTAAGGAGGGAAAAGCAGTGGGTCAAAAAGTAAATGCCCATGGGTTTCGTGTCGGCGTTGTAAAACCTTGGGATGCCAAATGGTATGCCGAAAAGGATTATGCGGCACTTTTGAATGAAGACGTAAAAATCCGTGAATTCTTAAAAAAACAGCTCTATATTGCAGGCGTTTCTCGTATTGAAATCGAGCGTTCCGCCAAGAGAATCAAATTAATCATCCATACGGCCAAACCCGGTATGGTAATCGGCCGCGGCGGCGCCGGGATTGAAGATATTAAAAAAGCGCTGAAACGCTTTACAGATAAAACTGTTGACGTCAATATTGCTGAGATTAAACAGTCCGAATTGGATGCTACACTCGTAGCCGAAAACGTAGCCGGCCAGCTTGAACGGCGTATCGGGTTCCGCCGCGCTATGAAACAGAGTATAGGCCGTACTATGAGGATGGGTGCGCAGGGCATTAAGATTATGTGCTCCGGCCGTCTCGGCGGTGCTGAAATTGCACGCAGCGAAAGCGTTCGTGACGGCTCTATCCCCCTGCATACGCTCCGTGCCGATATTGATACGGTACGGCGGAAGCGCATACAACGTACGGCTGCATAGGTGTCAAATGCTGGATCTACAAAGGCGAAATTTTGCCGGAAGCTAAAAAGGGCCCGCAGAATAAACGCGAAGGGAGTGCTAAGTAATGTTAATTCCGAAACGAGTAAAGCATCGTAAACAGTTCCGCGGCCGCATGAAAGGTACAGCTCAGCGCGGTAATAAAGTGGCGCACGGTGATTACGGTTTAGTTGCGTTGGAACCGGCTTGGATTACGAACCGTCAGATTGAAGCGGCCCGTATCGCAATGACCCGTTATATTAAACGCGGCGGTAAAGTATGGATCAAAATTTTCCCGGATAAACCGGTCACGGCGAAGCCGGCTGAAACACGTATGGGTTCCGGTAAGGGTTCGCCTGAATACTGGGTAGCCGTTGTTAAACCGGGCCGCGTGCTTTTTGAAATGGGCGGCGTAAACCCGACTGTTGCCCGTGAAGCTATGCGTCTTGCAGGCCATAAGCTGCCGATTAAGACGAAGTTCGTTATTAAAGGTCAGGAATTAGGTGGTGAACAAAATGAAGGTTAAAGAAATCCGTGCTCTGAGTGCTGCCGAAATGGATGAAAAGGTGATCAGCCTTAAAGAAGAATTGTTTAACCTCCGTTTTCAGCATGCGACCGGCCAATTAGAAAATCCTATGCGCATCCGCGAAGTTAAAAAAACGATTGCCCGCATCAAGACGGTGCAGCGTGAAGCGGAATTGCGCGCATAAGTAAAGATAATCGGAATCTAAAAGGAGGTCACATATACAGATGGAAAGAAATGAACGGAAAGTCCGCGTAGGGAAAGTTGTCAGCGACAAAATGGATAAAACCGTCGTTGTAGCGGTTGAATATAAGAAACCAGATAAGCTTTATAAAAAGCCTATTATTTCGACCGTAAAATTCAAGGCACATGATGAAAACAACGAATGCCGCGTTGGCGATATCGTACGCATTGAAGAAACACGTCCCCTGTCCAAACAGAAGCACTGGAGAGTCGTGACTGTAGTAGAAAAAGCTCGATAAGCTTTGATTAATTAGGAGGTTAAGCCATGATTCAGCAAGAAACGATGTTGAATGTTGCCGATAACACCGGTGCCAAAAAAGTATTGTGCATCCAGGTCATGGGCGGCTCGTATCGCAAATACGGCAATATCGGTGATGTTATCACTGCGACTGTCAAAGATGCAACACCCGGGGGCGTTGTCAAGAAAGGCGATGTCGTTAAGGCTGTTATTGTTCGTTCAAAGAAAGGATTGCGCCGTGCCGACGGATCGTATATCCGTTTCGATGAAAATGCAGCGGTCGTAATTAATACGGATAAGAGCCCCAAGGGTACTCGTATATTCGGGCCGGTTGCCAGAGAACTGCGTGAAAAAGATTTCATGAAGATCATTTCCCTGGCTCCGGAAGTATTATAAGCGGAGGAGGTGTTCTAATATGGGAAAAATGCATATCAAAACCGGTGATACGGTAATCATCATCGCAGGCAAAGATAAAGGCAAAAAAGGTAAAGTCCTTGCGGCGTATCCGAAGAAGGAGCGCGTTGTCGTGGAAGGCCTTAACCAGGTTAAACGCCACACAAAACCGAGTCAGAACAATCCTCAAGGCGGTATTATCACGAAGGAAGCTCCCATTCACGTTTCCAACGTCATGCTCGTCGATCCTGAAAGCGGCAAACCGACTCGTATAAGAACGGTTGTCCAGGCGGACGGTACGAAAGTACGCACGGCGGTTAAAAGCGGCAAAGCTATCTAATACGAAGGGAGGGCCTTGAGAGTGTCCAGATTAAAAGACAAATACCTTTCCGAAGTGGTGAAAGGGTTACAGGAAAAATATAATTACAAAAACATAATGCAGATTCCGAAGGTTACCAAGATCGTAATCAATATGGCGGTCGGGGAAGCCGTTACGAATTCCAAGGCGTTGGATGCGGCTGTCGGCGATATGACGATAATTTCCGGACAAAAGCCGATTATTACAAAGGCGAAAAAATCCATCGCGGCGTTTATAGGTTCGTGAAGGTATGAATTTAGGCTGCAAGGTTACGCTTCGGGGGCAGCGCATGTATGAATTCCTGGATAAATTGATGAATTTGGCATTGCCCCGTGTCCGTGATTTCCACGGGATCAGCCTTTCGGGCTTCGACGGCCGCGGCAACTATACGCTCGGCTTGAAAGAACAGTTGATCTTCCCGGAAATTGAATACGATAAGATCGACAAAGCCCGTGGCATGGATATTACCATCGTAACGACGGCAAAGAACGATGAAGAAAGCCGTGATATGTTGGCGTTGATGGGTATGCCTTTTGAAAAACAGCAATAAGGAGGAAATCATAGATGGCAAAGAAATCGATGCTTGAACGCGAAAAGAAACGCGAAAAAATGGTAGCCAAATATGCGGCGCTTCGTGCTGAATTGAAAGCTAAAGGCGACTATGCGGCGCTTTCCCGGTTACCGGCCAATGCCTCTCCGGTTCGTTTGCACAACCGTTGCAAAGTGACGGGGCGTCCTCACGGCTATATGCGTAAATTCGGCGTCAGCCGTATTACATTCCGTGATTTGGCTTATAAAGGTCAGATTCCTGGCGTTCGTAAAGCCAGCTGGTAACCTATAAACGAAGGGAGGTTTTTACACATGTCCATGTCCGATCCGATTGCGGATATGCTTACGCGCATCCGTAATGCCAATTCGGCATATCACGAAAAAGTAGAAATGCCCGCTTCTACGGTAAAAGCAGCAGTGCTTAATATCCTGAAAGAAGAAGGCTTCATTAAGAATTTTGAATCCGTAAACGAAGGCAAAACATTGAAAGTCAGCTTGAAATACGGTTCCAATAAAGAAAAAGTAATCAGCGGCATCAAGAGAATCTCAAAACCGGGCCTGCGCGTTTACGCCAAGAAGGAAGAACTTCCCCGCGTACTCGGCGGCTTAGGTATTGCCGTAATCTCTACGTCTCAGGGCGTAATGAGCGATAAAACGGCTCGTAAATTAGGGTTGGGCGGCGAAGTCATCGCTTACGTCTGGTAAATTTGGAGGTGTCAATATGTCACGAGTAGGTAGAATGCCTATTGATATCCCGGCCGGCGTAACGGTTAAATTTGACGGTCCGGTTATTACAGTCAAAGGACCGAACGGCGAACTCACACGTACGCTCCACCGGGATATGAAAGTAACAGTACAGGATAACGTTCTTACAGTAGAACGCCCGTCCGATGAAAAAAATCACCGTGCTCTTCACGGCCTTACGCGGGCCCTTGTTGCCAATATGGTAAAAGGCGTAACGGAAGGCTTCAAAAAGGAATTGGAAATTGTCGGCGTCGGGTACAGAGCTCAGATGAAGGGGAAGAAACTCGCTTTGACACTCGGCTTTTCACATCCGCTTGAGCTTGAAGCTCCCGAAGGCGTGACGCTTGAATGCCCGAGTGCGACGCAGATCGTCGTTTCCGGTGCAAACAACGAGCACGTCGGCGAATTCGCGGCTAAGATCCGCAGTTATCGTTTGCCTGAACCGTATAAGGGAAAAGGTATCCGCTATGCCGATGAACATGTACGTCGCAAAGCCGGCAAAGCCGGTACGAAGAAATAATAATTCGCTACTATAGAAAGGAGTGAAATTCCTTGAAATCCAGTAAGAATGCGATTCGCGTAAAACGTCACTGGCGTTTGCGCAAGCATATAAACGGTACGGCCGAACGTCCGCGTTTGAATGTATTCCGCAGTCTTAACAATATTTACGCGCAAGTGATCGATGATGTTAAGGGCGAAACGCTGGTATCCGCCAGCACATTGGACAAAGAATTGAAAGGCCGGGCTAACGGTGGCAATAAAGAAGGCGCCGGACTGGTCGGTAAATTGGTTGCGGAACGGGCAGTCGCAAAAGGTATTACGACCGTAGTATTCGACCGCGGCGGCTACATCTATCACGGTCGTGTAGCGGCATTGGCCGAAGCGGCTCGCGAAGCCGGCTTGAAATTCTAATCAGGGAGGAAATAATACATGGCAAGAGTTGACCATACAGGTCTTGAGTTACAAGAAAACGTCGTATTCATCAACCGTGTTGCTAAGGTAGTTAAGGGCGGCCGTCGTTTTTCCTTCAGTGCCCTGGTGGTTGTCGGCGACGGCAACGGCCGCGTAGGCGCAGGATTGGGTAAAGCGGGCGAAGTTCCCGAAGCGATTCGCAAGGGCGTTGAAGACGCGAAGAAGAATTTAGTTACAGTAAATTTGAAGAACGGTTCCATTCCGTATCAGACGACGGGCATTTTCGGCGCCGGCAAAGTTTTGCTGAAACCTGCCGCAGAAGGTACCGGCGTTATTGCCGGCGGCCCCGTTCGCGCCGTATTGGAATTGGCCGGCGTTCGTAATATCCTCACCAAGTCTCTCGGTTCTTCCAACCCTAACAACATGGTCCGCGCCACTATCAAAGGACTGAGCCAGTTGAAGGACGTTAAGAAAGTGGCGGAACTCCGCGGTAAGACTGTAGAAGAAATTTACGGTTAATAAGGAGGAGAGACATAATGGCACAAGTTAAAGTTACGCTTGTCCGCAGCTTGGCAGGGCGCCCGCAGGATCAGCGCGCGACTGTCGTTGCGCTCGGCTTGCATAAAACAAACTCCAGTGTTGTCAAGGAAGTTACCCCTCAGATCAAGGGGATGCTCCACAAAGTGAGACACATGGTTAAAGTGGAAGAAATATAATACAAAGGAGGTGCGCTGAATTGAAACTTCATGAAATGAGCATTATTCCCGGTTCCAAGAAAAAACGTAATCGCGTGGGCCGCGGTATCGGCTCCGGTAACGGCAAAACCGCCGGCAGAGGCATGAAAGGTCAGAAATCCCGCAGCGGCGGCGGTGTGCGTCCGGGTTTTGAAGGCGGTCAGATGCCTTTGTACCGGTTGCTTCCGAAACGCGGTTTTAAAAATATTTGGGGTAAAGAATATGCGGAAGTCAACGTTTCCGTATTGAATCGCTTTGAAGACGGCACAACCGTCGATCCGGTTGTACTCGTTGAAGCCGGCATTTTAAAGAATGTCCGCGACGGCGTTCGTATCCTGGGCAACGGCGAGCTCGAAAGAAAACTTACCGTTGTGGCTCAGGGCTTTACCAAGTCTGCACAGCAGAAAATCGAAGCGGCCGGTGGTAAAGTAGAGGTGGTTTAAGGTGCTAGAAAGTATTCAGAATGTTCTGAACGTTCCTGAATTCCGCAAGCGTGCGGTATTCACCTTAATCATGTTTATCATCTTCCGGTTGGGCGTGCATATTCCCGTACCGGGCGTAGATGCGACGGCAATTGAAAGTCTTTTTAACAGCGGTCAATCGTTCGGCCTGTTGGACTTGTTCTCCGGCGGTGCGCTTTCCAAGTTCTCCGTTTTGGCAATGAGCATTACGCCGTATATCAACGCATCGATTATTATGCAGCTGCTCACAGCGGTTGTGCCCACTTTTGAACAATGGTCGAAAGACAATCAGGACGGCCGCGATAAGATTCAGAAAGTCACTCGCTACGGGACCGTTATTCTCGGCTTCATTCAGGCCTTTGCCATGAGTTATGCGCTCAAGGCCAATAATGCCCTGATCGATAACAGCTGGTCCATGGTTCTCATGGTAGCCATTATACTGACGGCGGGTACGTGTTTTCTCATGTGGCTCGGTGATCAGATTACGGCGGGCGGCATAGGCGACGGTATTTCCCTGATTATCTTCGCCGGTATCGTCGCTCGTTTCCCGAACGGCGTGAATACGCTGTATCAATACGTACAGGCCGGGACGATTAATATCTTCCAGGCTGTGCTGTTTGCCTTGATTGCTCTCTTTATGATTGTCATCGTCATTGAAGTGACGCAGGGGCAGAGACGCATTCAGGTGCACTATGCAAAACGCGTCGTCGGCCGCAAAATGTATGGCGGCCATTCGACCCACATTCCGCTGAAAGTGAATCAGGCGGGCGTTATCCCTATCATCTTCGCGTCTTCCGTGTTGATGTTCCCGATTACGGTCGCTCAGTTCATCCGGAATGACACCATTCAGTGGCTGGCTCAGGTATTCGGCTGGGGGACGATCGGCAATACCGTCGCCTATGCCGTATTGATTATATTCTTTACATACTTCTATACTGCAATTTCCTTAAACATCCCGCAGATGACGGAAAACATGCAGAAATACGGCGGTTTTATTCCCGGTATTCGCCCGGGGCTGCCGACAGCGAAGTATATTGACAGAATTATGACGCGCATTACCTTGGCAGGCGCGATTTTCCTTGCTTTCGTGGCAATCCTTCCGAATTTTATCGGCTGGATTACGGGCATTCAGGGCGTCTACTTCGGCGGTACGGCAGTTCTCATTGTTGTCGGGGTTGCTATCGATACGATGAAGCAGGCTGAATCGTTGGTATTGAATAAACAGTATCAAGGCTTTGTAAAATAGAAGGAGGCAGTTTGAGTGTATATTCTGTTAATGGGCCCTCCCGGTGCCGGTAAGGGTACGCAGGCCGAACGATTGATTGAAAAATACAATATCCCTCAGATCTCCACGGGCGATATGTTCCGTGCGGCAGTAAAGGAACAGACGCCTCTCGGACTGGAAGCCAAGAAATATATGGATAACGGCCAGCTGGTACCTGATGCCGTGACAATCGGTATCGTCAGGGAACGTTTGGCTAAAGACGACTGCAAAAAGGGGTTTATTCTTGACGGATTTCCGCGTACGACGTCACAGGCCGTATCGTTGGATGCCATCCTGCGTGATCTCGGGATCAAGCTGGACGGCGTTATCAACATTGCCGTCCCTGATGAAGAACTGGTCAGACGCACGACAGGTCGCCTGATTTGCCGCACTTGCGGCGCAACGTATCACCTTACATCCAAACCGCCCGAAAAGAAGGGTGTTTGCGATAAAGACGGCGGTGAATTGTATCAGCGCGACGACGACAAGATGGAAACGGTTAAGAAACGCCTTTCCGTCTATGCCGCACAGACCAAGCCCTTGATTGACTACTATAAAAACTCGAATCTCTATATCGAGGTGGACGGCCGGCAGGATATGGACGCCGTATTCAATGCTATTGTGGCGAGTCTTGCAAAGGGCAAATAAAGATGATTATATTAAAGTCTAAACGCGAGATCGAGTATATCCGTGCTGCCGGCCGCATTACGGCAGAGGCTCTCCTCCTGATGAGGGAGCTTGCCAAACCGGGTGTGACGACGGGTGAATTGGATCGTCGCTGTGAAGAATATATCCGCAGCCGGGGGGCTTTGCCGAGTTGCAAAGGCTACTACGGTTTCCCGGCAACCATTTGTGCCAGTGTCAATGAAGAAGTTGTCCACGGCATTCCGGGACACCGGAAACTGCACGACGGCGATATAATCAGCGTTGATTTGGTTGTAAATAAAGACGGCTATCACGGCGATTCAACGGTAACGATTCCTGTCGGAGATGTGGCGCCCGATACGCTCAAGTTATTACAGGTTACGGAAGAGTGCCTTTACAAGGGCATTGAACAGGCCGTAGCCGGAAAACATATGGGTGACATCGGTCATGCCGTTCAAAGTTATGCCGAATCCTTCGGGTACGGTGTTGTTCGCGATTATGTGGGTCACGGTATGGGGCTGATATGCATGAAGAACCGGAAGTGCCGAACTACGGCAGGGCGGGACACGGTGTTGTCCTGGAAGAAGGTATGGTGCTGGCCATCGAACCGATGATCAACATGGGTACGGAAAAGGTACGCCAGCTGGATAACGGCTGGACCGTTATTACACAGGATAAAAAACCGGCAGCCCATTTTGAGCATACCGTCGCCATTACCGATCACGGTCCGGAAATCCTGACCTTACCGTCATAATGGATACGGTTCGTATTCCTGTCGGCACGGCGGTTCTCAGTCTGGCAGGCAGAGATAAAGGCATGATTTATGTAGTAACGGCGGAAGATAAATTTCCCTTCGTACACGTTGCCGACGGCAGACGCCGGACATTGAGAAAGGCGAAACGTAAAAACTGCCGCCACCTTAAGCCTTTGGGATCGAGCGCGGGTTGCACCGCCTGCAGTTCGGATCTGATGATACGTGAACTGGTAAGCAGGACGAGACGGATTTTGACCGGGGAGGATTAATACATGTCTAAGGAAGATGTTATTGAAGTTGAAGGCGTTGTTGTTGAAGCATTACCGAACGCCATGTTTAAGGTGAAATTGGAAAACGACCACATTATTCTGGCTCATGTTTCCGGTAAGATGCGCATGAATTTCATCCGTATTCTACCCGGCGACAGAGTGACCATGGAGCTTACGCCCTATGACCTGAGCCGCGGTCGGATTACATATCGCTTCAAGTAGCTTTGCGTAGGAGGTAATTATGAAAGTAAAACCGTCAGTAAAAAAGATTTGCGATAAATGCAAAATCATCAAGCGCAAAGGCCGTGTAATGGTTATTTGCGAAAATCCGAAACATAAACAAAAACAAGGATAATCGTCCGGAGGTGAATGAATAGATGGCACGTATAGCCGGCGTGGATTTACCGCGCGACAAACGAGTTGAAATTGGGTTAACATATATTTTCGGTATCGGTCTTTCCTCTTCTCAGAAAATTCTTGCGAAGACGGGCATCAACCCGGATACACGCGTTCGTGATTTGACGGAAAACGAAGTGCAGAAAATCCGTGAAACAATCGGTGAAGAGTATAAAGTGGAAGGCGATCTCCGCCGTGAAACGGCTCTTAACATTAAACGGCTCATCGAAATTAACTCTTATCGCGGCAAGCGGCATCGTTCGGGTCTTCCCCTTCGCGGGCAGCGCACAAAAACGAATGCACGCACCCGTAAGGGGCCGAGAAAAGCAATTGCAGGGAAGAAAAAATAATATTTCTAAGTAAGGAGGGAATCG
>NZ_JH417616.1:46010-66972 GCF_000239275.1 Megasphaera geminata F0357 | reverse complement strand
AAAAAAATAATATTTCTAAGTAAGGAGGGAATCGATTTTGGCTAAGAACAATGTAAGAAGCAACAAAAGAAAAGAAAAGAAGCATGTAGAATCCGGCTCTGCCACATCCGGTCATACGTTCAATAATACATCGTCACGATCAGCGATACCAAAGGCAATGCTCTTTCCTGGGCAAGTGCAGGCGGCCTCGGCTTCCGCGGCTCCCGTAAAAGCACGCCTTTCGCTGCTCAGATGGCCGCTGAACAGGCTGCAAAAGCTGCTATGGAACATGGCCTCCGTCAGGTGGAAGTATTCGTAAAAGGCCCCGGTTCCGGCCGTGAAGCCGCAATCCGCGCTCTGCAGGCAGCCGGTTTGGAAGTTAATTCCATTAAAGATGTTACCCCTATTCCGCATAACGGCTGCCGTCCGCCTAAACGGAGACGTGTATAATCGATGGCCTTGAGGCAATTGATTTTGATTCTGGAATAGGAGGATTTTCCACAATGAGTAATGAGAATATATTTAAAGTGACATCCGTTGAGACCAATGATGTAAACTTTGGAAAATTCGTATGCAAGCCTCTTGATCGAGGCTATGGAATCACCTTGGGGAACAGTTTACGACGTGTTCTCTTATCTTCTCTTGAAGGCGTGGCTGTTACGTCGATTAAAATCGACGGTGTTCTTCATGAATTTACTACGATACCCGGCGTACGGGAAGACGTTTCCGAAATCATCCTGAACCTCAAGCAGGTTCGCATGAAGTTTAATACAAAGGAAATAACGGAAGCCGATATTATTGTTGATATTTCGGGAGAATGCGATTTCACGGCTGCAGACCTCAACGTAAACTCAGACATAGAAATTTTGAACCCGGCCCTTCATATTGCGACACTTGATGAAGATGCCCACATTCGTATGCATTGCCATATCGAAAGAGGCAAGGGGTACATCCCTTCCGCCAAGAATAAGAAGGAAACGGACGTTATCGGCGTCATTCCCATCGACTCCATCTTTTCGCCCACATTGCGGGCCAAATATGAAGTGGAAAATGTTCGGGTAGGCAACGAAATGGATTACGATTCGTTGACCATGGAAGTTCAGACAGACGGCAGCATTACGGCAGCCGATGCATTGGCAACGGCTGCCAACATCATGTCGAGCTATTTGGACGAATTCAAAAAACTGGCTACGACGGACGATAAACTGCAGGAAGGTGTTTTCGTCCGTGACAGCAGCGAAGAAGACGCGGAAGGTGCCGAAGGATCCGGCAGAGCGGAAGGCGAGACGGATGAGTCCATTGATCTTCTCCAATTGTCCGTCCGCGCTTCGAACTGCTTGAAACGTGCCAATATTTATACAATCGGTGATTTGGTTGCCCATACGGAAACGGATCTTTCAAAAATCCGTAACCTCGGCAAAAAATCGGTTGATGAGATTATTGTTAAACTCAGAGACTTCGGCCATGAGTTGAAGTCCAATGATGAATAGCAAAGGAGGATGACGATTGTCTTATAGAAAGTTAGGACGCGACAGCTCTGCCCGTAAAGCGCTATTACGCGGCATTGTTACCTCTTTATTCCGGTATGAACGCATCGAAACGACGGAAGCTAAGGCGAAGGAACTCCGTAAAATCGCGGAAAAAATGCTGACCCTTGCTAAACGCGGCGACCTGCACGCACGTCGTCAGGCACTGGCATACATGATGGATAAAGATGTAGTAAAGAAACTCTTTGATGAAGTGGCGCCGAAGTATAAAGACCGCCAGGGCGGATATACGCGCATTATCAAGACCGGTGTCCGTCAGGGCGACGCCGCTCCGATGGTTATCATTGAACTGGTATAAGGAAATCCCTGCTGCAATGCATGTGTATTGCGGCTTGAAGCGTTGCGGGCGACTGCAACGCTTTTCCTTTTAAGCAAAGGAGTAAGATTATGGCATACAGAACCGTACTGGCCGTTAATTTCGGTACAGACAGGTTGCGGCTGTTAAAACATGTCAGTCTGATCGCGCAGGCTAATGTCAAAGCCGTAACGGAAGAGGAAAAAAATAAGACCGTCGGCGAACTCTTGGGGCTTACGGAAGAGGAAGTTGCCGAAATCCACGGCCTCGGACAGGAAAGCACGGAAGAAGGGCAAGGTATTCACGGAAGGAACGGAACCGGTTACACAGGAAGCAATTATTCTCTGCGGCTTTGACAGGGCGGCGGCCCATGAGCTCCTTGAAGCGATTAAACGGGGAAAGCTGAAACATATTCCCTTGAAGGCAATGCTCACGCCGAATAATATTACCTGGAATATTTACACCGTCCTTTACGAACTGCGGCAGGAACATGAATACTTCAGACAGGTTAATTCTAAATAGGGAGATATTTTCATGAGACCGACCACGTTATGTTTTCCCGTCGCGGCGGACGGCAGGCTTCTTTTGGGGTGTAAGAAACGCGGTTTCGGCAACGGTAAATGGAACGGTTTCGGCGGTAAGCTGGAGCCCGGCGAATCCTTCCGTGAATGTGCGGTACGGGAGCTTTATGAAGAGGTATCTCTCCTTGCCGAACCGGAAGCGCTGGAGTATATGGGATTTCTTGATTTTCACTTTACTGCCGCACCGGCAGCCGACCATATTACATACATTTATTTTGTAAAAACGTGGACCGGGAATGCTACCGAGTCGGAAGAAATGGAACCCCGATTTTTTGCGGTTGATCAACTGCCGTATGACCGGATGTGGCAGAGCGATCGAGTGTGGCTGCCTAGGCTTATTAAGGGAGAACGTATTAAAGGCCGCGTTATTTTTGCACCCGACGGCGAAACCGTACAGTCGCTGGAAATAAAAGAAGACAGGCAATAAAAGAGAGGTCCCGCATATACGGGACCTCTTTTCAGAATCGGCTCAGGGGCTTAACTTTCGTATAAACCCGTAGGAGCTTCGGCTATATTGATATAAATATTCTTTGTTTGCGTGTAGTGCTCAAGCGTCGTCTTATCCGTTTCGCGGCCGATTCCTGATTGCTTGTAGCCGCCGAAGGGGGCGCCTGCGGGAATCGTGTTGTACGTGTTCACCCACATACGGCCCGTTTCTACGGCATTTGCCACGCGCAGGGCCCTGTTGATATCGCGTGTCCAGACGGCGCCGCCGAGGCCGTATTCGCTGTCATTGGCCATTGCGATAACTTCTTCTTCCGTCTTGAATTTGATGATGCAGACGACGGGACCGAAGATTTCTTCACGGGCAATCCGCATATCGTTGGTTACGTCGGTGAAGATTGTCGGGCGGACGAAGTTGCCTTTTTCCAGACCGCCGGAAGTGATTTTTTCGCCGCCGCAAACGAGACGGGCTCCTTCTTTCTTCCCGATCTCAACGTAGTCGAGAATTTTCTGTACCTGCTTGCCGTCAATTTGAGCGCCCATCTGCACGCCTTCTTCCCAGGGAAGGCCGACTTTTACGCGATTGAAGCGTTCCGCCAAATCATGGACGAACTTGTCGTAAATACCTTCCTGTACGAAGATACGTGAACCGGCGCAGCATACTTGTCCCTGGTTAAAGAGAATGCCCAGCTGGGCGCCGTCCATTGCCATATCCCACTTGCAATCGTCGAAGAAGATATTTGCCGACTTGCCGCCCAGTTCAAGGGTTGCGGGAACCAATTTTTCCTGTGCCGCTTTGTACACGCTGTAGCCGATTTCCGTCGAGCCTGTGAAGGCGAGCTTCTGTACGTCCGGATGGTCGAGAAGGTACTGGCCCGTGCGGGAACCGCTGCCGGTAATGATATTGACAACCCCTGCCGGTATGATATCGCCGATGAGGCGCATCAGTTCGAGAACACTGAGAGATGTCGTACTCGACGGTTTGAGGACGGTCGTACAACCTGCCGCCAGGACGGGCGCCAGTTTCCATGCCGCCATAAGGAAAGGGAAGTTCCACGGCACGATCTGCCCGACAACGCCGATCGGCTCGTGAACGACCAGACTGAGCGTCTTGTCGTCAAGCATAACGGCACGGCCTTCCTGTGTGCGGACGGCGCCCGCAAAGTAACGGAAGTGATCGGCGCCGAGAGCGATGTCGACCGCCCGTGTTTCGCGGAGCGGTTTGCCGTTGTCAAGAGTTTCCACCATAGCCAGATGTTCGGCATTGGCGTCGATGATGTCGGCGATCCGGAGCAATAAATTCTGTCGTTCAATAAGAGATGTGTGCTTCCATGCGGTCAGGGCTTTTGCAGCCGCTTGTACGGCTTTGTCCACATCTTCTTTTGTAGCTTCCGCTACAATGGAGAGCAGTTCCCCGTTTGACGGATTATATTCGTTGAATGTCTTGCCGTCGCTTGACGGTACCCATTGACCGCCGATATACAAATTGTATGAGTCTTGTACGTAGTTTTTCATCAGATATCTCCTATTTCTATAGTTATAAGCCGTCTTACAATGCCGCTTTTACTGCCGGTTCCAATTCTTCCGGCGTTACGCTTGATTCAAAGCGCGTAACCTGACTGCCGTCACGACTGATGAGAAATTTTGTAAAGTTCCATTTAATGCCGTTTCCTTCAAGATTGTCAGGATAATGCTCGCTGACTACCTGTTTGATCAACTTGCCGGCTTCTTTATCGAGCTCATAGCCTGCAAAAGGAGCGGCGTCACTTAAATAGCTGAAGAGGGGATCCGCACCGTTACCCCGCACATCGACTTTGGCGAAGAGCGGGAAGGTCACGCCGTAATTCAATTTGCAGAATGACTGAACTTCGTCGTTACTGCCCGGTTCCTGTGCAAGGAACTGATTGGACGGGAAGCCGAGAATGACAAAACCCCGGTCCCGATATTTTTTATAAAGTGCTTCGAGGCCTTCGTACTGCGGCGTAAAGCCGCATTTACTGGCCGTATTGACGATAAGAATTACCTTGCCTTTATAATCGGCAAGAGAAACGTCTTCGCCTTTAATATTTTTTACTTTAAAATCATAAACGTTCATAGTAACCACCTCCGGTCAATATATGTATAGGTATGTATCCACTCGGACAAGACAATCAATAATTATTATCCGTTAACTAAAGTATAGTCTGAAATGAAAAATAAATCAATACTCTATAAGTATATTTTTCGAAGAATACATAAAAAGCAACCTGCATATTCATTTATATAAGTTAGGCATACACGGGAGCGTAACGGAATGATATAATAATATAATATTACGGGTATCCGGAGGTATGGACAATGGCTTATATAGAAAGTTTTAACGGCAAGACCCCGCGGATCCATGAATCTGCGATTATTGCGCCTACGGCTGTTCTTATCGGCGATGTTACCGTTGACGAAGGCGTCAGTATCTGGCCGAATACGGTCGTTCGCGGTGATTTTGCGCCTATTTATATCGGTGCATATACGAACATACAGGATAATTCGACGGTTCACGCCGATCTGGATACGCCTTTATGCATTGAGTCCTATGTCCTTATCGGGCACAACTCGATGATTCACGGCATACGCATCGGCACCTGCACGCTCATCGGCATGAGTTCCTGCATTTCCGTGCAGACGGATATCGGCGCCGGCTGTATCGTCGGTGCCGGTTCGGTTTTGCCTCAAGGCAAACGTATTGCCGACAGGTCGCTCATTTTCGGCAGTCCCGCGCGTTTTGTCCGGGAACTTGACGATGCGGCTGTCGCACGGACGAAGCATGAGGTCATGCGGTATCATGATTTTGCCGTACAGTATCCCGGCTGGAAAGTATAAGATAACAGGCTGTAAATAAGGGCGGACGGAGGATTTACCCTCATAATCCGTCCTTTTCTGTGTTATAATAAAACCGTTATTCGTACCTGACGGAATTATTGAGAAATAGGAGATTGTATGAATAAACGGAGTATGCGTATTCTCGGTTTCAATGAAATTCGGGATATGCTCGTTTGCCTGGCGCCGTCACGGCTGTCCAGAGAATTGGCGGGAAAATTAAAGCCTTATAATGATGAAAAAGACCTCGTGCGGAGCCTGAATGATACGGAAGAAGCCGTTATCTGTTCAGAACGGGAAGGCCCGGTGCCCCTGGGAGGGATTGCCGATGTGCGCCCGTACCTGGAAAAGGCGAAACGCGATATCGCCCTTGAGGGCGACGAGTGCCTTGCCGTCTGGGAAAATATACGGCGTTACAGGGAGGTCAAAGAGTTTTTTGCGCCCAGGTACGGCGACTATCCGCAGTTGGCGGAGAAGGCTGCGGCTATCGGCGACTTTTCTTTCTTGGAACGTAAATTTACCTCCGTTTTCAATGAAGAACATCAAATTCGCGATAATGCATCGGCCGAACTTTTACGTCTCCGCGGCAGGATTACGGAGCTTGAACGGCAGACGAAACGATATATCAACACTATTCTGCGAAATAAAGAATATCAGAAATATTTCCAGGATACACTTGTTACGATTCGTAATAACCGCAGCGTTATTCCTGTTAAACAAGAATACAGGCACGCCTTTCCCGGCATTGTCCATGATATGTCCGCCAGCGGCGCGACCCTTTATGTAGAACCGCTTGCCATAGTCGAGGCCGATAACGACTTGCAGGCGGCACGGCTCGGTGAAGCGAAAGAAATTGAGCGTATCTTCCGGCGCCTTACGGCCCTTGTCGCAGGAAACTATGAAGGCCTTATGGAAAGCACGCTTCTTGTCGGCGCCCTGGAATTCGCATTCACGAAGGCGCGCTTGGCTTTACAAATGAAGGCAACGCGGCCGCTTATTTCGCAGAACCGTGTGATAAAACTCTACGATGCGCGCCATCCGCTCATTCCTGCGGATAAAGTTGTCTCCAACACGATTATTCTGGGCGGGGAGTATCGTATTCTCCTCATTACGGGCTCCAATACGGGAGGAAAGACCGTTTCCATGAAGACTCTCGGCCTTCTGGCGCTCATGCACCAGGCCGGTCTTTTTCTTCCCGTACGGGACGGGTCGGAATTACCCGTTTTCGGCGATATTTTTGCCGATATCGGTGACGAACAGGATATTGCCCAAGATCTCAGCACCTTCTCAAGTCATATGAAACAACTTGTTTATATTATTAAGCATGCGACGGCTGAAGACCTCGTCCTGGCGGACGAAATCGGTTCCGGCACGGATCCTGCCGAAGGCGGCGCCCTGGCGATTGCCGTTATGGAAGAGCTTTACCGCAAAGGTGTACTGGCTATGGTGACAACGCATTATAATGAGCTGAAGAATTATGCGTATAATACGGCAGGTATTGAAAACGGCCATGTTGAATTCGATACGAAAACGCTGCGGCCGACATATAAACTGCGTATCGGCTCGGCCGGCAGCAGTCACGCCTTCAGCATCAGCGAACGCCTCGGCATGCCGGCGCCGGTTCTCGATAAAGCCCGTGAGTTGCGCAGCAGGGCACAGGACGTGGATATGGAGGCCGTTTTAACGAAACTTAACAACCAGGTAAAGCAAATGGACGAAGAACAGGCCCTACTGGAAGAAAAGCTGGCGGCTGTAAAGCGTCATGAAGAGGATCTGCGCAGGGAAAAAGAAAAAATCGCTTCCAGGCGTCAGGATATTGTCGAAGCCGGGCGCCGCGAAGCGACGGAACTGAAACGTAACCTGCGCCTTGAAGCGGAACGGATTATTCGGGAGCTGAAACAACAGTCTGCAGAAGACTCCGCCCGGGAGAGAGCCAAGGCCATAGATAAAGCCCGTCGGGCCATTCAGCAGATATCCCTGCCCGATATGGCAGGTCCGAAACGCGATCCCGTCGATCCGAAGCGACTCAAAACAGGCCAGACGGTTTACATCAATTCGCTCGGCGGTCTCGGCACGGTGGAAGAAATAAAGGGCAGGCGGCTTACCGTTTCGGTGCGGGGAATGACCGTCCGCGTCGGTATTACCGATATCAGCGCGCCTTATTTGGAGGAAGTCAGGCAGGAAAAACAGGCCGAAAGGCGGGCGGCCGCCGCTTCGTCCTTCCGGCCCGTGCGGACGGGCCGCGTTGCCACGGAGCTTAACATTATCGGCAAGACGGGGAGCGAAGCTGTTCCTGAAGTTTCGCGTTTCCTCGATCAGGCACTGGCGGCAGGCTTCAGCCCCGTGCGTATTATTCACGGCAAAGGCAGCGGCGCCTTGCGCAGGCAGGTACATGATTATTTGGACACCTTGCCCTTTGTGCGGTCGTATCATCTGGAGGACGCACAAAACGGCGGTGCCGGCGTGACCCTTGTAATTTTCTGAAGCTCTTTTGAGGAGAAAAGAATGGAAGAGTTAAAAAAACGTATTTTGCAGGACGGGCTGATCATAGATAACCGTATTTTAAAGATAGACAGTTTTCTCAATCATCAAATTGATGCGGCTCTTATTATGGATATGGGGCGTGAATTTGCCCGGCGGTTTAACGATATTCACATCGATCGTATTGTGACCATCGAAACCTCGGGCATAGCCGTCGCCTTGGCGACGGCTGTCGCTATGGGCGGTATCCCCCTTGTCTTTGCGCGCAAGAAAAAATCTCTCCTCCTGAAAGACGACATGTATACCGCCGAAATTTACTCGTATACGAAAGAAGAAGCTTATACGGCCGTCATAAGCAGGCACTATTTACCCGCAGGTGAACAGATCCTTATCATTGATGATTTCCTCGCCAGCGGTGCGGCTGCCGCAGGTTTGGTGCAAATGGTTGAAGACGCCGGTTCGACAGTAGCCGGCATAGGGATTGTCGTTGAAAAATCCTTCCAGCCGGGCAGGCGGGCCTTGGCAGGTAAAGGATATCGCGTCGAAGCGTTGGCACGGATTAAGGCGTTTGAGGACAACCGGCCCGTTTTTGCGGAATAAAAAGCGGAGGATATACCGAAAACGGTATATCCTCCGCTTTTTGGAGTACGCTTTTATTCGAGCTCCGGCCTGATGAGTTCTTTTCACGGCTGATGCGCCGGTTTGCCGTCAGGGCGGTATTAGCCGCGCGATTCGGTATATTATGAAAAGATTTTGCAGTCAGTTTATACTGTTATGTTGCGGAACACTTCGCCGATCGGTTCGTGCAGGACCAAATCGGCCGTGCCGTCCATATCCGTGGCGCCCTTGTTGATGAGGACCAGTTTACGGCCTTGGTAGTAATGAACCAGCCCCGCCGCCGGATAAACGACAAGGGAGGTACCGCCGATGATCAGCATGTCCGCTTCACGGATATAACGGACCGTCGCGGCGATGACCCCGTCATCGAGACTTTCCTCGTAGAGGACCACATCCGGTTTGATCGGCCCGCCGCAGGCATCACAAACGGGAATACCGGCGGATGCCTTCATATAAGCGGCATCGAAAAACTTGCGGCACTGCTCGCAATAGTTGCGATGGACGCTGCCGTGCAGCTCCAGCACGTTTTTACTGCCTGCCTTCTGGTGCAGGCCGTCGATGTTTTGCGTGATCACGGCTTTCAGTTTGCCTGCCCTTTCCAGCTCGGCCAGTTTCAAATGGGCGGCATTGGGCGCCGCATCAAGACAAAGCATCTTGTCGCGGTAGAAGCGGTAGAATTCGTCTTTATTATTAACATAAAAGGTATGGCTTAAAATCGTTTCGGGACGGAATTTGTATTTTTGATTGTACAGACCGTCGACGCTGCGAAAATCGGGGATACCGCTTTCCGTAGACACGCCGGCACCGCCGAAGAATACAATGTTATTCGATTCTTTGATCATCAGGGCAAAACGTTCGAGATCAGACATAAGACAGCCTCCTTCAGAGCATATACAATTCATTTAAAAGGTCGGTACGGCTTTTGGGTCTGACATTTTCGTTATGAACAACATGTCAGACCGCGCCGGCTTTCAACGGAGCTTCGCGGGGATTAGTTTTTTCAGATGTGTTTTCTTTCACTATACCATTATTGCAGTCCCTTACCAAGTTAAGTTTTTGTATACAAGGTGTAGAATTGCATAAATATTTATGTAAACAGGGAAAAAATATTGTTGTCCGTCGCTTCGGCAGAAAATTTTATAATGTAAGTCATCATTCGGGAAATATAAAATATTTTAAGATAATAAAATGAATAATTATTGACAAATGAATTTATAAATATTATGATTTCTATATGTGAAAACGAATTTTAATCAAAGGAGAGTACAGGTATGGCTGCACTTATTTTAAATGAACTCGACTATTGGGACAGTATTCTTTACTATCCGGTCCTCGTCATCGTTCTTGTCATTGCCGGCTTTTATTTCACCGGGCGTACAGGCTTCGTTCAGCTGCGCATGTTCGGCGAAAGTATTCGTGTCGTCATGGAAAAACCGCAGCAGGAGAAAGCCATTTCGTCCTTCCAGGCCCTTATGGTTTCTACGGCTTCCCGTGTGGGGACAGGCAATATCATCGGTATTTCCACGGCTATCTGTCTCGGCGGCCCCGGCAGTGTTTTTTGGATGTGGATCATGGCCCTCATCGGCGGCGCCAGCGCCTTCATTGAAAGCACGCTTGCTCAGATCTACAAACGCCGCGGCCATCACGGCGACAGCTACGGCGGTCCGGCCTATTACATCGAAACGGCTTTGCACAGCAGGTTTCTCGGTGCGGTTTTTGCGTTTTTCCTGATTTTGACGTATGCCGGGGGCTTCAATCTCCTCGCATCGTTCAATCTGCAATCGACTTTCGCCGTCTACGGTTTCTATGACAAAGCGACCACGCCCTGGCTCATCGGCGCCGTTTTGGCCGTCCTCGTAGGGTATTGCATTCTCGGCGGCGGTAAGCGCATTGTCCGTACGACTGCGTGGATCGTGCCGCTTATGGGCGCCATCTATATTTTAGCGGCCCTCTATATTGTTTTTACGCATCTCTCGTTTTTGCCGGCCGTATTCGCTATGATTTTTGCCGATGCTTTTGACTTCCGGGCCATTTTCGGCGGCATTGCCGGATCCTGCCTTATGTTAGGTGTAAAACGCGGACTCTACTCGAATGAAGCCGGTATCGGGTCCGCTCCCAACGCGGCGGCTACGGCCGATGTCAGCCATCCTGTCAAGCAGGGGCTCGTACAGATGCTTTCCGTTTTTATCGATACGCTTCTCGTATGTACGGCTACTGCCATGATGTGTCTCTGCTCGGGCGTGCCCATTACGAAGGAGGCGGCCGGAGCCGCCTACGTACAGCAGGCACTTACGGCGGATTTCGGCGCCTTCGGGCCGCTTCTCATCACGATTTGCATGGTTCTCTTTGCATTTTCCACGCTTATCGGCAATCTCTTCTATGTCGACAACTGCCTGACCTTCTTACACGGTTCCGTTCCCGGCAGAGGATTTATGACCTGCTACCGCATAACGGCGGTCCTTATCATCTTTGTCGGTGCCGGAATGTCCATGGCGGCAGCCTGGGATATTGCGGATATCTTTATGGCCTTCATGTGTTTTATCAATATCCCTGCCTGTGCCGTTTTGGGAAGTACGGCCGTAAAAGCGATGAAAGACTATGAAAAACAGAGGAAAGAAGGGAAAAATCCCGTCTTCCTGGCAAAGAATATCGGCCTTGACGATACGGGGCTTGAATACTGGAAATAAGGCAGTATTGTAAAACTCATATGTAAAGCGGCGCAGGAAGCGGTACCCCAAACGGTACCGCTTCTTTTGGCGTTTATGTTGACAGCCTTTCTTCCTTCGGATATATTCAAAGTAGCGAATTTGCGGAAAAAGCGCTTGGTTTAAGGAGAGGCTATGTCATATCTGTCTGAAATAGAAAGCCCGGCTGATCTGAAACGCCTGGCGCCGGCGGAGCTGCCGCGGCTTTGTGCGGAAATCAGAGATGTTCTTATACGGGCCGTAACGGAAAAAGGCGGCCACTTCGGCTCCAATTTAGGTGTGGTCGAACTGACTGTGGCTCTTCATTATGTCTTCCGGTCGCCTGACGATAAAATTGTCTTTGATGTATCGCACCAATGCTATACTCATAAACTTCTGACCGGCCGGAAGGCGAAATTTCTTGATCCCGTCCGCTGGCATGATTACACGGGCTATTCCAGCCCTGCTGAAAGCGAACACGACCATTTCCTCGTCGGCCATACGTCGACCGCCGTCGGCCTTGCTCTGGGTCTGGCCAAGGCGCGGACGGTCCGCGGCCTGTCGCATCATGTTATTGCTCTGGTCGGTGACGGCGCCTTATCCGGCGGCCCCGCCTTTGAAGGCCTGAATAATGCGGGCGAGGCGGACTGTCCGCTTATTATCGTCGTCAACGATAACGATATGTCCATTGCGGAAAATCATGGCGGTATTTATAGGAATTTAAAAGAACTGCGGGATACACGGGGAACAACGGCGAATAATATTTTTCGCGCCTGCGGTCTTGACTACCTGTACGTTCATGACGGTCATGATACGGACGCCCTGATTGCCGCTTTCCGGACGGCAGGGGAGAAAGCAAAGCCCGTTGTCGTGCATGTGCGTACCCGGAAGGGAAATGGCTGTGCCGCGGCGGAGCGTGCGCCTGAAGAATGGCATCATATCAGTGCAAAAAGCGTCGTGAGGCCGCCTATGGCCGAGAGATATGACGGTATTACAAAGACGCTGCTTCTGGAGCGGGCCAAGAGAGATGAAAAACTTGTTGTCATCTGTCCTGCCGTGCCGCTCAATGTCGGGGCCGACTGTGAGTTTCGCCGCCTTCTCGGCGGCCGGTATATTGATGTCGGCATAGCCGAAGGCCATGCCCTGACTTTTGCGGCCGGCCTGGCCAAAGGCGGCGCCCGGCCCGTCGTCCTCGATTACGGCACCTTCTTGCAACGGGCGTACGATCAGCTTATGTTCGATGTGGCCGTCAACGGCAATCCTGTCGTCATTCTCGACTTTGCGTCGAACGGCGGTATTTCCTCTAATGATGCGGCCCACGTTAACATGTATGATCTGGCGATGATGGCTACGGTGCCGGATCTTCTCGGCCTGGCGCCGGCGACGAAGGCCGATTACACGAATATGCTCACATGGGCGCTCACGCTGGCGAGTTGCCCGTCGTCATCCGGGTACCGCAGCATGTCCGTGATTATGCGGCAGGCCCCGTTTTTGACGATACGAACCGGCGTTCTTTCGCCGTTGTTGAAGAAGGGAATACAGTCGCGCTTTTGGGAATGGGGAATTTCTATGACCTGGCCCGCCGCGTGCAGGCTGCTTTGGCTGAGCGGTACGGTATTGCGGCGACGCTCGTCAACCCTCGTGTTTTCACGGAGATCGATACAGCCTGTCTCGACAGGCTGGTGGGGGCGCATCGTCTTGTCGTCACTATGGAAGACGGCATCATCAGTTTCGGTGAGAAAGTAGCCGCTTATTACGGCGCCATTCCCGTGACCGTGCTTACGTACGGCGCGAGCAGAGAATTTACCGACTATGTGCCTCTGGTGGAGCTTTATGAACGGTACGGGCTGACCGTCGAGCACATAGTCCGTGATATAGCCTTACAGCTGGGACGTTAGGCAGGGGCAGGCCGCGTATGTCCGAGAAAGCATACGTCTTGACAAAGGGTGTAAATGCTATTACAATACGGACATATACCGATATATACAAAACGATGAAAAAGACGGTCAGGGCGGGCAACTCGCCAGCGAGTCGGTGACAGTGGAAGACCGGCAGGAAGAGTCCCTGACGGATCACTTTGGAGCTGCAGCCGCGAACCGGCTGCCGGTTAACCGCCGTTACGGGTCTTGAGCGGCTGCGTGTGCAGCCAATAGGGTGGTACCGCGGTGATTACATCTTCGTCCCTTAAGGGATGAAGATGTTATTTTTTTTAAGGAGGAATTACAATGGATTATGGTAAAACCTTGCATCTTCCGGAAACAGAATTCCCGATGCGCGGTAATTTGCCGCAACGGGAACCGGATTTTTTAACATTTTGGCAGGAGCATGATATCTATCATAAGCGTCTCGAAAAGAGAAACGGCGCGCAGAAGTTTATTCTCCATGACGGGCCTCCTTATGCCAACGGTAAGCTGCATATCGGCCACGCCCTGAACAAAGTATTGAAGGATATTATTTTAAAGTATAAAACGCAGCAGGGCTTCTACACGAAATATGTTCCCGGCTGGGATACACACGGCCTGCCGATTGAACATGCCGTTATTAAGGACACCGGTCTTGATCGTCACGATACGTCCCCTCTTGATTTACGCAAACGGTGTCATGATTACGCTCTTGCGCGCGTAACGGAACAGAAAGCGGATTTTATCCGTTTCGGTGTGCTCGGGGATTGGGATCACCCCTACCTTACATTGCAGAAACATATTGAAGTGGCGCAGATCGGCGTTTTCGGCAAAATGGCCAAGAACGGCTATATCTACAAGGGCATGAAGTCGGTCTATTGGTGTCCTCATTGTGAAACGGCGTTGGCGGAAGCGGAAATCGAATATAAGGAAATCAAGTCACATTCCATTTATGTGCGTTTCAAAGCGGCGGACCTGGGTAAACATGCGCCGGCAGGCTTTGACCTTGATCATGCGTATGCGCTTATCTGGACGACGACGCCTTGGACTATTCCGTCCAATATGGCTATTTGCGCCAACGAGGCGATCGAATATGTTTGGGTTAAAGTCGGAGATACCGCGGTGCTTATGGCCAAAGAGCTTGTCGGGCCGACGATGGAAGCGGCAAAGGTTGCGGCGTATGAAGTGCTGCCCGGTGTTATGACGGGAAAGCAGATAGAAGGCCTTGTCTTTCTGCATCCGTTCTATCCGGAGCGCCGCGTTCCCGTTATCCTCGGCGACCACGTTACGCTCGAGGCCGGCACGGGCCTTGTCCATACGGCGCCCGATCACGGCGAAGAAGACTTTGAAGTCTGCAAAAAATATGCCGCCTGGGGTCTCGGCCCTATCGGTACGGTCGGGCCGGACGGCAGATACACAAAGGCCGTTCCCGGCTATGAAGGCAAGTTCGTTCTCGATGTGGACGTCGAAATGATCAAGGCTCTGGCCGCCTGCGGCGCCCTCTTTGCAAAAGGGTCCCTGCGGCATCAGTATGCCCATTGCTGGCGTTGTAAAAATCCCGTTATTTATCGCGCGACGGAACAGTGGTTTTCGTCTGTTGACGGCTATCGTCAAAAAGCGCTCGAAGCCATTGATAAGGTGCAGTGGATCCCCGCCTGGGGCCATGACCGCATTTACAATATGATTCACGACCGCGGCGACTGGTGCATTTCCCGCCAGCGTGTCTGGGGCGTACCCATCCCTATCTTCTACTGCCGCGAACACAATCACGCGGTCATTACGGATGAAACCGTTGCACACTTGCAGGAAATCTTCGCTAAAGAAGGTTCCGATGCATGGTGGGCTCGTACGGAAAAGGAGCTCCTGCCCGAAGGCTTTACGTGCCCTGAATGCGGCTGCACGGAATTCCGTAAAGAATCGGATATTATGGACGTATGGTTTGACAGCGGGTGTACCCACCAGGGCGTTCTGAAGCACGACCCTGAATTGGACTATCCCTGTGAAATGTATCTTGAAGGCTCCGACCAGCATCGCGGCTGGTTCAATTCGTCCCTGCTCACGTCCGTGGCGATTAACGGCATCGCTCCGTACAAGGCCGTCTTGACACACGGTTTTACGGTAGACGGCGAAGGCCGCAAGATGAGTAAGTCCGTAGGCAATACGGTAGCTCCTCAGGAAATCATCGATCAATACGGCGCCGACGTTATGCGTTTGTGGGTATCGTCTGCCGATTATCAGGGCGACGTGCGCCTTTCACCGAAAATCCTGAAACAGCTGAGCGATGTGTATCGCAAGATCCGCAATACCTTCCGGTTCCTTCTCGGCAATATCAATGATTTTAATCCCGAAACGGATGCTGTAGCGTATGCGGATATGACGGAAATCGACAAATGGGCGTTGCTGCGGCTGGAGCAGGTTTTCGAAACGGTTACGGAAGCGTATGAAAACTACCAGTTCCACGTTATGTACCATACGATCCATAACTTCTGCACCGTCGATCTCAGCTCCATCTATCTCGATGTTACCAAGGATCGCGTATATACGGAAAAGGCCGGATCACTTGCCCGCCGCAGTGCGCAGACGGCCATGTATATCATCCTGGATACGCTCGTTAAGATCACGGCGCCTGTTTTGTCCTTTACGGCCGAAGAAGTATGGCAGTTCATGCCGGACGTAGCCGGTAAGGAAGAAAGCGTGCTCCTTACGGATTGGCCGCGGCAGCATAAAGAATATCTCGATGCCGCTCTGGCTGCACGCTGGAATGAATTTCTCTCCTATCGCTCCGACCTCACGCGTATCCTTGAAGGCGCCCGAAAAGACCGTAAGATCGGGCACTCTCTTGATGCCGCCGTTACCATTTACGCAACCGGTGAAGCGTACGATTTTCTCAAAAAATGGGAACCTTACTTGGCTACACTGCTTATCGTCAGTGAAGCTGTGCTTGTTGAGGGCGCCGCGCCGGCAGCGGCTGCCGCCGGAGAAGAACATACGGACATGCAGGTTGTCGTAGAACCGTCACGGTACGGAAAATGCGAACGCTGCTGGACGCATGACAGGACGGTAGGTCAGGATGCGTCACACCCGACGCTTTGTAAACGTTGTGTCGATGCATTAAAATAACACGATCGTACCCGGTTTGAAAATAAAGGGCTGTAATACATGGAGAACGTTGTCTCAGTGTATTACAGCCCTTTACTGATTATGTGCCGCAGTATCAAATGAGTCCGCGGTTTTTTACATATTCTGCCGCGACGTCGTGAGCGCTGCGCCCGTTAACGCGTACTTCATAGTTCATTTGCTGCATTTCTTCTTCCGTAATATTGCCGGACAATTTATTCAGTACGTCTCTTAATTCCGGATGCGCCTCCAGGGTTTCTTCCCGTATGAGCGGCGCTCCCTGGTAAGGCGGGAAAAGATGCTTATCATCTTTTAAGACAACAAGATGATACTGAATCAGCTCGCTGTCTGTCGAATAGGCGTCCGTAATTTGGATAGCGCCGTTGCGGATGGCTTCATAGCGCAGGGCCGGTTCCATCGTTTTGACGTTGAGATGGAGACCGTAGAGGCTTTGCAGTCCTCTGTTGCCGTCCCGGCGGTCCGCAAATTCCAGGGTGAAGCCGGCTACGGCGCTGTTGCTGACACGGGTGAGATCCGAAATGGTGTGCAGTGAATGGGCGGCCGCGTATGTTTCGGAAACGGCTACGGCATATGTGTTTTCATAAGCTGTCGGTTCTAAATAAATCAGTCTGTCCTGGCTGTAAATTCCGTCGCGGCCTTGTTCATAGACCGTGCGGGCCTCTGTCGATGCAGGCGGTTTTTGCTGTAAGAGCGTTGTCGTTACCGTTCCCGTAAACTCCGGATACATATCTATATCGCCGCTTTTCAGGGCTTCATAGAGAAAGGTAGTTTTACCGAAATTCGGCTTTAATTCAACTTCCAGATTTGTATGGTGTTCAATCAGCTCTTTATACATATTGATGAGGATCTCCGGTTCGGGTCCGAGCTTTCCCGCAATGACGATCTTATCATGACGGCCTGAAAAGGGCACGAACGAGGTGATCAGAATAAGAGCAAGCGTACCTAAGAAGCAGGCTATATGGCGCAATGACCGATGTTCCATGAAACGGAGGATAAAATTAAATACTATTGCCAGAAACGCCGATGCGAGGGCACCGATTAAAATGAGGGCGCTGTCGTTGCGATCGATGCCGAGAAGAATGAAAGTGCCCAGGCCGCCGGCGCCGATGAGGGCCGCCAAGGTAGCCGTGCCGATGATCATGACGGCGGCCGTACGTATACCTGCGGTAATGACCGGCAGAGCTAACGGGATTTCATAGTTTTTCAGTTTTTCCGGGCGATTCATGCCGAGTGCTTCGCCTGCCTCCTGAAGGGACGGGTCGATTTCCTGAATGCCCGTGATCGTGTTTTGTAAAATCGGGAAGAGCGCATAGATGACGAGGGCCGTTAAGGCCGGCAGGGAACCGATGCCGAAGATCGGGATCATGAGACCTAGGACGGCCAGCGACGGTAGGGTCTGCATGATGCCCGTGATTTGTACCAATACTTCGGCAATTCCCTTCCTGCGGGCTACCAGGACACCGAGCGGTAAGGCAATGACGATGGCTATGAAAAGGGCGCCCAGTGATAACTGCAGATGCTGTATCAGGGCGATATAAAAGTCATGCTGCCGTTCGATAAAGGTTGTCGCTATACTATTCATGCGAATCACCGCCTAAGCTGAACAGTTGACGGACAAAATCGCTCTGCGGGTTCTCTTTAATCTCCGACGGCGTGCCGATACGGATGATCCTGCCGTTTTCCATGATACAAAGGCGGGAACCCAAACAGAAGGCCTCCGCCATGTCGTGCGTGACGAAAACGATAGTCAGGCCGAATTCCCGGTGCAGATCTTTAATCAGCTCTTGCAGCTGCCTGCGTGATAACGGGTCAAGGGCGCTGAAGGGCTCGTCCATGAGCAGAACCTGCGGTTTGCCGATAAGGGAGCGAATAATGCCGACCCGCTGCTGCTGCCCGCCTGAAAGCTCGCGCGGGTAGCGGTGCATATATTCCTGCGGCGGCAGGCCCAACTTGGTAAGCCACGCTCGGGTTTGTTCTATTGTTTCCGCTTTACTCAGCCCTTTCATCATCGGCACAAGGGCGATATTTTCGGCAACCGTCAGATTAGGAAAGAGGGCGATTTGCTGCAGTACATACCCCGTGTCGAGGCGGAGCGGGCGCAAGGGCAGGGTGCGGATAGCTTTACCGCCGCGCCGGATCGTTCCTTCCGTCGGTTCAATGAGACGGTTCAATAATTTCAATAAGGTCGTTTTGCCGCTGCCGCTGGAACCGACGAGAACGAAGAACTCGCCGTCTTCTATAGTTAAGGTTGCAGCGGCAAGGGAGACGGTCTCTCCGTAGGCTTTGCCGACATTTTCCAATTCAAACATACCGGTTCTCCTGTTGTTTGCGATACGCTTTCCGTAAGGACGGCCGCCGGCTCATTCATCGTGCAGGCCCGCTCCGGTGTCAGTGTGTATACGTTGTTCTGATAATACGGATCTTCGGCTGCTTTGATGATGGCCGTCACACGAAACGGCCCGTTTCCGGCACACGGACGATGCGAAGCTTCAGTTCACTCCGTCCTTTCTGTGTGACAAACGGTTCAGTTCTTCCGACAATTCGGCCGAGAAGACGGCCGTTGTCCGGAGAAGTATATCCTGTTGCCTTTCGGTCAGGCGGGAGAATGCCCTTTCTTCCGCCCTGTCCATCGGCTCGATGATGGAAGCGGCAAATGCTTTGCCGTCGGTTGTCAGGGTAATGAGCTTTTTGCGTTTATCCGCCCCGGAAACCGTGACGGATAAATATCCCTTTCGGGCGAAGGATTTTATGGCGGCGTTAACGACCTGCTTTGTAGAGTATGTGTGGGCGGCAATCGTTTGTTGAGAAATCCCTTGAGGATTCCGGTAAATCCATAAAAGAATTAAGAGGGATTTTGACTGTAAGCCCCATTGACGGGCATAATTTTCATATAAAGAAAATTGTGTATCCCGCAGTCTTGCATATTTCCGGTTCCTCTCTTTTATTTTTCTCGTAATTGCCATACCGTATCCCTCACAAATAATGTCTAAATATAGTCAAAATATTTTACTTTTCAAGAGTATATCCGACCGGCGCTCCGTTGTCAAACAAAACCGAAAAAAGAACAAAAAAAGACGAACAGAATGTTCGCCTTTAGGAATGCTCTCGCAATTATCCTTCTTTAATGCAGTCGTTGAGGTCCGCAATCAGCGCGTCCACATCGATACCGTGAGCGCCGGCGCCTTCGCCGATCGTTTCGAAGTGGGATGCCATGCAGCCTACGCAGCCCAAACCGTAGTCCTGGAAGATCTCGATAATCTGCGGGTATTTCTGTACCGCCTCAATAATGTTTGTGTCTCTGGTAATGGACATACTAATGCCTCCCTGTTATTTTATACTAAGTAAGTAATCTTTCATTCGGCTTTCATTATATCACACTTTATTTGTATTGCCAGTGGCAAATACAACATATAATGCCGTTTTCCGAAACGGTGGGGCGTATAGTTGTTGTCACCGGGCAGAAACTTCGAGGAAATCTTCTGTTTCCGGCGCTTTACGGCCTGGCATACCTCAGCATGCCCTTAAAAAGCGACCGAAGCACTTGAATGATATACAGGAAGATATCATCTTATCGCCAACATTTTCGGTTTTGTTGGGGACTGTCGAGGTTCAGAACCTTTACAACATAAAGATTATAAGAAAAATACGGAGCCTTCTCAAAAGAGAAGGTCTTTACGTGTATTAGGAACATATGAACGGATACTTGCCTGATAATTGCAAGTCAGTGTATAATGACAGTGAAATTATGCGCTGTCACCGAAGAGTCCGCCCCGTTGTGATAGAGAGGCTATTTGTTCAAACTTTAAATGAAGAGGGGGCTTATGAAGGATGGAAAAACTAATCTGCCGCGCAACTCTCTATTTGGAGCACACAAGAATGCGGGTACCCGGAGACAGCAATTAATTACCTAAACCCCGAGAGGGGACGGAAACAAATTTCGTTGCTTATTACAAGTAAATCGCTTGTCCAATTAATTACCTAAACCCCGAGAGGGGACGGAAACCCGCGTTTCAACGCATCCGTCCGCGTTCTGTATCACCAATTAATTACCTAAACCCCGAGAGGGGACGGAAACAAGAGAGGTTTGGCCATGATAAAGAGAAATTTATTGAGCAATTAATTACCTAAACCCCGAGAGGGGACGGAAACACTCATTTTCCAAGAACAATTCACCACAGCATTCGCAACCAATTAATTACCTAAACCCCGAGAGGGGACGGAAACAGGTAGTACAGATTGCGGATAGAATTTTTTTCATTCCAATTAATTACCTAAACCCCGAGAGGGGACGGAAACTAAACCACAATACGAACTCCATAATTAAACACCACCTTTCAATTAATTACCTAAACCCCGAGAGGGGACGGAAACGGATGTAAATAAATTCATCATCACAGATTCTCCATCCGCAATTAATTACCTAAACCCCGAGAGGGGACGG
>NZ_JH417616.1:45532-46000 GCF_000239275.1 Megasphaera geminata F0357 | reverse complement strand
TAATTACCTAAACCCCGAGAGGGGACGGAAACAATGTATCACCAGGATATACTTCATCAATGTACCAATTAATTACCTAAACCCCGAGAGGGGACGGAAACGTGAACTACTTTTCTTACGTAATCTCTTAAAAAATAGCAATTAATTACCTAAACCCCGAGAGGGGACGGAAACTGATTTACAGGAAGATTTTTTTAATGACTCGAGATTTGAACAATTAATTACCTAAACCCCGAGAGGGGACGGAAACTTCCTTTATCTATATAACAGTAATAAATACAGTATATACTCAATTAATTACCTAAACCCCGAGAGGGGACGGAAACGGGAAGGACTATTTAAAGACTAATGCGGCCGAGATTGGGCAATTAATTACCTAAACCCCGAGAGGGGACGGAAACTAATGAGCTGTAATTATACTCTGCTGTGACTTCGAAAATTAATTACCTAAACCCCGAGAGGGGACGG
>NZ_JH417616.1:45277-45522 GCF_000239275.1 Megasphaera geminata F0357 | reverse complement strand
AATTACCTAAACCCCGAGAGGGGACGGAAACGTGGGGACTTGGTGGCATAAAACATAATCCACCATTGCCAATTAATTACCTAAACCCCGAGAGGGGACGGAAACGTTCGACGTGTTTGCGTACTATCACCCCCGCGATCCAATTAATTACCTAAACCCCGAGAGGGGACGGAAACTCCGTTGTGTCGGGAAGGTTGGTGTTCGACGGAACTAAATTAATTACCTAAACCCCGAGAGGGGACGGA
>NZ_JH417616.1:44806-45267 GCF_000239275.1 Megasphaera geminata F0357 | reverse complement strand
TTACCTAAACCCCGAGAGGGGACGGAAACATAACCCCATCAACCCCGAGAGGAAACGGAAACTTACCAATTAATTACCTAAACCCCGAGAGGGGACGGAAACATCCGCGATTAAAAAGATATTCCGAAGAGCTTGTGATTCAATTAATTACCTAAACCCCGAGAGGGGACGGAAACTGCCCCAACGAACGCTTTAAAGTCATCTGCCTTATCGCAATTAATTACCTAAACCCCGAGAGGGGACGGAAACTCTTTAATTTTTACCATTGCGGCAATATCCTCTCAATTAATTACCTAAACCCCGAGAGGGGACGGAAACACTCATTTTCCAAGAACAATTCACCACAGCATTCGCAACCAATTAATTACCTAAACCCCGAGAGGGGACGGAAACAAACTTTGTTACCAACTCTATACATTTCTCTTAATTCAATTAATTACCTAAACCCCGAGAGGGGACGG
>NZ_JH417616.1:44555-44796 GCF_000239275.1 Megasphaera geminata F0357 | reverse complement strand
CCTAAACCCCGAGAGGGGACGGAAACTTTGTATTTAGTAACTAACTTTTGATTTATTTTGCAATTAATTACCTAAACCCCGAGAGGGGACGGAAACACTCATTTTCCAAGAACAATTCACCACAGCATTCGCAACCAATTAATTACCTAAACCCCGAGAGGGGACGGAAACATAGAGACCTAAGACTACTAACCCGTCCCGAGACGGGAAAATTAATTACCTAAACCCCGAGAGGGGACGG
>NZ_JH417616.1:44077-44545 GCF_000239275.1 Megasphaera geminata F0357 | reverse complement strand
AATTACCTAAACCCCGAGAGGGGACGGAAACACTTTACAGATTTCATAGATGAACCATAAACATAATCCAATTAATTACCTAAACCCCGAGAGGGGACGGAAACAGGAAAATTCTTAGGAACGGACATGACGCAAGAGAAGTACAATTAATTACCTAAACCCCGAGAGGGGACGGAAACGCACCTTAAATTTGATGTTATTATTGGTCATTTTAATGCAATTAATTACCTAAACCCCGAGAGGGGACGGAAACCTTACCGTTTGTGGTGACCCGTTCAAAGTACCGGCAATTAATTACCTAAACCCCGAGAGGGGACGGAAACACTCATTTTCCAAGAACAATTCACCACAGCATTCGCAACCAATTAATTACCTAAACCCCGAGAGGGGACGGAAACTTTAGCCGTGCAGATGAACGATTACCGCATAAAACTTAAAATTAATTACCTAAACCCCGAGAGGGGACGG
>NZ_JH417616.1:43825-44067 GCF_000239275.1 Megasphaera geminata F0357 | reverse complement strand
ATTACCTAAACCCCGAGAGGGGACGGATACATTTTTCTACCGCACCACCGGTCATTACCTGAATTACGCAATTAATTACCTAAACCCCGAGAGGGGACGGAAACCGAATCAATATAAGAGATTACGTTTCGGCGGCGCCCAATTAATTACCTAAACCCCGAGAGGGGACGGAAACGAGGTTTGTGTTTGATGGAATTACTTTATAATCCCGTAATTAATTACCTAAACCCCGAGAGGGGACG
>NZ_JH417616.1:43495-43815 GCF_000239275.1 Megasphaera geminata F0357 | reverse complement strand
ATTACCTAAACCCCGAGAGGGGACGGAAACTCGTTCTGTCCAGCGTCTTTAACCACTCCAGGTCGCTGTCGCCAATTAATTACCTAAACCCCGAGAGGGGACGGAAACTTTCGCCGCTCCGTCGCTAACTGATACGCTCTTCCCAATTAATTACCTAAACCCCGAGAGGGGACGGAAACATTGAATTGAATAGCCATAATTAAATACTCCTTTTCCAATTAATTACCTAAACCCCGAGAGGGGACGGAAACTTGAAGAATTCTGCGACTTCTTTTGCCGTCATTACTGAATTAATTACCTAAACCCCGAGAGGGGACGGA
>NZ_JH417616.1:472-43485 GCF_000239275.1 Megasphaera geminata F0357 | reverse complement strand
TTTAAATTAATTACCTAAACCCCGAGAGGGGACGAATCCTTAAAATTTTTTCGATTGTCTTTTTCGATATACTTGGCTAATTTATTATTCACCTAATTTTTTTTCATTTCCGGCAGCTTTGTTATCCGAAAGAAGGGGATTCTATGCAGGAAAAAAATCCTATGAGACGGATGTGGCGGTTTGCCGAGGCGGAGCACGGGCGCCTGCGCCTTGCGATTGTGCTTGCGGCGCTCGGTGTACTCGCGGGTATGCTTCCCTACTTCGTCGTGGCAAAGCTTGTCACGACCCTGCTTTCCCGCACAGCGGCGGGGCCGCGCTTTTATATTTTCATGTGTTTCGCGGCATTTGCAGGCTATACGCTGCGCAGTCTTTTCTATGCATCGGCGCTTGCCGTGTCCCACCGTGCGGCATTTGCCGTACTGCGCAGTATCCGTACACAAGTGTTCGAGAAACTGCCGAAGCTGCCGCTCGGTGTTGTCATTGATACGCCAAGCGGCACCATGAAGTATACGATCGTTGATCAGGTTGAAGGTATGGAACATACGATTGCACATCTGTGGCCGGAAATGACGGCCAATACGCTCGGACCGTTGTGTATCTTTATTTATCTGTTCCTCCTCGATTGGCGTATGGCTCTGCTTGCGCTTGTTTCCATTCCTGTCGGCCTGTTTTTTATGGCGTTTGTTATGCGGGATTATGAGGAAAAATATGCGGGCGCTGTAGCGGCAACCGATGAAATGAATGCCGCCATTGTCGAATATAACGGCGGCATTGAGGTCATCAAGACGTTTAATCAGGGCGTAAGGTCTTATGAAAAATTTGCGGCGAAGGTACTTGCAAATGCATCTTACTATTATCATTGGATGCTGCATTGCCAGCTGCCGATGTCCATCTCCAAGGTAATTGCGCCTACAACGCTCATCACGATTTTGCCCGTAGGATGGATACTCTATCGGAACGGCAGTTTATCTATGGACGTATTCATTCAGGCAATTATCCTCTCCCTCGGGATCGCTGGCCCGTTGCTTAATTCGCTCACTTTCGTTGACTCTCTGGCAAAGGTGGGCACGACTGTCGGTGCCGTGGCCGCTTTTTTATGCGCCGAGGAGCAACAGCATGCAGCCGAACCGGTACCTGTTCACACGACGGTTATCAGTGTGGAAAATGTATCCTTTGCTTACGACGGGAAGATCGACGTATTGACCGATGTAAATCTGAAAATCCGCGCGGGTACGTTGAATGCCTTTGTCGGGGAGAGCGGCAGCGGGAAGTCCACACTCGCACGCCTGATTGCCGGATACTGGGATGTTCGGAACGGTACGATCCGCATCGGCGGACATGATGTGAAAGATATCCCTCTTTCTCAGCTTTATGATATGGTTTCTTTTGTTGCACAGGATACTTATCTTTTCGATGAGACTGTCCGTGAAAATATCCGGCTCGGTAAGCCGGGTGTCTCCGACGAGGAAGTCGAGCGTGTTGCGAAACAGGCAGGCTGCGACGATTTTATCCGTCGCCTTCAAGGCGGCTACGATACGGTTGTCAGCAGCGGCGGAAGCCGTCTCTCGGGCGGCGAGCGCCAACGTATCGCCATCGCGCGTGCCATGTTGAAAGATGCGCCTATCGTTGTTCTTGACGAGGCAACGGCCTATATCGACCCGGAAAACGAGGCCGTTATTCAACGTGCCGTTTCGCGGCTGACCGAAGGAAAGACCGTGATTGTCATTGCACACCGGCTCTCGACGATTGTTGACGCGGACAATATTTTTCTCCTCAAGGGCGGTACGGTCGCAGCATGCGGCACGCATGCGCAGCTTCTTGCCGGGAATGCGGATTACCTCGCCATGTGGCGGGCGCACATCGGTGTAAAGGACGGTGAAACGACATGATTGACGCCTTGCGTAATATATGGGCATTTGCCGGGACGGAGAGGAAGAATCTCAATCGATCCGTTCTTCTCGGTGTTCTCTATGCCGTATTTCATGCCCTGCAAATAGCGGCCATCTATGTCGTCCTCAAAGGACTGGTTGAAAATACGGACGGGCTTGAGGTTGCGGAACAGGTACTCATTATTCTTGCGGTCAGTATTGCAGGCAGAGCTGTCGTCGAATATGTTTCGCAATTACAGCGTGTACACGCGGGCTACTTTATGGCGGCAAATAAGCGCATTGCCATCGGCGATCGCCTGAAACACGTACCTATGGGGTATCTTAACGATACGAGCCTCGGCCGCATTACGGGGATTGCGACAACCGTGCTCGGTGATGTGGAAGCTACGGCGTCCATGGTGCTTGTCCTGACATTGACCGGATTTTTGAACACACTTATCCTTATACCGATGCTGCTCATCTTTGAGTGGCATATCGGTATGATCTTTATGGCAGGCATCGCGGTCTATCTGTTCATTACAACCGTTATGGAGCAAAAATCCCGTCGGCTTTCGCCCGAACGTCAGCGTGCACAGGCTGACCTCGTCGCAGCCGTACTCGAACAGCTGCAGGGGATGCCGGTTATCAAGGCGTTCCATCTCACCGGCAGGAGTGACGGGCGGATGTATGCGGCACTGGCCGAGAGTGAGCGGGCCAATCTTGCCATGGAGCGGCTCTTTACGCCATATGTCATCGCGCAGGAAGTGACACTGCGCCTGTTCAGCATCCTTATTATTGCCGCGTCCTTATATGCTTATCTGAACGGGACGATGATACTACCGGATACGCTCATGTGCATTGTGTTCTCCTTTATCGCTTATACGCAGCTGGAATCTGCGGGAAGTGCACTCGCACTGCTGCGCGTGGTCTGCGCTTCCATCGACGAGGCGAATGAAATAGATGCGGTACCGCAGCTTGATGAAGACGGGCAGGATATTTCTCCCGCAAATCATGACATTGTATTTGATCATGTGACATTCTCTTACGGTACCAACCATGTTCTGCGTGATATCTCCGTACGGATCCCGCAGCGCAGCCTGACTGCAATCGTCGGCCCGAGCGGGTCCGGAAAGACCACCATGTGCCATCTGATTGCACGTTTTTGGGATGTTGATGCCGGTACGATCTCCATCGGCGGGCGGGATATCAGGGAGTATACCCTTGCATCACTGATGAGTATGATCAGCATTGTCTTCCAACGCGTCTATCTTTTCAGGGATACAATTGAGAACAATATACGTTTCGGCCGTCCGACGGCTTCGCATGCGGAAGTAATTGAAGCGGCGCGCGGAAAGCTGCCTGCCATGACTTCATCATGCAGCTGCCGGACGGTTACAATACGGTTGTCGGCGAAGGCGGTGCAACCCTCTCGGGTGGAGAAAAACAGCGTATTTCGATTGCCCGTGCCATCCTTAAAGATGTGCCGATCATCATCTTCGACGAAGCGACGGCAAATGTCGATCCTGAAAACGAGGATCGCTTGCAGCAGGCAATGGAAGCGCTGACGAAGGACAAGACCGTTATCATGATCGCGCATCGCTTAAACACCGTTCGAAACGCCGCCCGAATTCTTGTTGTGGCGGACGGAGAAATCGTCCAGTGCGGGACACACGAAGAACTGCTTTGTGAAACAGGTATTTATGCGGATTTTATTGCGGCGCGCAAACGAGCGGTCGGCTGGAAAATTACTTCATCAGTGTAAATATCATAATGTTCCGGTACTCTGAATGGTTTAAATATGTGGCTCATTGTTAGAAAACAAATACTTTATAAAATATAGTTTCTTGTAATCTGTGTAAGTGAATCCTTTGTTAAAAGGGCCTTCCCGAATATATCTGAGAAGGTCCTTTTGATATATTTTCGCAACTAATTTATGTATTAATGTTTTTCTTATTATGATTAAGTGCTATAATATCTATAAAATCGTTATATATGACATCGAACACACAAAAAATACCATTCATCCTGTTAAATATATAAAGGAGGAGTTGTTGTGAGTCATGTATATATTACGGAAGATGGTGCAAAACTTTTAAAAAAGGGAGGACGCTTCTTAGTTAGCCGCAATACAGAAGTCCTTTTTGAAATTCCGGAGGAGACGCTGGAAAGCCTTGTGTTGATCGGTAGAGTGAATATGTCACCTGCAGTTACGGAGCATTTATTATATAAAGGGATTCCGGTTACTTGGTTATCTAAAACGGGCCGATTTTTTGGACGCTTGGAATCTACAAATCACTGTAATGCGATTAAACAGGCTAAACAGGTATTGTTGCAAGGAACTGAAACGGCTTTGCAACTGGGAAGAGTAATTATAGAGGCGAAGATTCACAATCAACAGGTATTGTTGCGGCGCTATAATAGGGAAGTCGGCTCAAAAGAGGTACAGGAAGCGGCGGAGCAGCTTTCAAGGTTAAAGAAAAAAGCCTCTGAAGCTCCTGACCGCTATACCTTGATGGGAAATGAAGGGCTGGCAGCGAGGATTTACTTTAGGGTATTAAGTCGTCTTGTGCCGCAATACTTTCTGTTTTTCGGACGAACAAAACAGCCGCCGTTAGATCCGTTTAACGCGATTATTAGCTTCGGATATACCTTGTTATTTTATGAAGTGTATACGGCGTTAACAAATGTCGGACTTCACCCGTATTTCGGTTTTTTACATGCCTTAAAGCAGCACCACCCGGCATTAGCTTCCGACTTAATGGAAGAGTGGCGTCCCGCGCTTATTGACAGTCTGGCTATGTCTCTGGTCAACCATCATCAATTATTGCCTGAGCATTTTGAGCGTGAAGAAGCAGCAGTATACTTAAACCGAGAAGGACGATTTATTTTTTTAACGGCTTATGAAAAGCGCCTTCGTTCGACGAATAAATATCTGGACAGAGAACAATCTTTCAGACAATCTATTGTTTTTCAGGCGGAGTCTTTTTCACGTGTTTTGATGGAAGATAATATGGAACTGTATACTCCTGTGCGATTGAGGTGAGTCACAGATGACCTATTATATGGAGAACTATGACAATCGGCGATATGTTATTTTGATTATTTATGATATTGTTGATAATAAACGGAGATTGAATATGGTTCGCTGTTTGGAAAAGTATGGAATTCGTGTACAAAAATCGGCGTTTGAAGTCTATATATCTAAGAAAAAATATGAACGTCTGGAAATTGAAGCTGCCGGGATTATTGATAAAGCAACAGATTCATTACGAATATATTTTCTGTATAATCGTACGGCTGTGCGCACTTGGGGAATCGGCTGTTGTAAAGAAGAGGATGTCATTATTTTATAGGCTGGATAGAAATTAATAATGGAGATGAAGTGTATGGAAGAATTGGAAAAAATAATTCAAAAGGCTGCCTTACTGCATGATATTGGCAAAGTTTGCTTACGAGCCGATCCGGGCTTAGGCAATCACTCTAAGGCAGGTGTAGAATTTTTAAAACCTTATTTTGCAAAACGGGGAGATGCGGTTTTGCGAGCTGTCGGGCACCATCACTCTGGTGATATAAAATCTGTTTATGACGATAGCGACATTTCGTATATCGTTTATGAAGCAGATAATTTAGCTGCCGGTACAGATCGACGTGATGTGAAAAATGATACTAAGGGGTTTGACCGCGTTGCTAATTTAGAATCGGTCTTCAATGTTTTCGGAGATACTGATAAGACGAAGACTGCCTACTATTTACGCGGCCTCATGAAGGAAGAGGGCATGCTATATCCGCGAAATAAAGAAGATATACAGGCACCGGCAAGTTTATATAAAGAAATCGTCGCGGATATAAAAGATAATTTTGACAGGCGCAGTCCTGCCGATATGGAAGTGAACGAACTTCTGCAAATTTTGGAAGCGACAATGACCTATATTCCGTCCAGTACGGCCGTGAACCAACCGGCAGATATTTCTCTTTACGACCACATGAAGCTTACCGCTGCTTTTGCAGGGGCCATGTATCGTTGGTTTAAAGCTGAAGGTATTGTAGATTATAAGAAATATTGTTTGGAAGGTAAGCAGAAGGAAATCAGAGAGCAGGAGATGTATCTACTTGTTTCCGGAGATATATCGGGGATTCAGAACTTTATTTATACTATTCCTTCCAAAGGAGCTCTCAAGAGTCTGCGTGGACGCTCTTTTTATCTGGAGATATTGACGGAGCATGTTGTTGATGAACTGTTGGAAAGAATCGGTCTTAGCAGAGCTAACCTTTTATATACGGGAGGTGGACATTTTTACTTATTGCTTCCCAATACGGAAGACCTTATAAATCACTTGAAAACGTTTGAAAATTTATTAAATGAATGGTTTTTGCATCATTTCGGAAATCGCTTATACATCGCCTTAGGCTGGAGTGCGTTTTCGGCACATGAGATTGCTGCCACCGGTCCGGGAATCGGAGAGGTCTACAGACGTGTCGGTAAGGTCCTTTCGGAACGAAAATTGCGACGCTATTCAAAAGAACAACTGACGGCCATGTTTGATTGGAACAGTGAATTGAATTCTGTAGGCGACGGGACTCGGGAATGCAGCGTTTGCCATACTTCTTCCAACTCCGAATTGTTGCGACCGTATGTATTGGGAGATGACGGTGCGTTAGCTTGTAACTCTTGCAACGCCTTGGCTCAGTTGGGACAAGAAGTTTTAAATAAGGATGTTTTTATTATTACGGACGCAACGGAAGCGGGTATAGAGCTTCCCGGATTCGGAGAGAAGCGGTACTTAGAGGCAGTGACTCCTGCAGAGGCGGAACGGCGCGACGACCTTGCTCGAATATATGTAAAGAATGAGGTTTGGACCGGTGAAAAAATGGCGACTCGCCTATGGGTAGGCGATTATAGTGTAAGAAAAGAAGACGGAACGGGTTGCCTGGAATTTTCCGAGCTCGCCGAATTGAGCGGTGGCGGGAAAGACGATACGGGAATTGAACGCATCGGTGTTTTAAGAGCTGATGTTGATAATTTGGGAGCTGCTTTTGTTGCCGGTATTTCCCGAGATTTTATGACTGTAACGAGAACTGCCGTATTATCGCATCAACTGTCTGTATTTTTTAAGCGATATATTAATGAACTTTGTGCGGGAAAAGTTAACGGTATTAACGAAAAAGAATATACGCAGTTCAGCTTGTTTAATCGAGAAAAAAATAAAAAAAGAAATGTCCATATTGTCTATTCCGGTGGGGACGATATGTTTATTGTCGGTGCTTGGGATGATTTAATTGAGTTGGCCGTAGATATCAGGCGGACTTTTCGGCGCTTTACGAATGATAAACTGACTTTTTCGGCAGGCATCGGCCTATTTAAGAGTGCGTTTCCCGTCTCTCAAATGGCGAGGATTGCGGGGGATTTGGAAAGTCATTCGAAAAAGAATGAAGGAAAAGACAGTATAACCTTATTCGGTGCCGCTGCAGATGACGGACCGTACAGTCGCCCCGTCGCTTATAAATGGGATGTTTTTACAGAAAATGTTTGCGGTCAAAACTGGAGTTTCTACAAAGATGTTTTTATTTTGATGAAAAGAAGCCGGAAGAGCATAAGTTATTCATCGGTAAGGGGGGCTTGTACCGGCTTATGCAATTGATGGCCGATTGTGAAGCAAAATGCATTAATATTGCCCGTATTGCCTACACATTGGGGCGAATGGAACCGAAGGACCACCGAAAGATGACGGCCTATAAGGAAGTACGGGAAAATATTTATAAATGGAGCTTGAATGAAAGTGATCGAAGCGCATTGATAACAGCTATTCAACTGTTGGTATATTCATTACGAGCATAATAATTGAGGTGAACAGAGTGGAAGATGTAGTGGAAAGAGCTGAAAAAGTTATGAAAGCATTAAAAAATGAAAGTGACGGTCGAAGTGGCCAATATCAAGGCGGTGCGAACCATCCTGTAAAGATGATTACAGTCAGTCAAATTCGTAAATTTTTAACGGCTGTGAATTCTTTGACGGATAAGGTAGAACGTTACAAAGTAAAACATCTTAAGGGGGGAGAGCCAATGCTTGAATTATCGACCGATTTGGCAGCAGAAGTCAAATATTTAAAGGTAAAGCTGGCTTATCAATCAGGACGTGAGCCTTCGGTTAAAGCATTTGAAAAGAAAGCAGAATTATTGAAGGAAATAAGCGGTATCGGTAAGGATTTCAATAAGTACATGAACTTTGCCAGATATGTAGAGGCTTTGGTAGCATACCATAAATATTATGGAGGTAAAGATTAATGAGTGAACAGGGCGTATTGCGTGGAAAATTAATCATAACGGGAACATTAAAATTATTGACGGGCCTTCATATTGGAGCGGCCAAGGACTTTGCTCCCATAGGGGCCGTGGACAGCCCGTTTGTCCGGGATCCGTTGACTAAAGAACCGGTCATTCCCGGCAGCTCCTTGAAAGGTAAACTGCGTACCTTGCTTGCCAAGGCGGAAGCGACGGGATATGTGCTAAATAAAATAGATGATGATTCGGATTTGCTTAAACGACTCTTTGGAAGTGCAGGGAAAGACAGTGCCAGGCCGTCAAGATTGCAGTTTTATGATTTGAAAATGGCTGAAGAGAGTGTTGAGAAGTTTAATTCTCTCGATTTGGATACCTATATTGGCGAGATTAAATTTGAAAATACGATTAGCCGATTAACGGCTGTGGCTAATCCGAGACAAATTGAGAGAGTCCCGGCAGGAGCGATATTTGATTTTAAGCTTGTGTATAACATCGAGAAAGAAGATGAACTTAAAGAGGACATACAGCAGCTCGGAACGGCATTGCAATTATTGTCAGATGATTATTTGGGAGGACACGGGTCACGCGGATACGGTAAGGTAGCCTTTGAGAATCTTACGGTTCAGGATAAGTTTGTTAAAAATAAGGAAGCCGTTGATTGTAGTGAGTGTGAAAATTGGTTAAAGGGATGTAGATAATGATGATATCATATCTGTATCAATTAAAATTCGATACATCTGTTCATTTCGGGATAGTTGAAGCAGGTGGCGGGCTGGAAGCGGTTGCGTATACATACGGATCAGACCGCTTGTTCAGCAGTTTATGTTGTGAGTTAGCCGAAGGCGGCGAAGATAAGGATATTTTACACTTGGTTGAAGCGGCAAATGCGGGAAAGTTGATATTCTCTGATTTATTGCCCTTTACTGAAGTGGACGGAGATTGCCGATTGTATGTCCCTAAGCCGGTTTTGCCTGTAGAACGTCGTGAAGAGGATAAAAAATGGTCCTATACAGAGGCTTGCCGTGCATCGGCTGCAAAGAAAATGAATAAAAAGTTGGAATTTATTCGTGTGTCTGAACTAGATGATTATATACAGGCATTAAAGACAGCCCAAGCCTTTACAGGAGGCGTTGATTTCGGCACAAACTGGTTGGCGGAACAGGTTAATTGTCGAGGAGACAAGCCTTTGCCTTATTATGTAGGGACGTTTGTATTTGCCGAAAACGCAGGGCTTTACGGAATCATTCAGGGCGAAGAAAAGACGGTGCAACGGAGCTTGGATATACTTGAGCAGTTAGGCCTTAGCGGCATTGGCGGTAAAAGAAGCAGTGGCTATGGAAAATTCCATTTCCATGATGCTCCTTTTATACTGGACGAAGATCCGCCGTATGATGATGCCGTAGAATTGGGAAAAAGAATAGATAATAAAAATGCACAGTGGCATATGAATATGTCTCTCCTTATTCCCGATATAAGTGAAATAGATGATATTCAGAAAGGATTTTATTCATTAAAAAAGAGAAGCGGTTTTGTATCGTCTTTGAGTTCCGGATATACGCGTAAACGTCATGATATATACGGTATTGTGTCAGGTTCGTGTTTTAAAAATCGTCCTGCCGGTAAAATAGCTTCTATGAAAAATGATAAGGGGCATGAAGTTTATCGAAACGGAAAGGCCTTGTATCTGGGGGTGAATGCATGACAGTACGACAAAGAATAACTAAGAATTTCGAAATAGAGTGTTTGTCACCTGTTCATGTAGGAAGTGGCGACAAATTGACAGCGGCAGAATATATTTTTGATGAAAAGGCCCGTCAAGTTTATTTTGTTGACCAGGCTCGATGGATACAATTTTTATACAGGAAAAAGCTTACTGATGAATTCTCGCGATATATTGAACAGACTGCCGGATTATTGGGGAGGAAGGGTCCTTTTCGAGGGCAACTATTATGGGAGTGGCTTACGCAAAAAGGTATCAGGCCTGATGAAATTCGTAATCTTGCCGGTACAATCGGTCATGTCCATACAAATAACCCGTTAATAGACCGGCGTTCGGTTAATGATATTGCCAGAAATGTTACGGATGCTTTCGGATCCGTGTATGTTCCCGGTAGTTCTATAAAGGGGGCTTTTCGCACGGGTATTCTTAGTGACATTGTGTTCAAACATAAGGGGACGTATTCAGATCAGTGGCGGTGTGTTGAACGCATTATATTTAATGCAAGAACGCGGAAAGATACAGATCAATTGGGCCCTATACGAGATAAATTGGAAAAAATGGTATTTCACCGATTAGATTTACGAGATGAACACGGAAAATCTTGTCAAGGTGCAGTAAACGATGTATTACGAGGATTAATTGTAAGCGATGCAACCTGCGTAGAGCCCGTGCGCAATACGGTCATTGTACAAAAACTTGACGGCTCTTTGGCTAAATCGGAGAGCATGAATCCTTGCAGACTACCCCTATTCCGAGAATGTATTCCTGCAGGTACTCGTCTGCGTTTTTCCGTTACTGCTGATTTGAGTATGCTGAAAGAAATCGGTATAGAGAGTATTGACGAGGTTTTTTCGGCAACGCGTAAATATATTGAAAGAAACTTGAAATTTCAAGAACTTGCTTTTACACGTGTTTTCGGAAAACAGTTTTTTGCAGTACAATCTTTTAATGAAGCAAAGTATGCAGATTTATTTCTCGGAGGCGGGACAAGGCTTCCAATATAAGACTGTCTTGTATGACTTGGCACCTGATGAGGAAAAGGGGCGTGCCGTTATTACGAAGTATTTAGATGTGGTTTTTCCTAAGCATAAACACAAAATTAAGGACAAGGATATATCGCCGCGCACTGTCAAACTGACCAACCAAGGGCAAGGGTATCAGTTAATGGGGCTTTGCCGGGTAAAAGAGGTTTAGGTATGTTACACTTGTTGGAATATGAAGTGTCGGCGTCAACGGGAATTCGCTTGCATACATCCATGGGCTCCGTAATTCACGGAGTCCTCATGGAACAACTGGGCAACGAATGGGGTACGGCACTGCATGAAATGGCGGTGCGGCCCTTTCAGCAATATTTGTTTTTTGACAGAAAGCGAAAAATATTCATATGGCGTATGGGTGTTATAGACGACGGTCTGTTTGAAGCCTTGTCGGAAATACTACAGTCTCGAAAACTATATATAAAAAAACATGAGTGTGACCTATGCTTAAGTGGTCCTACAATTCTTGATGAGACCACCTTTGATAAATTGGCTGCACAGGCATTTACGACTGAATGCTTACCTTACGGATGTAGGCTGACATTACATACGCCGACAACCTGTAAACACGACGGATCTTATGATGTATTTCCCGACCTTAGTCGAATTTTTTACGGACTTAATAATAAATGGAATGCCTTTTCGGAAGATCTTCGTTTAGAACAAGAGGGGTTGGAAACTATTTTAGGGAATGCTTGTAAAATAGGTAAGTATGAATTACGGTCAGCCTTGTTTTCATTGGAGGGGGCTCGAGTGGGCGGATATGAAGGTATGATGCAGCTGTACTTCCGAGGAAATGAGATGACGAGAAGAATCGTAATGTTGCTGCTGATGTGGGCGTCATTCACCGGTATCGGTATAAAAACAGCCTTAGGCATGGGCGGCTGTTCATGTGAATTCTTGTATAAGGAGTAGGATGTTATGCAGTACTTATTTACACCGGTTGGAAATACAGATCCAGTTCGAGACTATCACGATGGGGGCATGCTACACATCTTAAGACATTATAAAATAGATAAGGTATTTATATTTTTAACGGCAGATATGGAGGAGAAAGAGCAACAGTGGAAGTGTTATTCTCTCGGCGTGAAGAAAGTGGCCCCGCAGTGTGAGATTGAATTTATTAAAAGCGGTATAACGGAACCGCAGAATTATGAAAAATTGCTTTATTTACAAGAAAAGTTTGACGAATTATTTGGTAAATTTCCGAATGTTAAGTGGGTTTTAAATATTAGCTCGGGTACGCCGCAGATGAAAACAATAATGTCTTTTTTATCTGTTGATTATCCGTCGTGTACTGCTGTACAAGTTTCGAATCCTCATGTTGATAGAGATAAGGTTGCGGAGCATTGCGAAAAAGAAGAATATGTCCAAATGCTGGAGTGTAATGAAGATGATAATCCGAATAGTCGCAAGCGGTGTACGGAGCCACCTTTGTTAATGGTTAGAAGGCATGGAATTAGACTTCAAATAGAGTCTTTGGTTCGTAACTATGAGTACGGAGGGGCACTGCAACTTGTAGAACAAAATAGAAGACTGTTTTCTGATACCACTGAAAAATTATTGCGACACAGTGTGTGTCGGACTATGTTGAATTGGCGCGAGGCGAATAAAATTATTTCTGAATATAAAGGGAAAATACTTATGCAGAGTCCCGGTGACTTTTCGGAGTACTTTCAATTAATGGAATTGCGTCAACGCAAAGGCCAGCTGTCTGAGTTTATTGTTAAATTGTCCCCTGTCTTAATGGGGCTGGGATTTAAATATTTAAAATGTATAAAAGACTTCGATTTAGCAAAATGTGGCCGGGAGCGGATTAAAAGCGGTGATCGCGTATTTAGATGGGATTGCAATAAGGCGAGACGTTATAAGCCTGAATTGCAGAACTACTTAGATAAAGAATTTCGTGATGGAATGAAAGATGGACCTTTATATTTTCAAACTATTGTATTAATTTGCCAATATTACAAAGAAACAACTTTAAAATCTGATACTCTTCATAATGAAGTAACGACCGCTTTTAGTAAATTGAGAACTGTAGAAGAAACGACGCGAAACCCGATAGCACATAATATTTGCAATATGACTGAAGAGCGATTAGAGGCTGATACGAAAAAACAGTTATTAGAGCCGCTGAATTCTGCAGGGATCTTGAGGGTTTTGTATAAGGTGTATAAGGATATTTATAAAAAGAATATGGTATGGACATATGATAGCTTGAATAATTATATTATTGAAAGTTTGCAAAGTTTCCCGATTTAGTAGAGAGTTGTATACGTTATAAAAAATGATTTATCAGGTCGGGGAGATATACTTACTTAAACCCGCAATACAGGAAAGGACGCATGCTCATGCATACGTCCTTTCCTCCTCTTTCTATTTAAATCCCCATACCCTACTTCTGTATTTCCGCCGTATCGAGGAGAGTGCCGTCAGGTAAAAAGCATTGGAAGCGGATGGTATCGGTAGTGGCTTCCATGGTCATATAGTTGTCCGTTTCCGGCTGCGGCGGTACGTACACGTCAAGAGCGTGCCTTTTCCACAGGCTCGGGTAACGGACGTCGCCGGCGACGCCCGTGAGGAGGTAGAGCGTTCCCGTTTCGTCGCGCCGGAAGTTTTTGATGCGGCCGCGGTTGCGGTATGTATGCAGATGCCCCGAAAGGACAATATCCACGCCGTAGCGGTCAAAGAGGGGCATAAAAATTTTCCCTTCTTCCGAAAAGCCTTCTTCCCGCGTTTCAGGCCGCGTTTCCGGGTTGAATCCGTACTGGAGCACGTCTTTGTGCATGAGGACGATTTTCCATTTCTTTTCCGTCTTTTCCAGATCTTCTTTAACCCATGCGACTTCGTCTTTCAGAAGGTCGGGTTCAAAATCCTTCAGTTCCGTAAACTGCGTATCCAAAACGGTGAAGTGAATATCGCCGTAGTCGAAGGAATAGAATTGATCGGGGTATTCGGGCAAGCCGTTTTTCGGCAGGTCAAAGAGGGCCGTGTAGGAAACGGGCAAGTGCATCTGCCAGTTCAGATCATACATTTCGTGATTGCCGTCCAACGGGACGAGGGGAATCTGCCGGATCATATCCTCGCAGCCTTCGAACCAGGGGCGTTCCACTGATAACCGGACTGGCCGTTGTCGACGAGATCGCCGATGTTGATAAAGAATTGTGCATCCTTGTTGCGTTCCCATGCGGGCATGGCCGTATTTTTCCAGACGCCGTAATCGGCAGACTGGGAATCGGGAAAAATGAGGGCTTTAAAGGTGCTGCCGGCCGCGGTTTTCAGGGGGAACCATTCGCTCCGCCTGTCCGTGTAGCCGACGCGATATTCATAGGAACCGCCGGGCGTTAAGCCGGTTATGGCGGCGCTGTAGATGTATGTCATCGTGCCGTCATCGTTGAGTTCCGTGTCGGCTGCGGGGATTGTAAGCGTATCTTCCGCTCCTGCCGCACGATATTCGACGGCCGCTCCTTTTTCAGCGTATGCGGACTGCCACATGATCGTGCGTGATGTACTGCTGTCCGCCGTGATGATTTGGCGGATATTTGGCGGCGTCGACGGCACTTGTCAGGTTATAGTGCGCCGCCGTCGCTTTGGTTGTTTTTACGGCCTGCCCGACGAGGGATTTTGTGCCGGGAATAAATTCATATACGCCGCAGGCGGCGGCGATAACGGCCGCGCCTGCTGCTTTTAAAAAATGCCTGCGGGTCAACTGTTTCAAATAGATTCCTCTTTCCATAAAATGACACTATGAAATACTTGTATCATATGACACGATGTCAGGCCTGTCAACCTTTCCGCTTTCTGCTTGACAGTAAGTTTTAAAGCGGCTAAAATCATATCATACAGATACTATCCGTGAACGGGTGTAAGTACTTGTAATATTGCGGTTTCAGCGAGTCGGAGACGGTGGGAGTCCGGCCGAAGCGGTTATGACGAATGGACCCGGGAGATGCGGCCCGAAAAAAGTAGGCGTCGCCGGCATCCGCCGTTATCGGAGAATACAGGCTACTGTATGAGACGGGCTTTCAGCCAATTCGGGTGGTACCGCGGAACTTTTCCTTTCGTCCCTGTTGCAGGGATGAAAGGTTTTTTTATGATTTTTCAGGAGGTAGACCGGTATGGCAACTATTTTTTCAGGCATTCAGCCGAGCGGTAATCTTACATTGGGGAATTATTTGGGCGCATTGCGCAACTTCACGAAGGTGCAGGACGGCAACGAATGCTATTACTGCATCGTCAATCAGCACGCCGTTACGGTGCCGCAGGAGCCGAAACTCCTGCACGAACGGACGCGGCAGTTGGCGGCTATTTATTTGGCAGCCGGCCTGGATCCGGATAAATCGACCCTTTTTGTGCAGTCGGAAGTACCGGAACACGTGCAGCTCGGCTGGATTATGACGACCATGTCCTATGTGGGCGAGCTGGAACGGATGACGCAGTATAAGGACAAGGCGGCGAAACAGGGTGATTCCGTTCCGGCGGGCCTTCTGACCTATCCGCCTCTCATGGCTGCGGACATTCTCTTATATCAGACCGACCTCGTACCCGTCGGCGACGATCAGAAGCAGCATTTGGAAATTACCCGCGATCTGGCACAGCGGTTTAACCGTGTTTACGGCGAAGATATTTTCACCGTTCCCGAAATCCTTCTGGGTACGGACGGCACGCGTGTTATGAGTCTGCAGGAACCGACGAAAAAGATGAGCAAGTCTGATGATAATCAGACTGCGACGGTCTATCTGCTCGATACGCCGAAGGACATTGAAAAGAAAATTAAACGTGCCCAGACGGCAGTGATAACGCCGTTCGGTATGATGCGGCCGCAAAACCGGGCATTTCCAACCTCATGGACATATATGCCGCCGTAACGGAGAAACGCCATGAGGATATTGAACGGGAATTTGCCGGGCAAGGCTACGGCAGCTTCAAAAAAGCTGTTGCTGAAGCCGTTATTTCCGTATTGGAGCCGATTCAGCAACGGTATGAAGAATTGATCGGCGCGCCCGAACTGGATGATATTCTCACGAAGGGCGCCGAAAAGGCGCATGCCGAAGCGGGTAAAACGTACGAAAAAGTTATTCGCGCCATGGGCCTGTATCGTTGAGGAGTCTGATTATGAGTCATTTTTTTGCCATGCTCAGCCGCATGAAATACATTCGCAGATGGGGGCTCATGCGCAACACGCAGGAAGAAAATATTCAGGAGCACACCTTGCAGACGGCCATGATTGCCTACCATCTCTGCGTCCTCCGCAACGTCCGCTTCGGCGGTACGGTCGATCCGCAGCGGGCGGCGGTCCTTGCCATGTACCATGATGTGACGGAAATATTTACGGGTGATATGCCGACGCCGGTTAAGTATTTTACGCCCCTTATGAGAGAAACGTACGGCCGGGCGGAACGCCTCGCCGGTGAACGGCTAGTCGCATCCCTGCCGGAGGATCTGCAGTCCGCCTATGCGCCGCTCATCCTGGCCGGCGAAGATGATCCCGTCTGGCCTTTCGTCAAAGCGGCCGACACGCTCAGTGCCTACCTGAAATGCCTCCAGGAAAAACATGCCGGCAATACGGAGTTCGATAAAGCCTACGGGACTATCGGGAAAAAACTTCGTGATCTGCACATGCCCGAAGTGGATGTCTTTATGGAGGAGTATGCGCCGGCTTTCCTTTTATCACTGGATGAAATGGATTTCTGACAATATTGTGTATAAACGGGAATCGACCCGGTTATAGGGAATAGTGTATAATATAGAAAAAAAGGGAGTCGTATTTATACAGCTCCCTTGCTTTTATATACGCCTGATGACGAAAATGAGGTGAACTATGAACAGGATATGGAAGGCAGGTATAGCGGCGGTCCTCCTGTACGCCGTTGTCTTTTTCTGTGCCGCCCTGCCGGTTAACGCGGCCGATACGGTGCGCGTTGTCCGCATTTCCAGTGAAATCGACGCCGCCGGGACCGCCCTTGTGCGGCGCAGCCTGCAGGCGGCCGAAGATGCCGGCAATACGGCCTTTATAGTCGAAATCAATACGCTCGGCGGTGAAGTGGACAGCGCCTTAAAGATTCGTGATATGTTACAACAGACGAATATACCTACTATTGCCTATGTTACGTCCCGCGCCTGGTCGGCGGGGGCGCTCATTGCGCTGTCGTGCCGCCATCTCGTCATGGCGCCGGGCAGCAGCATCGGCGCGGCCGAGCCGATACCGGCAACGGAGAAAAATATAGCCGCTTTAAAAGCGGAATTCAGTGCCGCGGCGACGGCAACGGGAAAGAACCCGCGTCTTGCCGAAGCGATGGTCGATAAGACGATGGGCTATTACGGCTATGCCGATGAGGGACAGATCCTGGCCCTCTCCGATGTACAGGCGAAGACGGTCAATCTTTCCGACGGTACGGCCGCTTCGGAAGAAGCGGTTCTCGGCCTTTACAGCCTCGGCGATGCGGTTATCGTCAGCGATGAATTGGAAGCGCGCGATATGTTTATGGGGATCCTGCAGAGCCGGGTCGTTCGCGTTCTCTTGGTGGCGCTCATCTTCAGCGCTCTCGTCGTTGAAATCAAGATGGGCGGCATCGGCGCCGGTCTCGGCGTGGCTGTCCTCATGGGCCTTCTGCTCCTTGGCGGCGGCGACGAATCGTGGCTTGATTCGCTGAAGCTTTTAGCTCTCTTTGTCCTCGGGGCCGTCTTCATCGGTATTGAACTGGTTACTCCGGCAGTGGGCGTTTTCGGGCTGGCCGGGGTGGTCATGGTCTTCGGCAGTCTCTTTTTTATGCTGGGCGCCGATGTGCAGGCCGTCTATATTCTTGCGGGCGGCATCGCCGTTGCGGCCGTCCTTTTCGCCGTCCTCGGCAAACGCCTGCCGAAGAGCCGGTTTCTTGCCGGAGTCACCTTGAAGGACAGGTCGACGCGGGAACGGGGATATTCGTCGCAGGAAGACAAGTCGGAGTATGTGGGCCGGCGGGGCAGGACGATTACGATTCTCCGTCCGTCCGGTACGGTCCGTATCGGACGGGAAAGGGTCGACGCCGTTTCGCACGGCGATTTTATTGACAAAGACACGGACATCCGTGTGGTTCAGGTGGAAGGTACACGGGTTATCGTTGAGCCCGTTATCAAAGAATAAAACTCCGGGAGGTTGAAAGTATGGTAAGTTTAGTAATAGTACCGGTCGTCTTTATTATTGCGGCCATCGTGATCGTTTCTCTGTTCCTGCATTTTGTGCCCGTCGGACTCTGGATTTCCGCCAGGGCGGCAGGCGTAAATGTCGGTATTTTTAATCTCATCGGCATGCGGCTTCGCCGTGTTGTCCCGTCGAAGATCATTTTGCCTCTGGTCAAAGCCAATAAGGCGGGTTTGGACGTCAATGCCAACCAGCTGGAAGCGCATTATCTTGCCGGCGGCGACGTTGACCGCGTTGTCGACGCTCTCATTGCGGCGCACCGCGCGACGATGTCCCTCACCTTTGAACGGGCCGCCGCCATCGATCTTGCCGGCCGCGACGTTCTTGAAGCCGTGCAGATGAGCGTCAATCCCAAGGTAATTGAAACGCCCTTTATTTCCGCTGTCGCGCAGAACGGCATTGAATTGAAGGTGCGTGCCCGCGTTACCGTGCGGGCCAATATTGACCGCCTCGTCGGCGGCGCCGGGGAGGCGACGGTTATCGCCCGCGTCGGTGAAGGGATTGTCACGAGTGTCGGTTCTGCCGGCGACCATTCGCAGGTGCTGGAAAATCCTGATGAAATTTCCAAGACGGTCCTGAACAAAGGCCTTGACGCGGGTACGGCCTTTGAAATTCTCTCCATCGATATTGCCGATGTCGACGTAGGCCGTAACATCGGCGCCCGTCTTCAGACGGATCAGGCCGAAGCGGACAAGCGCATCGCCCAGGCCAAGGCGGAAGAACGCCGTGCCATGGCGGTGGCCAAGGAACAGGAAATGCATGCGTACACGCAGGAGATGCAGGCGAAGGTTGTCGAAGCGCAGGCGGAAGTCCCGCTGGCTATGGCCCAGGCTTTCCGCGACGGCAATCTGGGGGTTATGGATTACTACAACATGAGCAATATCCAGGCCGATACGAAAATGCGCAAAGCCGTTGCGGCAGCCGGCATGCCGGATGCCGTCGGCATTGAAGATAATGAAGTGAAGCCGACGGATGCGGATGACAAGTAGGTGCCTTTATGGAAAAAGTTATACCTATACTGATCATACTGGCCATATCCGTATTCAGCGAGGTCTCCCGTAAACGGCGGAATTATCGGAACAGGCGGCCGCAACCTCGCCGTGATGAGTATCCGGTGACGCCCGGCGGGCAGGGCCGGAACGGGACGGGTGAAAATTCATATGATAAAGTGCCGCTCGGCCGGATCGAAGTGCAGCCCCAGATGGAACGGGAGATCCCCGATGCGCCGCCTGTGCAGCAGGCAACGCCTGTTGCTCCTGCCGGATACGCCGCCCGGCCGGGCGTACCGGCTAAGGGCCGGGCCGGGCTTACGTTGCGGCAGCGCCGTTTACAAGCAGGCCTCATCTGGTCCGAACTGTGGCAGCCGCCGTTGGCGTATAGAAAGAGAAGACGATAGATGATAACGGAAACAAGTATAAAAATCGGGCATATACCGTGCCTCGCCGTCACGCCGTCCGATACAGTAAAGGCCGTCATACTCTTTTATCACGGCTGGTCGTCGTCAAAAGAAGCCCAGTCTTTGCGGGCGCGTATCCTGGCAGCCTGCGGTTATGCCGTCATTGTCCCCGACGCGCTTCGGCACGGAGAGCGGGGCCATGCCGATTATACTGATGAGTTGTCGTACGCTCTTTTTTGGGAAGCCGTCCTCACAAGCCTTGCCGAAGCGTCGCAGCTCGCGGCATACGCTCAAACGAAGTGGCCCGGTGTTAAACGGTTTGCAGCCGGACACTCCATGGGCGGCATCACGGCGCTCGGCGTCGTCACGGCGGAGGAAGATATTGCCGGCGCCGTGTCTATGAACGGTTCCGGTTGGTGGAACGAGTCGGACCGCCGTTTCCGGGCGGCGTGGAAAATCTCGTGGCGGCCCTTTTTTGCAGAAATGATCGGACGCATTAATCGTGCCGACCCGTATAACCGGCCCGAAGCGTTGCGCCGCAAATCCGTCCTTTTATTGAACGGCGGCGCCGATGATGTCGTCGACAATGCGGCCCAGGCCATGTATGCCGACCGCCTGAGCTCCGAACACATTGATGCGGAGCATATCGTTTACGACGGGTTGGGGCACTTTGTCACCACCAACATGATGGGCGACGCCGTCGCGTGGTTGGACCGGCACATATGAAAAAAGCTGTATTTCCATGTTCACTTCACATGGAAATACAGCTTTATATTTTGTTATAGATCCGTCGCTGCCGCGAAATCCAGCCCCTTATCGGTGGCATAGTAGGTTGCGGGCTTTTCCCCTTTTTCTATATAGCCGTTTTCGAGCATTTCGCGCAGGAGCGCTTCGTCCGCGGCAGCCGGTGCAAACATCTCTGCCGCCGTGTCTTCTTCCCGCTCTACTGCGGCAATGGCCGCCGCCATGATTTCTTCTCTTGCTGGCGCCTTGCCGACAGCGTAGATGCGCGGCAGGGCCGTAGGGTAATCTTTACGGGAAAGAAGAAAGAATTGTCCCAGTGCGACAGCCTGGCTGAGTTCGTTTTCCGCCTCCGTTTCAAAGCCCGCTTCCGTACAGATGCCGGCGAGGGAATTCGAATTGAAATCATAAAGCTCCTTTGCCGTTTCCAGGAGATCCACATAACGGAGGGATTCGGGATGAATGCCGTAAACGGCCAGGGAATGAAGGATACAGCCGATGACGTACGGCGCGTTATGAGCGACGATAATCGTGTCTTCAAAGACCCTGTTCATACCGGCCTGCCAATATTCACCGAAAGTATCGGCCTTGGCCAGTACCTGCCACGAAACGTCCGGATCCGTTACGCAGGCAAGATCGTTTTCGGGCGGTTGGATGTAGAAATAGTTGCGGTCCGTGATTTCGCCCTTTTCGAATTCGGCATAGCCGATTTTATAGACGGAATAAGGCTGCTTTGTTGCCTGTGACAGAGAGACGGCGACAAATCGTGCGGGGAAGCGGTGCGTATAGCCCTTTATGTCGACGGGGTAGCAAATGTAGCCGTTTCGCGGCTGCACGTCGTATTTATGCAGGTTTTCGACGTGCATATGTTTCCGCCCGGATAAGGAGTTGTCCCGTTTTTCCTGCCGCGCTTTTTTTTTGATTGTCGTATAAAGAGAATACAGGACGGCCAGGACGAAAATTGCCGTTAAAACGGCGCCGCCCGTATGCAGTAATGAGTCCATGAGGTTACAGCCCTTTCCCGGAAGTGTTGGGTAATGCCCGTATAATACAGACGTTAATTTATTATAACAAACTTACGGTGGATTGCACTATGAATTTTAGTATGACAACCTGTAATTTTATCGTATAATATACATAAGGATACAAAGAAAACGAAAAGAGCAACTTTATTTATATAGGAGGCGATAGTTTTGAGTCGCAAAGAAAAAGAAGCCCGTCCTTTGCGTGCCGCCATACTGACGGTCAGCAACAGCCGCACCTATTCGGACGATACGAACGGACTGATGATTCAATCGATCCTGACGAAGGCGGGGCATCAGGTGGTGGACTATGCCATTGTCAAGGATGACGGTGAGGCTATTTTAAATCATATTCATGAATGGGTCTGCAGTGTCGATATGGTCGTCACGAGCGGCGGTACGGGCCTGGCACGGCGTGATGTGACGCTGGAAACGCTGGAGCCTCTCCTTTGATAAGGTAATCCCCGAATTTAACGGTATGCTCACCTTTTTCGCTTATCGCCGCGCCTGCGGTATTGAAGCTCTCGCTTATCGCGGCGCTGCCGGCATTATCCGTCAATGTCCCGTGTTTTGCTTGCCCGGACAGACCGGCGTTATCAAGGTCGGTATGGAGCAGTTGATCATCCCCGAAGTCCATCATATTAAAGCGGAAATGAGTAAATCCTGATGGCAACGAAGCGGCAGGACAGTGAAAAGCTCATGTCGGCGCTTACGAAAGTGTACGGCATGGCGGATAACTTTATCGTCTATAAGGAAGGCGGACGGCCTGATGAGGCAGCCATATACTACCGGCTTTTAAAGAGCGCCGTCGAAGAAACGCAGGCCGTGTTAGAACGGCTTGAACGGGCCGAGCGGGGCGACAATATCATACCGTTCAGGCGAAAATAAAAGGACCTGTCATGGCCGCATTGTCATGACAGGTTTTTTATGCCCGGTCGTCCCCTCTTCCCGTCTGTGATATAATAAATGCGTTACACAAAGGAGAGGGCCCCATGGCAGGACGGATAATTCTCGTTACAGGCGGCGCGCGCAGCGGTAAAAGTGATTTTGCCGAATCGCTGGCGGCGTCTCTGGACGGACAAAAAACCTATATAGCGACGGCCGAAGTAACGGATGAAGAAATGGCCCGCCGCGTCAGCGATCATAAGAAACGGCGCCCGGCGGACTGGATAACCGCCGAAGTGCCGCGGCATCTGCCCGACGCGCTGCCGCAGCTGTTTATAAAGGCGGATGTGATACTTATTGATTGTCTTACCGTCTATGTGGCTACACTGCTGTATGATTACAGAGAATGCCTGCCCCGGGTCATTGAAGACAGGGCCGGAGAAGAGATGCGCGAAATCCTGCGCCTGCTGAGACAGTCCGGCAAGAGCGTCATTCTAGTGACGAACGAAGTGGGCAGCGGTATCGTGCCGCCGGACGCCGTAAGCCGCCTTTTCCGTGATGTGGCCGGACGGGTCAACCGGCTTGCGGCGGCCGAGGCCGATGAAGTGTATCTTTCCGTTTCCGGCCTTGCCGTGGAAATAAAGAGCCGCGCCGTGATGAAAGGAGAGTAGGTCATGAAGTCCTTTCTTACAGCATTGCAGTTCCTGACGCGGATTCATTTAACCGAACAGCGCGTTTGGACAGATGAAGATTTCGGCCGGGCCGTGGTGTATTTCCCCCTTGTCGGATTGCTTATCGGCGTCATTTTAGCGTGTATAAACGGCGCCTTCGGTCTCTTTTTTTCACCCCTTTTCACTGCGGTGCTGACGGTTGCCGTCTGGTTCTTTATTACCGGCGGCCTGCATGCGGATGGGTATATGGATACGGCGGACGGCCTGTTTTCCGGGCGCGGCCGCGAGCGGATGCTGGAAATCATGAAGGACAGCCGCGTCGGTGCAAACGGTGTGATTGCCTTTTTCTTTTTGGCGGCCTTAAAGATCGTGTCGCTGGCGGAACTTTTGCAGCCCTGGCCGCTGCTCATCGCCGTTCCCGCGGCGGCTCGCTTCGCCGCCCTGGTCAGTATTTTCAAATTCCCCTACGCGCGCAGTGAGGGATTGGGCAGGGCGTATGCGGCGCACGGCCCGTCCCGCGTATTGATGAAGGGATGCGTTGCGGCCCTCGTGCCGTCGGTGCTCGTCGGCATCCTTTACGTGCCGGTGCTCGTCGGCGCCGTTGTGATCACCGTACTGGCGGATTCATATATTACGGCCCGCCTCGGCGGTGTCACGGGCGATACATACGGAGCCGTCATTGAATTTACGGAAATGCTGCTCCTCGTCGGAGCGGTTTTTGCGGTGAAACTGATGACGGTATACATAAACGGAGGATAGAATGATCAAGTTATATCTTGCCCGTCACGGCGAAACGGACGGGAATGCGCAGCAATGGTACCAGGGCTCGACGGATGTCCCCCTGAATGGGCGCGGCCGTGTGCAGGCCGGATATTTGAGCGAATTTTTGAAGAACGTGCATTTTGACGGGTTTTACAGCAGCGATCTCGTGCGCGCCAGAGAAACGGCTGAAATCGTGGCGGCGCCTCATCGGGTCCCCGTCACGACGTATAAAGAATTGCAGGAAATCAACTTCGGCGCCTGGGAAGGGCATACGTACAATGAAATCGTTGCCAACTGGCCCGGTGAAATCGAGGCTTTCTACGCCTCCGAAGGGAAAATGCGCGCCCGCGGCGGCGAGTCCTTTGCGGAAGTGGAAGAGCGGGCGACGAAGAAAGTACGTGAAATTCTGGCGGACCACAAAGACGGGGACACCGTCTTTATCGCTTCCCACGGGGCGACGATCCGCTGTCTCCTGTTCGGCCTTTTAGGCTTGCAGTTGACGCGGGTCTGGTGTTTTCAGCAGTTCAATACGGCGTTTAATATTATCGAGTATTACGGCGAGAAGAACGTCATGACCGTCATGAACTCGACGCGCCATCTCGAAGGGACGGAAGGCCATCAGGGGCAGTGGTCCTCCATGACAAGCCTTTAAGGAGGGAAGCGGCCTGATGATACGCCTTGATAAGCTGCTCGGACACAGCGGGTACGGTACGCGCAGAGAGATAAAAAGCCTTTGCAGGCGCGGCGATGTGACCGTTAACGGCATTGTCGTCAAGGACGGCGCCTATAAGGTGGATACGGCGAAGGACTGCGTTGCCGTCGGCTGTGAAGCGGTAGAGTATGAAGAATTTTACTATCTCATGCTCCATAAGCCGGCCGGTGTCGTCTCGGCTGCGGCGGACAGCCGTTTTGAGACGGTGCTCGGGCTGCTGCCGCCACGTTACGGCGCGGCGCGGGTCTTTCCTGTCGGGCGGCTCGATAAGGATACGACAGGACTCCTGCTCATGACCAACGACGGCACGTGGGCGCACAATGTCATTTCGCCGAAGAAGAACGTCCCGAAGGCGTATTTCGCCGAAGTGGACGGTACCGTCCCGCCTGATGCGGCAGCCCGCTTTGCAGCGGGCATCGTCTTGCCGGACGGCTGCCGCTGCCTGCCCGCGGCGATGCGGCAAACGGGAGACCGTTCGCTGCGCATCGTCGTCCGTGAAGGGAAATTTCATCAGATAAAGCGCATGTGCAAAGCCGTCGGCCTTACGGTAACGGCCCTGCACCGTCATTCGATCGGCGCGTTGGTCCTTGATGAAGCCCTCGCTCCCGGGGAGTTCCGCGAGCTGACGGTAACAGAGAGGGACCTGCCGCTCATATCCGAGTGAAAACCTGTTCAAAGGGGTTTTAATATGGTATTATTGACGTTAGTTGAATAAAAAACAGGTGATACAATGACAAAAGAACGAATAGAGGCGCTGCGCGGTTTTCTCAAAAATCGTGCTTTGGCTTCCGCCGTTTTGCTGCAGCCTGAGAACCTCCGTTATTTCAGCGGCTTTACGGGCGGTGAAGGGGTGCTTGTCGTCACGCCGAACCGGGTCGTCCTGTGGACGGACCTGCGCTATACGGAACAGGCGGCGCAGGAATGCGGCCATACGGTTCAGGTTGTGAACCACGCGGGACACCCGGCCGCCGCCGCGGCGGCGACATTGGCGGAAGATGATGTCGGTGCTGCCGCCTATGAAGCCGATTATATGCCCCACACTTTTTTTGAAAGGCTGGCCGAAACGGGAGAGTGCTGTTTTGAAGGCGTTTCTCTCCAGGGAATACGTGCCGTTAAGGAACCGTATGAAGTGGAGGCGACGCGTAAAGCCGGACGTATTGCCGCCGCGGCCTTTGCGGATCTCCTGGCGTACATAAAGCCGGGCGTGACGGAGCGGGAACTTGCGGCGCGGCTGGAAAGCAACATGCTTCTTGCCGGGTCGGAAGAAAAGGCGTTCGACACGATTGTGGCCTCGGGCAAACGCTCGGCCATGCCGCACGGCACGGCGACGGACAAGGCCGTCGCGGCGGGCGAGTTTATCACCTTTGATTTCGGCGCGGTCTGTGACGGCTATCATTCGGACATGACGCGTACCGTCGTGGTCGGCAGGGCCGATGACGAACAAAAGCGGTTTTATAACCTCGTGCTTGAAGGGCAGCGGCTCGGCATCGACGCGGTCAGGGCCGGCGCGGTTTGCAGCGAAGTGGACGGCGTCGTGCGCAGATTCTTTGAAAAGCACGAAAAAGCGCAATATTTTACGCACGCCCTGGGACACGGCACGGGATTGGAGATCCATGAACAGCCTGTCTTATCGCCGCGTCGCAAAGCGTATTGAAGAAAAATATGATAGTCACGGTAGAACCGGGGCTGTACATAGAAGGCAAGTACGGGGTCCGCATTGAAGATTCCCTTGTCGTGACGGCGGAAGGCTGTGAGATCTTGACCGAAGCATCGAAAGAATTGACGGAGTTGATATAGGAGGAGATTGGGTATGATTACAAGTAATGATTTCAGACCGGGCGTGACGATCGAAATTGACGGTCAGGTTTGGCAGGTAGTGGAGTTCCAGCATGTAAAGCCGGGTAAGGGCGCGGCCTTTGTGCGCGCGAAAATTAAAAACCTTGAAACGGGCGCCGTTGTCGAACGCACCTGGAATGCGGGCGAAAAAGTCCAGGAAGGGCGCGTGGATCGTCGTCAGATGCAGTATCTCTACGAATCGGACGGGATGTATGTATTTATGGATAATGAATCGTATGAACAGATTGAATTGGATAAAGAAGCTCTCGGCAGCGCGGTCAATTTCCTCAAAGAAGAAATGAACGCTTCCGTGATGATGTTTAAAGGCAAGGTCATCGGTATCGATTTGCCCGCTACCGTGGAACTTCGCGTCGTGGAAACGGATCCGGGAATCCGCGGCGATACGGCGACGGGCGGCAGCAAGCCGGCCACGCTGGAAACGGGGTATGTCGTAAAGGTCCCCCTGTTCATCAATGAAGGCGAACTGTTGACGATTGATACGAGAACCGGTCAGTATACGGGTCGTGCATAAGCAAAAAAGCGATGAGGTTCTCATCGCTTTTTGTTCATGGAGTGTCGTGTATGGTAACTACGGAATATAATGAACTCGGTGCCGTTCATATTGCCGGGAAGGTCATCGCCGTTATCGCCGCCGGAGCGGCCCTAGCCGTACCGGGCGTAGCTTTTCTGGCGACGACTTTTACGGAAAAATTCGGCAAGGCGGCCGGCGGCCGCGGTATTGATGTAAAAACAGATAAGACCGATGTGGAACTGACCGTGCGGCTTGTCGCCCGGCACGGGTACCGTATCCCCGATGTGGCCATCAAGGTGCAGCAGTCGGTGAAGGAGGCCGTTGAAAGCCTGACCGAATGCGCCGTTACGGCGGTGCACATTACAGTGCAGGATATCCTTTACGAAGACGGCGCCGCCGCGGAAAGGGCGGGTGCGGCTGATGAGTAGCGGCGGTGAAGGGAAGGACTATGTCGTTTCGCAGGCGGCGCTGGAAAAAATAGTGCGCACCGCGGCGTCGGGAACGACAGGCGTCGCACCGGATAAGAAGGTGCGTCTGACAGTGAAACAAAAGGACGGCGCCGTTACCGTCCAAATACAGATCGCGGCTCTTTACGGCAGCCGTTTGCGCGAGCTGGCGCTGGCGGTGCAGCACCACACGGCGCAGGCCGTCCGGGATATGATCGGCCCTGACGCCTTAACTGTTGATGTAACTATTGATGACATTGTCATGCCCCGTGAGGCATGATGCGAGGAGGACAGCGTGAGCAGACATACAGCGCGGCGGCGGGCACTGGAAATTTTATTTTCCCGTGAATTTCATGATGTAAACGACATACAGTACAGTGAAACGGAAATTTTGGAGAATAACGAGGGCACGCCGGCTGCGGCAAAGAAAACTTTTTCGGAAATCGACGCGGCGGAGCTTGACGCCAACGCCGTGAACGTAAACGACATTGAAGAAGTTCCGACCGATGCGGCGGAAGATAACGGAGATGCGGATACGGAAGCGTACTGTGCCTATCTTATCGGTACCGTTTCGGCTCATGCGGACGAATTGGACGGGCTCATTCGGGCGTTTGCCAAAGGCTGGGATCTGCGCCAGATGAATATGGCCGATAAAACGACGATGCGGCTGGCCCTCTGTGAATTTGTCTATCCGAAAGAAGAACTGGCGCCGGCCATCATCATCAATGAAGCCGTCCGGCTGGCTAAAGAATACGGCGGCCCTCAATCGTCCAGATTCGTCAACGGTATTTTGGGTGCCTATGCGAGGTCTTTACCGTAATGGATGTATTTCTCGGCATCGATACAAGCTGTTATACGACTTCACTTTGTCTGGTCGACAGTCAGTATGGGGTCGTCGCCGATGAACGGCAGGCACTCAGCGTCCGTGCAGGCGGACGGGGCCTGTCGCAGTCGGAAATGGTATATCAGCACGTGCGGAACCTGCCGGCCTTGACGGAAAACCTCGCCCCGTATCTGACGGGCAATACGATACGTGCCGTAGCCGTAACGGACAAGCCGCGGCGCCGGGCGGATTCGTATATGCCCGCTTTTTTAAGCGGCCTCGGCTGTGCCCGTGCCCTGGCGGCCGTCCTGGGTGTACCCCTGTATCGGATCAGCCACCAGGAAAACCATTTGCTCGCCGTCCTGCGTACGGCCGGCCATATCGACGGCACGGCGTTCCGTGCCCTGCATCTTTCCGGCGGCACGACGGAATTACTGCTGGCGCGGCCTGACGCGGACGGATTGGATATTACCCGTACGGGAGGCACGTCCGACATCAGTGCGGGCCAATTTATCGATCGCGTCGGCGTGGCCCTGGGCTTGCCTTTTCCCGCAGGAAAAGCGGTTGAAGAGTTGAGCCGCGGCTGTCTGGCCGATGCCGCGGGCGGAGCGGTTTGGTCGTCCGGCGGTGAAATCAGCTTCTCCGGGCGCGAAGCGGAGTTGCAGCGGCGTATTGCCGCGGAATAAAACGTCGGCGGGAGCCTTGTGCGCCGAAACGCTGCAGACTGTCTGGCAGGGTATTCGCCGGCTCGTCGATTGGTCCGGGCGTGACGGGAACATACCGCTTTTAGCGGCGGGCGGGGTGATGGAAAACTCGTTTTTGCGCCGCACCCTGGCTGATTACGCGAAGAAAAAAGGATTTGTCTTTATACCGGCGGAAAAAGGATACAGTGCGGATAATGCGAGCGGCGCCGCTTTCTGGGCGGCGTGGCGCAGTAAACAAGGCGGTGCCGTATGAATTGTGAAAGCGTTTCGTCCGTTGTCAATCGCATCAAAGAAGACCTGCAGCGGGACTATAGATTACAAAATATCGCTATGGAAGGGAATATTATCGGTCTCAAACAGGCGTCGAACGGGCATTGGTATATGAATATCCGTGATGATAACGCGTCGATCCGGGCCGTTTTATTCCGCGGCCGCGCCGGGACGATGATGAAAGACGTCAAAGAAGGAGATCATGTCGTCGTTGTCGGTTCGGTCAATGTCTATGAAAAAGGAGGTACCCTTTCCTTTCTCATTGAACGCCTCTTTTCGCAGGGAATCGGCAATTTACAGGCGCAGTATGAAAAAAATAAAGCCGAACTCGCGGACAAGGGGTATTTTGCGGCGGCACACAAAAAAGACCTGCCGCGTTTCCCGTGGCGTGTAGGCGTATTGACCTCCCGGACCGGGGCCGTGCTCCATGATATTCAAAAGATCCGTTCCGAACGCAATCCCTATATAGAACTCGTCCTCTATCCCGTGCCGGTACAGGGGGAAGCGGCGGTGCCCGCGCTTGTCCGGGGCCTGCAGGAGGCCGGGAGCAATACGGAGCTCGATGTCCTCATTTTGGCGCGCGGCGGCGGTTCGATGGAAGATTTATGGTGCTTTAACGACCCGCGCGTCGTCGAAGCGGTCTATCGGACGGAAGTACCCATTATTACGGCCGTCGGGCATGAAACGGACACGACTCTCGTCGACTACGCATCCGACAGGCGCGCGGCGACGCCGACACACGCGGCGGAAATTGCTTTTCCCGGCTTTGCCGATATGCAATTGCAGGTGGCGTCCCTCGCCGGGACCGCCTATGAAACCGTAACGGCCCGGATCGAGCGGCTGCAGTACCGGTTGGACCGGACAAAGGCGCACATCCGGCTGCGCCGGTACGATGAGTTTCTGGCCGTCAGGACCGAAAGCCTGCGTTATCTTTTGCAGGCGGCGCGGCAGCGGCTGCATTACGTGCTGCTCCAAAAGAGCGGCGGGCTGGATAAGCTGAAAGCGCGCCTGGACGGCATGGATCCCGCCGCGTTGCTGCGCAAGGGCTACGGGCAGCTGGAACAGGGCGGCCGTATTGTCTCCTCCGTCGAGGATATTGCGGCAGATGCGCCCTTGTCGATCCAAATGGTTGACGGAACGGTTGTGACAGAGGTGAAAGAGGTGACCCGTCGTGGTAAAGACAACGGATAAGTTGAAAAGTTTTGAAGAAAATTATGAAAAACTGGAAAAATTGGTCAACTCGCTGGATGACTCCGGTCTGACCCTGAAAGAATCCCTCGACATCTTCGAGAAGTCGGTCAAACTGGCACGGGACTGTGAAAGCGCGCTTGAATACGCGCGCCAACGCGCGCAGGCTCTGGCGGAAATACAGGGCGCGGCGGAAAAAGAAAGCGAAGAAGGCGAAGCGGGCCCCGTTCCGGAAGAAGGGACGCTCGGCTTATGACAGTTGAAGCGTATCTGCAGTCCCAAAAAGAACGTGTCGACCGGCGCCTTGCACAGCTGATCCGTACGGAAATACCGCAGTTTTCCGGCCTTTACGAGGCGATGAACTACAGCCTGAATGCCGGCGGCAAACGTATCCGGCCGATTCTCTTTCTCAGCGTCCTGGAAGCGCTCGGAAAAGATCCGGCCGGCTATCTCGATCTGGCCTGTGCGTTGGAATGCGTTCATTCGTATTCCCTGATTCACGATGATTTGCCGGCCATGGACGATGATGATTATCGCCGCGGCAAACCGACGAATCACCGGGTTTACGGTGAAGGTACGGCGATTTTGGCGGGAGACGGCCTTTTAACGTATGCCTTTGAGCTCATGGCCGCGCAAAGACAGCCGGAGCCGGCAAAACTTCTGGAAGCGATCCATGTTTTTGCGCGGGCTGCCGGGCCTGCCGGAATGGTCGGCGGCCAGTTCTTCGACCTGGCGTCTACAGATGCTCCCCGTATCGGCCTGGACGAGCTGAAACTGATGCACAGGAGCAAGACCGGTATCATCTTTGCAGCCGTCGTCGATATGGCGGCCATTCTTGCCGCCGCCGCCGCCGGCGTGAGGGCGGCTCTTGCGGCGTACGCCGATAATTTGGGGCTTGCCTTTCAAATTACCGACGATATTCTTGACGTGACCGGCGATGAAAGTGTGTTGGGAAAACCCGTCGGCAGTGATGAGAAAAATCATAAAACAACGTATGTGACCCTGCTGTCCCCGGCGGGGGCGAAGAAAGAGGCGGCGGCGGCGGCGGAAAAGGCGCGGCTGGCCCTGGCCGGTTTCGGTGAGAACGCGCGGATCCTGCGTGATCTCGTCGGCTATTTGGAAAAAAGGGCGCAATGAGGAAGATATGAAAGAAAAAGAACGGCTCGACCTTCTCCTGACGGAACGGGGCTTCTTTGAAAGCCGTGAAAAGGCCAGGGCCGCCGTTATGGCGGGGGCGGTCTTTGTTAAAGGGAAGCGCGTGGATAAAGCGGGTACGAAAATAGACATACATGAAGACATAACGGTCAGGGGGAATCCTGTACCCTATGTGAGCCGCGGCGGCTTGAAGCTGGAAAAAGCGCTCCGCGCTTTTTCCCTCGATTTGCGCGGCTGCCGCATGATCGACATCGGCGCTTCGACGGGCGGCTTTACAGACTGCGCCCTGCAGAACGGCGCGGCCGAGGTCGTGGCCGTTGACGTCGGGTACGGTCAGCTTGCCTGGAAACTGCGCACGGACAAGCGGGTCGTCAATATGGAACGGACCAATATCCGGCACGTTACGCCCGCCGATACGGGCGGCCCGGCCGATTTTATTTCCGTTGACGTATCGTTTATTTCGCTTTTGAAAATTATGGAGGCGGTCGTACCGCTCCTGCGCGAGGGCGGTTCTATAGTGACGCTTATCAAACCGCAGTTTGAAGCGGGACGGGAAGCTGTCGGCAAAGGCGGTATCGTCCGCGATATACGCGTTCATAAAGAAGTGGCGGCCCGTGTCGTCGCGGGCGTTGCCTCTGCCGGGTTGTCCCCGTCGGGCCTGACGTTCTCACCCGTAAAGGGAGCGGACGGCAATGTGGAGTACCTTCTTTACAGTCGTAAAGACACGCCTGTCCACAACGAGGTGACAGATGAAATCATCAGTGATGTCGTCGACAGGTCTCATGAAATGTAGGTGAAAAGATGCGGATCGGTATTTTTCCCAATGCGGCAAAAAAAGACAGCGCCCGGCTGGCGGCGCGAATTATAAAATGTTGTCATGACTATGGCTGCGAGTATTGCGTAGCCTGCTGCGAAGACCGTGCGGACGGCGCCGGGGCGCGCCTTTGTTCCGATGAAACCGTTTACGATCATATAGATATGGCCTTCGTCCTCGGCGGCGACGGGACGGTTTTGAAGGGGGCACGTGCCTTTGCCTCCCGCCGCATACCCGTTTGCGGCATTAATCTGGGATCGCTCGGCTTCCTCTACGAAGTGGAAGGAAACGATGTGGAGGCCCGCTTTGCGGACATTATGGCCGGCCGGTATTTTGAGGAAGAACGGATCATGCTCTCCGGTGAACTCATCTATGCCGACGGCATGGTTCAGCCCCTGCCGGATGCCCTGAACGATGTCGTCATCGGCCATGGCAATGTGGGCAAGCTTGTTCGCGTCGATATGAGCATTAACGGATACTTCGTCCAGCAATATCCCGGCGACGGCATCGTTGTGGCGACGCCGACGGGCAGTACGGGGTATACCTTCTCGGCAGGCGGGCCCATTGTGCCGCCCCATGTCAAGGGCATGATGGTTACACCGCTGTGCCCCCATTTACTGCTGAAAGTCCCCGTCGTTCTCAGCGATGACGATGAACTGAGCTTTTCCGTACAAGACAGCCGGAATGTCGTACGCATTTCCGTCGACGGCATGACGGACTTCGAATTTGTCGGGGATATGACCCTGCGTATCCGCAAGTCCGCCGCAACGCTGCGGTTCATCCGTTTCGATAAAGGCTATTTTTATGCCAACCTTTTCAAGAAGATGCGGGGCGCCGAGTAAAATGAAACTTTATCCGCTCAGAAATGCCGTCTTCGTCGGGCATGCCCTGGCGCAGCCCTATGCGGAACGGGCGCGTGTCCTCGTCGATATGACCTGCGGCAACGGCCGCGATACGGCCTTTCTCGCTTCTCATATGGGAAATGACGCCGTGCTCTACGCCTTCGATATTCAGGAGCGCGCCCTGACGGCGACAAGGGCCCTTCTTGCCGAACAGGGGCTTTGCCGTAAAAATATAATTATAAAGAGGGGCTCGCATGAAATTTTATTAAAAGAAATAGAGGAAACGCCCGATTTGATAGTATTCAATTTAGGCTATCTTCCCGGCGGAAACCGCGCTATACATACGGATAGTGCAACTACACTGAAAGCCGTCGATTTGGGCTTGCATAAAATTTCTGCAAATGGGATAATTATGTTAACGGCATATCCGGGCACCCCGGACGGTGCGAGAGAAAAAGATGAGCTCGCCCGGTTTTTGCATACACTGCCGCAGCAATGTTTCGACGTGTCGTGCTGGCAGCCTGTCAACCAGGTTCATGAACCGGCGGTACTGTTTGTTATTCAAAAGAGAGGGTAGTCATGAAAAGATTCCGTTACACCAAGATCAAAGAAATTGTTCAGTCCCGGCCCATTGAGACGCAGGAAGAGCTGGCGAAGGCCCTGCAGGAAGAAGGGATTGAAGTTACGCAGGCCACCGTGTCGCGGGACATTAAGGAATTAATGCTGATCAAGGTGCCGACCAGTGACGGGCATTATCGCTATGCCCTGTCTCCGGAGCAGAACATGCTGATGTCCAAAAGCCGTATGGCGCGCTTATTCCAAGACTCTATCGTGCGTGTGGACTCGTGCCTCAATCAAATCGTCATTCACACCATCCCCGGTTCGGCAAACATGGTCGCGTCCGCGGTGGACCATGCGAAATGGGAGAACGTTATCGGTACTGTGGCAGGCGACGATACGATTCTGATTATTACGAATAATCCGGACAGCGTACCGCGTCTGGTAAAGCTCATCGTCTCGCTGATGAAGGAATAACGCATGCTGCAATCACTGCACATTGAGAATTTCGCTTTAATAGAAGAGCTGTACCTGACCTTCACCGACGGCGTTACCGTTTTCACCGGTGAAACGGGCGCGGGCAAGTCCATCCTGCTCGACGCCATCGGTATGCTCGCAGGAAAACGCGCATCAGCGTCTTTTGTCCGAACAGGGGCGGAAGCGTTTCTCGTTGAAGGCGCGTTTTTTTTGCCTGTTCACGACGAAAAACTGAAGGCGTTTCTGGAAGCGCATCATATTGAGGCGGAAGACGGGGAAATCGTCGTTTCGCGGCGTTTCTGGCGAAACGGCAGGGGCACGAGCCTCGTCAACGGGGCTGTTGTGCCGCAGGCTGTCGTCCGCAGGCTGGGCCTTTTTCTGCTCGATATTCACGGCCAGTATGACAGCCGTCTTATCTTCGACAAGGCGTACCATGTACGGCTCCTCGACAACTTCACGGCCCGTTCACGTGCCTGCCGTCTCCGGTATACTGCGCTCTATAACGAATGGAAAACCTTGCGTGAGGAAGCGGCGGCTTTAGAAAAAGACGAAGGCGACAAGGCGCGTCTTCTTGATGTTCTTGATTTCCAGATCAAAGAAATTGAGGAGGCGAAGCTGAAAGACGGCGAAGATGAAGCACTGGAAGAACATATCCGCCGCGCCTCCCATGCCGAACACATTACGGACGGTCTGAAAACCGCTCTCTTCATATTGGAAGGCGGTGAGCGCCGGGCCGGTATGGTTGACGGCATAGGCGAGATCCGGCGCAGTCTCCTGAAAAACGCCGCATATGACGACACGTTTTCGGCCCTTGCCGAAAAGGCGGAAACCCTTTCCTATGAGTTGGAAGAGCTCCGCGATGAGCTTCTGACGTATGCCGACGGGATGGACTTCGACGCGGCCGCCCTCGATCGGATGCAGTCCCGTCTGGCCGCCATTGAGAAGCTGAAGCGCAAGTACGGCTTCACCGTAGCGGATATACTGCGGTTTCTTGCCGAGGCCAGGGCCGAACGGGATAAACTGAGCGATTCGGGGAAGACGGCGGCCGCGTTAAAAAAGCAGATCGCCCGCAAGGAAACGGAACTCCGCGACAGCGCGGCTGAACTTTTCCGGGCCCGCTGCGAAGGGGCGGCCCGGTTCCGGGAAGAGACGGAGGCCGCCTTACATCGCCTGGGCCTGGAAAAAAGCCGCATTTCGTTTCGTATTGAACCGATGACGGACATTACGCCTGTCGGGGCGGCCTCGGCGGAACTCTACTTTTCCGCCAACCGCGGCGAAGCGGAACGGCCCCTGGCCGAAGTCGCGTCAGGCGGTGAAGTGTCGCGTATCGCCTTGGCGTTAAAGACGATTTTCCGTGAAGGCGGTACGGATCGGACCGTTATTTTTGATGAAATCGATGTCGGCGTCAGCGGGCAGACGGGGTTGCAGGTCGCCGCGCACATCGGCAAACTCGGCAGGACGGGGCAGGTCTTTTGTATTACCCATCTGCCGCAGACGGCGGCCATTGCGGACAGCCATTTCTCACTTCGCAAGGAAGAAAGGGACGGCCGTACCGTCACCGCCGTGCGTGAACTCGACAAAACGGCCCACGTCGCTGAAATCGCCCGCATGTTTTCCGGCAATGACACGACCGAAGCGGGGCTCCGGGCGGCGGCAGAGCTGATAAAAAAAGTTAAGTCCGATAATTGAAATGCCGTCATTTATGTATACAATTCTCTTCCTTGACGTCATAAAAATAAAAATATATCATAAAAACAAATATAGAGTCAATTCAGCGGAGGAGTGTTACTATGATTCGTGTACTCGTAAACGGCGCTGACGGCAGAATGGGCAGTCAGGTCGTCAAAGCCGTCGTGGCGGATAACGAGCTGGAACTCGTCGGCGGCGTCAGTATTTCCCATATAGGCGAAGACCTGGGTGAAATTGCCGGCATCGGCGCCCTGGGACTTGCCGTCCGTGCAGGGCTGGGGACGGCCGTCGATGAGCTGAAGCCCGATGTCGTCGTTGATTTTACGACGCCGCAGGCCGTTTACGGCAATGTAAAAACCTGTATTGCCCACGGCGTCGATATTGTCGTCGGCACGACGGGTCTTACGGAAAAACAGCGCGAAGAATTGGGTGAAGAAGCAAAACGCGGGGATACAAGCCTTTTCATCGCGCCGAATTTCTCTATCGGCGCCGTCCTGCTGATGAAAGTGTCCGCGGACATTGCCGCGTATTTTCCCGACGCGGAGATCATCGAGCTGCATCACAACAATAAACTCGACGCGCCGTCCGGTACGGCCGTCATGACCGCCGATAAAATCGCGGCGGCCCGCAGAAAAGCCGGCGCCGTACCGGCCCCCGACAGGACCCGTGAAAGCCTGGAGGGTGCCCGCGGCGCCTCCGTGCAGGCCGTTCCCGTACACAGCGTGCGCCTGCCCGGTTATGTGGCCCACCAGGAAGTCCTCTTCGGCGGGTACGGTGAAATTCTGACGGTACGCCACGATTCACTCGACAGGAAATCGTTCATGCCCGGCGTTATCCTGGCGGTAAAAAAGGTCTCTTCCCGCAAAGGGCTAACCTTCGGGTTGGAAAATTACTTATAAATCAGTTCAAAGGGGATTTTTATTATGCATGCAAAGAAACCGGTTGTAGCCGTTTTAGGCGCCACAGGCGCGGTCGGACAGGAATTTATCAGGTTGATGGAAGAACGGGATTTTCCGTACCGTGAGCTGAAGCTTCTCGCCTCCCGGCGTTCGGCCGGCAAAACGCTCACCGTAAACGGCAAGGCATACACCGTGGAAGAAGCCCGGCCGGAATCGTTCGCAGGCGTCGACATCGGCTTGTTTGCAGGCGGCTCGATCAGCAGGGAACTTGCTCCCGAAGCGGTTAAGCGCGGCTGTGTCGTCATCGATAATTCCAGTGCGTTCCGCATGGACCCGGACGTGCCCCTGGTCATTCCCGAAGTAAATCCGGAAGATATTGCCGGACATAAGGGGATTATTGCCAACCCGAACTGTTCTACCATTATCATGCTCATGGCGCTGAAACCGATTTACGACCTGTCGCCGATTACGAAGATCGTCGTCAGCACGTACCAGGCCGTGTCGGGCGCCGGCAAAGAAGGGATTGACGAACTGAAGAAGCAGGTCGAGGCGTATATGAACGGCGAAGAGCCGGTTGCCGAAGTCTTGCCGACGAAAAGCCTTGACAAACATTATCCCATTGCCTTCAACCTCTTGCCGCATATCGACGTCTTCCTTGATAACGACTATTCAAAAGAGGAAATGAAGCTGGTTAAGGAGACACATAAAATCCTTCATAATGATACCGTTGCCGTATCGCCGACGACCGTTCGCGTGCCTGTCTTCCGCAGCCATGCCGAAGCCGTTTATGCGGAAACGGAACGGGAATTATCCGTTGATGAGATCCGCAGGGCCATCGCCGCGTTCCCGGGCGCGCAGGTACAGGATGACCTTGCCGCGATGGAATATCCCATGCCCTTATACACAGCGGAGAAATACGATGTATATGTAGGACGTATCCGTAAGGATTTGTTTAACCCCAGGGCCGTGAACCTTTGGGTATCGGGCGATCAGATCCGCAAGGGCGCGGCGCTCAACGCGCTGCAGATTGCCGAGTATATAATTGGACATGCTGGTTAAAAAGGAGTGATTTCATGTTAACGTTCGGAAATGTCATTACTGCTATGGTGACGCCCTTTTATGCAGACGGCAACATCAACTTCGAAGATTTTGATTCGTTGGCCGGGCACCTTCTCGCCAACGGTTCGGACGGCCTTCTTATCGGCGGTACGACCGGCGAAGGGGCTACGCTTACGGAAAAAGAAAAATTGAGGCTCTTCCGGTTTGCCGCCGAAGAATACGGGGACAAAGCCCTCATCATAGCCAACGTCGGCTCCAATAACACGGCGACGACTGTCGAATTTGCCAGACAGGCCGAAGAAACGGGCGTCGACTGCCTGCTCGCCATTGTGCCGTATTATAATAAGCCGAATCAGGACGGTTGCTATGCCCACTTTGCAGCCGTTGCCAAGGCGTGCAGGCTGCCTGTCATCATCTATAATGTGCCGGGCAGGACGGGCGGTAAGATCCTGCCCGAAACGGTAATTCGGCTGGCAAAAGAATTTCCCCGTATCGTCGGTATCAAAGAAGCCGGCGGCGACCTCGAAGCGGCCGCCGTCATCGCCCGCGATACGGGTGAGAATTTCCATGTCTACAGCGGTGACGATTCCCTGACCCTGCCTATGACGGCTGTCGGCGGCACGGGCGTCATCAGTGTGGTTTCCCACCTTATCGGCAAAGAAATGAATGCCATCGTCCAGAACTGCAAGGACGGAAATATGAAAGAAGCGACGGCCCTGCATCAGCAGTATATTGATGTCATGACCGGCATTTTTACGACCGTGAATCCGATACCGATAAAAGAATGCTGCAAGATGCTCGGCCTCATTTCCGACAATGTTTTCCGCCTGCCCATGGTAAACGCAAGCTATGAAGTCATGGCTTTTCTGGAAAAAATGATGAAAAATGCGGGTATTCTCGGAAAATAGAGCGTTAAAACCCGGTAAAAAACACTTCCCCCGGCGGGAAGTGTTTTTTTGTGCACGGAATGCTGCCGGTAAGATAATATTTTGCGCTTATTTATGGATATATAATGCATAATTCGTATAGCATATCGTTGATTTTTGTCTAAACGGATTATTTTCGGTCCGAATGGAGTGGAAAATAGAGGATAACTTTTTTTATTATATATAATGATAACAGTACTCATAATTTAGTACATATCTGCATACATATAAAACATAAACGAGGGAGGAAAAAATTATGAACGAGTCTGTACGGCGGTGCGGGCGGCATGCGCTGCTGGCCTGTGCCGTCTTTACCTGGCTGAGCCTGCCCGTCTGTGCGGCGGACAGTCCGCAGGGGGGGGACAATCGGGTCGAAACGGGGGACATTGTCGTTAAGGTCAACGCGACTAAAGAAGCGGCCAAGTCCGAATCGCAGTCTACGACGGTTATCACCAAAGAGGACATTGCGAAGAAACAGGCCAAGTCCGTGGAGGACATCATCTTCGACGAGACGGGCATGACGCGGACCGTCGACGCCATGGGGCGCGTCGGCGTGTCCATCCGCGGCGCCGAACCGCGACACACCCTGATCCTCGTGGACGGGCAGCCCGTTATGGGCGACTTTGCGAAATACACGGGTGCAGGTGACGAGCTGCAGCGGCTCGGCACGGAGAACGTGGAGCGCATCGAGATCATCCGCGGTGCGGCGAGCGCGAAGTACGGCGCCGACGCCATCGGCGGCGTCATTAACGTCATCACGAAAGCGGCGGCAAAGAAAGCGGGGCTGCAGGTGAACCTCGAAGGGCGTCGCATAAAGGGGGACGGCGACCTCTTTCCCTATACGAACTTCTTCCTGCGGGCGGACTCGGGGCAGGTAGGCAAGCTGCGCGTGGCGGCCTACGGCGGCAGGCGCAATGTCCTGCCCGTCTACGGCGAGACGGACTTTACGCTGAGCGACGATACGGCCATACGTAACTCGCTGCGCTACTACGGCGACATCAAGAACATCGGGCTTCTTGCCTCCTACGACATCGACAGGAACCACAGCGTTTCCTTGGGGCTCGACCATGTCGACGAAGACATGAACCGCTACGTGAAGCATTCCAACTCCTTCTTCGAGCCGCAGCAGCATTTCAAGCGCACGCTCGATCGCGATACGTACCGCCTGTCGTACACGGGGCGCGGCGGCGCATCGGACTGGAAGGTCGATTTCGACTACGCGAAGATGCACGAGGACGATATTACGCTTACCTCCTATGTGGCCAACCGCGCCTATATGGGCACGAACATCCTCAACTACGTCGACAACATCAAGCACAGACAGTGGAGCCTGAAGGCGTCGGCCAATACGCAGCTCGGCGACGCGCACCTTCTCTCGTACGGCGTCGGCTTCATACAGGAAAAGGGCGAGGGCAGCCGCCTCAAGAACGCGCCCCGTACGTATACGCGCGCCGTCGACCCGTGGGACTACGACAAAAATCTCTGGACGCCGAACGGAAAAACGTCGCCGCTGTCGCTTGTGCATGACTATGCCATGACGCGCAATGCGGCGGGTGTGCCGAAGTACGACAATGAGTATGAATGGTACGGACACAAGGATGGGGGCGGCAAGAATTTAATACCGCAGTTCACTTACGAGGAATTCTTAAAGTACAATTACCAATCCCCGGACACTCCTGCCGACGTTGCGGCGCGGCGTGCGGCATTCGGCAATGAGCTGCTGGCGGATCCGGCAAACAGTTATTTGGCAGGCATGACACTCAGCCCGGAAATGGCAGTCAATTTTTATTACAGGTCGGAGGAGATTCGTAAAGCTACGGGTCATACAATGAATTGGCACGGCAGAGCCTTTAACGACGAATACTATGCACGTCAGAACCGGCAGACAGTCGGCATGGCGGAGATCAAGAAGCAGTATGTTTTCCTGCAGGACACCTTGCAGGTGAGTGACCGTACCCTGCTTGCGCCGATCCTGCGCCTCGACCACAGCAGCCTCTTCGGCACGCACGCCACCTTCAATCTCGGCCTGACGCATCACCTCGGCGGCAAACCGAACCGCCGCTTCAAGGCTAATGCGGCACGGGCTACACCGAACCGGGCATGGGTGAGCTCTACTACAACTGGGAGATGTACGCGGGCGCACCGGTGGGAGACGATCGCTCCCGTCTCGGCTACTACTGGGTCGGCAACTCCGACCTGAAGCCGGAGAAGTCCGTGAACTTCGACATCGGGCTTGAAGGAGAGAGCCGGGACGGCAGGGACAGCTACCGCGTGAGCGCCTTCCACAACCGCATCACCGACTATATGACGACGTACTTCACGGGCTATCTGATGGATTTCCATCCCGAGGCGGATGTAGACGGCAGTCGCTGGATCTTCCCACCCGATATGATCTACAGCTTTAAAAATATCGGCAAGGCACAGATCACGGGATTTGAAGCCGAGTACAACCGCCGCTTTGACCGGCACTGGTCGGCAAAGCTCGGCTACACCTACCTCCACGCGATCAATAAGAGCGATCCGGACATGCCGCGGCAGCTCCTCGACCGCCCGCAGCATAAAATCGACCTCGGCGTCACCTATGAGAATAAAGGCTGGCGCGCCACCCTCTGGGGCAACTACTACCTCCACATGCTCGACAGCAACAGCGTCGCCAACAACGGCAACTATCTCGACTGGGACGGCGTGCAGGATAAGTGGCGGACGAACTTCCATGAGGGCGGTACGCAGACGTACAAGAAAAAGACGTTCGGCATCTGGAACTTCCTCGTACAGAAGGACTTCGACAAGGGTTCGAGCGCCTACATCGGCATCGACAATATTTTCAACCATCGCGACGATGATCGGGCCTTCCAGGAGCGCGTCTACCGTCTCGGCGTGAATCTGAAATTCGGCGCGGACAGAGAGACGCGGGAATTGACGGCGGAGGAACGCGCGGCGCGCACGGAGGCGAACGATGCCCGACTTGCAAAGGCACAGCGCTTCATCGTCCCGCCCTTTAATGTAGAGAAGGAGCCGGGCGTGCGTGTCACGGGCGACTACCGGGGGCGCTGGAACAGCTTCACGGGAAAGATAAAACCCGCTAAGGCGCGTACCACCCCGTCTTCAACCATCGGCAGCGCCTACAAGAACTACCTGGAAAAGGCGGAGCACGGCTTCGAGCAGCGCCTGCGCGTCGGCGTCGATGCGAGGATCGGCGAGAATACGAATATCCGCGTACTCGGGAGCGCCGCAAGTACGGCAGGTGTGGACACGCGTACGGACGCGTCCGAGACCAAGGGGCTGAATCATGTGCGGCTCGACACGGCGGATATTACGCGCCATGCAAAGAACTGGGACTTTTCCCTCGGCCGGCTGACCGAGCCTATGGGCGTGACGGGCTACTGGTTCGGCAAGGAATACGACGGCGGGCGCGCCGTCTGGACGGGCAGGCGCACGCAGGTGCGCCTGGGTTACGGCGACTTCCGCCGCAGTACGAGCATTGCCGACTCGGCGTATACGCACGCGACGACGAAGGCCTTCTACCGGGCGCCGACGGTGAATGAGTTCATTACAACGCCCGGAATGGACCCGGCCAATCCGGACAGCTTCTATGACCAGCTCAAACGTGCGCAGACGCAGGCGGAACAGCAGGCCGTTGTCGGGCGTATGTATGATATTGTAAAACGTGCGTATCCCGATGTGACAATTCGAGATGATTATATAAATGGGGTGTTGCAAAATAATATAGCGGGCCCTTCCATTACCTATAAATATAAAGATATAACTGGCGAGCACATCCGTACACATACTACGAACATACAACTAAATACCGGTTCATTTGAACGTTCCGCGTTGGACTATCCGTCTTATGCCGCTTATCTTAAGGATTGGTTCAAAAAGCAGATCGAAACCTATGGGACTGAGGACTCCGTTGCCTATGATGACCTGCAAGGGGCATTGAACAAGTCCATACGCAGCCAATATCATCTTTATAGTAGTTTTAATAATGAAATGATTACTCCTCTTGCCGAATATCGGCAAAATGCCTACGATATGATCGGCGCGTGGATCAATTCCCTGCCTGACGATTATCAGGGAGTTAATCCTAAGTTTCGGCATGAAGCGGGGAAAATCAATCCGAGCGTCAGCAATCTCGTAGAGTATTATTGGGATGCGATTAAGTGGACGTTGCAGGAAGGGGTCGAAGACGGTACCGAATTGCCGCGTGAAGGACTGGGCAATGTAGTCGGGAAGATCGTCAGGACGACGGGAACCGTCCTCGAACAGGATCAGATCCCGGCACTGCGGCAGGCTTTCTACGTGCAGGCGCGCCATGAACTTACGCCGAATCTCGGCCTTGCCGCCTGGTACCTGCGCTCTATTAACGACGACAGGCATGATTATTTGGCCGCTAACGGCGGCGGAAATGACGTTGCCTCCTTCGACACGCTCGCCAACGTCATCGGCGTCGGTGCCAGGTACCGTTTCGGCAACAGGGCGTCCCTATCCGTGGACTACGGGCAGAACCGTACGGACTTCG
>NZ_JH417616.1:0-268 GCF_000239275.1 Megasphaera geminata F0357 | reverse complement strand
CACGGCTCCTTCTTCGGCGGCAACGGCACGGAAGCGCTCCCGGACCGTTACCTGGACGATCTGGAGTTTCACCGTCGGTGCGGGCTACGTCCCGGCGAAGGACTTCCTCCTGGAGGCCTTCTACACCTTCGGGGCCAAGGGGATCGGCAAGCGCGATACCCTTTACGGGCCGGAAAGCTTCAAGCTCGGCGACTACACGCGCGTCCAGGCGACGTATAAATTCTAAACCATATCCTTTATATAGGACAGCACCCTCCCCCAAAAGAAA
>NZ_JH417615.1:74175-96416 GCF_000239275.1 Megasphaera geminata F0357 | reverse complement strand
AGTATCGTTCTTAATGCGGTCCCTGCCGTTTCGCACTACATATTCTCTTCCGCAATTTCACAGATAATATGTGCCATGAGAATATGCATTTCCTGAATACGAGCCGTTACCCGCGACGGCACGGCCAGAGAGATATCGGCCATGGTACCGAGCCTGCCGCCTTCACCGGTCATGGAAATGACAAGCAGTCCCTTTTTCTTTGCCGTCTCGACGGCTCTTACAACATTACGGCTGTTACCGGACGTAGAAATACCGATAAGGACATCTCCTTCTTGCCCAAGCCCCTCTATCTGGCGGCTGAACACCGTTTCAAACCCGTAATCATTGCCGACGGCCGTTAAGATCGACGTATCGACAGTCAAGGCCAAAGCGGGAAGCGATATACGCTCTTTTTTAAAACGGCCGACAATTTCAGCCGCAATATGCTGCGAGTCGGCCGCACTGCCGCCGTTACCGCAGATAAGGAGCTTATGCACCGAGGCCAACGCATCACGCACTAAAATACCCGCTTCTTCTATGGCTCCCGCCAAGGTCTTGGTCGCTTCCAATACTTCTTTATGTTCGGCAATTCGCTCCGCAACTATGCTCATGTGGATCTCCTCAGACTTTTATATTATTTCCCGGCGACGTAAGGTTTCAACAGACTGCCCTGTTGCCGCGCCGTGAGTCCCATAAAGTCTTATCCGCTTTAATGAGCCCATCCGCAAACAAAACTATACGTATCCTCATTCGCCGGCAATGTTTTTTACGGCTTTTATTATATCCTGTTCGGACAAGGCCGCGCAAGGCACAGTAGGGGCGGATTTATTCTCATTAACGCGGCCTCGGTGCATTATATGCCGGCAGGCATAAAAATACGCTTCCTCATGAAAGCTGTTATCGGGCAGACAGTTCTCCCGTAATTATCGCCTCTTCATACAAGGCTATCTTGTCGTCAAGCTTTTCCAGATATACCCGATATTGTTCAAGCCTTTCGCTAAGCAACGGCCGATATGCCCGCAACAGCTCCAATCTGTCGGAAATTGTCCCGTTTCCTTCATACCGCAAATCGGCATATCTCTTTATCTCTTTCAGGGGCATACCCGTATCTTTCAACCGTTTTATAAAACGAATATACTCCATATCGGACTCCTTATATTCCCTGATCCCGTTAACCCGCTCCGTTTTCAGAAATCCCTTTTTCTCATAATAGCGCAATGTTGATGCAGGTACGCCGAGTAATTCGGCAAATTCACTGATTTTCATTATAAAGCTCCTTATCACACTTGACTTAAACCGTACTTTAAGAAGTATTGTATCATACAGGAGGTGTTAAAATGAAAAGCAGATATGACCGGGGTATGGATATGTTGAAAAAAGTAGACAATATCCACGGGGAAAAAGTTATCGCAACACTTAATGCGGTCTCTCCCGCATTAAGTCAACTTCTTGCGGAAGTTTTCGGCGATATATACAGCCGGCCCGAATTAACGCTGCAGGAGAGAGAACTCGTCACTCTTTCCTCTCTGATAGCACAGGGCGGTTGCGAAGCACAGCTGCGCGTCCATGTAAATGCGGCCCTTAATGTCGGTATTGTTCCGGAAAAAATAATGGAGGTTTGTATCCATTCCATATACCGGATTTCCGCGCGTGCTGAACGGTGTGTTTACCGTGCAGGACGTACTGAAAGGACGAAAAGGCGAGGAATAAAAGAACTGTACTGACAGGAGCTTTGTTCTCCTGTCAGTACAGTTTTCTTATACAGGCGCAGATCCTATTCTTCCGGATAAATGATAAAGGACAGGGCACTGAAATACTTGTTCTGTTCACCTTTATTCTGCGTCGGATAGGCAACCTCCACGCCGACCACATTAAGACCGTTCGCCGTTACTTCAACCGTCGCTTTACCGTTTTCATCAGTCTTGCTTTCTCCGGTTAAATCATTGATAACATCCTTGATAAGCGGTGCATCGGCAAAAGGCTTGCCGTCTTTGAGAACCTGAATTTCATAGGTATCGCCTTTCTTCAGGGTTAGCGGATTGACGGACGGCACGATTTGAATGGGAATTTCCGTAAATTGTACGGGTTTAGCCGCCGCATCCCAATACTGTATATCGTATTTAACGGCATGGGTACTCTTTATCGCTCCCGGCACTTCCGTAATCGGTTTATGTACAGTCTTACCGTCTTTGTCCTTTGTCCAGTACCCGTAATCAAAAGAAGTGACGGTTGTACCCAAGCCTTCAGGCGGTACAATGGAAATATTCTTTTCGTGCTTTATTATGGTTACGGGGATTTCTTTACCCGCCGTGTTATATCCTTTCAGACTCGTCACCATAGACGGGTCATAGGCATTATCGACAGGGCCTTCCCCCAAAACGAGGACCTTTTCATCAACACGATTGGCAAAAAACACGCCGTGGGCGTCAACCGTCGAAAAATTGCAAACCCCTGCCGATGCACGCCGCAGCCAGGACTGTAAATATCTTTTTATTCATAATATCCTCCTAACAGATGAAAAAAATATCAATTAACCGCATCATTATTGTACGACGCCGAATACGCCCTGTAAACGCAAATTCAAAAGAGTAACGTATTTGTTAGAAATCGGTTCATCTGTCGCAAATCCTGAGTACCTGCCGCTTTTTACATTCCCACACATTCGGCTTATACAGGATATCCTTTGCAGGGTATAATTTACGAATACATATTGACACATGTATCATAGTAAATGGTAGACTAAGAGCAGGTGAAGCATACGTGGCAACAACATATAACAATATTTCCATACTATTATAAAGGAGGGATTGTCCATGCATATGGCAGATGCACTGCTGGCGCCTACCGTTGCAGGCGTGATGTATGCCTGCTCGGCAGGGGTGGCAGTCTGTTCGATCAGAAAAATAAAGGAAGAAAGCAGGGATAAACTTATTCCTCTCATGGGCGTTATGGGGGCTTTTGTCTTCGCCGCCGCAAATGATTAATTTTACCATTCCCGGTACGGGTTCGTCAGGCCACCTTTGCGGCGGCGTCTTACTCTCGGCTGTCGTCGGCCCGTATGCCGCTTTTCTGACTATGATCTGTGTACTGCTTATACAATGCCTGCTTTTCGCCGACGGCGGTCTTCTCGCCCTGGGCGCCAACATATGGAATATGGCTTTCTACGGCTGCTTTATAGGCGGCATGATCTGGCAGCTCGCGCTGAAACAGGGGATATCGAAGAAAAAAATTATTACCGTTTCTCTTTTCGCTTCCATTATAACACTACAGCTGGGCGCCTTTTCCGTTTCGGCGGAAACGTTTGCTTCCGGCATTACGGAGCTCCCTTTTACAGCGTTTCTGTTCGTTATGCAGCCCATTCACTTGGCCATAGGCGCTGTTGAAGGCTTCATTACGGCGGCGGTTCTCGTTTTCCTCTATGAAGCGAGACCGTCTTTATTACGGCAGTCCGAACCCGCGCCAATTGCCTGCGGCCGTCTTTCTTTCGGTAAAATTATCGCCGTCCTGACGGCTGCCGCAGCTGTTACGGCAGGCATCCTTTCACAATTTGCATCAGCTTTCCCGGACGGGCTGGAATGGTCCGTCGAACGTCTCACGGGAAATACTGAGCTGGAAGGAACAAAAAGCGGCATCTATATCTTTGTCGAGGAGATACAGCGTTTCACCGCTGTTTTGCCCGATTATAATTTCATAGGCGCCGAAAGTGCGGCGGGCACATCCGTTTCGGGACTTGCAGGAGCGGCTGTTGTCCTTATTTCCATTATTCTCATCGGGCGGTGCTTCAAAAAGGTGGCGCATTGTATAAGCCGGATCAGTAAATCTGTTAAAAATATCCATATTCTTGATTATTTGGCAGCAAGAAATACCCCGTTAAACGGATTACATCCGCTGGTAAAGTTACTTGCCGTCCTCTTTTATCTGGCCACGCTGCTTTCGTTCGATCGCTATAATTTAAGCGGTATCCTGAGTATGTCCGTATATCTCATCATTCTATACGATCTTGCGGATCTGTCTTTGTGAAAGGCTGCCGGCCATATTAAAAACGCTCTTCTGCTCTTATCCACAGTGGGTCTGTTCAATCTTTTCTTTGATACCTCCGTCGTACTCACAATAGGCGGGCATTCCCTTTCAGGCGGTGTCGTTTCTCTTGCCGTCCTCCTCCTGAAAGGGCTCTTCAGTATGCTTTCCGTATACTTACTCATCGCCGTCACGGGAATGGAATCCCTCTGTGCGGCTCTGGACCGGCTTCATATGCCGTCAATTCTGACGACGACGCTGCTTCTCATATATCGTTATCTGATACTCCTGCTGCAAGGCGGTGAACGCATCTCAACGGCCTATGCTTTACGCGCGCCGACGCGCCGCGGCATACATCCCGGCGCCTGGGGTCCTCTCTTAGGCCAGCTTTTACTGCGCACTGTCGACAGAGCGCAAACAGTCTATGAAAGCATGCAACTGCGCGGGTTCCGCGGCTCTTTTTCCTATGCTCATGCCCGTGCGGTCGAAGGCCGGGACATTCTCTTTCTATGCCTGTCCTCGGCATATTTCTTCATTTGCCGGATTTTCCCGGTATTCGAATACATCGGCAGCATATTCCGGAATATAACGTAAGGATTTCAGTCAGTATGAACGAATTACAGCCCATCTTATCCTTTTCGGCCGTAGATTTCTGGTACGATGAGAACCACGTCGAAAATAAAGCGTTACAAAATTTAACCTTCTCCGTCCGTCCCGGTGAGCGGGTCGGGCTTATCGGCGGCAACGGCGCAGGCAAATCGACATTATTAAAGTTGCCCGTCGCCCTCCTGCCCGTACGAACCGGAACCGTTCAAACGGCAGGCATGGAAATAACGGACAAAACCATAGCAGCTGTCCGCCGCCGCATAGGGTATCTCTTTCAGGATTCGGAAAGCCAGCTTTTCATGCCGACTGTCGCCAAAGACGTAGCCTTTGCCGCTGAAAGCAGCGGACTTTCGCGCGAAGAAACCGCATGCAGAACAACTGCCGCCCTGTCGCTCGTACAGATGGAGGCTATGGCTGACAAACAAATATACCGCCTTTCAGGCGGTCAAAAAAAGCTTACGGCTATTGCGGGCCTGCTCGTTCTCAAACCGGATCTGATACTCATGGATGAACCGTCGTCCACCTTGGATCCTAAAAACAGGCGTAATTTAATCGCCGTTTTAAACAGCCTGGACTGTGCGAAAATCATTGCGTCCCACGACCTCGACTTCATCTATGACACGTGTGACCGCGTTCTTCTTTTGCATGCCGGCAAAATTGCCGCAGACGGTCCTGCCGCAGAAATTTTGCAGCAAAAAGATTTGCTTGAACACTGTGATCTGGAATTGCCCTTACGCTTACAACGGTAATAAAAAATCCCTAAGCCGGACGCTTAGGGATTTTACGTTTTATATGGTGCGCCCAAGAGGACTCGAACCTCCGGCACGCGGTTTAGGAAACCGCTGCTCTATCCGCCTGAGCTATGGGCGCACAGGATATGATGCCACTTTATTATAATACCATGTCTTATCCGTTGAGGCAATTCTTTCAAGCCGTTCCCGCTGTGGTATAATAGCTTATATATGCCGTCTGAAAGGGACTTTACAATGATAGAGTTAGATAAAATTGCCACGGAGCAACGAAACAGTGCAAGCCGTTCCATCGATACGGTTTCAACAGAAGAAATGCTCCGCATCATTAATGCTGCCGACAAAACCGTTGCCGCCGCGGTGGAAGCAATTATCCCGCACATAGCCGTTGTCATCGATGAAGTAACGGAGCGAATCCGGCAAGGCGGCCGGCTCCTCTATATCGGGGCCGGTACATCAGGCCGACTCGGCATGCTCGACGCTGCCGAATGCCCGCCGACATATAATACGCCGCCACGACTGGTACGCGCAGTTATAGCAGGCGGTAAAACCGCTCTTTCCCATGCTAAAGAAGGAGCGGAAGACTCTTCGGAAAACGGTGCCGACGACTTGAAAAAAGAAGCGGTGACGGCAACGGATACCGTTATCGGACTCAGCGCGTCCGGACGTACTCCGTACGTGGCAGGAGCTCTCGAATACGCTAAAAAAGCCGGTGCTTATACCGTAGCGGTGACGTGTTCACCCGGATCGCACCTTGCCGCCATCGGCGATATCGACCTCTGTGCCGTCACAGGGCCGGAAGTCGTCACGGGTTCTACACGCATGAAAGCGGGTACGGCCCAAAAAATGATTTTGAACATGATTTCCACAGGCGTAATGATCCGCCTCGGTAAAGTATATGGAAACCTCATGGTTGATGTCAGAGCCACAAATGCCAAACTGAAGGAACGAGCCAGACGTATCGTCATGGCCGCCGCCGCTTGTACCCGCGCAGAAGCGGATGCGGCGCTTGATGCCTGCAACGGCAACGCAAAGCCGGCGATTATCATGCTTTTATTACATGTCGATGCCGCCGCCGCGGCACAGTCTCTGGAAAAAGCGGACGGCTACATCGACAGGGCCATAAAGGACGGAATTTATGAGCTATAGAGAAACGGCGGAAGCAATATATAAACACATAGGTCCGGCAGATAACATTATCGCCCCGTATAACTGTATGACACGCTTGCGCTTTTCCGTCAAAGAAGAGCACTTCACGAAAGAAGACCTGCTCGCGGTCGACGGTGTCAAAGGCGTTGCTGTTGTCGGTTCGGGATGGCAGATTATCCTGGGACCTGGCAAGGCGCAAAAAGTGACGGCTGAATTAAAGGCGATTACGGCCGCAAAATACGGTTCTGAAAGTCTGCGTGATTTGGCTGCAAAGGCGACCGTCGGCGACGGGGCGGATTTGCGGGAAGCCATCAGAAAACGCAATACCGCCACCTGCAAAGAAGGGCTCAAAAAAATCTCCCGTATTTTCATACCCGTCATTCCCGCTTTTATTGCGTGCGGTCTGATCACGGGTATTTTGAACAGTGTCGGTAAGATTGAGCCGGCATTGACCGGCGCTGCATGGTTTCAAATTGCCGCCGTTGCCGGCAATGCAGCCTTTTGGGGGCTCAACCTCTTCATCGGCATGTCGGCAGCCAGGGAATTCGGCGGCACTCCCGTTTTGGGCGGTGTCCTGGCGGCAGTCGTCAGCCATCCCGCCTTGGCAAATATCACCCTTTTCGGAGAACAGCTTACGCCGGGACGCGGCGGCGTTATTGCCGTCCTCCTGCTCTGTTTCTTCGCGGCAACACTGGAAAAGAAGCTGCAACGCGTCATTCCCGACATGTTCACACTCTTTCTGACACCTTTTCTGGTTGTCGTCATATCCACTGTTGTTGCTGTCGGCATTTGTCAGCCTCTGGGAAATTTTCTCTCTGAAGCGGTAGGTACGGCGGCAACGACATCAATCTACAAAGGCGGTGCTTTCACGGGCTTTATTCTGGGCGGGACATTTCTGCCCCTCGTCCTCCTCGGCGTTCATCAAGGACTGACACCGATTCATGCCGACCTCTTAGCTCGCTACGGCGCAACTGTGCTCTTGCCCGTTCTCGCCATGGCCGGCGCCGGACAGGTCGGCGCGTCGCTGGCGGTTTATGCAAAAACAAAAAATAAAGCTCTCCGTAAAACCGTTGCCTCCGCCTTACCGGTCGGTATCATGGGTATCGGCGAACCTCTCATTTACGGTGTAACTCTGCCCCTGGGCAAGCCTTTTATCGGGGCCTGCATCGGCGGTGCCTGCGGCGGCGCCGTGCAGGCTGCTTTCGGCGTCGGCGCGGCAACACTCGGCATTTCCGGCCTTCCTCTGGCGGCGGCTGCAACGGATATTCCCGTCTATCTGATCGGCCTTATTACAGCGTATGCAGTCGGCTTCGCAGCCGCCTATCTAATCGGCTTCACAGATCCCGTATCGCCGGAAAAGGAGGGATGAGATGAGCGCAGGTATCTCCCTTTTTCCCGGTCTGGACAAACGCAACCTGCTGGAAGCATCATTACGATCCGCTTTGGCGGCCGGTGTAGAACGGATTTTCTTATCTCTTCATATTCCCGAAGCGGACACGGCATTACTCGAAACCGATTTGGCCTATATTCTCAACACGGCGGCTGCGCACCGCATGGATATCATTGCCGACGTTTCACCTGCGGTAAAATGTCTTTTCGGCAAGAAAATCCTTGATTTTATTGCCGCCGGTATTACGACGCTTCGTCCGGACGAGGGCTTTTCAGCGGCGGAGATTGCCGCCTGGACAAAATTGGTCAACGTACAGGTCAACGCTTCAACTGCAGACGACACATTTTTAAAGATGCTTGAAGAAGAACACACCGATTTTTCCCGTATAGACGGACTCCACAACTTTTATCCCCGCCCTTACTCGGGACTTTCTCCCGACCGGGTCGCCGCGCAAAATAACCTTTTGCACCGCTACGGCATAAAGACGGGCGCCTTTGTGGCTGCCGGTCACGATAAGCGCGGTCCTCTGCACGAAGGCTTGCCGACAGTAGAAAAAACACGATCCTTATCGCTTGAAAAAGCGGCTTTTCTCTTACGCTGTCTCGGCACTGACGACATTTTCATCGGCGATTCAGGTGCAACCGTTGCCGATATCGCTCTGTTAAAAAAAGGGCTGGCCGCAGACACGGGACATATCAGATTACCCGTCATCATATATGACAACAGTCCTTTGACGCGGCAGTTACTCGACCGGCCCTTTCGTATGAGACAGGACGGCGCAGCCTGTGCAATCCGCGCCGACAAGAGCCGTTTTGCTTGCGGCGGTACTATAATTGAACCGTTAACGGATACACCCTCACCCCGGAAAATCGGAGACATAACAATCGACAACAAACAGTTTCTCCGTTATGCGGGAGAACTGCAAATCGTGACGGCGCATATGCCGCCGGAGAAACGCACCAATATTGCAGCTTCCGTTCTTCCCGATTCTCTTTGGCTTCTCGACTGCATTACCGGGACAAATACATTCTCCTTTTATGAGCATGCTCCATCATATTGATTCGGCAAAGCAAGATGGGAAACTCCCCGGCGCCTCTCGTCCTGTCGTAAAAAATTACTTTCCGAAATGATTTTAACAATGCCGTCCGCATCAACCCGTTGCTGAAAGTTGCTCCCCGTACGAGGCTTCTTGCCGGAACAATATTGCCATAATTACATCTTGCATTTCTTTCTAAATATGCAAACCTGCCACACGATAAAACTGATCCCGTTACAGACATTACTATACTTTTTGTCTTTACCCGCTTGGAAAGAAAAAGCTCATAAAAAGTTCAAAAACAAATCCCAAAAAGTGAGGTGACCCCAAAAAGTTAGACTTTTTTGGGGTCACCTCACTCTCGTAAAGTCCCGTTTTCTTTGTGGTGCGGTCGATGGGACTTGAACCCATACGAACTTACGTTCACTACCCCCTCAAAGTAGCGCGTCGATTAAAGCCGTTTTTGCAAGTCCCACAACAACGCTATTTTCGCATGAATAAGCCATTTTTATTTTCGATATTTTACGATAATTCATTATATTTTTGATTGTTGTGTTGTCAAAATGTGGTCAGATATTATTGAAATACCTCAGCCTATACAATGCATATTTATTATTCTTATTCGAAGTAGTCTGTGCTACAATAAAGTATAAACAATAGCTTGCCCCTTAGCCGGCATTTATTTACTGACTCATTTGCACAAAAATAAGGCTCCCCGGAATTACCCGGAGAGCCTTTTAGCGTTACCACTCTTTAATTGTGTACAGTATCGTACCGCCGGCCCTGCCGCCGTTGCCGATATGCGCTATGCCTTCGATCCGCCCAGCTTGATAGCCGACGGACAAATACGGCTTGCCGTCGATATACGTGCCGCCGGCTTTGATTTTATGGTTGTTGCGCAAATTGATTTTGTACACGTCAACCTTATGTTTTTGTTCGTCTGCCGTGACGACGGTACGGTCGCTTTTAGCCGTTGCTTCTTTTGGCAAATTCGTATCACCGTTTTTAATCTGCTCCGCTGTTCTGTCGGCGGCTGTTTGCAGGTTCGGAGCGGTTACGTAATACGATACGTTCGGTTGTGTCGCCCCGTCATGTATCCGCTCGATACGGGTCACGATGTCCCGCGCAGTTCGATCATCGACGTGCAGTTTCTGTTTGACAGCGTTTTTGTCCGTCGTATCGGAAAACTGCATGCGCACAGGGTTGTCTGACGGCGTTTTACTGTGCTGTACGGCAAAGTACATGCCCAGCAGGCAGAGCGCCACCACGGCGGAGAGGAGGATAGGTTTCAGCGAATTTATGATTTGTAGTGTTGGTAGTTTCATATGTTCAGTCCTTTTTTGTTTAACAAAACGGTATTTTCTTGATTATTCTAAATATTCCTCCTCACCCGATTCGGAAATATTCAGGCGCGCGGTGGGGTATGGCGCGCCTTCCCGATACATCCCTATCATAAACGCAGCGCCATCGAATGGCGTCGGAAGCGGGATATCGACAGCCCAGTTTTCGTTGGCGGTGTAAAATATCAGTTCACTCGGATCTTCTTTAACAACTGCGCATTTGAACAGCGGAGTTGCTGTTAAGTGGACTACCGTATCCCCGATTGATACTTTTTGTGCAAGCGCCACAAACGGGTGTAAGCAGACTTTCCCCGGAGGGATTATTTCGTTGATAATAGCGGTTAAAATGTCAGAGAGTTTATCTGATTTTGTGGCCAACTTCTTTTCGGCCATTAGCGCGACAAGTTCCGGATAAGACGTCTTTCCGTTTAAGCTTTCCAGCCATTCCCGTTCGGTGCCGGTAAACCCATGCTCTTTCGCAATCAGATATGCGCTCTTGCCGTCTTTACCGGGCGCACCCTGTGCACCGGTTTTGCCCTGGGGACCTGCCGGACCGGGGTCTCCTTTAGCACCTGCCGGGCCTGCCGGGCCGGGCGTTCCCGGAACTTGTACCGCTTGCACCTGCACCTGGTTATCAAATTGTACTTTTACTTTCAATTCGTTCAGTTCATCCATTTTTCATACCTCCGTTTCTAATGTAAAGATTCTTCCTGGACGATTTGCATATCGCCCATAATGATTTTATAGCTGTATTCATCCGGTTTTTGTATAAACACGTCATACCGCGCCGACTGATACCGCCGCGATATCGCAAGGCTTACATTGCCCGGTATCTTTGCCGTGACTACGTTTTTCGCGACACTGCACGCGGCGGATACGAGTGCTACGTCATTCTTTGTGCGTATCTTCATGACGGCTGTTGCGCCCGTGAAGTCGTGTTCGCCCTCGATTATGTATTGACGCGTGAAGTCGGAGCCGCAGTGCAAGGTATCGTTACATATCGTCATGCTCGCTCCCCCCTTAATACATAACATCCAAATCCACAGAGCAGCCGCCGATATTCCCGGCGTCGGAGTATTGCCAAATCGCGCAGTTCTTATCCGGGTACTCTTGCTTAAAGTAATTCACGGGCCCGTACGTTGCGACGAAGTACGGCACGTAGTCCGGGATACTCTCCAGATTTACGTAATTGACCAGTGTATCGTAGCTGCCGTAAATACCGACGTATCGGCCGGCAGCGTTCATCTCGTTTACCCATGCCATGATAACGGACGTCAGCGCAGACGCCCCGAGGTCTTTCTGTATGTCCTCTTCTACGTCCAGCCAGATACCAGCTTTTAACTCTACCCCGTGCAGGTAGATTTCCAGTTGGTCAATTAACCACATCGCCTCCTGTTGTGCTGCCCATGTCGTCGTGGCCAAACTGTAAAAGTACACCCCGATATCCATGCCCGCGGCTTTGGCGGCGTTGATATTGTGGATAAATAAGTCGTCCAGCTCCTGCTGCCCGTCCCAACGCTGCCGGCCGATACGGACGATGCAAAAGTTTTTCCCCGCGGCTTTGGCCGCTTCAAAGTCAAAGCCTTCTTGACAATAACTGACGTCAATTCCTTCTGTCATTTTTATCCTCTCCTATCTTTATTAAAGAATTAGTAACATTTGGTTTTTGCCCTTCCGGTGAATTGTACTTACTGGATGCCCGTACTTTGTCCAGGCGGCCTTAGCAAGCCCTACAACCGTTACAATCCCGGCCCCTACGGCCGACACCCCCTGCCAACAGCTATTGATTTCAAACCGTGTGCCATACAATCCATTGCTCCAGAATCCGTATAGCCAAGACAACACAATAACTACGAGCAGTATAAAGAGTACCACGGCTAGAATAGCGATGAGCGCAAGCCAATTGGCCTGCGCCCATTCTCCGAATCGGATAAACCTACTCTTCATATTCTTTTTTTATCCTCATATCAAGCACGGTGTGATAAATCGTTGTCATTACTCCGTTCTTACCGAGTGCATGATAGCTTTCATACATGTTGATAAAGTTCTTTTTTTCCGAATACGTGATACCCTCTTTTTTGTACCGCTCGTACTCAATGAGCATGCGGCAGCGTAGCAAAGCTTGAACGCCTCTGTCCAGTCCGCGGCGGCGGTTCTTTTCGGAAACGTAAAAAGCCAGTCCCGCGGACAGCAGCATCGGGATAACTGTTTGCGCGATAAGTGATGCGATTTCAGTCGATATTATCATCGGAAAAATGATACCTCCTTTCTACTCAAACTCGTCAACGGTATTCGGTGTAACGCCGTCGACGTTGACCGTTAAATAACTAAGCTCTTTTGAGCCGATAAAGAGTCCCGGCGTAGTTGACACGAGCGGCAGTTTTGTTTCCGTCTCAATCGTACCGACGCCGGTATCTCCGGAAAACGCGATGCCCTGCCGCACTTGATACTCCGGAAAGCCACCTGACTCTGATGTGCCGCCGATAGCGATACCGTCCACTACTGAATTTACGATTACCGCTACTTTGTGTGGATGGTTTTTGTAGTCTTGATGTACTTTATAAATATCTCCGGGCTTGTAGTACCCGTCAATTTGGAGTGTTTGGTCAACAGGATCCGTGACAACGAGATACGGTAGCCGGGAGTCATAAAGAATATCGGCTGAATACTGTTCCAACTTGCCCTGCGCCTGCTTTTCCTCTTCGGTACGGGCATCCAGTTTTGGGGAATGGTATTTTTCTTTCCAGAAGCGATGAAACCCGTACACTTGCAGCCCTGCTTTAGTGTCGTTGATTCCCGGATATTGGCTAATCGTCTTTAGATTCGGACGCGGTTTTCCTGAATTGCTAGTTTCCATTTTTGCCCCATAACCGTTTAAACCTCTTTCGGATCCCTCGTCAACAAACATCTGCACAGTTTCATGCCAGGAGCTGTATCGTGGGCGACCGCCTATGTACAAATTTATAGTTACTCTTTGAGTTGCCCCGTACGAGTCTAACCGTTGTTGCGGCGTTAAGAAGTCATATATGTATAAATTAAGGCCGGCATACACTTCATCTGTAGAGATATTGCCCCCATCATTTTTCCGGACGGACAACACATACATGAATTGCACACCGTGCGCGAGGAGTAACGTTGCTGGCTTCCCCGCAGGGGTATATGCCGAATTGCTGACCTGCCAGCTTACGCTGAAGTTATACCCCGATGGTAGAGCCACCGCAATTAACGGTGGCGTACTGTACGCTATAGGATAAAAAATGACTATAGCGTATACGGTCGCCGCGTCTTTTTGTACGATACATGCGTATGCGCTTTTATTCCGCGCCGGCCACGCCGGCCACGCCGGGATATTCGCAGGGTATACATTTTTCAATCGCTTAATCTGTGACAAGCTTCTGGGGCGGCAAGCCATGTTGTCGAACTCGCTGTTAATAAGCACCTTACGGTTTTTGTTTGAGATTTGTATTAATTCCATTACTTCGCCCCCACGACTAAATACCCCCAATAGGGGGCCTTAATGAAATTCTGCTTGGCAGATGCAGAACCCCCGTCAAAATCCATCCTGTGTTTATCTGGTGTGTATCCGGATGTCGGTGAGTCGGCGTCCGGAATTTCAAAGTAATACTGTAGCGCTTTGCGATCAAAGTCGACGACATGCGCTTTTAACCGGTTCCCGATAACAGCCACCCAGAGTGTTTCGTTTGCGGTTAACACGTCACGGAAAACCATCCGGCCCACACCCAACTGATTATAAGGCATGGTGATATCGACGTATTCTCGGCGCTGGTACTCTCGTACCTCGGCTTTTGCATCAACGGAAAGATTATTGTAAAGTTCGTCCGTAATATCTTCCAGCGCCACCGTTGAGCCGTGCGCCTTTAGCCATTTTTGCATTGCCGTGTTCCGCAGTAATTTAAATTTTCCGCGTCGCCGTGATACAGCTCAAACGCATAGTCGTTACTCATGCAAACAGGCTCCAAGCCGTAGCACATCCATATCTTATCGATTACCCGGCACATCGTGCTGTCCGGAGTCATAAACTGCACTCCGGACTTGTTGCGAATCTCAATGCCTATTCCCATACGCCGATCCTCACTCTCAATTCATTATCCGTATCGTACACCTCAATCAAGTTATCCTTAATTTCTGTCCGCGCCCCGGACGTCGCTGTCCGCAGCGTCCCGATGCGGGCGCTTATCGCGTCCAGTGTATCGACTTGCAGCTTATCCGCGGATACGCTCTTTGCTTGCAGCATGTTCTTTGTGATGATGTTGTTATCAAAAAGGGCTTGCCCGGTTACGTGCAGCAGCTTACCGTCGATACGCACGCCCGAAGTAGATAAGTTAATGCGGGTAATCAGCCCGTCACCGTCCAACCCGTTCAGTGCTTCGGTGATGCGAAGGTCAATACTGTTACTGAACTGCGTCAGCTGCGTCTGTACATTACTGCTTAAATCCGTGATAGACTGCTGCAACCCCGTTGCCGTCTCGGTGAGTTTTGACTGTACGCCAGATACGTCTGTCTTGACGATGCCTACTTCCTTCTCCAGCTTTGCGATGTTCTTATCGATTTCGTCGAGTCCGAGGGCTTCTTTATCAAGCAGCGAACTGTCAATAGTTGCCTTTACCGTGGCAGTAGTTACGCCCGATTCCGGCCCAGGGCCAAACACGTCAACAAAGGCCACCGTCACGTCGTATATGTCAGGGTCGCATGGGTACGTGAGTACACTGCTCGTGAGCCGCATCGACGTTGAGCCGTTTGTGCCCGTGATACGGACAATCATGGCCGCGATGTCGGACGGCCATGACTCCGCCGTGATAGACAGCATGCTTAACCCTGCCTTGACTTTCGGCGATTTGGGCGCTTTCGGGGCGTCTTTTTTGTACGTCAGCTGCGCTGCCGAGCTGTAGTCACCATGCGTATTCTTGGCAAAGAGATACAAAGTGCCTTGCCGTTCTGTGAGTGTCAGTGTTGTTTGCAGGTCCGTTGTCTGCACGAGCAGTCCCGACGCTTCGCCCGGTGCGTTGTTCGTACGCACCTCGTAATACGCGACGTCCGTATTCGTAACCGCCGACCACCGTATCGTGATGCGGTCGGTAAACGTAATACTGAAATCTCCCGGCGACAGCGGCGTCGTTGACTGCTCCGCTACGATAATGTCGAGATGCTCTACCGCGTCAGGTAGGGTATACTCGCCGAGTTCATTTGCCGTTGTTACAGCTACGCGTATCGTTTCGCCGGGCAAGAGCTGCGGAATGACAATCTGTCCTGCGGCTTCCCCGGCAAGTACCCACGCGCTCCATGGTGTCTGTGTTGCACCGATGACGTTTTCCGTCGACGCGTACGACGTCTTATAGTACACCCGTCCGGTGAGCCCTTCCGGCAGCCAGTTAATAATGACATCATAAATCGCTTGCCCGGTCAACTGCCGGTATCGAGTATACCCAGTGAGCCCCGTTGCCGGGGTTGCAGGCAGGACATTCCCGGACAGGCCGATATGTGCCGTCGCGTAACTGGACTCAAAACCGTCCAGCACAGCCCGAACGCGCACGTAGTAGGTGTAGGACGGGTCGGTGTCCGTGATGTCGGCGCTGAAGCTATGCGTTGTCGGCCCGTCTACCCAGTTGTAATTGTCCGTCGAGTACGTGACACGGAAGCTGTCATCGGTGCCCCTGCCGGCATATCCCATTCGGCGTGAACCGTGCTGTTCTTACTGCCGCCTTTAATGCGCAAATTCGACTCCGTAAGCTTGAGATTAATCGGTGCCTTGAGAAGCGTTGCCTTGCCTTTGCTGTAATCAATAACCGGATAGCGGCTATAATCCGTCTCATAAACGGCATGGTCATACTCCGTGGCCGTGATGGTCATCTTGAGGTCTTTGTCCCGTTCGAGCTTAACAACACGGAACGGCTTCACGACTCGGTCACGAATTCCGACAGCATAGCAGTCGTACTGTGCGACTTCTTCACCTACCCCGAACGACTGCGATACGGTGATGGTGTCTGTCGTCGTATCCTGCGTTACCGGCACAAGATCTCTTGTCACCAGCACATCATCAGCGGAGCGTGTACAATAATACTGTACACGTCAGCGGCGGTAATCGTGACTTCTTTATCGAGTTTTATTTTGTTGCCGTCTACCGATACAATACGCCCACTCTCCAGCCCGATACGCGGCACGGTGTGTGCTACACCGATAAGGTCGCCGTACTCACATACGAGAGCGTTCACGTCGGCCGACAGTTGTATTGTCTGTAGCTGCCGTTCGTTCGTGGCAAGATAATACAGCGCTTCACGATGCGCTTGCGACCGGCGCGACACACCGAAGAGCGTTACCGTGGCCGTGTTGTCCTGTAGCGTTCGATTCTCCGCATACTTTGCCGAGCGGACGAAAAATTCCGTATTCTTGAAGTCCCGCTGTTCGTCGTTATACGTAATCTGTACGCTGCGGGCCCTCTCGTCACGGGATGAGAAATTGCCGGTGAACGTGGACATCGTCGTCCGGCCCTCGCCGAATATTTGCTTTATTGTGCCGGGCATATCAACGACGATACCGAGGTTTACGCCATGACGTACCAGTGTTGCGTGTCCGACATTAGCAGCCCTGTTCGCCGCTTCGAAGCGCTTCTGCTTCGTATCGAAAAACGCATCCAGTTGGAACCGCTTTTCTGTGCTACCGTTGCCGTCATCGACCATTTCGTCGGCATAAGCCGCCGCCCGCTGCCACTCATCGAAATACTTCGAAAAGCGGTCAGCAGGGCAACCGTCTACAACGTACTCAAATTGCCCGGTGCTTACGTTCTTGAGTCGCCGGCAGTGATGGAGAATGTCATACGCGGCCCATATCGGGTTTTGCGCTGATTTCTCTTCATATTGCCGCGTGCGCGGATTAAAGACGAGTACGTGCATACGTTTCTGGCGCCAATTTAACGCCGGGATGCCATTATTGAGCTGATTCGTCGCTTTAATGCGGAGCGCGATAAGTACTTTATTCGGCCGCACAAACTGTCCGGTGTTGATGTACGTGGAGAGCAACGACCAGCGCATTTGCGCGTACTTGCGGGACGTAATCGGCATGTTGGTTGCCAATACTCGCACGTCATACCGCCCTGTCGGTAGGTTTTCGAATTTATAGCTGCGGCGTACCGTCGAATTTACTTTCTCCGTGACTTCGCATGCCTGTTCTGTCCACGTGTCCCCGCTGCCGGTCCGGCGTATTCCGATGATGAATTTAACCGTAAGGTTTTCAAAGTTTCCATCATCTTTTACGCTATAAATGCCGCCTGGCCACGTAGTCGTAACTTCAATAGCGTTGCACTGGTCGGAATCTGTACTACGGATTACAGCAGAACCCTGTTTACAGTCCATGTCGATCGATTGGTCGGCTATGGTATAGGGGAAGAAGGATATAGGCTCCTGGTCATTCGTACCGAGTCGTTTTTCAATCTGCACGCCCTCAAAGTTTTCTATCGGCGTATAGCCGATACGGATATCGTCAATAGAGTCAACAGGGCCATACCCGCCGCTGTACAGCACATTCAGATACTGCACGTCTTTCTCCCCGGAGTAGCTGTGCTTTTTCTTAAACAGCTTAGCAAACGGGCCACCCGGTTGAGCCTGTGGCTGGTCGGGCACGTATGTTTCGGATTCAGTTTCGACGTGATACATCAAGAGCTGCCCCGCGGGCATTGTCTCACCATACGTCTCCCCAATGAGCCCGCCCTCGCGCGTTTGTACCTGCGGCAGATCCCAACCATACGTTGGCGACGTCTCCTGTTCAGCAGCGTGTGCCTGGTTGACGTGACATAAGCTGTTAATGATTTTGCCGCCGAGGATCATAAAGGCACCGGCCGCTAGTGCTTGCCCAAATTTAGATGTGATGCCGAGCCAACCTCCGACAAACGGCGCGGCAACCATCAGCCCGATCTGCAGTATCCAGCCGAGCGCGCCTTTCATACCGCCTTCAAGTTCCTCCGTCAGTATAACTTGGTCGCCGTCTTGCGGTATGTAGCTGTACGGGATAGCAACAGGGATACCGTTCACGAATACTTGCAGGTCTTTAATATCGACAATATCAATAAGCCGTTGACCCTCATACTCGTGCCGAGTGTGCTCACGCTCACCTGTTAATATGTTTTTTATGATAATAATATCAAACATGCGGATATGCTCCCTCTTTCGGTTTGAAATATCCGATAACCCGCGGTCCCCAGCGAGACACGCGGTCAATTTGCACGGCCGTCTGCACGGCGTGCATAAACTCACCATAGCCGACGTATATGCCGCAGTGACTCGGCAAAGGATTCCCGATAAGCCGCAGCAGTACGACGCATCCGACTTCCGGAGTCTCAAGCTCCAACCACTTATGTTTGTTGCTGTCAATCTCGGCCATGATAGCATCAACACGCTTTATATCGATTAAGTGCTTCGGCAATTTAATACCCGCCCGACGGTAGTATTCTCGTACAAGCCCCCAGCAGTCAAGCCCCGTTTCACAGTCACGGCCACCGTTTACGTACGGGACGCCGATTAAATCGTCGATATTAACCATAGTTACCTGTCATCCCCTGTTCTCCCCCGAACCGTTCTTTGATGCGGCACTCTTTAAGCGTGTTATTGCAAGGTTTCTCGCTACCGGCATAGCCGCAGCGCACTGATTTAAACACAAACGGGCAGAAGTCCGTCATGTATGTGTCAAGTGGGAATTTGTTATATAATTCCGGACTGCTGCCGAGGCTAAACGTCACCCATACTTCATCATATGACGTGCTGAGGTTAGTAAAATCGAGCTGGTTAAGCGGTTCTGCGTTATCCAGTAAATTCGTATGCACAACATACAGCGTAACAGCTGCGTCTGTAAGCCCGCCGTATTGCTGCAAGTACGACTGAATAACCCCGCCGCAGTTAGATACGGTAAGTTTTACTGTCGGCAGCGTCGTCCCGTCCGTCGTGACGTTGGTCACGTTAAACGGAAAGCGCGTCCACGTCTGCCCTGCCCATGTTACGTCTTCTGTATTGCGGGCGAGGTATATGTCCTCTGGCAAGTCCGCATGATGCAGTTTCAAAAGCAGTAAAAACGGCGCGTCGGACGCCAGCTTATTCTTTTCCAAGATTGCCGCAGTTTCCCATATCTTCACACGTTACACCTCCTCGAATGTCAGTGACAAATAATACCCTTCCGGGTGCGAGTAATGGCACTCCCAGTCCGACGTAAAGCGTACAGTGCAGACGTCGCCGCTGTCGTAGTCAGTAAATTGGAACTTGTCCGATTTCCGTACTTTACGCCAGAAATCACGCAGAATGTTTTTCTGTGCTTCCGCAAGGCATGTCCACGAATACAGGAACACCCGCGGCGATCGTGTGTTGCGGGGCCGCGTAATACGATACCCCGCATCGGTCTTCGACTCTATTGTGCTGTCCGTCATTTTCTCGACGTACGTATCGCTCGCGTTCGTTGCGACCGATACAACGGGATGCGGTATTTTATCCGCAGGAAATATATTCATACCCTCTATCCTTTCGACACGTTACGAATGGCCCGTGCCATGCCGCCCTCGTCTGTCTCGGCGGCATCGACCACAACATTAATGATGTATTTCTTCATCTGGCTGTCATAAGTACTTGACTGCACTTTAACGCTGGCCCCGTTATTGTTATTAATAATGTTGATAACCGGCGCGGCAGCATTGCTGCCGTTTTGGTTTTGGTTCTGTACGATGCCTTTCGCTACGCGAGAATATACCTCGTCGGTCAACGGGAACACTGCTTCATCATTTCCCGCTTCCCCGATAAGCCCCATAGTCGGAGCCGTAACCATACCGCCCGCCGCGAACAGATGCGTTGATATACCAAGGCTCGGTGTGTAAGGCTTAAAGCTAGACGCATTGAGCAGATTCGATGAGTAGTTAAATCCCGATGAGCTGTTACCGCCACCGAGCAGCCCGCCGAATAGCATCATTGCGATTTTATGCGCTGTCACTTGCGCGATCATCTGTGTAATGGTCTTCTGGAACACTTTGCCAAGGCTACGCAGTGAGTCTTTCGCGCTCTCCGAGCCGTTGGCCATAGACTCGAACACACCTTGAATTCCGGACGCTATTTGCGTTGACCCGGACGCTACCATCTCGACAGTTGACATGTTCGCCTTCTGAAATATTTCGTAGTACGACTGTGCCGCCTGTCCGCGAGCGTTCCAGTTCTGCACGTCTTGATACGCTTGCGACTGCAGCAGATCCGTAAGCTTACTCATTTCACCGCGCTTGATTGCCCACTGTACGGACTTCTCGAACGCCTCCCGTTCAGCATCTTCCCGCTGTTGTACCGCATCAAGATACGCTGCCGTGTACCAATCATTGGCATCTTTCAACGCTTCATAGTCAGATTTACTTGCCTGTATTTCCTTGAGCTTTTCTTTACGTTGCTTTTCGAGACTCTGCACTGTGGCTTCAAACTCGGCTTGTGCCACGGACACATAGTCGCCTTTTAAGTCCGCGTTGAGCTTGGACATCTCTGTATTAAACTTCATCCGTCGGGCCGTAAGCTCTTCCATGGCTTTCGCGGCTTCTTCAATTTTCCACTGCTTCAATAAATCTTCGGCACGGCTCGTGTCAATATCTTTTGATGTGTTCTTTATCTTGCGGATTTGGTCTTCGTACCGCTGCGCTTGCTGGTTCATGCTGGCGATACTCTTTTCAAATGCCGTGCCGGTATCCCCCAGTAAGGCCCTGTCCAGATCCGATTCAAGCGTTTTTAAATCTTTGCGGGCGTTAGCGATATCCTTTGCCCGCTGTTCTGCCTGTTTCCGGACGTCCTGCACCGATAACGCTTTACCCGTTTCCGTCGTACCGGCAAATTCGGTAAGCGAGATAACGCCGACGATGTTACCAGCAAATGCCGACCGGTAGTCCTGGTCATAATGCTGCGATACGCGGCCGCTACCTGCCGCCGCATAATATCCGGAGGCGTTTGCATCAAGCATAATGACATGGTCACCGTTATTGGTAATAACAGCGTCCCCGGCATGCGCTTCGTATCCACCGCCGTATGCGTCGGTAGCATGGAACGCACTGCCCGCGTTAGCCGCCCAATCAGGGGCCCAGCCGCCCAACTCGAACGCATTGGATACCCCCGCATCCGCCCAGGCGTTTTCGATGTACGTGGTACAGACGACTTGATTATCACCGGTACCGTAATCCAACCCGGACAACCGTCCGGCATTATATATTGCGCCCGCGCGAACGTCGTACGTCTGTTCGTTTTCAATCCGTGTGCCGCCGCCAGCGCCCGCTGCTGTGTCCGGCGTAAAGTCGTATGACGGAATTTGCGCGTTGTTTACCGCGGCCTCCGCCGCTTGCCGCTGTGCTTCCGCGTCCGCAAAGTCTTTACCGCCGCCGGCGTTATACCAGTTCGCATACTCTCGGGCGTACGCTTCCGTGCCCTCCTGTACGACTTCTTCCGACGCGCCGCCGTTAGCCCGTGAGCCTTGTCCGGTCATGTCAGCACTGATATCCGCGTTACCGAGATCACCGTCACGCTGGCGCCAAATGCGGCCGTCGTGTGCCGTGTATGTGTAGCCGTCGTCACCTGTCCATGTGTTTTTCTGCGCGGCTTCATACTTTGCGTTAAAGTATTTGTACGCACAATATGCTGCGTACAGGGCCGCCGCGGCAACGCCCATCCAACCCCCGGCAAGACTGAACAACGCCCCTGTAACTTTACCGATTGCGCCGGGCAGCTGTCCGACAGCGGTTACGCTTTTTTGCGATGCCAGTACGCCCGCAACACCCGCTTTTTCGTGCGCACCTGCAAGCGCTATTGTTGCTTTAGTCGTTGTTGCCGTTGCGGCGGTTGCCGCTTCGCTCGCCCGTACCGATGCCGCCCCTGCTGCTGTTGCTGATTCTCCAACGGCGGCGTTACTTGTAATGAGTTTTCCGTTCGCGGCAACTTCCGATGCGGCGGCCGCCTCTTTTACGGCTG
>NZ_JH417615.1:29488-73986 GCF_000239275.1 Megasphaera geminata F0357 | reverse complement strand
CGGCCGCCTCTTTTACGGCTGCCGCTTCACGGGCTGCCGCGCCGATGATAGCTTCCGATTCGGCGACTCTGGTATTGCTTGCGATAACGGCGTTGTTCGATTCGATTTTAGCCGCTGCAGCTGTCTCCGCGGCATACGTCGACGCATTCACCGACTCGGACACGACAGCGGCGCTTTTTTCCGCTTCAAGATTGACGGCCACAAACGCCCGCGTCATCTCCGTGCGAATCCGCTCTGCCGCCTGCGCCGACTCCAGCCCGATTTGCGTAAATTTTTCAGCCATAAAGACTTGCGCTTCTTCGGCGGATAAGTTCTGCTGATTAGCCGTCTTTATTGCTTCCCGGCGCATTTGCGCGTACATTCTGTCGCTGTCGGCAATGGCCTTGTTGATACGCCGCTCCTGCGCTTTCGACAGCGCCTGCTGCTGTGCGTCGTCAACCGTCGGGGCGCCGGCTGTGCGCACTGTGTCCATTACCCGACCGACAGTATTCGCTGCCGCCTTGGCCAGTTTCAGTGCTTCGTACGCCGCTACAAGCTTCGTGATAGTCACGATAGTCGTGCCGATAGCTTCTTTATTCTCTTTGATAAAGGTGGCCGTTGTCGAGAGCCCACTCATAACCTGCGGCAGAATCTCCATAACCAGCGGGGCCAATGACGCCCCCGCAACGGTCTTGAGTTTACCAAATTGCAGATTAACTTCCTGCATCTGCATATACGCTTCGTGCATCTCTTTCGGGTCAAGCCCGACGCCTTTTATCTTTGCGGCTCTGCCGGCAGCATCTTCGTAATTGAGTAAGGTCTTCGTGAGCGCAAGCCCTCGCGTACCGAGTGTGGCCATTAAAAATTCTTGTCCTTGACCTGCCTCGTTTGCCGCTTTATACCCTTTGGCCAAAGCTGCCAGCTGCTCATTCATCGGCTTCATCCGCCCCGACGCGTCCGTCAAGGATAATCCCATCTGCGATAATACCGACGCGGCTTTTCTGCCGTCCGCAGTATTATTTGCGATGTTCTTATCAAGACGCATGATCGCCTTTGCCGCCGTATCGACATCGCCGCCGGTCATCTTCATAACCGCCGATAACTTCGCCGCTTCTGCCGTGGTCAGGTTAAATCGCTGCTGCACTTGATACAACGACTCTCCCGCATTAACCGCGCTGTCGATAATAGCGTTTAGCCCAAAACCCGCGGCCGCTATGCCCGCGAATTTGGTAAACGTGCTGAGCATTGCGTTTACTTTACCCGTGGCTGTGTCAATGCTTCCGGAAAACTCGTTTATCGGGTTCGTCGAAAATGTTTTCTGTATTTCCTGTTTGGATTTGTTCAGTTCGGACGACAGCCCGCTGCCGTCTGCGCCTATCTTGATTAATAAGTCTGCTACTGTGGCCAAGTGCCGCCCTCCTTACATCCCAAATGCTTTTAATAATTCTGCCCTGTCCTCTTCCGGGTCTGGTTTTACGTCCGGATATAACGGTGCGAGAATATCCGCCGGCGTAAGCGTCGTATCTTTGCCCAAATGCGGCCGTAACTGCCAATACGTAAAGTACGCCTGCGCGACATCGTTATCGCGTTTTCGTTGCAGGTACCCTTGCACCATGGCATTAAACTCACGAATTTGCAGATCTTCAAATTCATAAGGCTTTAATGTCAACATGCCATAGGCAACAGGCTCCGCGTTTTCGATCCATTCTTCTATCGATCCGACGACTATCGTTCCTCTTTCGACGTCGTCGGTTCTGCGTTTTTTTCGGCACCTGCCTGATGGAATTTTATCTTGTTATAAATGCCAGTATCAAACACAAGCTGAATAACAAAGCCCCCGATATGATCCATCGTTTGGCCCTCTACGGCACAATATTCATCCAGCATATCATACAGTTCGTCGTCGGAACGATGGCCGTACTTGTCGTCGTGGATGGCAAACCGGAGTGTGGCCATCACTAAATCAAGACTGATATTCTTTGTCATATTAGCGACAACCGCAAGAGACCCCGCATCGAAGATGGACAGCAAGGACTGCCCGATTTCCCGTTCAATCATGCGCATGTCTTTAATTGTCAGATATGCCTCATATTCTTTATCGCCGACTGTGAGTGTCCGCGTTGTTTTCATAATCAAATCTCCTCTCATAGTGAAAAAGAGCGGCCAAGCGACCGCTCTTTCGTTCCTCACTTTACGCTGTTAACTTCAACTTAAATGTCAGCCTGATATCTGCCGTAATCGTAATAGTAATCATGTTGTCGCCCATGATAAGATGATCTTTCACTGCGCCGGCCTTCAAAAGCTTCAGTGCGCCCTGACTGTATGTGTAGTCAACTTCCTGCGCAAGCTTCGTGCCGTCGGCCATAACAACCGTCCTGATATTGGCTTCGGGCGGTGTAATGGTAACCGCCACGTCCGCCGGCGCCGCTTTGGAGAACGTGCCGCTTGCCGTGCCGAGGGTCGGTTTTGCGGAGAGCTTCTGAATGTCAGAAATAGCGCCCTTACCTTCAAACGTGACTTTCAACGTTGATACCCCGCTGTAGCTGTGATCTTCATCAAGTGCCGTTACGGACGCCCACCCCGTGCGGTAAGAGCCGTCCGGGTATTCCTGCCGGATAAATACAGGTTTACGTTCATTAAAGCGGTTTTCCAATATGTCAACCGCTTCGTCGTTCATTACGTACAGCCCTTCGTATGACATCGTCCAGTTGAGCATACCGGGGAGCTTATCCCCGTAGCTGCCGCTGTCTTTTGATGTCGCGTCGATGGACTCCGCTTTACGGGACAGCGGGTTGTTACGCTGCCCGCCAAGCAAAAGCCACGTCGGCGCTTTATCGAGAGCGATATAAATCAGTGTGTATTTACCCGCAACGGCCGTTGTATTTTCATCCATTACAGGAAGATTTTTAATCTTATCTTCAGTTAATGCCATGTGTGTTATTCCTCCTTAGCTCAATTCCTGCTGCAGTACCCACTCTACAGACAATACACCGTGATATGCGCTTGTTTTGTCTGCATACAACTCTTGATAGGCTTGATACTGCGCAATAGCCGCAGTACCGATTTGCGTATACCCCTCAAGCGTCAATGAGTACTTTGTGAGTAGATGTACTATATCATCCAATATTTCGTTTACTTCTTTCTTACCTTTGCTGCGCGTCCAGACGTGTACTTGCTGAAGATCACCGTGTGATATATCGTCGTTTTGTTCTCATTCACGGGCGAACCGTGGAACTCTCCGAGAACGACATACGGCATTTGTTCCGCACCTGTCGGCACCGTATCATATACCGGTGTTGTCTGTCCGTTCGATAAGAGCGTGTACACGTTCTGCTGCACCGCGTTAAATGGTATCCTACTTATCACGCGTGATAGCCTCCTTTATTGCAGATTCTATCGTAGGCCGAACGTAATCAATGGCCGGCCGCATAAACGGATGCGCTGCGCGCTGTGGGATAACGGCTTTCGCCATGAACCAGCCTTCGGCGCCCGGAGCTAACGCTTTTTTACGTGTCGGTAAGACAACAGCGCCGGCAGCCCCATACTCTATGAGATGCGCAATTTTGTTATTTGTGTACACCTTGGCCGCTGTCATCTTATCCGAGTTTAAAAACTCAAGATGTATTTGACTTGCAAGCTTGCCCGTATCTTTCGGCACAAGCTCAACCGCCCGCTGCTGTACTTCCGCAGCTTTCTCGCGCACAACGTCGCGGATACGATTACGCGTAAGCTCGTCAAACTTCGTCAAGTCTGCTGTCGCACGAAACGTAACATCATCCAGATTAGCCTTGATGTACATAAGCGCCACCCCTTATCCGTGATGCTCAACTGCCGTACACGTCAAAACGAGTACATCCCTGCGTTCGCTATACTCAATGTGTATGATGCGGTACATCGTGTGCCTGTATTCCACGCGCCAGTCAAGCGCGACGTCATCACGGTACCGGATCGTAACCCCTTGTGTGATACCGGCTACCGGGCCGCCGCCTGCCTGACCGTCCCAAAAACGAGGTTTCAAGACTTGCGCCCAGACAGTATCGACGTATTTCATTTGTTCATCATATCCGCCCTGCCCATCTGGTACGGTAATCGGGCTATACAACTCGACACGCGACCGGAACTCTGAAACCGTAGTCATGCTATCCACCTACTTTTTATGCGACTTGCTCGACTTCGGCTTTGCCTCGACAGGTTCAGGTTCGACTACTTCATCTTCTGGTTCTTCTGGTTCTTCTGTTTCGACATTTTCCGCTTTGCCGATTACTTCCACATATCCAAAGTCGATATGCGTCTGCAAATCTTCTTGCGTACCTTCCACGACGTCATCAATGCCGCGGAACTCGTTGTTGTATACGCAAGACTCAATTACCTTTGCCCTCATTACGTGCTCCTTTCCGCTTCAATCTGCAACAACTGTGCGGTTACGGTAAATGGCAGCTCTGCTGTGCTTCCAACAAGCCCCCGGTTATCGTACCAGTGCGCCACTATCATTTTAAGAGTCAAGACGTGGCGGGCGTCCGTATCCGTAAACGTAACGCCCGTACCTGTCTTGATAAACTCTTTCGCCGCGTCAATAAGGCTCTGAATGACGTCATCTTCATCGTAGCCGTCGACGCGCAAATACAGTTTTACGTCATTCAGTGTCATGTCGGGCTCTCCTTATGCGAGTTTCAACTCGCCGTATACAACGGCCTGATCGTCAAACTTCTGCACGTCAAAACGCGTAACCGCTTTGATGTCATAGCTGTCACGTTTCCATGCATTGCCGCCAACGCTGGTACCGACAAGAGACGTTGCTTGACGGTCAAAGAGGATAACCGCATCTTTGAAGCTGCCGATAAGTACAGGTGCTTTCTTGTCTGATGCCGCCACTGCCGTCGGCAGTACTTTGTTTGATACTACTGTTACGGGCTTACCGGACAGTAATTTCTGCGTCGGGTCCAAAGGGTTCGGCTGCAACAGATAATCGCCGTCCTTGTCTTTGAGCTTGTCGAGATAATTAAATCCGTCCTGATTGGTAAGCACGGACGCCAGCAGCGAAATGGCCGGGTCAAGAGTAACGTTAAGCACGTCTTTCACGGAATCAAGGTCAGCGAGCGGCGTTTTTGTGAGCGCCTTCAAAACCGTCAAGATCTGTGCGTTTTCCGTCACGACGGACTTCTTCGCAAGCCAGCGATATACGTAATTCAGCAGGTCCTGATCCGTATCAGCAAGCAGCTCTTCGGACATCGGCAAGATGCCGGCATACTTTTTGATGATGTATTTAACCAGCGTGAACTTCGGTGCGTCGGTTTCTGCGATATTCGCCATTTCGGCTACCGCGTCAAACGCCGTGATATCTGCTGCTTTCTCCATAACGCGGGTACCGGACATCGTATTGACGTTTTCAACACTGACGAGCGCAGACAACGGGTTGAGCGTACGCTTTAATTCGTTGATTTTCGTCTGCGCGTCAACGGGGACAATAAAACCGCCCTGTTCGTTCGTACCTTCGCGCAGATCGCCTGTGGCGTTCCGCACGAGCAGCCGTTTTGCCTCTTTACGCTCCGCTTCGTTCAAGGCGCTGGCGCGGTTGCGGAGAAGCTGTGCCAGTACGTGCGTTGTATCGACATCTTCCGGTGCAGAGCTTTGTGTGCCTTGTGCTGCCGGGGGCGGTGCAACAGACAAGTCCTGCACTTCCTGCAACAGGTCGAACTCCCGTTTCAATCCGCGCAGTTCGTCTGTCACCGCTTCTGCGTCATCAAGACGGTTTTCTTTCAGTAAATCCTGAATACGCGTTTGTTTTTCCGCCATCTTCTGGCGCAATTCTCTTTCTCTTTCTGTCATTGATTGATTCCTCCTTATTTCAATAACTCCAATTCAATGGCAAGCCGACGCTTGCGGTTTTCTAGCTCTTCCGCGCCTTCCGTCGCGGCGTCTGCGGTTTTCGCCGCCCGTACGGCAGCCGGCATGGCCTTGAAATTCATACTCTTGCTACAAGCGACCAGCCGCGCGTCTGACTCTTCAACGGTAATGTCGAACATCTCCGCAGCTTCTGCCGCTGTGTACCACGTTTCCGCTTCCACGGCGTCATGGATTGCTTTAGGCGTCACGCCCTCACGGGCTCGTTCCAGGTACGCCTGCTCGATACCTTCCTGTACCGTATCAAGCATTGTAGCCACCCGCAGCATGTCGTCGGCGTCCCCCAGTGCCATGGCGCTCGGCTTATGGATCATCAGGAATGTGTTGCTCGGCATCCGTCGTTCATCGCACGCCATGAAGATGACACTTGCAATAGACGCCGCCCACCCGTCCACGACGCCAACGGTATGCCCGTCGTGCCGTTTGATCATGTTCGCAATGGTAATGCCGGCCGGGACGCTACCACCGTCGCTGTTGATGTAAATCGTAAGGTCTTTACCCTTCAAGCTTTCAAGCTTCTCCCGTACATCAACCGGAAGCACGTACCCGGCGAAAGTCTCGCCGTCGTAATCCGACATCCACGCTTTCCAGTCGTCGTCAAGGACGTCACCGTGGATATACACATCTGCGGACTTTGCAGACTCGTTGCGAACATCAAAACACGTTAACTTCTTCTTCATTCTCCCCCCTCACCTCCTTTCGTGGGCTCCTGCTGCCCGATGTTATCCAGTGTCGTATAGTTGAGCGACACGAAGTGTTTATCACCACCGGGGCCGATACCGTCCATTTCTTCCATCTCACGGATCTCGTTGATAGTGTAAATGCCGTTGTTAATCATATCCCGGTAATACTGCGCCCGGGCCGCGCTGTCCCCGCGCAGCTCGGCAGCCGCGTTAAACTTGACATAAAAAGAAGCCCTCTCCGTTGCGGTAAAGAGCTTGTGGTTAATCTCCTGTTCCCATTGCGTGAATATCGGCAGTAACGTTGTCTTGATATAGTCAAGTCCCATCGCTTCGGCGTTCGCGTATGTCGCTCGGTCAAGCTGTGCAAGCTTATGCGGCGGTACGCGATACACTTTAGCGACTTCTGTTATACCGAATTTCTGTGTATCAAGGAATTGCGCCTGATCAAGCTGCATACCGAGCTGATGAAAGTCCAGCCCGACATCAAGAACGGCGATTTTTCCCGCATTATCACTGCCGCTATTCAACTTCTGCCACTCTTCCCGGACACGCTGCTTTGCCTCGCGGTTAAGCTTTGTCGCTGTTTTCAATACCCCACTTGATAGTGTGCCGTTGCGATAAAAGTCACTGATAAACGCCTTCGTTGCGTTTTGGCTGTCAAGCTCGTCAACGAGTGTCTTCCACGGCGCTACCCCGATAATACCGTCCCTTGTGAACGCTTTGAAATGCAGCACGTCTTCCGGAGCGAGGTCGTACATCTTACCTTGAGCGTTCTGTGTCTTATACCGCAGTTGCCCAGTTGACGTGTCCAGCTGTACCGTCGTTCGTACAGGGTCGAGTGGCCAGAGTGCCGCAGGGTATCCATCGGCGGCCCATTCAATATACGCAATCCCGTTGCCGTATATACCGATATGGCCCTGTATGGTCTGCTTGAACACAAATGCTGACATAAACGGGTTCGGCCGCTCATACAAGAGCCGGGCAACGGGATGCTGCATGCCGATGTTTTTCTTCTGCTTGTTAAACGTATGTATCGGCTGGGTACCGATATCATCAGCGAGTATGGAAACGCAGGCAGCTACGTTCGAATTTTTCGCCGCCTTCTCCGGGGTAATTGTTTCACCGCCGCCCAGCGCGTCGATTAACCACTGCGCCGGGTTAACCAGTGTCCCACTGTCGCCGCCCGTGAACAGTTGCCCTCCGCCGCCGCAATTGCGGATCCAGTTACGAACGAACATACTCATCTGCTCCTTTACTCTTGCCGTTGGACAGTGTGTAGCTTATAAGATACGCCCCTGATAAGCACTCAACGGCCGCCGTATATAAAGCAGACCATACAGGGCTCACATACGAGCCCGCAATAACCAGCAGCACGAATCCGGCAATCAGTAATATGTCATCGATATACCCTTTGATTATTTTCATAACTCCTCCTTATAGGCTAAACTCGTCAGACAGCACGTAATCGCTCAAATCTTCTTCGGCCATAACGTGTGCCCGGCTGAACGCGTTGATGACCGCCGCTATCGGGTCGATACGGTTCGTCGATTTCTCTTTATCCAGCATGATATTCTCGTTATGGTCACGCTTCGTTACCGCGTTACTGATAGCCCAATCCAACAGGGGGTTCGCCTCATGCAGAATGTTATCCCGGTACGCTTCCTCCCGGAATGCTTTTGTCGGTTCAGATAACGTCCGCATGCCCTGCCTGACCTCAACGGTCATAATGCCTTGCGCATCAAGCTCCTGCGCAAAGTGCGTCGCGTTATACGGATCGTAGCAGACCTCCCGGAGGTTCAACGCCGAGAGTGTCTACTTGTTCTTGAATCCATGTGTTGATAAACCGATAGTCGACAACATCCCCGGACGTTATTGTGAGATACCCGGCCCGCGCCCACGCCCGATACGGTATCTTGTCGGTCTTCTCGTGCACCGCGACTGTTTCTTCGGGGATAAACCCATGCGCCCGTACGAGGTATTTCGTCGTGCCGTCGTCATCAAGCGGCATGACAAGCGCTGCCGCCGTAAGGTCAATACGTCTCGACAAGTCTACGCCGACGTACGCGTCGTACCCGTATGGATCGACGGGCAACTCTGTTATAGCGCCTCGTTCTTTCCATTTCGCCATGTCCATATATGACATCGCCGACTGGTTTACCCAAAGATCCATATTTTTCGTGAGAAAAGATTCCATTTTTTCAGGGCTCTCAAGCGCTGAGTCTAGTTTACTCCGGATGTTAGCGAGTCCCTCCGGGTATGCTGCCGCTATCGGATTTGCTTTTATCCAGCAGTCCTCATTTTTGACATCATCGATAAGGTTGCCCTCGTCGTCACGGTCAAGTTCGTTGACCATACAAAAATAATCGACAACGTCAAAATCAATAGCCGGGTTGAGTATCTTTTCAACGAGCGGATACTCAACGCGATAACACGGCCCCCCGAAATTATTCCCGGCCGTCGTAATGATAAACAATAGCGGCTGTTTACGTGCGACCATACCCGTGTTGATGACTTCCAAAATCTCGTCAGTCGGGTGCGCGTGGTACTCATCAATAAGCCCACATTGCGGGTTCAGACCGTCGCCCGTCTTGCCGTCGTCTTTCGATAAGGCCCGAAGCAGGGAATCACTCTTCTTATGCCGAATGACTCCGTACGACTCGTGCCACTTGTCTTTGAGTAACGGGCAGCGCTTCAACATCGCAATGACCTCGTTGTATATGATCTTCGCCTGCATCGACTTCGTTGCCCCGATGTATACTTCACTCATCGGTTCGCCGAGTGCCATCATTTCGTAATCGCCGACAATAGCCAGCGATTGAGACTTCGCATTTTTACGCGCTACCTGCCAATAGGCTTTGCGGAAGCGCCGCAGCCCTGTATCTTTGTGTACCCAGCCGTACACGTTGCCGAAGATAAACCGCTGTATCGGAACAAATTCAATCGGCTCCCCGGCAAGCACGCCTTTTGTGTGCTTGTGCAGCTGTGCCCACGTAAAGAACCGCTGCGCTTTTTCCTCGTCGAATACGTACGGGAACGACTCCGTACCGGCGCGCTTTACATCACGTAGAAAACGGATACACGCCCATCGGTGTTTGCGGCACACGTGCGCCGTGTCGTCTATGCACTTGTTGCTATACTGAATGAGTTCTTCAAGTAGTGTCATATGTTGCCAAATCCTTTATCCTTAAGAGGATCGTCTTGCTTTACTTCCTTTTTTGGAACATTCCGAATCTTCGCCAACGGATTTAAAAATAACCTGTCCTCCATTTGTACCAGTGTTGTCATCTTGGCGTTTAACGCCTTATCGACGGCGAGCACTCCCGAGAGCGAAAACACGTATTCAATCTTCTCGAACATTTTGGCGGCTGTCTTCACGGGATACTTTGCCGCAAGAACCTCCAACATGTCTGTATCTTCGCCGTTCTCGGTATCAACTCGAATCGTAGCGCAGACCTTCCGATGCTCCGTCAGATTGATATATTCGGAAAACGCCATGCAGTACCGAGCCATTAGCCCGACATCTGCGGAGCTTACGAAGTCGATGTCCTTATAGAGCTTAGCGATTTCTTTCCACTTCTTATATGCGTTTTTGTCGTGCCGAACATACGGCGGACATACAAGCTTATGTTCACCGAGCTGTACTTCGGACTTTTTCCGTTGCTCAATTTCGACCTTCGTCAAGTGCCGCTTGTTACCATTGAGCAAATGAAGTTCAATCGGTTTCGCCGGCCGTCCTGCCATAGCGTATTCCTCCTTTCTTTAAAACTGGCTCATTTCACGAACTTTTTACGAAGAAGAGACCGCCACGGTCTGGGCTTCGTGCCTCAGAACTTTTTTCACCGGGAGGCCTCTTCTCATTCTCAATTAAAATTATATTTTCTCAATTACGAGAACGGTTGCCGAAGCCGCCGTCCTCTCGTGCTGTCTTACGATTGTGGCACACATGATTCATAGCTTGCCAATTCTTCGTATCCCAGAACAGCTTCTGATTCCCTCTATGCGGAATGATGTGGTCCACCACGTCCGCAGGTAACGGCTGTCCTGATGCCTTGCACCGCTCACACTCACACGTTGGGTGCTCAGCTAGAAAGGCAAGTCGGGCTTTCGCCCACTTTGACCCGTATCCTCGTTTAGCCGCGCTCTCTCTTCGGTCATCGTACGAAGTCTTACGGTGTTTCTCGCAATATCGTTCTCTCGTAAGCTCCTGACAACCGGGATAGAAGCACACGTGCATACTCTTACGGGGCATCGTATCACCTCCTTTGTGCGCCGTACCGAGACTTATTCATGACGCTTTTGGCTACAACGAAGGACTTACAGCCACCGATCCCGCCGATAGTAATTCCGTTAGCAGAGCATACACCTTTGTGATTATTGAGGCAGGACTGCCGGTAGCACTTTACCTTCGTTAAATTCATCATGATGTCATCCTCTTACGGCGCACGTAAAAAGGACGCCCCATTAGGACGTCCTTAAAAAATCACTTTTGTGATATTTATCCTTGGCAGCCACCATTACCAAGGTTTGTGATAGCCATTCTACCCTATATTATAAAAAGACAATAGCGAAGAATTGCCATAATATCAGAATCAGATAGCGAGCCCATCCGGCTAACAAAATCCGACTCTCGCAACTCTAATTTTTTAGACAATCTAACAACAGATGGTGTTTTTAATCCAGCCGCTTTCCATTGAACTATTTCGTATTCACCCAAATAGCGTTTCCTAGCTGAATGTGACGTTATCTTAAAAGATAATATGTAAGAAATTCTTTGGTCTACAACTAGAACTGGCCTGCATTCAACTTGTTCGCAATCTTCAAACTTTACATTTGCCCACCAAATCTCCCAATTATTCATCGTCATTCCACTCGGCAGGCAGTACTAAATATCCTTCATCGTCCCGTCGCCCTACGGTTTCGATTTTATTAATTACTTCTGAGAATGTGGGGATCGGATTTTGTTGAGAAAAATAACTATATATAGAGTCTATATCTATTTTCACATGCTTTCGGTCGGGGTCGTAAACTTGTTGCCACGGCGACCCCTTCTGATGTGACATTTCAACTAATGCCGACGAAGATATTTGCCCGTAATAACTAGCAACGTCAAACAATAGTTCTCTCTCTTCTTCACTAAATGCACCTTTGCTATACGGAATGCTTTCTTGAATAGGGTTTTTCTCTAATGACTTATATTGTTCATATACAGAGGGAACAACGGGCCCATATTTCCAAGCCTCAATATCATCAGTGAACAGCGGATGGCCTAATTTCTTCAAACATTCTCCCTGCGCAAAATAAAGAAGTTTATTCACGCGCAGATTCGTCATCAAATCATCTGTGGGCAATGCATTTACGATATTAATAAAAAAACGCGCAACATCAATTGCTTTAGCCATCTTAAACACCTCCTTATATAATGCATTATACACTATTCGCATTAGAAAAATATAGTAACCCGTGCAAGACAAAACAAGACGCCCAATAACTGAGCATCTTGTTTTGCGTCATGAAATATATTATTAGGAGGTGTTCACACTATTACTATACCAGCATTTTCCGCACCATATCGGCACAAAAACGCACCATTTGTGACTGTTACGAATTTTTCAACTCATCAAAGAATACGAAATGCGTCTGTACGGGTATCGCCGCGGGTCCGAACATCATCGCCGCTATCTGCTCCAGTACCTTTCCAGAACGCTTACGCACGGCTGTTTCGCTCATGTGCAGCGTGTCGGCTATGCGCAGCCACGACGCTCCGTTGATAAAGCGTTCCTCAGCTATTATACGATCCGAATAACTGAGGGCTTCAATTGACCTGTCTAGTCGACGCATTAACGGCTCAATTTTCTCCAAATCCGACTGAAGTTTTTTTCTTCGACTCTCGAGATTTTCCTTCTCATATACGGCTCGCTCTTCCGGGCTTATCATAATCCCGTTACCGCCAGGTGTGTGTGACAACGTCGGCACTTTCGGAGCGGCACACAGTGCTTGCGTGGCGTTTAAGTCTTCCAAGTCGGCCTTGATATTCTTTATGTACGTATTAAATTCGTGGTATCGATGCAAGTATTCCCGCACCGCATTTATATAATCGTTATGAAACACTGTGTGCGTCCTCCTTCTTACTGTTTACGTCGTTCGGGTATCATTCTTTTACCTTGTCGTAAAATTCTTCTATTATGTGATTTTTTCATCGCCCATTACACCGAAAATGTTGATAAGCTCCGGATTTTCTTTCGGTATGCCCTTGCCACTTAACCAGAATTCCATTTGCTCGTTGACGGTGCTGAATAACAACTTCTTCCCTTCTTTTTCTCGTCTTTTTATCGCCAATTCTGCACCGGCTCGCCACTGATTTTTATAGATATTTGGCCATCGCTTAATATCTTGACGCTTCTTTTGTTCACTGGCAAACGGGCAACATACGCACCCAATACGGCGAAAACCTTCGTCGTATAAGCTGCAATACGGAACCTTGTAGGTCTTGATATACTCCCACACCTCGTCATCGCTCCATTCGATAATCGGATGGATAAATCTCTTACCGTTCGGCTGTCGGCACGGCTCTATCAGTTTTCGATTGCTTCTACGTGTAGATTCTGCGTGTCGGATTCCGGTTACAACAAATCGTCCTATGCCGCCCCGTTCCTTATACTCGGCACAACAGTATCTGGCTAGTCTTGTAGGCAAAATTCCTTTCTGTTCAATCAATTTTTTCATGCTCATTTCGGGCTTCTCCATCGCAACTTCCGGATACTGCTGTCTGACGAATCTGATAACTTCCGGAGGGTCGACTGTCGTTATGTTAAGATGTGCATCGAACTTTACGCCGGCTCGTTTTATAAGGTCTAGAATGACGCAACTGTCTTTACCGCCTGAAAACGCTACATAATACCCTTCCGGTGGTTCATGAAGTTTGATTCGTCGAATGGCTAAATCTACTTTATTAACTAGCCCAAAAATGGTTTGTTCTTTTAACATCATGCTTCCCTTCTGGTAATAATTTGTTAACGCCATAGCGGCCGCAAATCGTCGATTACGACCTCGATTCTCGGCCGTTCGCTATAGAATTTTCGTGCGAATATCTCGCATACAACGCTATCATCTTTCAGCACCGTACCGTTGAGTGCGTCCAGCACGCCCTTCACGTAATTGTCTGTATCCGGCTTCGTTGTCGGCCGTATCTTACCGTCCTATAGCCTCTTGGCGCTTTTTCTTACTGAAGCTGTTCGGAATGGCTCGGTACACGTTCAGGCGCAATCGGCAGTCACGGTCAATCGGGGCGAAGTCAGGACTAGACAATAACGGCTGCAACTCTAGTCGTATGAGTGCCTTGTACGCCTTGGACTTAATCGGATCATACGCTTTGACGAATCCACCTTGCCGTGAGAACCTCGGCCGTCCTTGCGCTACCGGATTACCGTATACAGTCAGTGCGATATACCTCGTATGCTCTTCCTCCACGTAGTTTATCGGCATTGTTTTACACCTCACTTTTGATACACAACTCGATCGACGATATCTCCATGTCGAGTCATATATAGCTTCACGAAAGACCCCGCCTCATCAATCCGGATACCCGACTCACTATAATACGCAAGCAGGCAGTAATTACGACGGATAAGATCATCCGTGATTGTCCGGGAAAAGACGTGTTGCGAATGTACGCACCGTGTCCGATATGGGGCATACCCATTCCCCTTTTTTGACTTTTCTCATCGCTTCGCGGATAGGTACCATATCTATCTTCCCCCGCGGGGCGGGTTTCATGATACTCGCAGACTGCGCTTCTCTGCGTTTGGCATTCAGCAGGTTATCCAATGACTCTTTTATCGTAGCAATCGACGGAAACCATTTCTCGGTCTGGATAACGCTTTCGACGGCATCGGCCACATCCTGCTCATCATACTTGGAAAATGTTTTCTCAAACATCGTCCAGAATATGTCCAAGTTCCTTTCTTCCATCCGCTGGTTCGGATATGACAGTTTCAGCACGTCTTTGAGAAAGCTCATGCTCCCGTCTGTTAACATGTGCAGTTGCCCCTTTCTGCTTTTGTTTTGCTTTATACGCCTTTCGCCGTTCAAGAAAGGCAAGATACTCTTCCGACTTCTCAGTCGCTTCCGGCTTCTTCTTACCGTTTCTGTTACTGCCCTCGTCGTAGCCATTGGATTCCCACCGACTAAGGATACCCGTGATATACGCTAAGCTTCGCTTATTACGCATGACGGCTCTCTCTATAGCCTTCTGCACGAAAGCTTCGCCGTGTGCTTCAACCAAGGAAATGAGCTTATCTCGCTCTATTGCAGAGCTTATCGGGTGAATATTGTCCCCGTAGAGTTTTACAACCTTCGACGCCGACGACGGAAAGGAATTATTTTTTCTTTCTTCTTCTTTACTTTCCTTTACTTTACTTTGTTGATTATGGTATACATTTACGGGGTTATTGTTTACATTAATCGAGTTATTGTTAACATTAACTAAGTTTGTGTACTCATTAACGTCGATTAGAAGAAGAGTATCGTCGTAAAAAACTGACTTACGACGTTCCGTAATTTCAAAGAATCGTCTTTGAATTCCGGCTGATGTGAGGATACTTTTTTCCTCGTAAAGTTTCTTGTCGAAAAACCCGACTTGAACTGCCTTGTTAATGAATTCCTGTGCTCTGCGCCCTCACTGATACCAACTTCGTCAGAAATCAGAAAAGTCATATCGCTATCCCACCTAAGATAATACCCATCGCCTCGATAAATATTAACCAGCAGGCCGATTAGCATAGGAATCGCGCTCGAGCCACATGCTCGGATAAGTCTGCGGACCTTTATGTCCTGTAAAAAGTCCGTGTCGAGAGGGAAGTAATCAAGTCCTTGTTTTAATGGTCTAGCCATGTCGTTACCTCCGTAGGTCAAGAGGACCGGTGTACTCACAGTCCCCTTGCCGCTCTCTATCGTTTACATTGACGCTGCCAGTATGGCGTCGTCTTCTTTTTCTTGATCTGTGCGTGTATCCATGACTTCGCCCGTCGTCGGATCTACATTATCAGGTACGCTATCGGACGTTACATCAATGTAGTCCGTCTCATCGGGAACATCGGCCATATTGGCCGTAATGTCTTTCTTGATTGTGCCGTCGGCATTCATTTCTCGGACGAATTCTGTCTTGAGCGGTGCATATTTTAAGCACCTCTTCAGAACCGTCTTCTTGGCCATCTCGTCGAAATTCTTCGACCACGGGCTGTAGCTACTGCTATACGCCTGGCTGTACTTCTTGGCGTGCTCCTTAATGTCTTCCGTACTCATGACCTCAAACCCGTAGCCGCCGTCTTTGGTATGGAACACGGCATAGTAGGCGATTACGCTACCCCTGTTGCTCGGTGCCGGTACGTGCCGGAGCTTCGGCTCAAGGCCAAGCTCATACTCGAACTCGTCATTCTCGTATACCTCGTGGGCTTGAATATCCCGGACTTCACCGCTTCGGTATGCCAAGTCAATGAGACCCTTATATCCAAGCTGAAATTGGCACTCCAACGTGCCTTTGTTCTTGTACGGGATGAGGTATGCCTGACCGAGCGGCGTGTTCGGCTCTACGCCAAGTTGTGCCGCCTGCATCATCGCCCCCAGGAATGATTTCGGTGTGCATTGCTGCAGCTGCGGATTGCTGCTCATGGCCGTCAGCACCATACGGGTGAACCTCTCACCCGTGATGACCGTCGGTAGTGCTTTTTGAATCTGATCGCCCATGCTGAAGACTAAATCCTTCATGCTCCTCACGCCGTCGGGCTTGTTACTTTTAGCAGCCATGAGGCCGCCTTTCGTTGTTGCCATTGTGATACCTCCTTATATTTTGAAGACTCTTATCGGATTACCCGTCTTGCTGTACTTCTCGTAGATGTCTGGTAATTCGGCTTTAAGCTTCTTACTGTCAACAGTCGTTCTGCCGGCTTGCGTTTTCCATGTAATCTTACGCTCTCCGATATAGCCTATTTCGCAATTTCCGAGCATTTCACAAAGCTCGTTCTGTGCCTTCTTGATACCTTCTTTGACATTCTTTTCGGTCTCTTTTAATTCATCCAGTCGGGTTACGATACCAGCTGCTGCTTCAGGTAAAGCAATCGCTTCCATGTCACCACCGGGAAATCGTTCCCGAAGTGCGGCGGTGCAGCTGTCGGATCCATCAACATCAGGCATTTCACCACCCTTTACGTTCTTTTCCCAAAATGCTTTTTCTGTCGCATACAGGGCCGCTATATCTTCCTCATTTCTAGGTATTTCCTTGTATACGAAATGATTCCCGCCGATGAGTACGGCGATGTACCAGATATCGCAACCGGTAACCATCATATAGTGCTGGCACTGGAGATAGTAGCTGTCCGGGACCGCATCACCGTCCCACTGTTTTGCCGAGAAGCCGTTTGCCGTCTTGCATTCAAGTCCTGCATTTTCGCCGACAACCATTCTGTCGATGTTAGCCAACAGCCATTCATCGGATGTTGACTGTACCATTCCTTGCCGTCGTACCTTTTTCCCTGTGAGCTCGCAGAAGCGATCGGCTACCGCTTGTTCTAAAACCGTGCCCCAATAGACATACTCGTTATCACTGAGATCCTCGGGTTCAGCCTGGCCTGTCTTTTCAAGCCAAAGTTGGAAAGGACTCTTCCCAGCGGTTCAGCCCGGCAATGACAGCAGCGTCACTGCCGCCTATACCGAGATTACGAAGTTGTTCCCACTTCTTACGGTCTTGCATCTGCTCAACCGTCATAATCAGTTTTGCATTCATTGTGTTTTTGCTCCGTTTCTGCTACAATGTAGCTATGAATATTTTGTGAGAGCGGCAACTTCCGGGCCTACGGAAAGCCGCTCTTTTTCATGTCAAAGCGATAATCATCGCTGCCAGCGTGAGGTAGGCCGCTATCGCTCCAACTATCACCTCAGGCCAGTCGATATCGGCCGACTCGCCGTAGTCTGTCGCATATGTATATGCGATTCTGCGGTCAAGCTCCCGTTCCCGCTGGATTGCTTCGTGGCGGCTGTTAACCCACGGCGGCGGGACCGGTAAGTGGATCACACTACGTTTCATGGTCTAGCGCTCCTCTCTTATTTCAATCCAAATCCATGCCAGTAAAATGACTGACACTATAATACTGACTACTACTGTCATTGTTTCCATTTATCTATGCTCCTCTCCGAGCCGTAACTCGGCTCTCTTTTTTAACCAGTCATTAAAGGCTTCCACGTGGATCAGCCGCTTCCCGCCTCTCTGCCCAACTTTAAAGCAAGGGAAGTCGATATCCTTCGCCCATTTCTGTATCTGTTCGTACGATACGGAGGCAGCCTCAGCGGCTTCTTCTACTGTCATACATAGCTTCATAGCAAGTCCTCCTTTCTTTAATTGTTCTTTTCCTCTCCTCGTGATATGCTTTAATAAACATTTTTAAGGAGGGGTAAACTATGAATGAATTAACGATTACGCAGTTACAAAAGTTAGGTTACGTGTTGCCGTATTTTCAGTTGCCGGGTAAACGCCTGCAACCAGTTGTAATGCAAGAGGGCCGCCTTTTAACCGGATCGTTTTACGATAAGAACATAGCTCCTTGCGGCGCGATTGTCGGCTCCGCCAGCGATGTTTTGGAGTTTGTGTGCAGACAAATATCTCCTTATGATCCTTTTGGTGTAGATGTTGCAAATCGCGTTCCCGAGATTTTCGTTGTACTTAATTCAGATGCATTTGTTAAAAAGTTGGACGAATCAATTCATTGTAGGCCCGGGGTTTTACCACCGCTGTTGTATGGCGCTAAGTTTTTAGAATCAGGCGTTACTCTTCCTTTCTACGGCTTTTCTGCAGAGGAAACCTTGCCCCTTGTCAGTCTTCTTCTGGAAGCTGAATAAAGTTTGATTCTTTTTTTAACCGGATATACGCGAGTTCAAGGGCGATGTACGCTTCGGCGTATGTTAGCCCTTTTTCTTTTTTCAGCATGCATACAAGTTGTTTTGCTAAATTTCGAGGGCGGGCAAAGTTTTGCAATACGCTAAAGTCTTTAATAAACTCCTTTAGTATGCTTCTGTGGCTGTCAATCAGGCTCAGTACCTGTTCTCTTTCGTCTTTCTCCATGGTGTTGTTTGCCTCCTTTTCTTTCATATTACAGTTAAACTGTAATCAAGGATCAGAAAAAATAATCTTACGGTACGGAATAACATACAGCGCTTCAATACGCTTGATTACAGGTACAGTGGGGTAAGTCTCCCCTCTCTCATATTTAAGCAATGTCGTTTCCGATATTTTGAGACGCTTTGCGGCTTCTTTTTGAGTAAATCCGGCATTTATGCGAGCCGCTTTTAATGATATTCCGTCAGTTATAAAATCTTGTTGCCTCATCGGGTTTTCCTCCTTTCGAGGTTAGTATATTACATTTAAACTGTAATGTCAACATGTAAACTGTAGAAATGTTAAAAAAAATTTGCGTTTTCTATAGTTTAACTGTATAATAATGGCGAAAGGAGGTATTCCAATGAGCGATCTCGGCAATCGGGAAGTGTTTTCCCGCAATTTAAAATACTATATGAAGTTATATGACAAGTCGCGTCGGGAAGTAGCTACTGATTTGAATATTTCATACACTACTTTTACAAGCTGGTTAAAAGGTACAAACTATCCCCGAATCGATAAAATAGAGAAACTTGCTAATTATTTCCGTATCAATAAGGCAGATTTAATTGAAGATAAATATAAGGATTCCTCCGACGGTTATTACGCCGACCCGGAAGTAGCCGAACTTGCCGAAGAGCTCCGGATGAACCCTGAATATCGTATACTCTTTGACGCTAGCAAGAACTTAACGAAAGATGACGTGAATACTGTTTTAAAGATTATAGAAGGCCTAAAAGCCCGCGAGGGAAAATAATTATGGCAAGACAAATTGCGGTCATTACAAAGAAAGTCATTACGCTACTTTCTCTATCTTGCCCTATTAATACGCCCATATACATCGGACCATCAAATGAAGCTCATATGAAATCAAGCTATCCGAGAGATTTTGCTAATTATTATCCACATATAGGCCTTATTTTATCTCAGCCGGACTATGTCGGCGTTAATCACAAGGATGCGTCTATTGAGTACGTCCGCGAATTTAAAGCAAATAATGACTATGTAAAAGTAGCAGTAAGAATTGCTGCTAACAATTATTTCGCACGATCGTTATATGTGCTGAACCCTAATCGAGTTGCGAATTTTATTAATAAAGGAACTCTTAAAAAATTTGACGAATAAGTAAAAGTATTTTATACTGTAGTCAAGAAATACTTGAGAATCTGAGGACGGAACGGGCAGCCGTCGCCAGAAGGTCATCGACCTGAATAGGAGATGCGGGAATGTCACCCCGCCAATTCTCAAACCTCGAGAGGGCTACAGTAATATGTAGCCCTCTTTCTTTTGCGCACATAAGGATTTGAAATGAATATCACTTTGGTTTATCAGAAATTACCGCTACACGTAAAAACGTTGGTAACGGAAAATCAAGACGGCAGTTACACTATCTTGATTAATAGCCAATTTAACTGGGAACAGCAAAAAGACGCGGTTTTACATGATTTAACGCACATAGCTCGGAACGATTTCACTCGCGACGAACACGCGGATATCATAGAGAAACTTGTTCATTCCCTGCCGAACGGTATCGTAAACGAAGATATGGAATTTTATTGTCGAATGGCCTGAATTAATCAGAAAGGAAGCGATTCAATTGATTAAACAGAGTTTTTTAACCGCAATTATGTTCCTTGGAATTTCTGCCGGCGTATCTGCCGCCGATTTCCAAAATATCACGCCCGAAACGTATCCTGTGTATTGGCAACAGGGCGAACAGTTCAAGTCAAACGGTAATCAAGAAAAGCCGGATTTGTTCGGGCGGCAGTGGCGAAAAGCTACAACGAATTGCATTTCTATTGTTACGCCTCGTATGATGGTCAGTTATTTAGCCTTTTCCCATCAAAAACGATTGCTTGAGCTTCCCGCAGACCTTGAGCAGATTTTTGAAAAATACAATAATTTAATATATGTAACAACATGGACGCCGTTCATGCGCGACGGAGGTCTCTTCGGGTCCGGCGGAGCAATCGCCCCGCAGATACAGACGCAACGGCTTGTGATTGATAAAGACGGCGTATTAATTCGCCCAACAGAAATGCCCCTAGAATTATATGAATTAATGCCGCACAGCTTCGGATTGAAGTATTATGCGTTTCCTCGTGAAGTAATATTGAATACCCCTTATACCATCCGATACATAACCGGTTACGGCGATATACTGGATATGGAAGTCACTGCGGAAAAGGTCGATAGCCTGATTGACGACGAACTGCACTTCTACAACGCGCAATAACCCGAAACCTCTTCAGTTATTGCGAATTATGCAACAACTGTCGCTGACGGAAAAATATAAAAAGGATGGTGGATAAATGTCAAGCGATAAATTCCTAACAGCTAAAGAACAAGTAAAGCACAGTGAGGGCAAGGGTGTTCAGTTTAACGACTTTAGTAAAACAAAAGCAGCGCGATATTTAGAAGATAATAACAATTACTTTAAACTCCGCGCTTTTAGAAAGAACTACACAAAAGGTGAGGACGGTAAGTATCTGCATCTTGATTTTGCGGATCTAGTCGATTTAGCCATTATTGACAACCGATTACGTGTAATTCTTTTGGAGATGGCTATTAGTATTGAACACTTCTCAAAAGTACATTTATTGAAAGTTTTGCAAGAAACCGAAACAAGCGGGATCCAGGTTGTTATGGAATACGTAGATCAACTGGACTCAACGCCCAAGGACATATTAAAGGGAGAGCTCGAAAAAAATAAAAACAGTTTATATTGTGGTAACCTCTGCAATAAATATATTAAAAGTGAACTGTACTGCCCTGTTTGGGTGTTTGTCGAAATGGTATCTTTTGGACAATATTTGCACTTTTACGAATTCTGTGCTAATCGAAGTCAGGGTAAAAACCAAAAAGAGTTGTTGAGACGACTTTATTTAATGCGTGTAGTGAAAGACTTACGCAATGCTTGCGCACATAACAATTGCATAATAAATGATTTGCGCGCACCACTAAATAAGTCCCCAAACCAAGAAATTCAACAAGTAGTCGCTAAACTAGGAGCCTCAAAGGAAGTTCGTGAACGACACTTAAAGCGAGTAGCACTATACCAAATAATTACAACGTTATACACTCATAAAGAAATAGTCATAAGTCCTGGGGTGCATAAGAATATTGCTTTAAAACTCCGCGATTTAAACGATAGATTTTATCGAGATAGGGATTATTCTAAAAACGATATTATTAAAAGTTCTTTTAACTTATTATCGAAGACATTTGACAAATGGTTTAATATAAGTTAAGATACTGCTACAGAGCAAAAAGAGTTCGACTCTTTTTACAGGAGCGGTATCGAAAGGTATCGCTCCTATTTTTATGCCTAGGAGTTGCCTAATCGGTGGCTCTTTTTTGTTACAAATACTAGATGATTAGCTGTTTAACAACAAAAAATGCCCGCATTCTGCTACCAACAGAATACGGGCGTGCCGGGTACTGCCAATACCACGGCAATATAATCCACCGACTAAGGCTGATTACGCTATAAGTATATCATAATCAGCCCTTTTTATAACAGAAAGGAGCTGTATTTTTTATGGCTAAAATCAAAAAGCGATCCGACGGTCGATACACCGTAACAACTACTGTCAACGGAAAGCGTAAGTACTTTTACGGACGCACAAGAGTCGAAGCCCAAGATAAATGTGATGCGTATTTATTCCAAGCCAAAAAAGCCACTCATTTTGACGATACGCTGCTGTTCCGTGATTGGGTAGATATATGGGTATCACTCAAAGAAAAGTCGGTTACGGCCAATACCATGCAATCGTACATGGGCATAATCAACCGATATATACTTCCCGTTCTCGGCGCTATGCGACTGGTCGATATAAATTACATCGTACTACGTAATCTAATCGATGGAATGGAGCTGTCCCCTCGGACCGTTGCCTACACGCACACTTTACTAAAATCAATCTTGCACCAAGCAGTAATTGACGAAATCTTATATCGCAATCCTATGGATAAGGTGACCAGACCGAAGCGACACAAAACCCGAGAAATGGTAACACTCACTAAAGAGCAGGTAAAAGAGTATTTATCGGTTATTACCAATAAAGAACTTCACGCTATTTTTAAGCTTGCGTTTACTTCCGGCCTAAGACGCTCCGAATTACTCGGCCTTCGTTGGCAAGATATTAACTTTAAAGCCGGTACACTTACAGTCAATCAAACGGCAATTAAAATCGACGGCCATAGCGAAATATCTCCGACGACCAAAACCAAATCATCAAGGCGAACTATTACATTAGACGGTGAAACACTGTCCGTTTTGAAGGCACATAAGAAGGTTGTTGACGTTAGGCGATTTCAAACCTTCGGATGGATTAACAACGATCTTGTTTTCCCCGGCCGCAACGGCAACCCTCGCAATCCCGACGAACTGACGAAAGTGTCACGAGACTATGCCCGTAAAATCGGAGTCGAAGGCTTTTCCATGCACGGGACTCGGCATACCCACGCTACGTTACTTATTGAAGCCGGCGTAAACTTTAAGGTTATTCAAATGCGCCTTGGCCATTCGTCATTTAAGGAAACGATGGATACCTATAGCCATGTCACACCTGCTATGGAAACGGATGTTATTACAAAAATACAGAATATATTTTAGCTTTGCTTTGACTGCACTATAGATGTGTGGTCAAAGCTTTTTCTTTGGGTGTTGTCAAAATGTTGTCAACCACCTCAATATAAATTGTGGTCAAACAAAAAGAACGCTTCCCGAATCTCTCGAGAAGCGCTTATTTACTGATGGTGCGGTCGATGGGACTTGAACCCATACGAACTTACGTTCACTACCCCCTCAAAGTAGCGCGTCTGCCGTTCCGCCACGACCGCATATAAAGTGGATGGTGCTCAGGGACGGAATTGAACCGCCGACACGGGGATTTTCAGTCCCCTGCTCTACCGACTGAGCTACCTGAGCAACTATGGCGACCTCGATCGGATTTGAACCGACGATCTTCGCCGTGACAGGGCGACATGTTAACCGCTACACCACGAGGCCGTTTCATACACTCAAGACGACTTAATCGCCCCGAACAAGTGAAATTATATCATACACCTGCAACTCTTTGCAATAGCAGGGCAAAAATCGCGAGGATTACAATACATGTGTTACACCGGCGTATAAAAAGTAAAAGAGAAAGCTCTTTTTGTGATATGCTGTATCTACCGAAACAATCCCCAAAGAAGAGCCTTCTCATGAAAAATATATCACGAAACATTGCCTGCTACCTGGCGGTTCTTTCCTCTGCGGAAAAACATGGCGTCACTAATGCTGCCATCAAGTGCCGTGCATATCGCCGGTCTATCTATCGCCTGTGCAGGCGGTATGACGATACCCCGCTTACCGTGTTTTCTGCATTTCCGCAGCCGCGGCTCTGCCTTCCATAAGTGCTTTCCCGATGGTTGCGGGGCCTAAATTGGCGTCGCCGGCAATAAAAATATTTTCCATATTCGTCCGGTTATGCCCCGTAATTTCCAATGTTTCATCCAATTCGGATAAATCCACCTTTTGCCCGATCGCCATAACAATAAGATCCGCATCAAGTACGAATTCCGTTCCCGGAATAGAATGGGGAGAGCGCCTTCCCGATTCGTCCGGTTCGCCCAGTTCCTGTCTGATGAGCTGCGCCCCGCTGACATGATCGGCAGCGTCACGAAGCACGCGCTTCACATTGCACAGGAAGTCGAATTTAACATTTTCGTCGCGCGCATCACGGATTTCACTCTTATTCGCCGTGATTTCTTCTTCGGAACGTCTATACACGACCGTAACGTCATCAATAATGCGCACGAGCGAACGGGCGCAGTCCATGGCTACGTTGCCTCCGCCCCAGACCATGGCTTTTTTGTATTTTTTATATGCTTCATGATTGCCGTTAATATTCAGATCGTACAACAAAGTCAATCCGGCATACAGGCCCTTGCCCGTTACAATCCGAAAGTATTTTCAACCTGTGCACCCGTAGCGATGAGAATCTTATCATAGTCTTTACGAAGTGCCGCAAACTTTTCACGATCAATTTTCGTATCGAAATGAAAGGTAATATTATCATCTTCCTGCATGGCCGCAAACACCTTGTCCAAAAAAGCTTTGGACATGCGATATGCGGGAATACCCGTATAAACAGCCCCGCCTAAACGGCTTTCTTTGTCATAAATATCGACAGTATACCCGTTTTTCGACAATTCCTGTGCCGCCGTATAGCCCGCCGGGCCGGCCCCGATGATCGCTATTTTCTTACCTCTTTCACTCATGGGAGAGACGCTCCTTTCATCAATAAACCTGTTTTGCTCCATCCCTGCCGAAACGGGAGGAAGTATCATATTGCTGTATATCCAGTGTATCATACACACCTCAATTTCATCAAATCCGCTCAGACCGGTCCGAAGTTTCACAGATTTGTTACCTTAATACGGAAAAAGCTATGTAAATTACAGTCATTGCTGTATAATAAATGCGGTATTTAAGGTTTTATTGATGAAAGGAGCTTTTCAGCATGGGTCAGCCCGATACGTTTGATTCTCAGGATCAGGCGAAGACATATACAAAAAAGACAATATCGTCCTTCATGGGGCTTTTTGTCATCCTGTATGCGCTCTGCATACAATGGCAGCTTTTCGTTTCTCTCGGTCTCGGCCAGGATAATATTAATGATATGCTCGTCGGCCTCATTCCCGCCGTAGGCGCTGTCGTCCTTGCCCTGGCGTTATATGTGCGGGCGCTGTCTTTACACAGTATCATACTTCCCGCCGTTATCGGAATTTCATGGATTGTAACGGGCCCCCTGCTGAGTTACCGGACTCTTATTAACGGCAATACGGTGTATTTAAACAATATTTATGATATTTATAACGGCCTTTTTCTTTTTGCTGTCCTTTTCCTTATCTCAATGGTGGCAAAACAGTATATACCGCGCATTATCGCGGCAATACTGATGACCGTACTCTTCTTTTCCGCGGGATTTATCAATCTCGTTCAGTGGATGTATTACTACCTTTACAACTCATGCATAACCACTTCCGGTTCACTCATCATTTTTCAGACAGGTCCTGCGGAAACACTCGAATACCTGCATTCACTCGGTACAGGCACGGTCATTATGACAGTGCTTATTCTCTTCGCGATTCTGGCATTCTTCTTTATTACTCATTATACGCTGCCGGCCTTACCGCGAACTACGGTATATCGTAAAATTCTGCCGCTTATGTCTCTCCTCATTATCATTCCTTCGATCTGGATGCTCTGTGATGAACTCCTGCCGAATTCTTTTCCCGTACGAACCTTTCTTGACACACAGGATTATCTGCAACGAGCCCGTCTTTATGCACAAAACCACAATACTAAATACGCGGCCCTGCAGGCCGTACAACTCAATCCTGCCCAGGGACCGAATACGGTTATCGTCATTATCGGCGAATCGGAAACGCGAACACTTATGCACGCATATAATCCGTCAACACCGGATAATACGCCCTGGCTTTCTTCCGTCAGGTACGATCCCCGCTTTACCCTCTTTACAAACGTTTACAGTTGCGTCTGGTACACCGTCCCCGTCCTGGAACACGCGTTAACGGAAGCAAATTTCTATAATGACAAACAGTTTAATGAATCCATTTCTATCATCGACATGGCCAAAAAAGCAGGTTATAAAACCTACTGGTTCAGTAATCAGGGTTCCGTCGGCGTAGCGGACACACCGATTTCGCTTGTCGCCAATACGGCGGATGTTGCCGAATGGGTCGACCGTGATTTAAAAGAATCGACCTTGGACGGAGCGCTTCTTCAGTTCCTGAAAAAAGTCAATCCGAATGAAAAGAATTTCATTGTTCTTCATATTATGGGCAGCCATATCGAATACCGGAATCGTTACCCTGAAGACTTTCAGAAGTTCAATGACGGCAAAATCAATCAGGAAGCCGACTATGACAATACGATCCTTTATACTGACTGGTTCCTGTCGCAGGTATTCGATTATGCCGAAGCCAACCTCCACCTTGATGCACTGCTTTACTTTTCCGACCACGGTTCGGACCCCGACATTGCCCGCCAACCTGACGGCGCCAGTTTTAAAGTGCTGCGCATCCCTATGTTTACCTATCTCTCGGACAATTATACGGCCCGGAATCCGGAAATCACGGCCGCCCTTAAATCACATGAAAAATCGTATTTCACAAACGATCTTATCTATGAACTGGTCTGCGGCATCCTTAACATACAATCACCGAACTATGACGATTCCATCAGCTTTGCTTCCCCAAGATGGCACTGGGAAAAGAAAGACCTCGTCACCCGCTTCGGCAGAACTCCCCTTACGGAAGACGCGGAATATTAAAGTTACCCCTTGAATAACCCGTTCGGGAACTGTTTGACGCTGTTTTGTTTCTAATTGTTCGCCGCTTAACAAATCAGTTGGCATTGGTAGTAAAAGGAGCTGTTTTTCATGAAAAATTACGTAACCGACACGTTTACTGTAGAAAAGAAAGTCCACGCCGCCGGCGGCAAAGGCCATATTATCGTCAAACATTATCTCGGCAAAGAAGAATTAAACGGTAAATGCGGCCTGTTCGCCGAAGTCACCATCCCTGTCGGCTGTTCCTTAGGCGTACACGAACATACCGGCAACAGCGAAACATACTGCATTCTCAAAGGTCACGGTATATATAACGATAACGGCACGGAGTGTGAAATAGGGCCCGGCGACCTTACCTTCACACCGAACGGGTTTAAACACGGGCTGGACAACACGAACGGCTCGGAAGACATTGTCTTTACGGCCCTTATTATTAACGACTGAAATACCCGGGAGCACACAAACAAAAACCTTTTGTCATCCTCCCTTTTTAAGATTGCGCAAACGGCATTTTTACCCCCTTGACGAAGCGGTTTCTCATGCTATACTATAAGCAAATAAACGGAAATGGGGTGATTCCATTGGAAATAGAATCAGTTAGTGAGTTCTCGCGCACGACAGACTATTCCTCTATAGATTCGCGGGATCACGTTTACACAGGACTGAATGCGACGCAATAATCCTTACAGCCCGAAAAGGGAGCGGCAAAGATATATCAGTCGCAAATAATGAAACAGGAGGTGTACGTAAGGTGAGGCGGCTCGTTCGTCCCTACTTCGTACTCTGCAAAAAGAGGATTTGCAGTTGACCATATAGCCTTTTAACTGTTTGTTTTCTTGCACTGCCGGGGTTTTATTATCCGGCAAATGACACTCCGTAAGTTACGTATATAAGTAAGAACGTGTTGAAGTATCATTAGCATGTATTCGGTTATTTCAGTGTTATATGATGTATTTTAAATTGTAGGCAAGGCCATATATAAGAAAAGTAAATAGAGTATACGTTACAAAAGCCTTCCGGCGGACATATGTCACGTGTTCGCCGGAAGGCTTTTATGTGCTTTCTATTACAACAATGAATGAACGGCACCGTCCAAACACTGAAAAGGCGTTATATGCACAGGTATATTACTCATATCCATAAGATACTTCGCCCCTATACCTGCCGGTTCAAAGGGAAATACAGCTGTTTCATACATGTTCCCCAATCCGGATACGATCTTTACAACAATAATATTCGCCTTTTGCGGGGATATCCGGTTCTCCAGAAGATGATACGCCCTGTCTTCTATTATAAGATTTTTCATAGCCGCGCGCACTTCATTAAGCACCCTGTCCGCCAGACGATGGGCGGAACGAATCGCTTCAACCGTACTTCCCATAGCCGGTTCAAAAGTAACATCTATATGCAGCAATATATCGGTCGCCGCCGGAGTACCGCTTCGATCAAAACGCACAGCTTCATCTAAAAATCCTTCCGATGAGCCGATATTATGCGGTTCATAAGTACCGTCCGCCTCTCCGCCGGTGAGCATGGCCGTAACGCCGTCAAGCAGGATTGTCCGTCCTTCTCCTACTGTTCCTTCCGTCTTACATGCAACAGGCATAAAGTCAAGATTAGTGTGCACCCGTATATGCCGCTCTCCCGGTCTGATGATACGTACCCGTGCTTCACTGATAAATTCCCGTTCTTTATCGTGAATCTCGCCTATATCGGTGCGTATGGTCAACAATGCGCCGTCCACTGCCGTTACATCACCGAAGGCCACTGTTTTTATGGGATAGGAGCAGCGCCGTATGTATATTCGCTTTTCTCTCTCTTCACATGATTTTTTGAGCGCTATACCTTCACGTTTTAGTTTCAGTTTCAGGAGACCTAATGCTTTAAAAGCATCATAGTCTTCCAAATTATTATCCCCGACAATAGAAGACTCATAACCGGACGTATTCTTATTGAAATCGACGAGCATATCCGTATACCCGTTCGTACATACAAGCCTCCCCTGTTGCCCGATATAGCTCATACCGACTGACGGTATTCCTCTCTTGCCGAGCTCTTCTATAACCGTGACAAAATCGATATGGTGATTCCCCCAGCCGTCCGTTACGACGATAGCGCCGTCCGCATGCAGGCCTTCCGCCAATTCTCCCGTACGTACGGCAGTAAACACTTTATCATCATATCTCTCCGATACGCCATTGACGATAAGGCTTTGCACGGATACGTCGCGATCACGGATAAGCGCCTTCGTCACCGGGCAGCGGTAATGATGGAGCGTGGTCATTTTTGTACTCGGCTCCAATCCCAATATACACACCACCTTTCTTCCGATATGCGGAAAAAAGGGCACGAATCACATCGCACCCTTTCTTCCCGCTTCATGCATACGAATTAAACGTTATGTCTGTATTCGTACGGCAATACTTTCAAGCCGTTGAAGCTCGGGCAATCTCTTACCCATTCCAACGATTCTTTCAAAATAGCCGTCTGCATTTCTTTGTTGTTCGGTTCACCTGCATTGGAGCCGATGGGCACATGAGGAGCCGTAATACGAGGCGCACCCTGTTGACGAGCAATCGGGGGCAGTGCGGCGATAACGCAGCAACTCATACCTTCCGCTTCGCAGCAGCGCGTAACAATCGTGGCCGAACGGTGGCATGTACCGCAACCGCCGGTGCAAAGAACGATGTCGACACCCTGTTCTTTCAATTTCCGGGCAATTTCCGGGCCTGTTTCATTAGTGAATTTTTCAACATTGCCGCCGCCGCCCATGAAAGTGTACGTTTCTTTCGGCAGAGATCCTATGAATCCTTCCTTAACGAGTTCATGAAGACGATCAATCGGGAACATAGCATTAACGTCTTTGTTGATATCGGAATTATCGAAGCCGCCGTGCGTAACCATAAGCTGATCGGACGGTGTATCGAATTCAATGGTTCTGTACGAGAAATCACCGGATGTGTTGAACGGTTTCTGGTCTTTTTTATGAATACCGCCTGCCGTAATAAATGCCACTTTGCATTTATTGAGGGGTTTCTTTAATTCTGTAAAAATCGGTTTCGGTGTAAGGGGCACGAAAATTTCAGAGCGCATCCCTTCTACTGTTGTTAATTTCATGGAAACAAACCTCCCTTATATGGTTTCCCGTATCAATAGTCCTGAACTCGCTTGATACGGCTCAAATAAAATTCAACATGGTCTTGTTCCGCCGGTTCCTTATCGGTAAAAACCCAACGCCGCGGTACGGCTACGGTACCCAGATTCCGGCCGATACGCACCTTTACGGCCGTATCGTTTACTTCTTCCAATATGCCGCCAACAAGGCATGGTCCCGTATCCGTGTCGGCCGAAAGGGGCGTATAATCATAATCCAGCGGCTGTTCCGTTACTTGCAGATAGCTGAAATAGAATCCTATTCTGTCATTTTCAGTAATATCATCGGGGTGCAGCAAGAGAGATTTCTTTACGTACAGTACCCCCAAGCGTCCGTTCAGGTTTATTTTCACATCGTCGCCGGCCGTTTTTGTGTTAACACCGCCCATGAGAACAGGGTTTAACTGATAGCTCAGTTCTGCCATTAGTGCAATGTACCTACATCCAAGAGCACTGTTTCCGGTTGGCCGACCAATTTATTGTTGTCGTTGAAGATTTCATTATTCCATTTCTTAGGCGCCGGCAACACTTCAACCCCGGCCATTTCGTTCTTGAGCATCTGAATAGCGCGAGCCGCAACGGAAGCGGTTACGCAGGAGCAACCGGCAACATCGTTTTCAAAACCGCCTTTATCCATATTTTCTTCAACCATAGCTTTGGCATATTCGTTGCCGACAACAAGCTGGCCCTGGTATGCGCAGAAAGATACGCCGACTACGGGGATGCCGCGTTTACCGGCCTGCCCGATATGTTGAATAAAGTCGATATGATTGTTTCCGAACCCTTCAGTTGTAATAATGCAACCGTCGATATCCAGGCTTTCAAGCAAAGAGCCGAGCCGTTCGGAAACCCAAAGTTTTTCGTCATTAACCTGAGGCGAACCTATGCATACAACACCGATCAAGTCAAGTTCATCGTCTTCCGCCAAGCCTTCTACTAACGGTTCCCGGATATAGTGGCGGGTCATTTCCTTCGTTGCAGGCCCAATGCAAGTGAGCGCATGGATAGAGCCGTCACGAACCTGGTTCGGTGTTAACACAACGGGAACGTTACCGAGATCGACGTTCTTCTGTCCACCGAGGATACCGCAAGGTTCTGTCGGGCAAAGAACATTGTCATGCATAGCTCCCTGGCCCATGATTTCTTTTACGAGTACAACGCGGGGATTGCCTTTGCGGCGAAGATCTTCACAATGTTCTTCACGGACAACCTCACCGTTGTATTTTTTCAACTGGTCGCGAACCGCCTGAATAATGAAATCTTCACATTTATGTGCCGCAAACGGACCGGGGCGGCTCATACCGGTAAGGCGTTTAATAACGGCATGGCAACGGATAATGATATCATCTTCGTCGGCACAACCGGGATGTCCGAAGTACATTTTTTCATCAAGGAACCCTTCGGAAGAACCGAATTCATGAATCTGGACGCCGTCTTCATCAACACCCGTGAGCATAAATACAACGCCGTCGGCAACTTTGGTAATACCTTCGCCGAGTTCGCCTTCAACTTTGGTTGCAATAGGGCACACGTCCATAATCGTATCCGTATAAATATGGCGTTCGTTCGGTTTGATTACATCCAATTTGAGGCTGACGCATAAGGGATCCTGTTCGGCGGCTTCTTTTACGATATTGCCGTCAATCGTAATTTTACCGTTTTCAATCTTTGTTTCTTTCCCGATTTCCGCATCCGTGATTTTCACGTGCTGTTTAAGCAGCGTACGGATGACCGTCTTCTGTCCGGACGGCGCTTCCGCAGCGGCGGGCGCAGCGGTTACACCGGGAACGCCGAGAGCGGCACCCACAGGAATATCAAGGGAAAGACCTTCAAGTTTTTCAATATCAAGATGAATCATACCATTACCTCCTGCTGTACTTGTGGTTACATGTGTGACCGCCTGCTTCGGGACAGGGGCAGAACCGGAAGGAGCCGTTTTCCGGACTTCATTGACTTTGTCCAGTACATCACGCGTAATCGGCGTCAATGCTTCCGTATCCTCCAAAAGCGTGCTCCCCAACACTTCTTCGATGGTCAAGCCGTCATCGCTGAGCGTAAGCAAACCCGCTTCAACCATATCATCGAACAGGGACGGATCTTCCAAATCGGCAGCACCGATAACCGTACCTTTTTCGCGTCTGCAGCAAAAAATCGCGGGATCTTTCAAGTGCTGTTCCAGTGTTTCCTTTGTAATCGACATTACTATCACTCTCCTTTTTAAGATTTTATCTTTATACAATGTATACACATTGTTAAAAGCTAACCTTTCATTCTCCTGATAAGTTTATGATTAACAGCCCGTAACGCACCGTCCGTACAATGGTACACGGGCAGTTTCAATTGCGGTGCACAGGACATAACCGTATTGGAACAGTCCGAACAGTTGCTGATAAGAATGGCATCGGCGCCGGACTTCTTAATAGCCATGACCTTCTGTACCTGGCCTGGACAGTGCCCGGGGTTCTCACATTTACGCGTACCGTTTTTCATGAGTTTTGCCTGTTTGCAGAACTCCACATCCGTCACTTCAGCACCCATTGACGCGGCTATTTGTTCCAGCCGTTGCTGATTGGCTCCGCAGGCACAGACAAGAAGGCCTATTTTCTTCGGCCCCCGCATAAACTCCTGCGTTACGAGGATACCACCGGTTGTCTTCACCACGGGGTCATCCAAAGTGACGCGTTTGCCCATAAAAGGTCCGCCCATAATGATTTCACCGTATTCACCATTGATACCGCCGGCCTTTTCAATCATTGCCCTGACGGATATTCCCAGAGGAACATCGTGGAATACTTGAATGAGTTCACCGTTTATCTTACCTGCCACTGTCATGTCTTTATCAATAAGAGGTTTTTTCAAGTCCACCGCTTCCTGTACGCGACAGACCGATTCGGCATTGATAACAATAGCATTGGCGGCTGACGGCAATGCCGTTACATCGAGAAGAGTATCGAGCACTTCCCGTACAATAGCCCGTTCATCACCGACCGGATAGATATTCGGCAAGTAATGCAAGGTAATCCGGGAATCCTTTAAATTGGCTTCCAGCGCTTTGACAGCTTCTTCATGAATATCTTTGATAGCGATAACGCCTTTGGGAGCGCCGACCACTTCCATGACGATTTCCAACCCCCGAATAAGCTGCTGCGGATTCTTTTCTATAGCCTCGATATTGTGTGATAAAATAGGTTCACATTCGGATGCGTTAGCGATTACAACACCACCGGGGCGTAATTTCTGTCCCAGCTTCACATATGTCGGAAACCCCGCCCCGCCCAGACCGACAAGGCCTGCTTCTTCAATAAGAGCGAGCGGCTCACTCTGCGTTAACCGTATGTACTCTTTCGATTGTTCCGCAGCGGGCTCGACGGTAACCGCCTTATCCGTGACGGCCGTGACTTTGCCGCTGACACTTGTGAAAATATTGCTCCCCATCTTATCTGCAGGCTTCGCTGCAAGCAACTGTCCGCGCTTTACAAGATCCCCCTCTTTTACAACAACTTCAGCAGGAGTACCGATATGCTGTTGTAAAGGAAATACAAAATTTTCCAAATTATACCCTCCCATCCAATGTCAAATTTAATTCATACTTACTTTAATCCTTCAGCTGTTCTTTTTATGTGCCAAAATTCACACTCTCTCGTTCTTGTCTCTCAGTTTACGCATAACTCCCCTTGAACAAAACAGGAAAAATTGAATTCCATTTGAATCATTGATATATAGACTCATTTATACAATAAATCGCTCTTACTTAAAAATCATAAATATGATAAAATAAGCTCATGTACTAGTTCCGCAAATCACGAAGTTTTTTTTAATCAATATACCCACTCTACACGGGCAGGAGGTGATTATGATATATGCTCGAAGAAAATTACAATCTTGCCTTAAAAAAGATCATAAAATTCACGAAATCAAAATCTGTCGACCTGGCGAAAGCTATCGGGTATGACGTTTCGTATATCAGTAAGTGGAAGAGCGGCAGTAAATTGCCTTCGTCCCGTTCAGTTCAGACCATTAACAGCGCATTAGGCGCTTATTTTGCAAAACGTCTGGAAGAAATAGATAAAGCGGACGATTACAGACAAACATTCACCACAGGTGACAACGACGGTACGACAGCCTTTTCCATTACGGAATATCTTAACAGGGCTTACAGGCATTCCTTACAGCGGCAGCCGCGTACAAAAAAAACAAATACGTCAACGGCAAGTATTTCCATCGGTCATCGCGACGTAACGACGTTCCTGAACACGGCCCTGCAAGCATGTCTGCAAGAAGCTACGGAGCCGCAGGAATTGATTGTCTACGGCGAATTCTGTACCTTATACGATGCGGGCTTCTGGGAACTCTTATGCGGCTTGCCCAATACACAAAAACTGACCGTCCGCATCGGGTTGGATTTAGACAAACTTGAAAAATCGCCGGCCTACATAACGGCGCTCTATGAAATCTTAAACAGATGCCTTTATGCGGATTTTTATTTTTACGATGTCACCGACAGTACGGATACCAGGTTGATTCTTCTGAAGAATCGACTGGCCGTTCAATACGATTTTGGGAAAAAAGGCGAATTTATTATGGCGACCTCCGTTGAAGATCCGCTTCTCGTGCAGGATATATTAGATAAATTATCCGCCTTTATGCCGCGCGTCAGAGAGTTGATGGCAAGCGCACCGGCTCCCTGGATTACCGATATCGGGTACAGGACCTCCTTTTACGCAGCGCGAAAGTTTTTCTTTTTTCTTACGAACGGTATCGAATACCTCCTGCCCCACGATGTATTTCACCGTATTTCCGCTCAAATCGGCGCTCCCGAAAACACTTATATCGACCAGCTCCAAATTACGTGGGAAGAACTGTTGTGCCGCGCGGATTTGGATGTGGTTATTCCGTTCAATTCACTTATACGCTATCTTGAAGAAGGCCATATCGATTTAACGACAGTTCAATATACCATGACCGAAGATGAACGCCGCGGACATATTGAAGCAATTATGCATTATCTAAAGGAAAACGACTCTATGTCCATCGGTATCGTTACCTTATCTGAAGAAACGACAGCCTATAAAAACGCGAATCTGTCGTTCTACTCGAACTACGACACGGCATTTTTCAAGAAAAATCCGCGTCTTATCCGTAATGATGCAAAACCCTTTTATATGATTAAAAGCAGGCGCCTGCAACAACTTTTCTTAAACTCTTTTAAATCCTTAAAATCTTCAAATCATTACCATACCTGTTCAGGCAATGATGTAACACGCATGTATCATCTTTATAAACCGATCATCGAAAAAATCATTACCACGAAATGACTCCTTCCGATCGCCGCTCGTGATCGAGCGGCATAATCAAAAAGAGACGATTCATAAGAATCGTCTCTTTTTGATTACCGTTAATCGGCTTTTGCTATCGCTTCTTTCATAACTTTTACGTATTCATAAATATGAGACCCCGCCTCGCTGCCGTACTCGGCAATAATCTTGACGACAGCACTGCCGACGATAACGCCGTCCGCCATACCGGCGATTGTCACAGCCTGTTCCGGCGTATTAATACCGAAACCGACTGCTGCCGGCACGGTTGTGACGGAACGGACCTCTTCCAGAATTTCATGCAGGTCCGTTTTAATTTCACCGCGTGTTCCCGTGACGCCGAGAGATGAAACAATATATATAAACCCGTCACCGGCCCCGGCAATTGCTTTAATCCGTCCCTTTGATGTCGGCGCAATCATGGAGATGAGAGATACCCCGTTTTCCACCGCCGCAGCGGCGCATTCACGGCGTTCTTCAAAAGGCATATCCGGTATGATGACACCGTCGACGCCGATCTCCGCACACTTGGCAAAGAATGCATCAGTTCCATATTTAAAGACAGGATTAATATACGTCATAAATACGAGAGGAATACGCGACTTTTCCCGAACCATCTCAACAAGTTTAAACACGGCCCGTAAGTCCGTATGCGCGGCAAGGGCACGAATATTGGCGGCTTGAATAACCGGCCCTTCCGCTATAGGATCGGAAAAGGGAATCCCTATTTCAACCAGATCCGCGCCGGCCCTCTCCATTTCCAAAATATATTCACAACTCTTTTCAAGGGACGGATCACCGGCCGTCAAAAAAGCGATAAACGCCTTACCGCCGGCAAAAGCTTGAGCTATTCTATTCATGCAAATTCCTCCCTCTGTAGCGGGCAATGGCCGCTACGTCTTTGTCACCGCGCCCGGACAGGCAGACTATAATGCAATCGTCTTTCGATAAGGTCCGTGCGACCTGCATAGCCCGGTATACGGCATGGGCACTTTCAATGGCACAAATAATGCCTTCCGTGCGGGCTATGTATTCAAACCCTTCTACGGCCTGGTCATCGGTTACGGGGATATATTCGGCGCGCCCCGTCTCCTTCAAGTAGGCGTGTTCAGGTCCGATGCCCGGGTAGTCCAAGCCGGCGGAAATAGAGTATACCTGATCGATCTGACCGTCTTCATTCTGGCAAAAGAGCGACTTCATGCCGTGGAAAATGCCGACCGTTCCCTTAGTCAGCGTCGCCGCATGAAGAGAAGTGTCAATACCCTTGCCGGCAGCTTCACAGCCGATGAGGCGAACATCCCTGTCACCAATAAAGTGATAAAATATGCCGATAGCATTGCTGCCGCCGCCGACACATGCCATGACGACTTGCGGCAGCTTTCCTTCCGCCTCAAGAATCTGCGCCCTCGCTTCTTTGCCGATAACCGCCTGAAAATCACGTACCATCATGGGGAAAGGATGGGGCCCCATAGTCGAACCAACGACATAATGTGTATCATCTACACGACCGACCCATTCACGCATAGCCTCATTAACGGCATCTTTAAGGACGCGTGTCCCCGATGTGACAGGATGCACTTTAGCTCCGAGCAATTCCATGCGATAAACATTGAGCGCTTGTCGCTCCGTATCTTCTTCACCCATGAAAACGTCGCATTCCAGGCCCATAAATGCCGCTGCCGTCGCCGTCGCCACACCGTGCTGCCCGGCTCCCGTTTCGGCGATGACACGGGTCTTTCCCATCTTTTTGGCTAAAAGACATTGGCCGAGAGCATTATTGATTTTATGTGCGCCTGTATGATTCAGATCTTCCCGTTTTAAATATATCTTTGCCCCGCCCAGATCCTCGGTCATGCGTCCGGCATAATACAGACGGGACGGCCTGTTTGCGTAGCTGTTTAACAGATCCTGCAGTTCCTCTTGAAAAGCGGGATCTTTCTTACAAGACTCATAAAACTCCGTTAATTTGTGAATTTCGTTCATCAGCGTTTCCGGTACATATTGTCCGCCGAATTGGCCGAATCTGCCGTTCTCCATAATATCCTCCTTTACTGTGAACGCACAAGGCGCATAAATGCTCTCATCTTGGCCGCATCTTTACGGCCGTTCGATTCAATGCCGCTGCTTACATCCAACGCATAAGGGGCGTAAGCCATAGCTTTTTTAACATTACAAAGGTTCAGGCCGCCCGCCAGAATATAGGGCCGTTTTATCAGCCGCAGCAAGTGCCAGGGAAATACTCTGCCCGTACCGCCCGCCCCGTTGTCGAGCAATATCAGATCGGCATCGGATTGTTCGGCCGCTTCGATATCCGCCGCATCGGCCACGGAAAACGCTTTTATGAGCGGCACGTCACATTGTGTTCGCAACTTCTTTATATATGTCTTATCTTCACGGCCGTGAAGCTGCACAACTTGTATCGTCCCGCTTATTACAAGCTGAAGGATATGTTCTACAGGTTCAGCCGCAAAAACACCTACTGCCGGGATGTGATGACATAAAAGACTGCGCAACGCGGCTGCCTGCTCATCCGTTACTCTTCTCTTTTTACCGGCAAAAACAAAGCCGACATAATCAGGCTTCAGTTCATTGGCAACGCTTATGTCTTCAGGTCCGGTGAGACCGCAGAATTTAACCTTCATCAGTGCCTCGAAGTTCTGCCAGGGCCGCTTTCTTATTTCTGCTGGTCATCATTTTTTCACCGATCAGAACCGCGTCGACACGGGCTTCTCTCAGCCGCTCTATTTCTTCAGCCGTATGTATGCCGCTTTCCGCAACAAAAACGATATTAAACGGCACACTCTTCCTCAGATTTAGACTTGTTTCAAAGGATACGGAAAAATCTTTCAAATTACGGTTATTTACACCGATAATATCCGCGCCTGCAGCCAATGCCCGCCTGATCTCCTCGGCATTGTGCGCTTCAACGAGTGCGTCCATGCCGAGGCTCTTGGCGAGATCGATAAACTCTTTCAACTCTTCGTCCGGCAGGAGCGCGCACAGTAAAAGGACAGCCGCAGCACCCGCAACTTTCGCCTCATAAATTTGATAGGCTTCGACAATAAAGTCTTTGCGCAAGACCGGGACGGACACGGCTGCAGCGATTTCTCTCAAGTATTCCAGAGAACCGAAGAAAAAATCCCTTTCCGTCAGAACCGAAACAGCTGCGGCCCCGGCCTCTTCATAGTCGCAGGCTATTTGTTTATACGGGAAAGCTTCGGCAATAATGCCCCTGGAAGGAGAGCCTTTTTTAACTTCGCAAATAAAAGAAATATCCCGTTGGCGGATGGCCTTCTTAAAAGACGGTTTGTTATGTTTTTCCATCGCCACGGCCCTGTTTTTAATTTCTTCGTAGGATACTTTTTCCATATCTTCAGCCAAGCGAATGTATACCTTCGCCGTTATATCTTCAAGTATCATGTTCGTCTCCTCCTATACTGCGTGTGTTGCCGCAATATACGCATTCAATGCAGCCGCCGCCTTGCCGTCGTCAATAAGTTCGCCTGCCAAAGTTACGCCTGCCTGCAGGGACTTCGCCCTGCCCGCCACGTAAAGACCGGCGCCGGCGTTCAGAAGGACGGCATTTCGTTTAGTTCCTCGTATCTCACCGTTTAAGACTCCCCTCGTAACGGCCGCATTTTCCGCCGGTGTGCCTCCCGTAAGTTCTTCCTTTGTACCTGACTGTAACCCGAAATCTTCCGGACGGATCGTATAGGTTTTAAAACCGCCTTCTTCAAATTCACAGACTTTCGTCGCCGCCGAGGCTGAAATTTCATCCATTTGATCCGTACCGAAGACGGCCATACCGTGCTTGACGCCGAGGCCCTGCAGTACGCGGGCCAGCGGTTCAACCAGTTCCTCTTTATATACGCCGAGGACTTGTATACTCGCGTGAGCCGGATTGGTGAGTGGCCCCAAAAGATTAAAAACAGTAGGAATCGCCAGCTCTTTGCGGACAGGGGCGACATATTTCATGCTTTTATGATACTGCTGCGCAAAGAGGAAGCAAAATCCCGTTTTTTTAAGTACAGCCTCACTCTGCCGTGCATCAAGCCGAATATCGGCACCCAGTTCTTCGAGGACATCGGCTGCACCGCTTTTCGAGGTAGCCGCACGGTTACCGTGTTTTGCCACACGGCAGCCGGCGGCTGCCGCTACAAAGGCGGAGGTCGTCGAAATATTAAAAGTAAACGATTTATCACCGCCCGTGCCGACAATTTCTAACAGATCCCCGTTTACTTCCAACGGCATCGCGTGTGACCGCATCACTTTGGCACAGGCCGTAATTTCTTCCACTGTGGCTCCTTTCGCCTGGAGCGCGGTCAGAAAGGACGCCGTTTCTACGGAAGTGGCCTTACCGCTCATTATTTCATTCATAATTTCTTCCGTTTCGGTCAGCGTCAAATTGATACGATCGACTAATTTTACAGTGCCTTCTTTGATCATTATATATCCCCCTGTCTGTTTACTCACATCCGCAAAAAATTCCGTATAATATCGGGACCGTTCGGCGTCAATATCGACTCGGGATGAAACTGCAGGCCGTAAACGGCCTTTTCTTTATGCCCTACCGCCATTATTTCGCCATCATCGGCCACAGCCAGCACTTCCAGTTCATTCGGCAAGGTTTCCGGCGCCACCGCCAACGAATGATAGCGGCCGACATCAAAACAATCGGGCATTCCGGTAAAAAGAGGATGCCTGCCAACGACTTCAGCGCGAGACGTCTTCCCGTGCATCAGCGCTTTCGCATACGTCACGGTCCCGCCGTAAACCTCACAAACAGCCTGATGTCCGAGACAAACGCCGAGAAGGGGGATTTCTCCCGCCACTGCTTTAATCAGATCTTCACAAACGCCGGCATCACCGGGTTTACCGGGACCGGGTGAAATAATAATCTTTTACGGGCAATATGGATAAATTTCATCAACGGACAGGTCATCGTTACGGATCACTTTTATGTCCGGTTGGAACTGTCCGAGCAATTGGCAGAGATTATAAGAAAAGCTGTCATAATTATCAATGAGCAAAAGCATCAGTCAATCCCTCCGTTCGCCTTTTCCAATGCCTGTACGACGGCCTTGGCTTTATTCTTACATTCCTCATCTTCCGCTTTGGCTACGCTGTCCGCAACAATACCTGCCCCGGAGCGGACATATACGTGCCCGCCTTTCTTATAAGCCAGACGAATGGCGATGCATGTATCCATATTGCCCGTAAAATCAATATACCCTACGGCGCCGCCGTAAATACCCCGTTTATTTCTTTCCAGTTCATCAATAATCTCACAAGCCCTGATTTTCGGGGCGCCTGAAAGGGTACCGGCGGGTAAAACGGAACCAATGGCATCAATAGCCGTCTTATGCGGATTTATTTCCCCCGATACGGTGGAACCGATATGCATGACATGAGAAAACTTCAGAATCCGTAAATATGTCTCGACGCGAACAGAACCGAAAGTACTGACGCGTCCCAGGTCATTACGCCCTAAATCAACGAGCATATTGTGTTCGCCCAATTCTTTTTCATTATTGATCAAGTCCTCTTCAAACGCCTCGTCTTCCGCCTCGGTCTTACCGCGCGGTCTCGTGCCCGCCAACGGATACGTAAAGAGTTTATTCCGTTCCAGTCGAACTAAGGTTTCCGGCGACGAACCGGTAATTTCCATATCGTCCCCGGCCAGGTAAAACATATACGGCGACGGATTCACGGCACGCAAGACTCTGTATGTATCAAAAAGGCTGCCTCGGGCTTTTGCGCAAAGCCGGTTGGAAAGGACAACCTGGAAAATGTCCCCTTCGCGAATATGCTCCTTGCCTTTTTCCACCATGGCACAATACTCTTCTTCATCGAAGAGAGCCGTAAATTCGCTTTCCAGCTCAAGCGGCTCCACCTTCACTTTTTTTCCCGCCAGGAGGAGATCGTGCATCTTTGTCAATTCAAGTTGTGCTTTACGGTAATTTTCTTCAAGTGCCTCAAGATAAACATTGGCAATAAGGATAATTTCCCGTTTCAAATTATCAAAGACGATCACCTTGTCAAAGACCATGAGGTCGAAATCATAAAATCCTTCATCATCAACTGCCGTAAGCTGCAGCGACGGTTCACTGTATTTAATATAATCATACGAGAAGTAGCCTGCCAAGCCGCCGGTGAAAGGCGGCATGCCTGCCAATCGGGGAGCTTTGTTTTTTTCAAGAATCTGACGGATAAATACGTCGGGATTCTCGGTTTTCACCGTCACGCCGATACCGTTTGCCAGACGTACAACACCGTCTTTGCACGTAATTTCCATCTGCGGGTCATACCCGAGAAAGGTATAACGCCCCCACCGTTCGGAATCTTCCATGCTTTCTAAAAGGCAGCATCGGGAGCTGATATTTCTCACGATACGCAGGGCTTCCACGGGTGTGCATATATCGGCATACATGCGGCGGCAGACGGGCACGACATTATAGGTATCTTTATATTGATACATTTCTTCAAGCGTCATCATAATCGGTCATCCTTTCCGTAAAAAATCCGTCCATGACAAAATATGTCAAGGACGGATTCAGTTCCGCGGTGCCACCTTGGTTCGGGAAATAACTCCCACTCTCGACGGAATACTAACATATTCCCGACAACTGACGTATGCCATCACGTCGCAAAATACTCGGTCAAAACCTTTCCCTGCGCCCTCAGCGGCCCATTTGACGGTCTGCGTTCTGCCGGATCCCACCATCCCGGCTCTCTGTAAGTGCACGAATTCGCCGTTACTTCCGCTTCTTCGGTTTCATGGACGATATGTAATTGATGTTTTTCATATTACTCGCATTTAAGTCATCTGTCAATACTGCATTACAAAAGGTTTCATGCCAATACCGGCGTTTCTGCAGTTTACGGCCAACTCGCTGCAACCGTCGTCTGCCGTCATGAAACCCGGCTTGAGAACAACTGCGTTCTTTTATTACGGTACCGGCCTTCTGTGGTATAATAAGAATCAAATCAGTTATTTTTTATCTTTATACAAACAGGGAGGATTTCTGTATATGAGAAAATCCGTGAAACAATCCTTAAAAGCGGGCATCATTGCCGGTATTTTCGCTTTTTCCTTCAGTCCTGCCGCACCTGTCATCCGGACAGCGCAAGCTATTGACTGGACAAGTTTTGCCGGTGCGGGTATTCAATATATTGCCCTTGAAAAGGAAATTAAATATCTTGATAACGACGGCCGAAATGAATTTTTTGAACAAATGAAAAAGAAGTACGGCGTCAATGACGATCCTCGTGCCAATACCATGCTGGATCGCATCATGACACGCTTATCCGCTTCCATTGCGCAAACGGATTCTTCTATTGTAAAAAAACCGTACAACTATTTCGTCAATAATGATACCAGCTTCAATGCATTCTGTACAATCGGCCATAATCTGAGCATCAATATCGGCGCCTTTGAACCGCTCAATTACAATGAAAATGAAATAGCCTTCATTCTGGCGCATGAAATGGGGCACGGCCAAAAAGGCCACCCCATACAGGGTATCCGCAAACAAATGCCTCTCATCCTGGCCGGAGCGGCGGTTGGCGGCGACCGGACAACACAGCTTATTACGGGCATTTTATCTCAAGTAGGCACGGCCAAACTGATCACAAAACCCATGGAGAGGGAAGCCGATGCACTGGCTTTCGGTTATGCCGTCAACGCGGGCTATAATGTCGGTGCCGGTGCAGCCGTATGGCAGCGCGTTCTTGACAGAAATCCGGGTAAAACAACGGGCGGTATCAACGAACTTTTTAACGATCACCCGACAAACATTTCCCGCCGTGATAAATATAGCGAAGATATTACCAAATGGAGCAATAATGTTGTCAAGATCAATGCCCAAACAGGCATGATCTCTCTGCACGGCAAAGACTGGTATCAGCCGGAAGACATGTCTTCCATGAGCGGCAAAGAACGGGCTTACCTTATTGCAGGCAATCTTTCGGCCGTCTATCACAACGGCAGAAAGCCGACAGCGGGCGACGTTTACATCGGCAATGATAACCTTCTTTATGTAGGGCAGCAGCCGATTATGGATCTTTCTCCGGCACAAAATCCGTCAGCGGTTACAAACGATCTGAAAAAACTTATCTAATCCGTATAAGGGAGACTGCAACGATAATGAATCAGGAAATGAAACTGGCCGTCCTTATTGACGCCGAAAATATTTCAAACAAATACATTGACGTAATCCTCTCGGAAGCCAATAATCTCGGCAATGTCGTCTATAAGCGGATTTACGGCAACTGGACGACGCCGCAGATGGCTTCGTGGAAAAACATCATCCTCGATAACGCCATTCAGCCAATCCAACAATACAGCAATACGATTCGCAAGAATTCATCCGATTCGGCACTCATCATCGACACGATGGATCTCCTCTACCAAAGCGCCCTGGACGCTTTCTGTATCGTTTCGTCGGACAGTGACTTCACACGTCTTGCGTCACGCCTGCGGGAATCTCAGAAGTATGTTCTCGGTATGGGCGAAAGCAAAACGCCTCGGTCTTTCATTTCCGCATGCAACAAATTCCTTTACCTGGATGTTCTCTTCGAAGAAGCGGAAAATGAACCGAATCATATAACCGACGATACGGCCACACCGCTTGAAAAAGACAAAGGTTCCCGCATCAATGTCCCGTTTACGGACGATTATCTTGCCCTCGACAAAACTCTCGGCAAAGACTTGTCTACCATTAAGCTGGCTCTTGTCAAGCTGACGGAAGAAAACTCCGATGAAGACGGCTGGATTTTCTCCGGCACTCTCGGCAATCTCCTGAATAAGCAGTTTTCCGACTTTGATGTACGTAATTTCGGGTATAAGAAATTCGTTCCTTTTATCGAATCGCTCGACCTCTTTGACGTCTACACGACGACGGATGATAAAAACACGGCGATTAAGCACAATTATTTCCGTGTAAAAACAGACAGAAAG
>NZ_JH417615.1:21280-29289 GCF_000239275.1 Megasphaera geminata F0357 | reverse complement strand
CACAATTTATTTCCGTGTAAAAACAGACAGAAAGGGCCATAAATACAAAGGATCCCTCAAAAAGAACAAGTAACGGCGTGAAAGGGCGCACGGGAAGAGCGAGTCCGAAAATACCAAAAGTTCATAATAAACAGAAAGAGGGACTCCCGCGGGAGTCCCTCTTTCTGTTTATTGAAGCAGTATAAAATTAGAAGTGCCTGTTATTTTGCCAGCGTAGCCTTAATAAACCAAAGCTGCTTTGCATAATAAGCAAGATGGTCTTCCATCATATTCGCTAAAAGGAAATTGTCTTCTTCATCGGCACTTTTGCGGATAGCGACAGCTGCATCCCGCATAATTTCCATATCTTTACGCACCTCTTCCAACGCTTCGGCAATAGGATACTCTTTAGCCGGCACTTCCTTTATCGCTGTTATTTTAAGATAATCCGCGACAGATACGGTCGGCATCTGTCCCTGCATTTTAACCAGTTCCGCCACGGCATCGTAATAATCAAAATAGGTGTTATAAATACTTTCCAAGTATTCATGAATATTTTTAAAACCGGCACCGACAATATTGAAGTGAAAGTTATGTGTTTTTATATTCAACATAGCTAAATTAGCAATATACTGATTTACACTGTCTAAGTTTTTCATTGCAAACTCCCCCTTATCCGTTATAAAGAATATATTCACTTTTCATATCTATTTTAAATTTATTAATTTTCATTTTCAACTAACAAATAGGTTAGTAAAATGGTATACTATAAAAAAGTAATCGTCTATATGGAAGGGAGGCGCCGATTATGACCGAATTCGGTAAGGATTTTATATACATTCATGACATTCTTCGCTTAAAATGGGTGCCGGAAATCCTTTCGGCAATTCATAACGGGGCCTCTACCTTTTCTAAAATTTTGATAGATATTCCTTTTATAAGCCAAACGGAATTAAATCGTAAAATAAAATTCCTAGTCGAACGGAAATTGATTACACGCGGTCCGTCCGGCGTTTACAGCTTAAATCCGTTCGGCAAGGAGGTTCTTTATATTCTGCTTTATATACAGCGCCTTAATGCAAAATACGGTGTAACTGTAAAACCGTAAGGATTTAAACCGGAGGCCTTGTCCGTCACTTGATACTCAGTACCGGACAAGGCCTTTTACTGTCTTTAATCAGCACTGACGATCGTCCCCCTGGAAATTTCAAAGAGATGAATCGTATCCGTTTCCCCGGCCTGTTCCTGCTGCACGGCAGCGGCCAGACGACGTGTTCCTTCAGAACAAGTGAAAAGAAATACTTGTTCTTCTTTACCGAGATCGGCAAGGAAGCGAATGGCTTCTTTCTGCCGTTCTTCATCGAACCGAACCAGAATATCGTCAAGAATAAGCGGCATTGACTCGATTTGATGAGAAAAAGCGACAGCCAGGCTGATGCGGATGGCCAGATATATTTGATCACCCAAACCGCTGCTCCACTCTTTTTCAGGAATGCGCCGCTGCATGCCGTCAACGGCGAAAAGCTGACGGCCGTCAAACGTTGACTGCAAAGAATAACGTCCTCCCGTCATAAAACGGAGGTATTCGCCGGCTTTGCGGATAACCACCGGCTGGCGCACCTTTTCATAGTAAGCTTGGGCTTCACGGAGCATATGATGCGCGTAAAGATCAGTCAGCCAATCGTCGACATACCGGTCCATGCCCGCACGGGGCGGCATGTTTTTCCTGTAAGAGCCGCGAATAGGTATCGCTCTTGGCCATAGTACTGAGCCGTTCGACGACGGTCCCTCTCTTTTCCGCAATAGCGGCAAGTTTCTTTTCACATTCATCAATCCGTTGTTCATAACGGGCCTGCTCATCCTGCCACATGCTGAGGTCATGAATCTTCAATTCACGCTGCAAATCACTATAATTTTTAGAAGATTTGGCTATAAGGCGGATATGCGCCTCCGATTGATCGTATACTTCCTTGTATTGATTAAACTGTTTATACTGTAAAACTTTTGTACGAAATTCACCTACAGTATGACAATTCGCCGCCGCAAGCAATTCTTTTTGCAGGTTCACCCGAATCCGCTTTTCCCTTTCCAGCGCGGCAATGCGTTCTTGCCCTTCTTTACGCTGCCGGTCCTGTTCTTTGGCAACTTCCGCCTGCAAACGAATTTGATGCCACTCCTTATAAATGTCTTCCATCGCTTCAGGCGTGACCGACTGCTTTACAGAAAGCTCGTGAAAAAGCTGTTCTCCCCTGTCGGCAATACGGTTTATCCGTTGTTCCAATACGGCTCGTTCCGTTTCCCATGTACGCTCCTCGTCCTTCAGCCTGCACCATCTTTCCCAAAGAGTTTTTGCTTCGGCAAGGCGGCTTGCCTGCAGTCGAATAAATCCGGATTCGTGCTGCCATTTTTGCCAGTCATCGCGGATTTTACCGATACGGTCCGCCCATGCGGCGCCTTCTTTACTCCATTTGTCATACATGGAACGGTACATATCCTGCTGCCCCCGTTCCCACGATTCCCGCGTCGAACGAGTCTGCCAGTCAAGATATTCTTTGCGCAGCCTGTCAAGGCCGGCACGCCACGTCACATCATCGTCGGTCCCGCTTAAAGAAAGGCCGTATTCTTCGGAATTGGAGGATAATTTACCGTTGAGAGTACAAAGTTCACTTTTGAGTTCCGTCATCCGTTCGGGTCTGCGCGTCACCGTCCGTTGTCGTTTATAGGCCAGTGCGGCAGCAGTTGCGAAGGCAAGTGCTCCCAACCCGTACAGAAAAGATATCGCGTATGCAAAAGCTCCGTAAAAACATGCCGCCCCGATAAGAAAAGCAAAGGATATCCCGGCAGTTAAGCCGTTAACGGACGGCATCGGTTCGGACGCAATCCAATTGAGAAGTTCCGTTACCTTCTTCCGCTCCGCCAGCGTTTCCTGTATGGCCGCCACACCTTTCCCCAAATCCTGCCATTCCGTTTTCGTCCGTACCGGTTCATCGGCAGTATGCGTTGTCATGCCGTCCGGAAGCTTGGGTCTGGCGGCCTGCCATTTTTCTTTGCCCCGATTTTGCTGTTCCAAATTCATGGCAATGGTCAGCCCTTTTTCCCATTTGACCTGTTCGGGAATCCGGCCGTCTGTCCATTCATGCAGCGCCTGCACGGCCTTATTGCATTCAAATCGACATTTTGTATGAAGATCTTCATTCTCAATGAGCTTTGCCCTATCCTGACGCCATTGAGGAACATCCGCATAAAGACTTTCAATCTGTGCCGATGCAGCTAACCACCGTTTCCAATCCTCACGAAAAGCACGTTTATTATGATTGTGTTTCTTTATGTCTTTAATCTGTTCATCATACCCTGCAATTTTATCCTCCAATTCCGCAAAGCGCTGCGCCCCTTCCGCCGGAAACTGCGCCACATCGGCAAGTTCCTGCATACGGGTCCACGCTTCACGTCCGCGGCGGTATACATCCCATGCGGCAATAGGCATAGCCACACGCTCAAGCTGTAACTTTAATTCGTCTATTTCAAGACGTACTTTTCGTTCTTCTTCATATGTCCTGCTTTCTTCTTTCTGTACGGGATGCAAACTCTTCTTCATCATAAGCCAGGCGCTTGATCTGCTGATCAAAGTCGCGCTGCTCCGCCAACAGTACATTAATCGGTTTCTTCCCCTGCGGCGAAGCGACGAGAAGCTCACTCATCCGCCGCTGCAAATCGCGGCTCGTCACTCCCATGCGCACACCGTTTTCAATACTGAAAAAATGGCTGCGTACAGCTTCATTCGAAAGGATTTTAAACCCCTGCAAATCCTCCAGGCCCATAGCAAATATTTTATCGTATGTCGTCCGCTCCAGATCATGCCACCAAAGCGCCGCCGGTTCTTCATGAATGACCATATCGCCGTCCGTAATATACGATTCCTTTTCATTTCTGTAGATCCTGTATTCCCTGCCGTTTTAGCGGCGTATATCCATATGCCCGAAATAGCCTTTCCACTCACCGCGGAGATACCCGAAAAACATGGAACGCACGTATTTCATGAGTGTCGTCTTGCCGCTTTCATTACGACCGTGCATGACAATAAGTCCCCGTTCGGGAGGATTCCACATGACGTTATGATAGATGCCGAAATCATCTAAATTCATTTGTATAATCTTCATGATCCCTGTCCTCTGTTATCTTCCAGAAGCTGTTGCATGCCCAGCCATTTTGCCCGTTCAAACGCCGCTAAAAGCCGTTCATCCGAGACAGCGCGGCCATAAGCGCCGAGCCGTTCAAATTCGGGCCGCTCCGTGAGTATCCGGCGTAAAAGCTCTAATTTTTCAACCTGCCCCTGCGATTCAATCTGATCGGATATATTTAAATAATCGCCGACCGTATCCGGCAACTTGCTCCGTTCGGCCAAATTGATTTTCGGCCGGGCGCCGTTACGAATGCCGACGACCATGACAAAGGCATATTTTCCTTCTTCATCTTCTTGCCAGCTGTTAATCCAATATTGTACGGATTCGGGATTATTGATGACTCTGTACATACTGCCGGCACCGGTAAAATTCACGGTCAGAAAAACGGGCTTACCCGCTTCACGACGAATTTTTTCTTTCTCTATGCGTACCGATTCACGCAATGCCGAAACGGAATCAATCGCGTCGACGGATATATCCGCCGTTTCCCAACGGGCCACACTCGTATCGATAAAGCGCATTTCGACAGAGCCGTACGGTCCGACTTCTACATAATAACAACCGCGCGGTCCCGTTTCCGTACTGTCAAGCCCCTGTGTATTGCCGGGATAGACAATATACGGCGATTCCGCAAGGATCCGCCGCGTATGAACGTGCCCCAAGGCCCAATAATCCATACCGCTTTCCTTCAGATCATTCAGCGTACACGGTGCATAGGCGGAATCGTTCCCGCCGACCTGAGTGTGCAAAAGTCCGATAGCATACCGGTCTTCCTCGCGACGTCGGAAATTCCATGCCGCGTTTTCACGAAATTCACGATGTTCATAACTTTGCCCGTACAAAGCCGCCGCTTCCTCACCGTCTACAATAAGCGGCAGCCGTTCCGCCTTATCCGTCGCAAAAACATGAACATTCGCCGGGAACGGGATCTCAGCACGCCACGATGTCATCGGATCGTGATTGCCCAGAGCAATATATACGGGAATTTCATGAAATGCCAACTTATGAAGAAGGCGCACAAAATCAAGCTGCGCCGTCAAGTTGTGCGTAGCGCTGTCATAAATATCACCGGCAATAAGCAGGGCATGTACCCGTTTATCAATAGCCAGCTGCACAACTTTTTGAAACGCTTTGAGCGGCGCATTACCGACAATGCGCCCCCACCTTTCTTCCAGCGGCGCCAGCCCCTGAAACGGACTGCCCAAATGCAAATCCGCACAATGAATAAAGCGTAGCGTTTTAGCCATTATTACGCACTCCTCCCGCCGTCCAAGCCCGATGTAAGGCCGCTACGGCTTCTTCCAACATGTCCGTCCGGATTCTCGCAAAGGATAAGAGAAAACGGCGCACACCGTTATCGATGTGCTTTTCATAAAAGCTTTCCATCGGCAGCACCAGACAGCCTTCTCTCTTGGCGGCTTCCGTCAGCTCGGTCTCGCTTAAAGGCGATGCGAAAGCAATTTGACAATGAACGCCCGAAACAACACGGCTCACTTCAACGGCAGTGCCGAAATACGCCTGCAAAAGATATTCCGTCTTCCTTCCTTTTTCCTGATAGAGGCGTCGCAGCCGCCTGATTTGTTTACGCATTTCGCCGCTGCGGATATATTCTGCCAAAACGCATTGTTCCGGAACAGACGCGCTCTGTCGGAAAAGGGAACGCTCGCGCCGATACATATCCATAAGGGGATCGGGCAGAACCAGATAACTGATACGGACAAAAAAAGGCAAGACCTTGGACAGCGCACCCAAATAGATCACGCGATCCGACCTGTCCAGTCCCTGCAGTGCCGGAATCGGCCGGCCTTCATAGCGAAGTTCGCTGTCATAATCATCTTCAATAATAAGGCCGTCTTCCTGTACGGCCCAATCAAGAAGTTTATATCGCTGTCCGACGGGCATAACCTTACCGGTAGGAAACTGATGAGACGGCGTTACATAAACCAACCCCGTATCCGCCTGTGCCAATGCGTCCACATCGAGTCCGTCATCCCGTAACGGAAGCGGAACAATTTCATAGCCGCCGGAACGGAAAACCTCACGGCCCAGGCGGAACCCCGGTTCTTCGACGGCAATACGGCTGTGCTTATTGCGCAGGATATATCCGAGAATGCGCAGCAACGGGGTCACACCGTTGCCGATAATAATATTATCGGCCGCCGCGTGAACGCCCCGCGTTTCATACATGTACCCGCTCAACGCCTCGCGCAGAGCCGGAGCTCCCTGTTCATCCTGCCCGGCCAAGAGAATTGCCGGGTCGGAAAGAACGCGATGCATATAACGCCGCCATAAGATAAGAGGGAACCCTTCCAAATCGACATCTCCGCTGGCAAAATCATATTTCCACGGCGGTTGCCCCGATTCAGCTTTTATGTATTGTCCGACCGCCCGTTCCCGTTTATTTACGCTAAGCGCGGCAGCCTCGAAGCGCGCTTTGCGATGGCCGACAATATACCCCTCATTAGCTAATTGAAAATAAGCTTTTTCCACCGTCAGCTTGCTTATGCCGGTATATCGCGCCAACGAGCGCATGGACGGCAGCTTCGTGCCCGCACGCATACGACCGCTTTCAATCTCATGCTTAAAGTAATCATATATTTGTATATAATACGGTTTCGGCGACAATTTATCAATTTGCAGCATAGGCGAACTTCCTTTATACAATTATACGTATATTGTACCGAAAAAGGTTCTCTGTGAAAAGGGTATCACGCTGTAAGAATCAATAGCCGCAGATATTGTAAACCTTATTTTGTGAATATAATTGTTGACCTTATTTTTTCTTTATTCTATACTGATGTCACGAATAAAAATTTTACAGGAGACTTTCTATGGATATTTCACAATTGACAGCATACACGAACCGGGTTATAAACGGCGGTGAAATTACGCGCGACGAAGCGGAAGAGCTGCTTACTTTCAACGATGAAGATACGCCTTTATTATTGGCTATGGCCGATAAAATCCGCCGTTTTTTCCGCGGCAATGATGTCGACTGCTGTGCCATCGTCGGCGGTCGTTCAGGCCGATGTCCCGAAGATTGCCGCTTCTGCGCCCAATCCTGTCATTACAATACAGGCATAAAAGCATATCCCCTCATAGACACGGATAAAATGATTGAAGCCGCAAAAAAAGCGAAAGCCGCAGGAGCTACTCGCTTTTCCATCGTTACAGGCGGCCGGGCCGTTGAGGAAGGTACCGATTTCAATACGATCTTGCAGGCCGTCCCCGTTATCCGTAATACTATAGGCATTGAAGTTTGCTGTTCCCTGGGTTTTATTTCCGAAAACCAGCTGCTCGCCTTAAAAAAAGCCGGCATCACGCGGTATCACAGTAATATCGAAACGGCGCCGTCTTATTTCAAGAATATTTGCAGCACTCATACCTTTGCCGACAAAGAAGCTATGGTCAAAACGGTCCAAAAAGCAGGTTTGCGCCCCTGTTGCGGCGGCATTTTCGGCCTTGGCGAATCGCTTGAGCAGCGACTGGAAATGGCCTTCGTCCTCAAAAACATGGGCATTGATTCTATTCCCATCAATATTCTCAACCCCGTCAAAGGTACACCTCTCGAAAAAGCCGTCCCTCCTTCACCTTGGGAAATTCTGCGCATTTTCGCAGTCTTCCGCTTCATATTACCGCATGCGCAAATTCGCACTGCCGGCGGCAGGGAAGTCAATCTCCGTTCCATGCAGGCATATGCTCTCACAGCCGGTGCGGACGGGCTTATGATCGGCGGGTATTTAACAACAGCCGGTAATAAAACACATGTCGACACCCAAATGCTCACCGATCTCGGCAGAAAGCCGGCTATGCCTCGTTTTCCAAGGCCATAGCGGCGGCGACCGCCGC
>NZ_JH417615.1:14449-21078 GCF_000239275.1 Megasphaera geminata F0357 | reverse complement strand
CGGCGACCGCCGCTCCGACAAGCGACCCGTCGGTCGTGCAATCCGGTGTGACCACCGTTTGTAACACGCCGTCTCGAGAATCGTCAACATCACGCAGACATACATCAATAGCTTCCGTCATAACCGGAATACAACCTTGCACCCCGGTGCAAACGCTGCCGTCAATAGCAACAATCTGCTCTTCCGTCGGCCTTTCACCGTGCAGGTATCTTATGACCGCTGCAACAGCACCGCCCATAAGCTGCGCCGCGCGAACAAAAACGGAGGCGCCCAGATTACTCAGGGCTTTAGCGTCTGCAAGCGTCATAATGCGGCTCCATAAAACAGCCATGTGCATGCGCATGTCCTTTACGGAAGGTATCAGAAAAAGCCGGCTCATCTGTCCCGTCGTTATATACGGCAGGGAATCCGTCTTAAAATATGCCTTTACGACTTCACCGTAAATCCGTGACAAGTAGGCACCTGCCACCATTTTTTCAAGAACATGCCGGCCCGGATGCTGTGTTTTTTCATCAACGGCATGATCCCAGACCGTACGGGTAAGCCGCGAAAAATCACCGGCTTCCAGATTAACGATTTCTTTTCTTCCGGCATCATAAAAACACATGTTAAAACCGGTGCCGCAAATAAGCCCGACCCGGCACGCGTCCCGCGCATAGGCTGAGGTCAATAAAGTCGCCGTCGTATCGTTTATGAGGGCCACGGGCCGGATATTCGACAATCCCTTTCGCACCAATGCTTCTTTTAATAACTCATTTACAGCATGCCCTTCCACCCCGGATGTATGAATTTCTTTTACCCATGAAATCAATTTCCCGTCAGCCAACGACTCCTGCTCAACAGCAAAGGAAAAGGTATGCCCCAGGACATAATGTTTATCCCTTGCAGCCACCTGCCCTACTAAATCGGCCAGTGCATCAAAAAGTTCTTCAGCCGTCGTCTCGGCAGTCGTGAGATCAGATTCTCCCGGCACGGCTAAAGGCATTTCAGCCTTGCGTTCAACGACATAGTACCCTTTTCCGGTCAAAAACACGCGGGCGGCACGCAACATTGAACCGCCGAAATCCACAGCAATATAGCGGCCCCATTCTCCACCGGTAGGCAACCCGATAAAGGTGCGTTCCGCCGAAAGGGAGGACTCTTTCCCCTCCATTACTGCCCGTATTTCTTTTAGGAAAGCTTGTGAATAAAGATATATTGCCCCGTCGGATAAATAAAAATCTTTTCCTATTTTAAACCACTCTTGTGTAGTCAGTTCCGCCATAACAACCTCCTATATGGTTATTTTAACATAAAATGCCGTGCACGTACGTACTTTCCGCAGGTCCGCGCCGGGTATGCATATTGCCAAAAATCATACTATACATTATAATTCCATATAGAGTGAGTCCGTATGCTGTTGGTCACACGAAGGGGTACACCACCGCGGGTGTATGTCTTCGTGTGATTTTTTTATGAAAGGAGTTTTTTCATGATCACCGTTAACGGCGTCCTGATAGAAAAAAATGAACTGCCCTTAGGCATGTATCTCGACGCAAACGGGTATGAACGCCCCTGCATTGCAGTCGAGCGAAACGGCGTCGTCATCAGGAGCAGCGAATACAACACGACGCTTCTCCGCGACGGCGATATCGTTGAAATAGTACAATTTGTCGGCGGCGGCTGAAGCCGCCATGCCGTCTTTTATTCAGGAGGTTTTCACATGACAAAAGATACCCTCATCTTAGGAAATCAATCGTTTTCCTCACGTTTTATCTTAGGTTCGGGAAAATATTCCGTTTCTCTTATCGAAGCGGCCGTAAAGGAAGCCGGCGCGCAAATCATTACCCTTGCCCTGCGCCGCGCCGAAGCGGGGCCGAAGGATAATATTATGAAACATATTCCCGACAGCGTGACATTACTGCCCAACACGTCGGGCGCGCGCAATGCCGACGAGGCGGTGCGCATAGCCAGGCTTGCCCGCGAAGTCGGTTGCGGTAATTTCGTAAAAATAGAGATCATGAGTGACACAAAGTATCTTCTGCCCGACAACAATGAAACCATAAAAGCTACGGAAGTTCTCGCGAAAGAAGACTTTATCGTATTGCCGTATATGTATCCCGATCTCTATGCCGCACGCAGTCTTGTCGACGCCGGCGCGGCCGCGGTCATGCCCTTAGGCGCGCCTATAGGGACGAATAAAGGGCTGTGTACAAAAGAATTCATCAAGATTCTTGTCGAGGAAATCGCCGTCCCTGTTATCGTCGATGCCGGCATCGGCCGACCGTCCCAGGCCTGTGAAGCGATGGAGCTCGGCGTCGCCGCCGTCATGGCCAACACGGCTATCGCCACGGCAGGCGACATCCCGCTCATGGCACGCGCCTTCAAAGCGGCTATCGAAGCGGGACGAAACGCTTTCCTTTCCGGCCTCGGCAGAATTAACGAGCAGGCCGTTGCCAGCGATCCTCTGACGGGTTTTCTTGATTTTCAAGGAGGTGCATCATGACAGCGCGTACAGATCACATGACTTACTGGCCCGACATGGATATCCTTGATTCAACCATGCTTGAAGAAGTCCTCTCTTACCGCGACTCTTTCGATAACAATGCGTATACGGCTGAAGATGTCCGCACCGCTATGCGCAAACAAAATCTTGGCGTGCACGATTTCATGTCGCTTCTTTCTACGGCAGCTCTGCCCTTTTTAGAAGAAATGGCGCAAAAAGCGAAAACCGTGACCCGCCGCCATTTCGGCAATAACATTGCTTTATTCACACCCCTTTACTTTGCCAATTACTGTGAAAATTATTGTATCTATTGCGGCTTTAACTCTCATAACAAGATCAAACGGGCAAAGCTGAGCGAAGAAGAACTTCATAAAGAATGCCGCGCCATCGCTTCAACCGGCATGGAGGAAGTATTGATGCTGACCGGTGAAAGCCGTCATATGTCGGATGTCGCCTATATAGGCGGCGCCGTAAAGATTGCCCGTCAGTACTTTCGCGTCGTCGGTATAGAAATTTATCCGGTCAACGTAGATGAATACAAATTCCTGCATGAATGCGGCGCCGATTATGTGACGGTTTTCCAGGAAACATACAATTCAGACAAGTACGAAACGCTACACCTGGAAGGGCATAAGCGCGTGTTCCCGTATCGTTTCTACGCACAGGAACGCGCTATCCTCGGAGGCATGCGCGGCGTCGGTTTCGCAGCCCTTCTCGGCCTGGACGATTATCAGAAAGACGCCGTCGCAACGGCAATACATGCAGCTCTTTTGCAAAAAAAATACCCTCACGCTGAAATTTCTTTATCTTGTCCCCGCTTACGTCCGATTATCAACAACGATAAAATTAATCCGAAAGATGTAGACGAGCGCCGCCTCGTCCAGATCATCTGTGCGTATCGACTGTTTCTCCCTTATGCGACAATTACCGTGTCAAGCCGCGAAAATGCCCGTTTCCGCAATAATATTATTAAAATTGCCGCCACAAAAATTTCTGCCGGCGTCTGTGTAGGCATTGGCGCCCACCTGGACGAATCGGGCGAAGAAAAAGGAGATGAGCAGTTTGAAATTTCCGATACCCGTTCCTTTGATGAAATTTACCGTGCCGTGAAGGAAGCGGGGATGCAGCCTGTTACAAGCGACTATATATTTGTTTAGGGGCCGTCTATGAAAATAAAACTAAACGGCAGAAACCGTTCTGTAACCGCGGTAACGGCAGGAGAACTCTGCACCAAATCCGATCTCGCTCATTCTTATATCATCATTAACGGCTATAGTGCCGTTCCCGCTACACGTCTCAACGCAGGGGATGAAGTTTTTATCATCCCCAAAAATACCTGTCCTCACCGTGATGAATGGGCACAAATGCTCTATGCCCGACACACTCCGGGAGTTCAGGCAAAACTGAATCAGGCGGTCGTCGCCATAAGCGGCCTCGGCGGATTGGGTTCTAATATTGCCGTCCAGCTTTGCCGGTGCGGGAACGGCACATTACGCCTTTTTGATTTTGACACTGTCGACATCAGTAATCTCAATCGTCAATCCTACTTTATTGAGGATCTGGGACGCTTAAAAACGGAAGCGCTGGCCGAACAGTTAAGGCGGATCAATCCGTACGTCACCGTATATGCCGAAACCGTCCGCCTTACCGGGAAAAACGCGGGGGCCCTGCTCCGAGATTGTAACATCGTCATCGAAGCCTTTGACGATCTCCGTGCCAAGGCAATGCTCGTCAACACCGTATTGGAAGAGCTGCCTGAAACTGTAATTATTGCCGCATCCGGTATGGCCGGGTACGGACGCAGTAACGCTATTACGACGCGCAAAATTAACGATCATTTCTATCTTTGCGGCGACGCAACGAGCGCCGCAAAACCCGGCCAGGGGCTAATGGCTCCCCGTGTGGCGCTTTGCGCTGCCCACGAGGCGAATCTGGCAGTCGAATTGTTGGCGGAACGATTATAACCGTTTTTAACAAAACAGTCTGCATGTATATCTCTTCAGGTAAAGTGAGTATTTACTATTCTATATATCTATAAAGCATCGTTTCATTGACTCTATGTTTACATTACGGTATAGTAATAATATATGCATATTATTCCTAATCGGTATTATTTAGCCCGCTTACTATAATTACAGAGTCGTAAGGAGAAAATGATGCGAAAAGTTATTGCCATCACGAACAGGCACCTGGTACACAGGGATTATTGGGATCAATTGGAGCAAATAGTAGCTTCCCCGGTAGAGTCTCTGGTCCTCCGCGAGAAAGACTTGAGCGAAGATGAATATATTGATTTTAAAAGAAAGGCATTACAGTTGTGCAATTATCATGGTAAGGAATGTGTTTTACATAACTTCGGGCGTGTCGCCGTTCGGTTGCATATCCCCCGTTTTCAATGTTCTCTCGATTATTTAAAAACGCATACCTCCATAAGTTATTATATGACGACCTTAGGCGTTTCCGTACATACACCGGAAGAGGCCCATCAGGCGGAGAAATTGGGCGCTACGTATGTTATCGCCGGTCATGTCTTCCCGACACCGTCAAAGTCGAAATTCCGACCTATCGGAGTATCCGCAGTGACGGAAATCTGTAAGGCCGTCTCTATCCCGGTTTTTGCCTTAGGGGGGGTCAATCCCGGCACGGTAGAGGCACTGAAAAATATACCCGTTAAAGGCATCGCCTTAATGTCAGGACTCATGCAAAGCAGTGACATTTCTTCTTATATAGCGAGTTTACAAAAATAACCAGAGGCGATTAAAATGCGCGAAGTTTATGTCATTATCGATATGCAAAACGACTTTATCACAGGGCCTCTCGGCACCGCACAGGCACGGGAAATCCCAAAGCGTATAGAGGCTAAAATACAGGTGCTGCGCCGAGCGGAAAAGCGGGATACGGACTTGATCTTCACCCAGGATACACATGACCCGGACTATTTAAAAACTCAGGAAGGAAAGAAATTACCTGTCCCCCATTGTCTTAAAGACAGCCGCGGTTGGAATATTTGCCCTACCCTCTTGCCCTATACGATGACAGCCGATATATACGAGAAACCTTCTTTCGGCTGTCCCGATTTAGTCGCCGCAGTGAAAGACTATGAGGTCATCACGTTGATGGGGTTATGTACGGATATCTGCGTTATTACAAATGCCTTTCTTTTAAAATCATGGTATCCGGAAAAGAACATCGTCGTCGGCGCAGCACCTGTTGTGCCGGCGTAACGCCGGAAAGCCACGAACGTGCCCTGGCGGCTATGGAAGCTTGCCAAATCGGGATCATACGCTGAAACACCTATAAGGAAACGAAGCCCGCACTATTCGTGCTTTCGTTTCCTTTTCTTATTTTCAGGAGCAAATATTTGGATATATAGTATAGTAACCTGCATCTCTTGTCAAAATAGGCGATTTATAGTAGAATGTACACATATAAAAAGCAATATATAGTGGTTTATTGACGGAATTGCGAGGGACTGCCTTATGAAAACAAGATGTGTCGAATTAAGTCGATTAGAAAGCGAATTACTCCGTGAATATATTCCTGTCGCCGCAGTGAAACCTCTTCCGGCCGGTCTATGCCGTTCCATTTATCGCCGCCTGGAAGGCCTGCCCGTTTTTGAAGCGGACGAAATTCCTCCCAAGTCGATAACGGCAGTCACAAATCGACACGTCAGAATAACAAAAACCGCTAACTGATAAAAACTCCTTTCCCGAAAAATGATATGCCCCCTTTACTGAACAAAAGTTCAGTGAAGGGGGCTTTATATGAAATACGGAAAGGAGCCTTTTATTTCAAAAATACATCAGTGCGCTTCTGCCGTAAGACGACGCGTAATTTCCATACCCGTCCTAGTTTTTGCCAAGCCGCCTTCTGCAGTCTCTTTCAAAGAGACCGGCATAATACGGCCGATTTCATCCAACGCCTCAATGACTTCATCCGGCGGAATAACACTTTTCACTCCGGCCAAAGCCATTTCTGCAGCCGTTATGGCAATGACTGAAAAGATACCGTTGCGTTTCACACAAGGAACCTCCACCAAGCCCGCTACAGGATCGCAGGCAAGCCCAAGAATATTCTTCATAGCCAGGGCGAATGCCTGTAACACTTCATCGTTCGTGCCGCCTGCCAATTCCGTCACGGCAGC
>NZ_JH417615.1:0-14194 GCF_000239275.1 Megasphaera geminata F0357 | reverse complement strand
CGAACCGCATTCAGCCTGGCAACCGCCGACAGCGCCGGCTACCGAAGCATTTCTGGCAACTACCGACCCGACAGCGGCGGCCGTATAAAGCGGCCCGATACAATCGGCATCGCACTTACCCAGAACTTCCGCCGCCGCAAGTACGGCGGCAGGCAGGATTCCGCAGGAACCCGCCGTCGGACAAGCGACGATTTTAAACATCTTCGCATTCGCCTCATTGACGGCTATAGCATAGGTAGCCGCCTTATGGGCAAGAGAGCCGAGCAGCAGCGGTCCCTTATCGGAAAGTTTCGCCGCGTCGCCGCCGACAAGACCGCTTACCGATTTTTCCGAATTTTTTAAACCGAATTGGATAGATTCATGAAAAACGGCCAATCGTTCCGCCATCGTTGCACGCACGGCCTTCTCATCTGTTTCAGTTGTTTCCATTTCGTGTCGCAATGCCGCTTCAGAAAGAGAAATCCCGTACCTGTCGGCAAGGGTTGCTAAATCATGTAACGTTTTATATTCATAGTGATACATACATGTCTCCTATAAGGGCAATATCGTAATAACAGTATTAATGCCGTCAATATTCTTCATTTCCGCTACCGTATCTTCAGGCACAACGCCGTCCGTTCCGACGATCATAACAGCGTTTTCATATTTACCGCTGCGAAAGACACGCATTGTGGAAACATTGATTCCTTCAGCTGCCAACAGGGTGGTAACTTTAGAAATGATCCCCGGTTTATCGTGATGAAATGTCATAAGCGTAGGCTCTTCCCCCGTAAGAATCGCCTCAAAGCCGTTAATTTCACGAATTTCAATCTTGCCGCCGCCAAGAGAAACGCCGAGGATTTCCAATTCCTTACCCGTCCTGCCTATGAGACGGATACGGGCCGTATTGGGATGGTTGACATCCTTTTGTGAAGGCATAACAGTAATTTTTACATGTCGTTCCGCCGCGATCTCAAAAGCGCGGCGCAAGCGGACATCATCCGCTGCGATACCGAGAATACCGGCGGCAAGGGCCCGGTCCGTGCCGTGCCCGCGATAGGTTTTGGCAAAAGACCCGTATACCGTGATTCTCGCCTCAACCGGCTCTTCATGGAAAATATGGCGCGCCATAAGGCCGATCCGGGCGGCTCCTGCAGTATGAGAACTGGACGGCCCGATCATAACCGGACCGATAATATCAAACATACTCATATAGTACTCCTTTTATATACTAATCGTTTTGTATAAACGGGAACTGTAAATAAGGGCTTCTTTAACCTCAATACCGCTGATCTGTTCTACCGCTCTCTTATAAAGAGACAGCTGGACCGTATACCTTTTGCGAAAAGCGGCTTCCTCTTCAAGGCGATCCGTTTTATAATCGACAATAACCCACTTACCGTCTTCTTTAAAAAGACAGTCTATAACCCCTTGAACAAGGATTTTTTCACCTTTAGTCGCAGGCATCGCAATTTCACTGTCAAGAAGAACCGAAAAAGGATATTCACGATATACTTCCGCAGAAGCGGCAATCCTCCCGGCCAGCTCGGATTTACTGAAAGCCGTTAAGTCCGCAATATTAAGAACCTCCTTTTCTTCATCCGTAAATATGCCGTCACTCAGCCAGCGGGTTACCTGCCGTCCAACCTCCGCCGCATGGACATCCAAATATTGTAACGCCTTATGGTAAACAGTGCCGGCAAAGATATCGCTCCGGACCTGCCCCGTTTCGGCAAGCCATGCCGGAGTATATGCAAAAGGATCGTCACCGTCTCCTGTTTCCTGAATAAGCCGCTTACTCTCCGCAGCCGCCGTTTCATCCTCATAAAGTCGACGTTTAATTTCCGATACGGACAGTTTCGCCGTTGTCCGGGTAGCCGCTTTATAAGCATATTGCCAGGAAAGAATCCTGTCAAGCCAGCCGGGTATCGGCGTACCCGTCGGAATGCCGGCCTGCACGGCAAATAATCGCCGGTCAGCTTCCGTTATTACGGAGGAAACGTCTTTATCTGTCACGACCGACCGTAAGGCTACATTCCAGATTCCGAGCTGCAGAAATTCTGTTTTTTCAGTCGGGATCCGTGTATCCAACATCAGTGAGCCCGCCTGGGCAAGCACCGGCGGCATGATCCAATCCAAATAGGAATCCCCTGTTTCAGGCCGGGGGGTATGGCGCCAGGGAGCAAGAAAATCGGCGACCGATTTAACAGTACCGCCGCGTTTCCGCTTCATGGAGCCGACTACGACGAGCCTGCTCTTAGCGCGTGTCATGGCGACATAGAGAAGCCGCTCTTCTTCCGCCCGGTTCTCCTGCAGAGTCTGCTCTTTAATACCGTTATAAATAAGAGTCGGCCACGTAATACGCCATTTAGGATCAAAGCTCTTAATACCTATGCCTAAATCCTTATGGAAGAGCACCGGTGCCTGCATGTCTTTTTTATTGAACTTCTTTTCCGTATTTGCCAGAAAGACAACGGGGAACTCAAGCCCTTTGCTCTTGTGAATTGTCATAATACGCACGACATTCTCACCTTCGCCGAGAAGTTGGGCCGGCGCCAAGTCAACGCCGCTTTTCTTCATTTTCTCAATAAATTTAAGAAAGCGGAAAAGCCCTCGAAAGCCGGCTTCTTCATACTGCCTGGCACGTTCATACAAAGCTTCCAGATTAGCTTGACGCGCAGGCCCGTTTTTCATAGCGCCGACATAATCAAGATAAGCCGTATCATCATATATGCGCTGTAATAAATCGGCAACACCTGCGCGGCGGCTGTATGTACGCCATGCATCCATTTGCTTAAGAAAACGGGTTATCTTGTCGGCATGCGTATCGGGCACAGACGCCTTTGTATATGCAGGTAAACAATCCCACAGCCACCCGTCGCAGGTAAGGCGGATTTCAGCCAATGCCGCTTCATCAAGCCCGACCATAGGTGAACGCAATACGGCTGCTAAAGGAATATCCTGACAGGGGTTATCGATACATGCCAAAAGGGCCGTTATCAATTGTACTTCCATGACATCGAAATAGCCGCCCTTTTCTTCCGCAAAGGCGGGTATGCCGGCAGTCCGCAAAACCCGCAACAATACATCCGCTTTCTGCGAAGCCGCCCGCAAGAGAATGACTATGTCCCTGTAGTGAAGTCCAGGTACTTCCGCCGTTAATTCGCTGATACGGTCGGCAATAACATGCGCCTGTCGTTCAAAATTATCCAGTTCGACCGCGTCATCCTCTTCTTCACCGTCAGCCGCCGCATTATCGATCAAATGCAGTTCCACACTCCCCGCTTCTTCATCCGCGCGGCCGAGGTAAAGTTTTTCGTTGTCTCCATATGACATGCCGGCAGCACTTTCCGTCATGGCATACGCAAAGACTTCATTCGTTGCCGTAATGACGGCCGGTGTACTGCGAAAATTCGTTGCCAAATCAATACGGCGGTCGGCGGCACCGGCATGGCTGCTGTAAGTTTTATATTTTTCCAAGAACAAGGTCGGATCGGCCAAGCGAAAACGATATATGCTTTGTTTTATGTCGCCGACCATAAATTTATTACATCCGTTGGAAATAAGGTCGATAATCAGCTCCTGTACCCCATTGGTATCCTGATATTCATCAATAAGGATTTCCTTATATGTCTTTTGTAATTCCCGTGCCGCCGGTGACGGACCGACCGCCTCTCCTTCGGAACGCGGTGCAGTAAGGACACGCAGGCAAAGATGCTCCAAATCGCCGAAGTCGAGCCAGTTTTTTTCTTTTTTAGCCTCATTATAAGCCATAAAAAGCTTCCGCCAAATCGACCAATGCCTTCATTACGGGAGCGGCTTCCCGGATCCCGCTCAGCCAGGCGGACGGAGATACGGAAAAATATTCATTGTTTACAGCCGAAAAAATCTTTTTGGCTTTATCACGCCGTCCCCTGACACTCTCCCAAATCTCTTTGGCCGCCGTATCAAAATTTTTTGACGACGGAAGTCGCTTAAATTTTAAATCGCTCAACAGAAGACGTAACCCGGACTCATGGATCGGTGCCCGCACCGGCTCGGAACAGATTTCTTTCCGCCTCGAAAAACTCCCTATACACCGCCGTATCAGCCGTCTTGACTACCTCCGTCATTATTTCATCATATAAGGATACACATCGCGACAGACGTGCCTTAACGGCCGTAACTATCGGCTTTCCCCAAGGCAAAGCGTCAAGCTCCGCCGTTTCAGGCAAATCATACTGTGTCGTCGCCTGATGCAACCATTCCGTCGGCCAAGACGGCTGCGGCTGTAGTCATATATCTGTACAATAAGATCCATGAGTCTGTCATCGCCTCTGTCATTACCGAATATGTCGGTGAGACGGGTGATGACGGCCGCCTTTTCTTTATCTTCATACCAGGCAAGAAACAAGTCTTCCAGCACGGTCTGTCTCAAAATCTCCAATTCTTCCGTCCTGGCAACGGTAAACCGCGGATCCAGGTCAATAGTATAAAAATAGGTACGCAAAACATGCTGGCAAAATGCATGGAACGTAGAAATGCTCGCCGCCGGCAAAAGGGCCAACTGCTGCTCGACATGCGTCCTCACTTCATCGGCAAGAGCCCCATCGTCTTCTTCCAACTTTTTCGTCAACGCCGCCCCTATGCGCTCGCGCATCTCACCGGCAGCAGCCTTTGTAAAGGTAACAACCAGAATTTCCGTAATATCAAGAGGCTGCCCGCTCTCTGAAAGTCGTTGAATAATGCGTTCTACCAAGACCGCAGTCTTACCGGAACCGGCCGCGGCAGCAAGGAGAAGGTTTTGATTTCTGCTTTTTATGGCTTCACTCTGCGGATTTGTCCATGTCACTTTCTTCTCCTCCCAACTCTTTCATAATTTCATCATCTTTTTTAGCCGTTGCAAAATTCCATCTATTGCCGTCCTCGGCAGTCAAATCAAAGCGGCATACCGCCGTATAAGGACAATGGGGTACAGGCTTTATGTTCATACGCTTTACCCCAGCGGGCCGGAGCTACGGCTATCCGCCCGTCAGTCAGCTTTTCGGCTATCTCCCGGACACGCGCTTCGGCCAAATTCACCAATCCGGACCAGCCCGCTTCGTCATAAACCCGTGCGGACGAGCTGAATACCCCTTTTTGATTTATATGCAGCCCCGAAAAAGGCGACGAATTTTCCAGAACTGTCTTATCCAACAGCTCCGCCACATCCGTTTCGCTTAAATAAAACCCGGCAAACCGATTTGACCGCATATACAAAGCTTTCTTTTTTTCTTCAGCCGGATCGGCGGCTTCATTTCTTATATCATTGCGAACAGGACAATACACGGCGCCGGCGGGGACGGCAGCATCTCCCAAATTATATAAGGACACAGCCATATATATCATCAGCTGCAGCTCCAGGCCGTCGTAAACATCTTGTAATGTTAACGCTTTCCGGCCCGATTTATAATCCATAATAAGCACAAAGGTCCTGTTATCCCGTCTCAACGTATCAATGCGGTCAATCTGTCCGGTAAGGCGGACGGTTACGCCGTTCGGCAAGGTAAATTCCGGGTATTTCCACGCTTCGTTATGACCGAAGGATTTTTCCAAAGCGTTAACGGAAAATGCGGAAACACTGCTGTGAATGCCTTCAATTGATAAACTGTCCGGACGAGAGTCGCAATCAACCGCTCCTTGATTTGCATAAAGTACGCATCGGAAAAAAGGATGTTTCCGGCCGCTTCCGCCGCTATTTTATCCGTTTTTTCGCGGCATAACGGTTCAATTTCTTCATCCTTTAAATCACGCCACTGTTTATTTGCCCCCAACAGTTCACTCCCGATAACACGCAGAACCTCATGCACGACCGTCCCGAAATCGGGAGCCGTAAAAGAATACATAAGCCGCTGCGATAATTTTAATCCGTACTGTACAAAAAAAGCAAAGGGACAGCGCCTATATCTTTCCAAAAGAGTGACAGATCCTTTTAAAACGCTATTCTTGAGGAACAGCTTATTCATCACGGCAAAAGGCAGCTGTACTGCCGCGTTTTTATAAAAAAGACCGGCCGTCATCATTCGGACGTATTCATTATATCCGTGCAAACAAGCCCAATCATAGAGAGCCCACCAAATATCGGCGACAGGCTCGCCCTGTTTAGCCGGTCTGAGCCTGAACGGCAAGTTCCGGAACGATTTCGGAACGGCAACGAGATATTGTCCCGCCTTTTCCTCTGAAACGCTTCCGTCTTCTTTATCAATCATATCGACATATCCTTTTTCCGCAAGCTGCCTGACCCAAGGCGAAGGCAACAGTGCATCACCGCCTTCCGTAGCCAGTGCCCAGGATAAATATACCCGGTTGTCGGCTCGAGTCAGGGCCAAATAGAAAAGAAAACGTTCCTGAAAAATACGAAAACGGCTGTCCGGCCCCAAGGAAAGACCCGTTTTCTTTAAAGCACGCCGTTCTTTATCGTTCAACAATCCGTCCTCACCGTGATGAAGAGGAAAGACGCCGTCGTTTACACCGCAAACAAAAATAACGGGACTGCGGCTTGTATACCCCCGTTCAATCGAGGTTACTGTAACATGATCCGCCGTGGGCGGAATTAAAGTAAAATGTAATTCTTCAAGCCCTTCCGTCAGAATATCCGTAAACTCGGCCCCGGACATTTCATCATCACCGCACAGGACAACAAGCCTCTCAAGAAGAGATATAACTTTTTTCCAAACTTGTTCATGTTCTCTGGCTTCTTCTTCACAGCCCGCTTCCTGCGCCTCAGCCTGCCAGGCAGCCAGTGTTTTGCCGATATGAGCGTCTTCCAACCACTGCCAAAGAGCAGTGCAAAAGTTACGCAAACTGTCCGTTCCGGCAAAGGCCTCCCATAACGGCGAAAGTAAATCGTACACTCTCTTACGTATACCGTTAATATACACCAGCCCGGCGCCCTTATTTTCAAGCCCCTCCGGCATGCGCCGCCAGTCTTCGTCTTTGTACCAATGATACGCACGTATTCCTGCGGCCGAACAGTATAGTTCCAAATCGTCCGTTTCACGCCGTTCAAGCGGCATGAGATCCGTCTTTAAAAGGCGGAAAAGAGCCTCCTGACTCCATTTCAAACGCACCGTTTCCAGTAGAGCCGTCAACGCTTCCGATAACGGATGGATATGCATAGGACGACGATAGTCCGTAAAACAGGGAATATCATATTCTGCAAAAATACGTTCACAAAGACGACTGTACGACTCACTGCTGCGCGTTATAACCGTAATATCACGATAACGTCGGCCGGCCTGTACGAGCGTCTTGATCCTGCGGGCAACGGCATCCACTTCCACGCGTCTGTCCGTACACTCACATACCTGCAAGGCCTGTACGGGCGTTTTGACCGTCTCCGGCACGGGCTCAAAAAATGTATCCCTGAACCGACGCAGTTCCGACGCGGCATAATCAGGTACGATTTCCACACGAATCGCCGGAAAAAGCATGCTCAACTCTTCAAAAGCCTCGAAAGCTCTCCTGTAAAGTGCCGTCGGCCGCCGTTGCCGGGTACGGTGTTCCGGATCCATCGGCAGGGTTATGACCGTTTCTTCGGATACGTCGGCGATAGCTTTGAGAACCTGCAACTGCTGCGGCGTAAACCACTGAAATCCGTCCACCCAGATATGAGCATCCCTTAAAAAATCGACTTTGCCGGCTTCTTCAGCCAGCGCCGAAAAAACATCATGGGCCGAACCGAAACGTTCTTCCAGATAAGCTTCATATTTACCGTAAAGAAAGGCAATATCGGTCAGTTTATGTTTTAACACCCCTTCATCCAGAGCAGCGGCGCTTTCTTGCAAGGCGGCAGCCGATATATCGAAAGAACGGCACTCATCGATAAAAGCGGAAAGAATCTCCGCAAAATTAGGCTGCTCCGCGGCCTGCCGCAGTACAGAAAATGCCTCCGTATTTTTTGCCGTCAGCCGGCGCAGCACAATGCGTTTATCAAAATCGCTCAAAGCGGTTTTTTCCCTGTTCCGCTCCTGTAAAACAAGATATGCAAGACGGGAAAAACCGAGTACCCGGGTTCCCATAAATCCGTGACGGCGCGTGTGCGCGGCAAGTCGTCGTTCTGCATTATACGTCCCTTGATCGGGCACGAGAAGAACGGTCTTTTTGCCCGCATCGGCCGCTGTAATCAATCTATCAAAACAATAGCTTGTTTTTCCACTGTTTCCTTTTCCGAAAAGGATCGTAACCGCCATATGTATCTCCCTTAACTCATTGCCGTAACAGAATTGAAACGCACAAAAAAGTACCGGAATGATGATTCCGGTACTTTTGTCCTTACATCTGCAACCCTTCTTTTAATTTAGCAAAGATCTTTTCTTCTTCTTCCGTTAAAGGCCGGCCTAAATCGACCTTTAATTCTTCACCTTTATTCTTTGCCCTGTCCTGTTTGTGAAGGTCGCCGCTCTTTGCACTGTCGTCACGGATAATCATCAGTCTTCACCTAACCTTTTCCTAGAGTAATGTATTCGGATCGGGATATGCCGCAACATCGTCGGCAATCTCTTTGGCCATTGTATCAATAACGGTTTCCTGATCAGCATGGAGAGATGACTTCATATCCAACGTTGTCGGCAAAAGCTCACAATTCTTAAATACATTCTCCACGTAGTTGACCAATTCTTTATGAGCCACGGAAGACCACGTATGGCAGCCGAGTACACTGATCTTACGGTTTTTAAAGCATAGCGTGCCGAGATCATGAAGGAAATTTTCCATCGGCAGGAACAGATTGAGGTTATATGTGGGCGATGCTAAAACGAGATGACTGTACTCCCATGCTTTAGCGTTGATGTAAGAAGGATGCACCTTCGATACATCATACATCATAACATTATGAACGCCTAATTTGCTGAGCTTGTTAGCCAAAACACAAGCCGCACGGGCCGTATTGCCGTAAATGGAAGCAAAGGCAATGACAACGCCTTTCTTCTCGGGAATATACTGCGCCCAATGGAGATGCTTTTCAATGATATATTTGACGGTCTCCGGCGTACGGAAAATAAGCCCGTGAATCGGGCAAATATAGTCGATTTGAAGTGCCGACGCCTTTTTTAAAACCGCCATTACTTGCGCGCCGTATTTACCGACAATGTTGACATAGTAACGGCGTGCTTCAGAAAGGTATTCTTCTTCAAAATCCACCTGGTCGGCATAGATATTGCCGACTGTACCGAACATACCGAACGCGTCTGCTGAAAAGAGAATATTATCGGTCAAATCATAGGTCATAATGACTTCCGGCCAGTGGACCATAGGCGCTTTGATAAACTGTAACTTATGCCTGCCCAAATCAAGCCGGTCTCCCTCGTTGACAGGCATGTAGTTATCTTTGTAGTTTTCACTGTAAAACTGTTCAAACATTTTAAAAGTCTGTGCCTGCCCGATAATTTTCACGTCCGGGTATTTTTCAACCAATGCGAGTGCAGAACTCGCATGGTCCGGTTCCATATGCTGAATAATGAAATAATCCAGCCGGCGCCCATGGAGAAGATATTCAATATCTTCCAAAAATTCGTCACGGCAGCTCTTGTCCATGGCGTCAAGCACACATGTCTTTTCATCATCAATAAAGAAAGAGTTGTAGCTTACACCGTAGGGAATCGGAAAAATCCGTTCAAAAAGGGGTGTTAAAAAGTCATTACAACCCATCCAATATACACTGTTTTTAATTTCTTCAACGCTGTGCATCAGTCAATCCCTCCTCTGCCTTTATACCTGCGGTTCCTTATTTTCGTAACAACTTTCCACTTTATGTATTGTACCATTTTTCCGAAAAATACGTAATATCCGTCATAAGAGTCCTCTATCGTTTCCGTGTATTGTTTTTACTGTTATCCTTATTGTCAGTACCTTTTCTGTCAGTATTACCAGAAGCGGCTTTTTTCTTTTTAGCGGCAGCAGCTTCTTTTTCCAGCTCTTTTTCCTTTGCTTCCGCTTTAGATGCCAATCCCTCGGCTTCATCGACAATCGTCGCGACAAGCTGATTGATCACATCTTTATCGGCATCGCTTAAACTTGTCTCAGAATCCAGGAGCGCTCTCGCCCGATCGGCAATCGTCGCTGCTTCCGCTTTAACCTGGCTGTTGCTTAATCTGCCGTTCTCATAATTTGTCGTTAAGACACGCAATGTATCGGTAATATCCGTCGCCTTGGAACGAATACGGGAAACGGCGGCATCACTGTCTTTTTGTTTTTTTGCTGCCGCTTCCTTTGCTTTTCTGTCTTCTTCATCACGCTCACGCTGTTCCTCCTGCTGCTGTTCCGCAATTTTCGCAAGCGTTCCCGACGTGATATGAGTACCTTCATAATATTCATAAGCCATATACCCCAACATAAAGAGAGGCACAAAGAGAAACGCCACTTCATAGCGGCGCAGGCGCGTCGCTTCATCCCAATTACGGGCTCTTTTGCGGCGGTGTTCCATGACAATAACGGCAAATAAAATAAGGCCGATAAAGAATAAAAATGTATAAATTGTAAGCTTATGCCATACAGTTGCCTGCAGACGAACGGGTTCAGATTTGTTGCCGGACAAACGCCACATATAGGTCTGGCTCGGTACGTCCGCATGAGGGCTGTTACTCTTAACATCTGTCCCCGACGGGAAAGACACAATATACTCCAGATCCACACCGTCTTCAGGAACGGCTTTGCCGAGGCGGAGATACTCAATACTGCCGTTTGTATACGTATAGTCGATATAGTACATCGTGCAAATGATGCCATCAAACGTCTTATGTACGATTCTGTCGACAGAACTCCTGTTGGCGCCTTCACTCGTCAGCGTTTTCATCGCACGGAACCCTTTACCGTTTCCGTTATCATAATCCATAACCGTATAGTTACGCTTTTGAAATTCGTCTATATCCGTATCAAGAGACTTTTTATCCTCCCCTCGAGTCGATAACCTTCAGCACATCTTGCGTTTCGCTGCCGTCATCATGAATGATCGTCTGCGCTCTGAAGCCCGTCAAAAGTGTAAAAGCCAAAGCCAGAATTACGGTAAGCCCTATTTTTGCATAAGGTTTCATCATATCCTCACTTTCAGCTGCTGTCTATTCTTCTTTCGGCGGTACCATACTGCTTTCCACTATGCGCACTTTAGGATTTTTCCCCTGTACGTCGGCACCCTGTTTATCCTGCAGTGCCGCAGCTGTACTGCTTGACTCGAGGGGAATGCCGTTAACAAAAATCCCTTCAATGACACCGTCTCCTTTTTTCATGCGTACGCTGGCAATAACACTGTCGCTGCCGGTAATATCATAAATGCCGTCCGTATACTCAGGAGCGATTCTGTACCGATCGAACCCGACCTGAAACTGAACAGTACGGGAATCCCTGTCGACGGCTGTAATTTCAGCTTTCATATAATCACTGCGATCGGCCGGTACATTGGCTGAAGCCCCTTTTATTTCCATAATTCCCTGTTGATCCTGACTGATGGCAATATAAACATCTTGTCCCTTAACGGGCAGGACTTCGTCATTCCAAGTCGTCGTGTCTTCCGGGAAAACGACCCGTATATAATCCGTACCGAAAGCACTCGTCTCTAAACGAAGCACGCAACGCCATTGATAAGGGATTCCGTCAACAGTAATATTGCGCCACCGCCAGCTATGGTAAAAGAGGAAAAGCAGCTGAAAAATTACAGTGACAATCAAAACCTTATACACTGTCCTGGTGCTGACGGAAAAAGAAACAGGTTTTACTTTCATCATTGCAGGCCCCCTTCATCGGACCATGGAGAGCGGACAGGCTCTTTCTTTTCTTTCCGCTTATCCTTTTCCGTCGTCGCCCAGGGTGATCCGCTGCGTTTCTTTTCTACCGGTTCAACTTCGGTCCGCCGGACACTCGGTGGCGATCCGGGCACACTCTCGGGACTGCGGAATACGGGCGGAACAAATTGAGACTTTTACGCTTCACGTGTGACAACGGTCGCAGCACTCTTCTCCGTCCGCATCCATTCGGGCATGTCCGGTTCCCGCCCTTTTAGGGTGGCCGGTTCCGCATCGAAGGCTGTTTTACGATTTTTCCCTCTGCTGCCGTTTCGCACGGCGGTCACTGTTTTACTGCCATTAAACCTGACTCCCCTGCCTCTGCTCTTTTCCTGTAAGCGCAAAACCCGGTTAACGGTGAACGCCGCGATAATGACGACCGCAACGGGTACAAAAGGAGAAAACGTATTGCCGCCGATAACGGCAACAATGAGAAATAACAGCGCCACAACACGTGAAGCGTAAATGATTCATGTGCTCCGGCTTTAACCCTTGCACAATTTCATAAAATGAAATAAAAAGAGCAACTACGAAAGAAAGGACCAACGGCAGCGATGAATAAATGCCGCTCCGCACAAACAGTGTTTCTATTCCCAGAAGGACGGGAATTGCCGCGTAAATGGCAGGCGCCCAAAATCGTTTTTTTACTCTCTTCAAAAAAAGAAAGGCTCCAATGAAAAACAGCAGAACGGTAATACCCGTCGTCGACCAATGAAATCCTTTTATATCGGCGATCCCGAACCATGATGACGGTACTGTGGAAATGATCAACGCTCCCATCGCCGCTATCCGTCCGAACCAACGGAAAGGAGTTCCGTACGCCTTCCGTATATCAATGGAATATCCCGTTAGCATCATGACAACCGCGAGTGTCCCTAAGACTAAGAACGGGATATAATCGCTTTCTATCATGACCATTGCAAAAACCGCATATACAGTAATTGTCATAAGCCAGGCAAACAAAGAGAGACGAACTTCATCACCATGACGATAAAAAACGCCGTATAAAGGCATCATTAAAATCAACATAAGCCAAACGGAGCCGACGCCAAGGGGAGCGTTGATCATACCGCCCGCAGCCGCCCATAGGAGTAACGCAAGCGCATAGACGACAGCGCCGCCTATGGACCGGAGAATATATACAGCGGGAAGGCCTAAAATTGCACATGTCGCAATATAAGCCGGCCTGTCCCAGCCAATATAAAAAGTCTGTTCAACGACGGCAAAAGTCATAAACAGAGTCAGGTAATGAACGAGGCAGGCAATTTCACCGGAAAGTTGCGCCTGCTTTCCCTGTATCAATCCGGCAAAGATACCGCTTTGAGAAAGAACCAATAAAACACCTGCAAAGGCAAGTCTCACCGTCATGGAAACGTTATACCAAATATTGGCAATAAGCCAACATGCACCGATAGATGCTAATACCATGCCGATGATAACCAGTATCATTACCGGAGACCATGCAAAGAATGAAAGTCTCTTCCTGAGCTTATATCGTTCTTTAATCTTTTCTCTGGCCGATTCCGAAATAAGGCCTTCCTGTACTAATATATCCACTTCCCGCTCAAGCCATTCCGAAGATTTTTCCGACATTATTCTTACCTCTGATAACTCTCTATATACAAAATACAAAGAATAATTAATCTAATTTATCTATTACAGTATACCATAAAACAAGCATGAACCAAATAAACCCGCCATAAAACAAGTATTTATGATATTAAGATAAAAACTGAAAGCAGGCCGACGCGGATATCACATCGGCCTGCTTTGCAGAAACGCTTCTAAAAGCGATTTGTATGATACATCGGGGGATTGACATATCCATACAACGGATTGGCAGTTTGTCGATACTTATACGGGATGTTTACTGTGTACATTTTTCATCTCGTTCTGCCTTCTGGATCACATTATAACACTATACTGACTTCGGGCATATTTTTATGACTATTAGTTCGTTATAGATAATCGTAAAGTTATGATTTTATAGAATCCCCGTCCTTGAAGTTGCGGTAAACAGCTCGGATATTACCGTGCAGGCTTCTGCTGCCGCCTTTCAGATGTGGATCCTTAAAATTGTAATGAAAAGACTCCGGGAAATTATTGCTCTTTTGTCTGTAAAAACCTGTTATGGAAAGACGATACATATACATTCATACGTGGTTCCCCATCGTGCGTATCGGGCTGCAAAATCGTATCTAAGCGACGGAGGGGAGAAGTTCCATTGTGACTATACTCCTCGTCATGACTCGGTAGCTCAGTTGGATAGAGTGACTGACTACGAATCAGTAGGTCCATGGTTCGAATCCCTACCGGGTCACTAAAGAAGCCTCCGTACATTTTGTGCGGAGGCTTTTGTAATGGGACGACAATATTGTTTTCCCTTGGAATGCAAAATAAAAATACGGCGGAAGATACCGCCG
>NZ_JH417614.1 GCF_000239275.1 Megasphaera geminata F0357 | reverse complement strand
CGATCAGACCAACACTGTGGACGGTAAGCTGACCGAAACCGTTGAGGGCGATGTCGTGGAAGACTACAAAGGAGATCAAACGACTACCGTAGGCGGCAATCAGGCCACCGACGTGGCGGGCAGTCAGTCCACCCACCGTAGGCGGCGACCGGATCACCGACGTGAAAGGTAATGATGTCCTGACGGCCGAAAACATTACGCATACGGCTAGGACACAGCTTATCAACAATGTAGGTACCACCTCCATGACGATGACGGCTACGAATACGACATTCAACAACGATGTTGTCATGAATAACAACCTGGATGTCACCGGTGATGTCAAGGCAGCCTCCTATAAGATCGGCAACAAGACATACATCGACAATAACGGCATCAACGCCAATGAGCAGAAAATCATCAACGTCGCAGACGGAACGCTCAGCGATACCAGCATGGATGCCGTGAACGGAAGCCAGCTGTTCCGGACCAATCAGCGCATAGAACGCTGGAACCGTGATCTCAGCAGAGTCGGGGCCGGTGCCGCGGCACTGGCGGGACTCCATCCCGTTGATTATGACGCGACATCGAAACTCAGTTTTGCTGTCGGCTTCGGCTCATATAAGAGCGAACATGCCGCAGCGATCGGCGCGTTCTACCGGCCGAATGATAATATCCTGTTCGGTGTCAGCAGCACCGTAGGTTACGGCGACAATATGTACAACGCCAGCCTGTCCTTCAAGTTCGGTGAAGGAAGCCATGAACGCGGTATCAGCAAGGCCGCTCAACGGAAGATCGATACGCTGCAAAACAAGGTCAGCTTGTTAGAAGCCCGTCTGGATAATATATTAAATATCTTCAATCCCAATGCATATAAGGATTTCCCGGATATTCCCGAAAATCACTGGGCATATGAAGCCGTTTCAACCTTAGCAGGAAACGGCATTGTCGAAGGGTATCCGGACGGCGATTATCATGGCGACAGGACCATGACCCGGTACGAAATGGCGATGATCATTTACAATGCACTGAAAAGAGGCGTGCAGGCCGACATGAAGCTCGTTCGGGAATTCCAGCCGGAACTTTCGATGATCGAAGCAAATACGCGGTAACGCGAATTTTCGTATCTTACTTCATGCCGACAATATATCGGGGATGAGCAGGAAGGCAGATAACACCCGGAGCAGTCAGCTGTTTCCCCACATTGAGATTTAAATTTACAGTATCGCTCCTCCTGCCGCACACTGCTTATATAAAAATACCCCCGTC
>NZ_JH417613.1:10426-14346 GCF_000239275.1 Megasphaera geminata F0357 | reverse complement strand
AAAAGGACTTGCGCGTGGGCGCGGGTCCTTTTTCCATTACGGCGGTATCTTATCGGCGTATTTTTATTTTGTATTCCAAGGGAGAACAATATTGTCGTTCCATTACAAAAGCCTCCGCACAAAATGTACGGAGGCTTCTTTAGTGACCCGGTAGGGATTCGAACCATGGACCTACTGATTCGTAGTCAGTCACTCTATCCAGCTGAGCTACCAAGTCATGACGAGGAGTATAGTCGCAATGAAACTTCTACCCCTCCGTCGCTCAGATACGATTTTGCAGCCCGATACGCACGATGGGGAACCACGCGTGAATGTATTATGTGTCGTCTTTCCATAACAAGTTCTTGCAGATAAAAAAGCAATAATTTCCCGGGAGTCTTTATTCATTACAATATTTTAAATTTTTTATAAATTCTTTTGTTTTTAACATATTTATAAGGAATTATATGATATAATAAAAGTCGTATTTATACATGATAGTGCTTTTTCTCACAGTAAATAAAAGATAAGCAGGTGATTTCTTTGCAATCTATATACGGAAATTATACGGCTACCTTGAAGGCCGTTCAATCATATCTTACGGAGCGCCTTGAAAAATACGGCCGGTCCGTATATGCGAGTAGAGGCGAAAGTGCGTATGAACATTTGGAAAGCCGTATTAAATCAGAAGAAAGTATGCGTGAGAAATGTCTGTGCAAGGGGCTGGAACCGACTGCCCTGTCGGCGTTGACGAAAATTCATGATGCTGTAGGGGTGCGTGTTATTTGCCGTTTTGTTGAGGACGTTTATGATGTGGCGGCCTATATCGGCCAACTTGAGGGCTGTACCGTCGTTACAGCGAAGGATTACATCAAGGACGTTAAACCGAACGGCTATCGCAGCTACCATATAATCGTCGCCGTTGACATTACTGCAAATGAGGAGGCCCATATTATAGGCGGTACTTATTTTGCGGAAATCCAGTTACGGACTATTGCTATGGATACATGGGCAAGTTTGGAACATCAAATGAAATATAAGAAAAAAATTGACAATGCGGAAATGATCAGCCGGGAATTAAAGCGTTGTGCCGATGAACTCGCATCGTGTGACTTTTCTATGCAGACAATTCGTAACTTAATAAGAAGGCAGTAAGGAGAAAGGGCATATGAAAATTTTATTTGCTGAAGATGAAAAAGAATTATCCGCCGCCGTGGTTTCCGTCCTGAAGGCATCCGGTTATGAGACGGATGCCGTATATAACGGTGTTGATGCGGTTATGATGGCCGGCAGACACAGCTATGATTGTATGATTTTTGATATTATGATGCCGGGGCGGGACGGTATCACAGTGCTTAAAGAGGTTCGCGCGAGCGGTAACGTTACGCCTGTTATTATGCTTACGGCAAAGGGGGAGGTGGAAGACCGAATTGACGGCCTTGATGCGGGCGCGGATGATTATTTAGCCAAGCCCTTCGCGATGAAAGAGCTTTTGGCCCGTATTCGTTCCCTTACCAGGCGGGCGGGAAGCTTTACGCCGGACACTCTTTCGCTGGGCAATATTGAATTGAATACAGAAACGCAGGAACTGAAAGGGACCAGTACGATCCGTCTTTCCGCCAAAGAAGCCAAACTTTTAAAGTTTTTGCTGCTCAATCCCCGTAAAGAATTAACGGTTTCTGAAATTTTCCGGCGGGTCTGGTCCGACGGGGACGAGGAAAATGAAGCCATTGTCTGGGTATACATCTCGTATTTACGGCAAAAATTCGAGGCTGTACAAAGTTCGGTTGTCCTTACGGGCGAAGCAGGCGGCCCGTTTGCATTGAAAGCGTAAAAATGAGGTAACAGTATGCAGATGATACATCGCTTACGGCGAAATTTTATTCTTCTTGCATCGGCAGCCGTATTCCTGTTGGTTTTTATTGTCCTCTTGCTCGTCAATGTATCCAATTATGTACAGACAATGGATGATATTGACAGTGATTTGCACTACATTGCGTCACACGGCGGAGTGATCCCGGTGAAAACGGCGCCTGCAGAACGCGGTTGGTTCAGTACGGGCGAACGGGGAAGCAATACGGATGAATTTTCGTATCAGACACGGTTTTTCAGCGTTCTTGCCGACAAAGAGGGAAACATTAAAAATGTCAACACAAAAAATACAGCCTCCTTCAGTGATGCCGAAGCTGTAGAATATGCACGGACGTCAGTGTCTTCGGGGAACGCCGAAGGTATTTTTGAAAAAGATAAGGCTTTCTATGCCTATCTCATTACAACAGATGAAAAAGAAAACCGTCTGATTGTCATTATGGACTGTACGCGCGAATTTGCGTTTATTCACGCCTTATGGCGATTCTCCGGGATTCTCGGTATTTTTTGTATTATCGTTTACATTGCCGTTTTTGCCGTTTTGTCCAAGTGGGTGATGCGACCGTTCGTGGATAATATGGAAAGCCAAAAGCGCTTCATAACCAATGCGGGACATGAGCTGAAGACCCCGATTGCCATTATTTCGGCAAATGCGGAAGCCATTGAAATGATTAACGGAAAGAATCAATGGACGGAAAGTATTTTGAAGCAGGTGAAACGACAAACGGATTTGATCAATCGTCTGGTGGCCCTGTCCCGTATCGGCGAGTACGGCAGTGATGAAGCGCAGAAAAGAGAAGTCGACGTAACGGAGACGGTACGTACGGTGATTGATTCTTTTCGTCCCGTTGCGGAAGAGCAGCAAAAGAATATTCAGTCCACAGTGGATAAAAATATCAAGGTATTTGCAATACAGCGCAGTATTTATGAGTTGACGAATATACTGGTCGATAATGCCGTGAAGTACTGTGATGACAAGGGGACGATCTATATTTCTTTAAAGGCGAAGAAAAGAAGGAAAAAAAATTTCGCCCTTACTGTAGCCAATGATTTTACTGCCGGAAAAGGCGTGGACTACTCGCGCTTTTTTGAACGGTTTTACAGAGGCGATGAATCCCATAACAGTGAAAAATCGGGATTCGGCATAGGTTTGTCGATGGCGGAAGAATTTGCCCGTTCCATGAAAGGCGTTTTGACGGTTACCTGGCGGGACGGCGTTATTTTCTTTACGGTGACCGTATAATAAAAAAAAGCGGGAAATCCGAGGATTTCCTGCTTTTTGCTGTCGTATAAAGTATTTTATTTGGAATACAATTCGACGATAAGTGTTTCGTTAATTTCAAGGGGCAGTTCACTGCGTTCAGGCATGCGGGTCAATGTGCCTTCAAATCCGTCGAAATTCTTTTCAATGTACGGGAGGTCGAAGGTTTTCAATTCCTGAAATGACTTCTTGTACATTTCGTTGGTGCGGGACGCTTCTTTCAATGTAATCGTGCTGCCGGTTTTTACATGTGCGGACGGGATGTCTACGCGTTTGCCGTTGACCAAGATATGGCCGTGATTGACCATTTGGCGCGCCTGGCGGATAGAGCTTGCAAACCCGATACGGTATACGAGATTATCCAAACGGCATTCGAGCAGTTTGAGCATATTTTCGCCTGTAATGCCTTCCTGCTTCTTCGCTTTATCATAATAACGGACAAACTGACGTTCGAGCAGGTTGTAGTATGCCCGTAACTTCTGTTTCTCCAATAACTGTGTGCCGTATTCAGACATTTTTTTCTGTCTTTGCTCTTTCTTCACACGTTTTAATGCCTTAGGGTGTCCGTAGACGTTAACTCCGAACCGGCGACATTCTTTAAAACGTGCTTCTCTCCTTGTTGCCATTGTTCACATCACCTCATTAATAATTTATGTAGAATACAATTACAAATTTTACTATGGAACGGCTCAAAAGTCAATGAAAATAGAGGAAAATGCCTTTTATAGACAAGGGAAGTTCCTTTCTGTATACTTTACCTTATAGCGGGAGGTATGATTATGCGTAAGATTTATATGATTGCCTGCGGCGG
>NZ_JH417613.1:0-10416 GCF_000239275.1 Megasphaera geminata F0357 | reverse complement strand
TATGCGCGTAAGATTTATATGATTGCCTGCGGCGGGACCATAGCGGGTAAGGCCGGTTCCGCGTCGGATCTGACCGGCTACAGGGCGGGGGCGATGACTGTCGGCGAGCTCCTGGCGGCTTTGCCGGGATTGGCTGAGGAAGCGGCGGTTGAAGGGGAGCAATTTGCCAATATGGACAGTTCGGACATGACTGAAGGGATGTGGCTTGCCCTGGCCCGGCGCACGGAAGAAATCGCCGCCCGTGCCGATGTGGACGGAATCGTCGTTACGCACGGTACGGATACACTTGAAGAGACGGCCTATTTCTTGAATCTTACCGTCCATACGCACAAGCCTGTCATTATTACCGGAGCCATGCGTCCGGCTACGGCGGTCAGTGCCGACGGACCGCTTAACTTGTGTGAAGCCGTCAGGCTGGCAGCCTGTGCGGAAGCCGGAAAATATGGCGTTCTCATTGCTATGAACAGCACCGTCTGCAGTGCCCGTTTCGGCTATAAAACGGATACAACGCATGTACAGGCTTTTCACGGGCGCCAATTGGGCGTCGTCGGTTTCATGCAAAACGGGGATCCTTATTTTTATCAGGCTCCGTTGCGTCTTCATACATATGCATCAACACTCTCCGCTCACGTTGCCGCCCTGCCGCCGGTGTGGATCCTTTACGGCCATGTAGGAATGTCTCCGCGGCTTGTTGAAACGGCTGTTGCAAGCGGTGTAAAAGGGATTATTCTCGTAGGCCTGGGACACGGCAGGAATCCGGATTATATGGATGCCGTGCTGCGCGTCGCTGCTGACGAAGGGATATTCATTGTGCGCACGTCCCGTGTTTTAGGCGGTATCGTCACGGAAGGGGCTGACGGGGAGTACTGCCTTTGCGGTGATTCCCTCACGCCTCAGCAGGCCAAGATCCTCTTACAGCTTTCCCTGGCTAACGGCTGCGGCGCGGCGGAAATTGCGGCCAATTTCCGCCGTTACTGAGGCGTGTTGTCCTTCCGGGATGCCTATGCTAAAATAGAACTGGCCCTAAGGCGGGTGTTTTTCCGTATTTACGAACAGGAGCGATCAGGATGAAAAAATATCAGAAAATACTGGTGACTGCAGCATGCGCCGCCGTTTTGAGCGGTTCCGTATTGGCCGCGGAAATACGACGGCATTGAAGGATATTAACGGGTATTGGGGCAAAGAGGCTGTCCAATATTTTTATGATAATCATTATGTAAGCTATAGGCGGAGCATTAAGCCGAACGACGACATTACACGGGAAGGTGCCGCGTCCATTTTGAATAATCTTATCGGCGGGGACAGCACAGCAGTTGTCGACTTTAAGGATGTGACGGGCCGCTGGTCTGAAAAAGCGATTGCATCTGTGGTGGATAAACAGATTATGAAGGGATACGAAGACGGTTCCTTTAAACCGGAAAAGGCGATTACACGCCAGGAATTTGCCGTTATTGCCTATAATTATATGAATTATAAAGGAATCGGGGCAGAAGAATCGGCCGTAGACTATACAGATGAAAAAGACGTCGCGCCGTGGGCCAAAAAAGCGGTCGACACGCTTCATGCCACGGGGTATATGACAGGTGCGGACAACATGTTCCGGCCGATGAAGAATATAACGCGCGGTGAAGCCGTCAATGTTCTGTATCGTATCCTTACGGGCAACACAAAGACACAGACGGAAGAACGAACGGTAGAAACCCGTGTTTTCGCCGATATCACCAAGGTATACGGTTCCGTCAAGAAGTTTGCCGATGACGGGGCCATGTACTGGCAGGGGGGCAAATTGTATGTAGCCGTTAAGAATGCCGGCAATCCGGGCCAAGCTGGAAGATGCGTTCAGAAATGATGCCGGTATTGCGGCCGATACCGTTATTGTCCGCAAGGGCTCGTATTCATATAATGACTATAAGAAGATGCAGGCCGATGCCCTGGCTATTTATAAAGAAAAAGAAGAGGGCGAAGCAAGAGTCGAAGTCGATTACTTGAACGAGAAGGTTAACTTGTACGCCAATCCCGTATCGGCAAGTACGGCAAAAAAACTGAAAAAGGCGTTGGGTAATGCCCTCGTTATTAAATAAGGCGCTTTTTAAGGAGCTTGTTCTTATGAAATATAAACGGTTAGCGGGTCTTTGGTGTATTGCTCTCGTGAGCGGAACTTTTTGGTCTTCCGCCGCCGCACCGTATACGGATATGGCATCCGTGCCGGATAAGACTGCGGTGGATTACCTCTATGACACGCAGTGTCTTACTTTTGCGGAAGGGAATGAATTTAAGCCGGCAGACCCTGTCAGCCGCGGCGATTTTGCCCGCCTGCTCTACAATATTACGCCTTCTTTAGGGGCACACGATTCTGCAGTACGGAAAGATACCGCCGATGCGGCCCTACAGGCCGTGAGCGCGGCGCAGATTATGCAGGGCGACAGTAACGGTGATTACCGCTGGGCGGAGCCGCTTACTGTCGCCGAGGCTGTAACGGTATTGCAGCGCTATATACAGTACAATCGTACGGACGTGCCCTCCTATGTCAGTGAGTATATCGGGGCTAATGCCGGCGGCGCCGGTTATGTCAGCCGCGCGACGGCGGCGGATATAGCATTTCACACGGTTAAGCCTGACGGCAGGTATATTCCGCATGTCGCCGTGGAGCAGCAGGTTATGAAGATTCTCAATGATACATACGGCTCTATGCTGGATTTTTATGATGACGGCGTATTGTATTGGGATAACGATACACTTGTCGTCGGTATCCTGGGGGGGACGCTGCCTGAAGTCAACCGCCGTATTAAACGGGAAGTCACTTATAAAGATGCTGTAGTTATGAAACCCGTTATTATGAGTAAGACCGATTATGCGCTGCTCATGAAGAAAACAACGGACATAGTTATTGCCATGGCCGGTGAAAAGGAATTCGGCGGCGTTCTGCCCGATTACAGGGCGGAACAGATCGTACTGATGACAAGGCAGCCTCTTCCGGCGAATATCCGGACGGCTCTTGATAAGGAAATCGGCGCAGGTATCGTAAGGGCGGAAGATACCCTGTCCGTTGCCGCGCGAAAGAAGGCCGTAACTCCCGCAGTAACGACGGAACGCAAACCTGTAACGGCAAGAAACGGGCGCCGTCACCATCATGGTGAGTCCTATTCCTCCCTTTTTGACAGCCCGATGTCGGAAGCTATTACAAGATACCAGAACGAGTTGTACTAGTGACGGAAGAGGGTATAATAAAATGAAATTCCCGTTTTATTTTATGATTTTCAAGTAAAGAGCCGGGGGTTCTCCTGACATTTAACGCGCAGAGAATCCCCGGCTCTTTATGGTTGCGCCGCCCCGACGGCATTCACGGCTGTGCCGGTGCGGTGCGGTGCCTGCTGACGGATAATCCTTTTCCTCCCGACCGGTTCCGGGGCCGCTATATCCGCAGAGAGAAAAAACGCTACAAGATGCGGTTCAATTCATCTGCTGTATCAATCAGATACGCAGGATTGAGACGTTGTAAAAACGACTTATCCCGAAATCCCCAGGAAACGAGGATAACATCCATTCCCGCATTGTCCGCCGTTTTTTTATCTACTTCCGAGTCGCCGACGTAGATTGCCTCGTCCGGAGTGGAATTGAGTCGGTGCAAGGCCTCATAAAGCATGTCGGGGCACGGTTTTTTCGGTAAATCGGGCGTTTCGCCGAGCGAAAAGGAGACAAGGCCCGTGAAAAATTCATCGTGCAGGGCGGAAACGGCGGCTTGTCCCTTATTTGAAACGATAGCCGTCCGATATCCCTTTTCCCGTAACCGGCGTAAGGCGGCGGGGATATGTGTGTACGGAAATGTTGTGCCCCTGCAATGGGCGCCGTAATATTCTTTGAACTCGTTGACCAGGCGGGCCCGATCTTCTTTAGCGGTCTGCGGCGCCGAACGGGCAATAAGGCCGGCATAGCCGTAGCCCAACCGGGCCCGGACGGATTCTCTGTCGAGGACAGGCAGGTTATTCATTTTGAAAACGGCGGCCAAACTGTTTGTCAGCTCATCAAGCGTGTCCAATACGGTGCCGTCCATATCAAAAAGGACAGTTTTATATTTTTTCATGCAGCACTGCTCCGGATTGTAAAATATAAAAATAAAGCCATTATGATTTTTTATTATAGAGCGGGAGATTTTCTTTGTCTAACAATTTTCCGACAGGAGATACAGGAAAAAGATACAAACAGTAACGCCGGTGTGATACAATTATACAGAACGAGTTCATTTCAGCAGGTAGAGGAGTGTATTTACATGAGTCAGTATTTGCCGTATATATTGGTAATCGGTATGATTTTCGTGTTTTTTGCAGTTTGTTATCTCGTCTATTCCGGTGACGATTCCGAGCCGCATCATACAGGTGAACATAAGACGGTAAAAAATGCTGCTCACCGCACTAAAGTGGCGGAAAAATATGAAACCCCGCGGGCAAGCGCCGCCGCGCCGCAGCGGCCGGAGGAAACCGGACACAGGGAACCCGCAGCCGTGCAGGTGCATAAAAAAGGAACTGTCAAAGGCGCGACAGGCTACTTGACGAAGAACGGTGAAATTGTTAATGAAGGCGGCGAAATCCTTTATAAATCGGAACGGGAGAAACAGGTGGCCGACGATGCGGACAGCACCCGTGTGCTTCGTCGTGACGAAATGCAGGCGGCTATGAACAAAGCCCGAGCCGTTGCTGAAAATGCGCGCGGCAATTCTCCGGAGAAAGAGCCGTCCGATACGTCCCTGGCCGGGTTGGGCGCCGTCGTTGCGGCTGATCTGGCGGCTCGGGAAACGACTGTACCGACGGCAAAAGAGCTGACACTCGGCGCGACACAGCCTGTGCCGCTTGCCGCTGACATTTTGAAACATGAGCCTGCCGATAATCGGACAACGGACACGAAAGACGCCTCGCCGCCGCAAAAAGGCGGGAAAGAAGCCCGATCTGAGACGGCACGGCCGGCAGCGTCGACTGTAAATACGGCTGAGCACGGCTCCCCTGAGCCCTGGAATGATACGGATCTTATCGATTCGCCGCTGATCAGACGCTGTACGAAGCACTTCCTCGGGCAATATACGTTTACCGGTATACACCTCGAGCAACAGGTCAGATACATCACGGGCGCCGCTTTTACGGCCGCAGGAGCCGCTACGGATGAGGAACGGGAGCAGGTGCTCATGTCCTTTGAAGTACAGGATGCGTTACGGCAGGTGCAGAAAGCTTATACGGCGCATCCGGAGCCGTTCGTCGAGACCCTTGCTTTACGCGCGTTTAAGGATGTCGTTCATTGCTCCCGGACATCGACACGCCATCTGGTAGCAACCGACGCGTTGAAGGTAATGCCGGTCCTGACCCGTCCTCATTATCAGATTCTGGCATTGCTCCTGCTTTTTCTCTATTCACGTAATTCACATAACGTGGATAAAGAAACGTTTATTCAATATATTGATAAATATGTCTTGCCCATGTTGATCGTTTCCCGACGGAACGTCCGTATTATCAGCAGCTTGATTACCTTCACTGTACGGCCGTAGAAACGAAGGGCACTTCATTCGCGGCGCTTCTCGGCGAGTCCTACCCGCTCCTTTTCCGGTATCGCGGGTTTACGGAAGAAGAACTGCGCAAAGCATTAACGACCGAGTATATGCCGGCTGAATTTGTTGTGCAGTCGTTTAATTCGCCGCTCTATAAATTGGCTCTCATTGATGAATCGATGGCGCCGCGTTTCTTCCGTTTGGCGGGTATTGAAGATCGGCATACGCAAGAACGGCTCTTGCGGCTTGCCCGCAAGCGTCCTGCCGATTTCAGCGGTGAAGAAGCGCTTGATGTAATGGAAAGTATTTCTCCCATACTCGCCGATATGAGTGATATCTGGGACAGTACGATGCTTCGTGTTTCCACGTTGTCGCTTTTGGGCCTCTATCTGGGTCAAGGGTATATCTGCGAAGCCATCGGTGAAGAATTCGATTTGAGCCGCTGGTTCGAGTAAAGCGGTCAGGGAGGGGTGCTTGTGAAAAAAATACGAAAGGCCGTAATTCCGGCAGCCGGTTTCGGCACGCGGTTTTTACCGGCTACGAAGGCGACGCCGAAAGAAATGCTGCCCATTGTCGACAAACCGACTATTCAATATATAGTGGAAGAAGCTCTGACCAGCGGTATTGAAGAAATCCTTATCATCAGCGGCCATGCTAAACGGGCCATAGAGGACCACTTTGATACGACTCCGGGATTGGAACAGCATTTGGAACAGACCGGTAAAGGCGATCTGCTGAAGCTTGTGCGCGATATTTCCGACATCAATATCCATTATATTCGTCAAAAACATATGCGCGGCCTTGGTGACGCCATCTTATGTGCCAAATCTTTTATAGACAATGAGCCGTTTGCCGTTTTACTGGGCGACGATATTGTGTATAATAAAACCAGTCCGGCTTTGCAACAGATGATAGATGTATTCAATGATGTCGGGGCAACCGTCCTGGGGTGTCAGGAAGTGGCGCTTGAAAAAGTTTCTTCATACGGTATAGTCGCGGGTGAGCCCGTAGCGGGAACACCTGTTTTCCGTGTAACCGATATGATCGAAAAACCGTCACTTGAAGAAGCGCCGAGCCGTATTGCCGTACTGGGAAGGTACATCATCACGCCTGATATATTTGCGGTGCTGCAGCAGACGCGGCCCGGTAAGGGCGGGGAAATACAGTTGACCGACGCACTTAAAGAAATGGCTTACAGAGAACCCGTCTTATGCCTATTGTTTTGCTGGCAGGCACTATGATGTCGGCAGTAAGCTGGGATTTTTACAGGCGACTGTTGAATATGCACTGCGTAACCCCGAATTGGGAGAAGATTTCCATGCATATTTGGAACGCATAATTGCAGATAAAAAATTGTAAGAGTCTTCAAATAATCACTTGACGATTCTCAATACGAGTATTATAATTGAGAACAAGCAGGATATGTTGCTTAACGTCATTAGCAAAGGAGTTGTGTATTATGTTTCAAAACGGCGATTTTTGGATCGGTTTAGGTGTAGGCGTCATTGCCGGCGTTTTCGGTTATAAATTGATGGTTGAAAGAGAACAGCAGTTGCTCGCAATGCAGCAGCCTGCAGTGGGCAGCGTCGCGGCAAACGTTCCCTTGGCTGAATTACAGCGCCAGAAAGAAGAACTGGAAGACCTTATTGCGGCTCAGGAAGCTGAACAGGGTTAACGGCATATGCAGAAAACTGCCGCCATTCGTGGCGGCAGTTTTCTTTAAAAATGCCGATTTTTTTGAATAAGCGGAAAATGGTATAATAAAGGAGTTCGAAAGCAGTCATGATGATACCTGTATCAAAGTGGGATTTTATAATGAAGGCCGTATCGGTCCGATCCTATTTGCCCGGCCGCATTCGCTTGCAGAGTAACCGCCTTGTCAATAATAAGAGCTTGAGCGCTCAGGTTTATCAATATATTTCATCATATAAAGAAATAGATACGGTCGAAGTCAATACGGTGACAGGTTCCGTTTTACTTATGTATAAGCCGCAGATATTACGGTCCAATCGTGAACTGGCTGAAATTGAACACTATATAAGGACCCATGTGGAAAGGAGGCCGTAATCGTGTCCTATATATCAGGATTTATGTTAGGTGCGTCTATCGGGAAAGCGGTTCATAAGTATTTCAGCCTCGGCGCGGGTACAAAGCATGTTGTGCCTGCCCGTCCCGTGCGGACGGCGCCGTTCCGTCCTGCCCGCCGTACCGCCCGGCAGGTACCTTCGCTTGTCTGCGTATCTGCCGTGCCCGGCAGAAGACGGTACAGAGCTTTCGCTCTTATCGGTAATCCCGAAGCGGCTGATATTTTACAAAACGGCTTGCAACAGGTAAAAGGCGTGACGTCGGTCAGCGTCAATCCCGTCGTCGGCAGTATCCTTTTACGTGCTGAAAACGATGATATTTTCAGACGCGTCGAAGTGTTTTTAGAAAACCGTTTTTTCTTTTGTCCACGTACGGACGCGGCCGATATTTGTACGGCGGCCCCCTGCGATCCGGGCAGACAGCCTTCGTCGGAGTATAAACATACGCTGCAGGAAGTTATGTCGACGATGAGCGCTTATTATATGAACGGACCCATCATCTCTTTGATTTACGTTCGTTAGTGTCTTTTATTCTGATCGTTCGAGGTATCCGCCGTATGGTGACGCTGGGTGAAATGCCTTCCGGCCCGCAGATGCTCTGGTGGGCCGTGGCGATTTTGCGGGGAAGGTAGGTAAGCAGTATGGTCAGTTGCTACAGGGTGCAGCTTCGTTCCTTTTTGCCGATGCCGATGCGGCCGATTCTGGGTGCGCAGTTAAGGCGTATTCACAGTGTCGTGGCGGCGACGGTAACGGATAAGGAGGTTGTACTGTACTATAAAGGCATTTTGGATATGCGTGCCATTTCGCGGTTTATCCGTCAATTTGAAGACAAACGGGGCGTAAAAAAAGAGAACAGAGACGCTCTGGATGCATCCGTGTATCGTCGTGAAGCCATCCTTTCCGTAGGCGGCTTTATTTTAATGAACATTCTCCGCAAGACGAATCCCGGCTTTTATGATTCCGTCCTTCTGGCACGGCGCCTCTTTACCCTTTTCATTGCCCGCCGGTTTATTCGCAACGGCATTATGGGGCTTGTTGAAGACCGCCGGGCTAATGCCGATACATTGACGGCAACGGCCGTTATCGCATCCGTGCTTTCCGGCAAACCGGAATCAAGCCTGACTCTCCTCGCTCTTTCAAACGGTGCGGAAATGCTTACCGAATATGCGGCCGAGAAGGCGCGCAGCCAGATTTCCGGTCTTTTAAAGCTCGACCAGCGCGATGTATGGATTATCGAAAACGGCAAAGAACGCAAGGTTCCTGTTGAATTGTGAGAAACCGGGAGACTATATTGCCGTTCATCTGGGCGAAAAAATTTGTGTCGACGGTAAAGTGGTCAGCGGCAATGCCGCCGTTAACCAGGCATCCATTACGGGCGAATCGAACCCGGCTATTAAGCAGCAAGGTTCGGCTGTTTATGCCGGCAGCGTCATTGAAGTGGGCGACCTCGTCATCCTCGTTGAGAAAGTCGGTGACGACACGTCCCTGGCCCAGATTATCCACCTTGTCGAGGAAGCGCAGACCCGGCGCGCGCCTGTCCAGAATTTTGCCGATAAGATGGCCAATATGCTTGTCCCCGTATCCTTTATCGGCGCCGCTATAGTCTACGGCGCCACCAAAGACTGGCAGCGCGTTTTGAACCTGCTCTTTATTGATTTTTCATGCGGCCTCAAACTTTCGACGGCTACGGCTATTTCCGCGGCTATCGGTGTGGCTGCGAAGCAGGGGATTTTGATTAAGGGCGGCAACTATATTGAAAATCTTTCCTCTATCGATACGGTTGTCCTTGATAAGACGGGCACGATTACTATCGGCGTACCGCAGATTTCACATATCGAAACGGCAAAGGGGATTTCCGATAAGGAATTGATTCTCCTTGCCGCTTCGGCGGAAATGCACTCCGTCCATCCTTTAGCCGTGGCCATTCAGAAGTATGTCAGGGACAATAAATGGGAAACACCGCCTCACGAAACATCGTCCACTGTTGTTGCGCGCGGCATGAAGGCGACCGTGCCGCCGTTTGAAACATACAGCGGCGGCGATGTCCTCGTCGGCAGCAGGCGCTTTATGGAAGAAGAAGGTGTCGATGACGTTCCCGTTACCGTTCCCGCGACATGGGGCAAGAATATTCTTTTTGTAGCCAAAAACAGGGAATATATCGGGTTTCTCACAATTCAGGACCCCGTTCGCCCGGGGATGAAGAAGACCTTAAATCGCATGCGCCGTATCGGTGTGGACGAAGTTATCATGCTTACGGGGGATTCCAAGGAAGTAGCGGCCGATGTGGCGCACGCCATGGATATTGACGGCTACCATGCGGAAATCCTGCCGGAAGATAAGGCGAATTATGTCATGGAACTGCAGCAGCGCGGCAATGTCATGATGGTCGGAGACGGGATCAACGACGCACCGGCTCTCGCTTTTGCCGATATCGGCGTCAGTCTCGGCGGCCAGAAAACGGATATTGCGGCCGAATCGGCCGCAATTACCATCCGCTCGGAAGATCCGGATAAACTGTTCGATGCCTTACAAATCGGCAGGCAGACGATGCGGGTCATCAACCAGAATTTCACTGCTACGATCCTTGTCAACTCGACGGCAATGCTTCTCGGCGCCTTAGGCAGAATCAGTCCTCTTTGGGCCGCCGTTATTCATAATACGGCGACTTTGGCGGTCGTTTTGAACAGTGTGAGGATTTTAGGGCCGGGAATAAATATTTTCCGCTAAAACATGCAGGGCAGCCGACGGCGGGCGTTGCCTGTTTCGGTATAATAAAGAGTTCCCGTGAACGGGCCGGTCCGT
>NZ_JH417612.1:21841-22108 GCF_000239275.1 Megasphaera geminata F0357 | reverse complement strand
TGGACTGCACCCCAAAAGTTGGACACAATTTTTGGAGGTGCAGTTTTTATGTCCAAGTATTCCAAAGCAATAAAAAGGCAAGCGATTTTATTACATGAGCAAGGATGGGGATACCGTTCTATAGCTCAGAAATTATCAATTTCCAAAAGCACTATAAAGAGATGGGTGTTCTTAGGTAAGCAGGGGATTTCTCTAGACAAGAAAATGACGCATAAATCCTTTTCAGCACGATTTAAGGCTCATGTTATTGAAACCAGGTGGGAAAAT
>NZ_JH417612.1:0-21809 GCF_000239275.1 Megasphaera geminata F0357 | reverse complement strand
CTCCAAAAATTATGTCCAACTTTTGGGGTGCAGTGCAGAAAAGCGGTCTTTTTTATATATACTTACTTGTTGCGACGTTTAAAGCCTTCCTTGGCCCGTTCTAACGCAATCACATCACCTGTATACTTCACGAGGACAAAGAGCGTACAGACGGTAATGAACCAGATAGCCTTACTGCCGAAGAAATGCACGAATCCCGCGGAAGACAGCGCGCCGAAAACGAAACTGCCGACCATGATACTGTAGTTTACGGCCTGTCGCCTTACTTTTCGTCTATTGTGCCCGTTCCTCAGACAACGATACCAGGAAATCAACATCTTCTGGTAATTTCCCGAGGTCATAAAGAGAGAATACGGTTCCGACTCGATTTGTATGCCCCTGAACGAAATCATTACAATACCGGCGGTGTAAGCGATAAGCGATACCCAAAGAAAAGGGACGGGTGGCAAAAGGGGAAGCAAAAAGGTGACCGTCAGGAAGGGGCAGGTATTATAGGAACGCCAGAAAGGCGTTTTCTCCCATTTTTCCAAAACCATGCCCGTTAAAAATCCCAGCGTGAAAAATAAAATGGATAAGCAGCGGAGGACAACGCCTTCAACATTTTGATATTGAATGTCCGAAACGAGAAGGATAATGTTACCGGTCTGCAACGCCACGAGAGAACCGAGTTCAAGCTGACAGTACACATCAAGCGCCCCGCCGATAATCCCCCAGAAAACGGCTATAATTCGTCTGTGTTGAGGCAAGAAAATAACATTATACATATGCATCCTTTCCAAAGCCGCTCATAAGATTAAAAGGAAACCGTTCGGAAGCCTTCCTTCACACGTCCCAAATTTCAATGCCCGTACGGGGATCATGCTTTCTGCCGATTACCGGCCCTGCCGTCGGTTCCATGATAATTTCGCCGGTATAACAGATACGGGCCGTAAGCAAATGTCCGCCAACGCTTTTCATGTCCTCACCGTCAAGGTAAGCAAACATGGCATGAGCATGTGTATGCAGGCTGCCGTCTTTCATGGTCGTCACATTGCCGTTAAGAGATGTCATTTCCAGCATTCCTTTTACAGGATGCCTGAGGTATTCATGCTTTTCTCCCACATACGTACCGACGACGACGTAATCGCAGGCACCGATACCGCTGAACACGGCAGAGCCGATCTTTTCTTTTAAACATACGGCCGCCAATGAAGCGATGATTTCGTCATCTTTATCAAGACGGATATAGATGCGGTTATCCGCTTTTCTGTACTCCATAGTTCAACCGTCTACCTGATAAAATTTGTAAATACCTTGGGCGGCGTTTCAGGAGCTTCGATACCCGCTTTCCTGCCCGCTTCGAGGCACTTCAAAAGCCATGCCATATTGGCGCCGAGGACATGCATGATCTGCAGTCCTTCCGCATCCTGTTTAACTTCTTCCGGTGAATTGCCGTGCACCATATTCCAATAATTCGACGAGACGATAAGCGTCTGATGGTATTCCAGGTATTTAAGCAGGACATCCAGTGTCGCCGTCGTACCGGCACGGCGAGCCGAAGCGACGGCTGCGGCCGGCTTATGCTTCAGATACGCCCCGCCGGCTGCCGAAAGTTTATCCAGGAATGAAACCATTTCGCCGGACGGGGAAGCCCAGTATACGGGCGATCCGATAACAAGGCCGTCGGCTTCTTTCAACTTTTCCGCGACAGATGCGACCGTATCTTCCGTCGGTACGGCATGAATCACTTCCGTGCCGATGCCGCGGCTGTTAAGTGCTGCCGCTACTTCCGTAAGCGCCGTATATGTGCAACATTTTTCACGGCGGCTGCCGTTTAATAAAAGAACCTTCATCATAAGACCCCCTTACTTTTTTTAATTCTAAAGCGTACTCAAAATATAGCACGTCCGCGCCGCCTTGGCAAATAAAACGGAGAGGCTGCAGCCTCTCCGTTCACTCTTTATTTTGCGCCGTTCAAGGCTTCCATAAATTCTTTGCCGTATTGCACGCACGCTTTGCGCGCGTCTTCATCGGGAACCCACATAAGCCTCAAATCTTCTTTAATGACATCGAAACCGCTTGCAACGAGATGTTCATGAATCTGCTTCGGTGCATCGCCGCTCCAGCCGTAGCTGCCGAAAGCGGCGGCCTTCTTGTTCTTAAATTTAAGGCCCTTGATCATTTCCATAATACCGCCTATGGAATACATAAACCCGTAGTTAATGGTCGGTGAACCGACGAGAACGGCCCTGGATTTCTAGACTTCCGTGCAAATATCATTCTTGTCGAGCTTTGAAGAATTGCAAAGTTTAACAGTAACCGCAGGATCCGCTTCTCTGATGCCCGCCGCAATACATTCGGCCATGCGGCGGGTCGAATTCCACATGGTATCATAAATAAGCGTAATCTGATTTTCCCGGTAATTGGCGGCCCATTGCTGATACTTCTCAACGATCTGCAGGGGATTGTCGCGCCAAATAACACCGTGACTGGGACAAATCATCTTTACGGGTACGTTCATAGCGAGAATTTCTTTAATTTTCTTCGTTACCATGGGGCTGTACAGATTCAAAATGTTGGCATAATACTTCATGGCTTCGTGGTATAATTCGCCCTGATCGACTCTGTCATTGTAAAGAGCTTCACTTGCGTAATGCTGGCCGAACCCGTCGTTACTGAAAAGGATTTCCTCACCTGTCATGTACGTGAACATCGTATCGGGCCAGTGAAGCATAGGCGCTTCGATGAAAACGAGTTTGCTGTCGCCGAGATCAAGCGTATCTCCCGTATTGACGGTGACGAAGTTCCAATCCTTATGGTAATGGCCGCGGATAATCGCTTCGCCCTTTTTAGTACAGTAAATGGGCGTATCCGGAATCTCCTCCATCAAAAACGGCAGCGCCCCGCTGTGATCGCTTTCATTATGATTCATAACGATGTAATCGATCTCGTTCAAGTCAATTTCTTCTTTCAGGCTTTCTACGAATTCCCTGCCGTAAGGAGCCCAGACCGTATCCATGAGAACCGTTTTCTTATCACGAATCAAATAGGAATTATACGACGAACCGCGCTCCGTCGAATATTCCTTCCCGTGGAAATACACGAGTTCCCAGTCCACTTTACCGACCCAAGTAACCTTGTCCGTGATTTTCTTTGCCATACTGTTACCTCCTTAAAAAAACTTACACCTGACACGCTTACAGTATACTCCCGATTCTTAGATTTGCACGTTGTTTTTATAACTGTTATGAAAAAATATAAAAGAGCCTGCGAAAAATGTACCGCTCTCCCATCATCAGTCTTTGATTTGACTGTTGGGAACGGTACATCTTGCAGGCTCTTTTTACCATTCTCTGTACGGATGTTCAAAGATATACCCTTGCCTGTACGCCGCCAGCAGGCATTTTAAGTCTTCAATCGTCTGTAATATTTTCTTGCCTGTATCCGTATCGCCGATCATGACGCGTTTCGGTTCCAATTCCACCTGGACCGAATCGGAGAGGATATCCACATTGGAGGTAAGCACCGAATCCACATCCGTAAAAGGATAGTGAGATTTCAGACGAAGGCCGTGAGAATTGAAGATAAGCGTATACCCGGCAATTCCCGTCGAACCCTGATAGGCTCTGCAGAAACCGCCGTCAATGCAAATCCCCCTGCCGTCGGCACGGATAGGGCTCTCTCCTTTTTTCACCTTGACCGGCGTATGACCGTTAATAATATGCCCCTGCGGCGAATCGATGCCGAATTCATGAAGAATCCTCACACATTCCCGTTCCTGGCGATTAAAGGTATAGTACGGGTTCTGCGGTTCCTTCCAGGTCGATTCGTCGGCAATATAACTGCGTTCAAGCGTCTTTACGATGCGGCCGGACATGGGCGAATCGTAGCCGCACCAAAGGTACCACATATAGTCAAGACTGTATTCATCCCGTTTTTCAAAAGCCCGGCGGGCCAGGAGATCCATTTTATCTGTACAGCCCCCTGCCCCTGTATTTCCCGCCTTCCAATTCCACTTCCGCAAAAGTCCCGTCTTCATTAAGGGGTATACCGCCGTGAAAGAGAAGGTTGCCGTTATAGGTCCGATAAACGGACCCGTGGCTGTAGAGAAAGCGTATATGCCGCTGAAGCCGTTCACTGCCGAGAAATTCCCGTCTGATTTCTTCCATCAGTTCCCGTTCGCCTTCGCTCAATTCATACGGGTTACGGCGATCGACTGTCGGGAAATCGCTTGTCGTCAATTCGTACGTACCGCTCGGCAGCGTCACCGTGCCGCCGTCAAAATCAAATTTTTTAAAAAGGAGACGATCCTCCATGCCGTATTCGGGATGGCGCATAATCGTCTGTCCTTCAAGCTTGCAAAGAATGACGTTAATCGCTTTGACCATGGGGTCAAGCCCGTCCTCGGCGGTATATGTTTCCAAGGCGAAGAGGGCCAGAGAACGCAAACTGATACCGTATCCGTTTTCAAGAATTTCCAGATTGTGATAGCGTACATTATTGCGCAAGACATTGATAATGCACGCTAAATCGCCGGCAGCCGCCCCCATCCAGAGAACATCGTGGTTCCCCCACTGAATATCAAGGGAATGATGCCTCATGAGTTCATCCATGATTTTATCGGCATGGGCCCCGCGGTCATAAATATCGCCGATAATATGTAAATGATCGACAGCCAGACGCTTGACGAGATTCGTCAGCGCATAGACGAATTCACGGGCGCTGCCCGTCTCCAAAATAGTATCGATAATCTTGGAATGATAGACATGGCGGTTTTTGTCTTCGTCAGGCTGTGCATGGAGCAATTCATCAATGACAAAACGAAAACTTTCAGGCATGGCTTTGCGCACCTTTGAACGCGTATATTTGGACGAAAGAAGCTTTGCCAGGCGCAGAAGGTGATGCAGCGTCGTCCGTGCCCATTTGTCATTGATCAGCCCCTTTTGTTCCATGAGGTTAAGCTTTTCTTTCGGGTAATAAATGAGTGTCAATAAGTCGTCGCGTTGTTCTTTTGACAAGGAGTTGCTGAAAATCATCTCGACCTTTTCCCGGATGACGCCGGAACAATTATTGAGGATATGATAAAACGCTTCATATTCACCGTGAAGATCGCTCATAAAATGTTCCGTCCCCTTCGGCAGGTTAACAATAGCCTGGAGATTGATAATTTCCGTATACGTCGCCGCCTGCGTCGGGTAATCCTTTGACAACAGTTCCAAATAGCGCAGATACTCTGCCGGGTACTCGCCTTCTCGCTTCATTATATGCACCACACTTTCCCTTCAAATCAGATTGCAACCTTTTCCGCCCATGCTTCTCCGCACTCCCCGTTACAGCTCCGCACAAGAGCGGACTTCTTCAGTCCGGCAAAGGCACGCCGAGAGGGAGCCAAACATAAAAACACATCCTTTTCGCGCGAATTACGTTCTTTTATCATATCACAGATACATCGTTTTACATTGAAAAAGTATGTAAAAAGACCGACGAGAGTTTCGTCGGTCTGTACGGTTACTTCCCCATATTTTTCATTACTTCCTGAAGTTCTTCAGGCGTCAACATTTTCATCGCTTCCGTCATCATAGCCATTGCCTCCGGGGTCGGCCCGCCGCCGGCCGACTTGGCTTTCTTCATGGCTGTAATGATCTTGAGGACTTTTTCGCTCACCGATTTAGTCTCGTCCCCGTCCTGTGCGGCCACTCCCTGAAGGGACATGGTTTCCTCTCCTTTAATAAGGTAATTTATACACTCTACCGTCGTCTGCGCCAGGTTGACCTGCCAGAACTCGCCGGCTTCGGTCAGTTCATACAGGACGCCGTTAAAGCTGACAAAGCCCTGGTCCTGCCAGAGATCGTAGAGCCATTTTAAATCGGTGAGACGTCCGTCCGCGGCAACCAATGCGTCAACGTTGAAGTACCCCTGTTCAAGCTGTTCCAATGTGCAATTGACGAGAGGCTGTACTTCCGACTGCTTAACGAGAGCCATAAAGGGTTTTTCGTGGCGTTCGACAGCCTGTGAATACGTATCGATCGTACGGTACAGCATAGTCGAGTACCCGTCTAAATGGCCGCCTGCACCGCTGCCGAAGGGAAACATGGTCACACCCCGTTTGGCAAGCGTATTATACAGGCTGCGCTCTCTGTTCGTCTGCGACCAGTGAGCGGCGCTGAGCCGTCTGAAACGGCGCTTGTTCAAATAATCCCGGGCAAAGGCGAACATTTTCGCCTGCTCTTTCGTCGTCGCGGCGGGCGGTAAGGCGCCGGCCGCAATGCGTTTGGACAGGTCGCTGTTATCAAAGACATTGAGCTGATACAAATCCGCTCCGTCAACACCCGATGCAATCAGGCAGTCAAGATCTTCTTTCCAGATTTCGTGATCCTGTCCGGGAAGGCCGTAGATCAAATCAATTACAGTCACACACTGGTTGTATGCTTCAAGAGCCTTCAAGTTTTTCAGGACCGTCTCTTTATCGTCAAGACGGCCGACTTGACGCCGCACTTTGGTGTCAAAGGACTGAACACCCAGAGACATGCGGTTGACACCGCCGGCCATCCAAACATCCATTTTCTCCGGAACGAGATCATGAATACGGCCTTCCAGGGTCAGCTCATAGTCATTTGCCAACGGTAAACAGGTACGGATCGTTGCCAAAAGCCGCTTCGCATTGGCCGGCGACAGGGATGTCGGCGTACCGCCGCCGATAAAAACGGAGTGAATGTGTCCGTCTTTCAGGCGAGGCGAAGCACTTTCCCGCTCCATATCCTGCACAAGGCGATCCACATACGCGTCTTCAACGAGCTGATCCGTACCGTTTTGAAAAAAGGCACAATACAGGCATTTCGTCTTACAAAAAGGAATATGGATATAAGCGGTCTGTGTCGGTTCTCCCGTCGGCGGCCGGGACATCAATTCATGCCATATCCCCTGCGCCTCTGCCGGGCTTACGGGAGTCCCGTCTATGCCGGCATGAACGACACGTTTGCGCGGAAACCCTTCGGTGAGCGGATCCGCGCCGACACGGCCGAACTGAAAATCACGCTGTTCCGCCGTCAGTTTCTGATATAATTCTGCCAGCCCCATACTACGCCTCTTTCGCTTTTTCCAACACGGTCACCGCAAAGGCTTCCGCCGCCGCCAGATCTGTCGCATCGGGATGCTTGGCGGCTTCGGCATGAAGAGCGTCCCGTTCGGGGCTCTTACCGTGCGCAGAACCGGCAGGAAACGTTTTATACATCATTTCGATCAATTTAGGGTCAACGGCTCCCTGGCAGATAAAGGAGCCCAAAACGGTCGCGCCGTCCGCTACCGCTTCCGCCCCCTTGGCCAAAGCCCCGGCGGCATGTTCTGAATTCGGATTGGCGCCGAGAGTGGCAAATACGCCTACTTTTACGGGCGGCAGGGACGCCATTACTTTTTTCGCTTCTTCATTGGCTTCACCTTTATCTACCCAAAACCCCGTAAAAATCAAATCATAGCCGGTTAAATCGGCGGGAATTTCTTTCATATCCACACAGGGCGTCCCCGCAGGCAGGCCTTTACATACGGCTTCGGCAACTTTTCTCGTGTTACCGGTACGCGAGGAATACAATACAATACATTTCATAATTCTCCTCCTTATCCGAAAGCTCGGTCGGTCCGTCCGTTCGTCAAAACAACAATATCCAACCTCTTGTCATCATAGCAAAGAAGCGTTAATTCTTCTACTCCGTTCGGTTCATAAATGCTCCAATCGGACAAATATTTTTATCCGACCTCACCGTCTTTTAAAGAAAACCCTGAAAAGCCTCTTTTTTCCTGTACGCGGATACAACCGGACAGCCGGCTCGACGGAACAAGTATACCAAATTCCCGGCGCCCCGCCAACCGCCCTTTCCGTTAAGTACGGCGTATGCTGAAAAAGACCGGGCCGTAAGGACAGGACTTAAATTGCCTGAAAATGAAGAACCGGACTTCTCCATGCGTAAACACGAAGAAATCCGGTTCTTTACTCCTATAAAAGGCTGTAGTCAAAATGAAGTGAAGGCTTCAGCCCGCCACGGTCCCGTTTCAGTAGCTGCGGCGAAATTCACCGGGCAGCTGGCCGATAATTTTTTGAAACGCGACGGCAAATTTACTGCTGTTCTCATACCCCACACAATTGGCAATTTCCATAATACTGTCATCCGTATGCAGAAGCAGCTCTTTTGCTTTGACCATACGGTATTCCTTGACATATTGCGAAATAGTGCTGCCGTAAACGCCTTTGAAGCATTTCTTCAGAGTCGTCTGTGAAATACCGTGCTTTTTCGCAAGGTGTTCGACCGTAAATCTGCGCGTCATATGAGCCGTAATTTCTTTTTGAACAGCCTTGACAATACTAACCTGCTGCAACGTAAGAGGCTCTCTTTTATCACGGGGAGGTTTTTCGATCGTACTGAGAAAAAGAAGAATTTCCAGGATCTTAATACGAAAATACTGTTTTTTTATGGTCTCGGGTACATGGTAAAGCTCATAAAACAGATGCTTTAACCCGGCATCTTCCTGCATAATTACGGAGAAGTCCCGATGCCCGCAGAAACGCAGGCTCATGGCTTTCAGGTCAATCGCGTTTTTACCCAACTGTTTATCAAATACTTTCTGCGCCTGCGGCAGAGAAAGGAGGATCGTCACACCGTGGTAATGAGACAACGGGAATACGGCGTTATGACAATACGCGGAGTGTCTGCGCCAACCGACGGACATATCCCCTTCACCCATGTACAAATATTCACCGCTGTGAAAATTGCACTCAATACGCCCTTCTTCACAATGGTTAATGGCAAAAACATCGGGCATCGGGTTAGCTTCGCACGACAGTTCAGGTTTGTGTATGTCCATATACATCAGCATAATGCCCGGATAAACAGTATACACCGTTAATTCGGCCCGGCCCGTTTCGTCCTCTATCCGGTAAGCCTGCCCGTCCGGGAGCATACCGGATTTCTGCATTTCTCTAATATTTTTCATATGTATGTCCTTTCCGCATACAGCTACATGACACCGTGTTACGTTGCGTTATATTCATACATACATTATGCCAATCTTGATAATTTATGTCAATGTTCAATTATATTTTCTTAAATTGTGCCATATATAATTCAAAATACATGCCTTTGCGGGCAATCAGATCTTCATGCCGTCCCGTTTCGGCAATCCGGCCCTCGTGGAGAACGACAATACGGTCGGCATTCCGTACCGACGCCAGGCGGTGGGCGATCATAACAACAGTACGCTTTGCCGTCAGGTCATTCAATTCTTCCAGCACCTGTTTTTCCGTTTCATTATCCATTGCCGCCGTCGCTTCATCGAGAATGAGGACAGGCGGGTTTTTCAGGAAAATTCGCGCCAACGCCAGCCGTTGTTTTTGACCGCCCGACAACTTTATGCCCCGTTCACCGATAAAGCTGTCATAGCCGTCAGGGAGCTCACGGATAAATTGATCGGCTCTGGCCCGTTCGGCGGCACATACGACTTCTTCCATACCGGCATCGTTCTGCCCGATACGTATATTGTCGGCAACGGAATCCGAAAACAGATACGCCTCCTGCTGCACAATGCCGATATTGCGCCGCAGCGATTCCAGGGAATAGCGGCGAATATCCGTGCCGTCCAGAAGGATCCTGCCGCTCGTTACATCATAGAAACGCAGTAACAGAGAAGCTATACTGCTTTTTCCGGCGCCGGTGGCGCCGACAAGCGCCACCGTTTCGCCGCTCCGGATATGCAAATTGAAGTCATGCAGAACAGGCGTATCTTCATCATACGCAAAACAAACATGCTCAAAACGGATATCCCCGCAAACGTCTTCCTTATTTAAAATAAGCTCTCCGTCGCGCACATCCGGCACGAGGGCCATTAATTCCTCATAGCGCCGGAATCCGGCCATGCTCCGCTGATACTGCTCCGTCAACACCGTAAGCTGCATGATCGGGCGAATAAAAAGCATAAGATACATAAGAAACGCCACGAGATCACTGATCGCGAGCAGGCCGTTCATAATGAGGACGCTGCCGATGACGATAATAGCCAAATTGATTGCATTGGAAAAAAATACGACCGTCCCCGATAAATAGGCCTGATAGCGAAATGTTTCCTGTTGTTCCCGGATCAGTTCAACCGCCGCTTCAGAGAAATTCCGGAACGCCTCCTTCTCACCGTTATAGGCCTTAACCACACGGATAGCTCCGAGGATTTCCGTGGTCACGCTGCTGAGGATCCCCATGCGGCGGCGTGTTTCGGCAAAGGCATTTTTCATTTTGCGGTTGAGAAAAACCGTATCGGCCGTTTTCAGGGCGACGAGAAAAAGGACGCAGGCGGCTAAAACCCGATTGATGTAAAAGAGGAAGAACGCGCTCCCGCCCATCATAACGATACAGACCATAACGAGATTCGGCAGCTGAAAAACAATATTGCCTATCTCCGATATATCACCGGTAACGCGCGAGACAAGCTGCCCCGTTTTAGTGCCGTCGAAGAAAGCAAAATCAAGGCTTTCCAGATGACGGAAAAGAGAGCGGCGCAAATCGTTTTCTATATATACGCCCATATTACGGCCGCAGCGGTAAACCAGGTAGGTCACGACGAGACAGACGCAATACAGCGCAAAGAGAAGTCCCCCTTCCCGCCAAAGCCCGTCCATATCCCTTGCCGGCAGAACCGTTCCCAATATGTGCCGCACAATCATGGGAAAGGTGATTTCAACTCCTGCCGATATAAGAGAACCGGCGATGACAAAAACCAGCATCTTTTTGTAAGGCTTATAAAATTTCAACAGACTCATGTGTACGTACTCCCGAAAAAAGCGGCAGGCCACAGCCGCAGAAGGCCATAAACCCGCCGTTTTTCCTTATTTATGTATCACGCTGCACAAAGACCAGATAATCCCCGTCCCGCCGATGTGCCGCAACGGCACGGGAAATATCGTCAGAAGCCGCGTCATACTCGACGCAATTGACGAGCAAAATGTATATGCCCGGCCGTAAATCCCGCAGCTTTTCCGGAACGCCGAGACCGCCTTCACTATGGAACGCCCCCTGCACATGCAAGATAAGCGAAGACGGATGAGCCACCGCATAATCGCCTATGCTCTCGGCCATCGTGTCATCTTTCAGGCACTGGGCCCGGAACATCGGGGCTATGCGCTCTTCCGGAACGACCATGGCGCCTTCTTTCAGGCTTCGCAGCGTAAGGGCAAACTTCTCCTTATATGCGGCCGAACCGTCCTTATGCACACGCGGCAGATACTGCCTGTCCGGCTCATCAATCTCCGAAAGTTTTCTGCCGTGCGCATAAGCGGCGGCAATCCGTCTGGGTATGTTGGCCGCTATGACGGGAATTTTCTTCTCCTTCGCAAACATCACCAGCGGTCTGTATGCCGTATCATAATTCGGCCAGGGCCGGGACCGCTCCAGAAAAGTTTCTTCAGTTATCCGCCCTGCCAGAAAGTCGTCCGTCAGCACCTGTGTATCCCGCTCAAACATTTCCAGCGAAAGTACCGTCCGATCGCCGTAACGCACATACAGGGACTGCAGCAGAGCAAGCTCAGCCGCATGAGCGGGCGTGCTGTCATGAAGTTCTCCGAAAAAGACGACGCCGCCCCCGCCGTCGCATGCCGCCGCTATATCAGCGGCAGTAACCGACCGCCCCGTCGCCGCGTCCGCAATAATCGGCGGCGGTTCCGCCGCCATACCGAAAACCGCGCTTCCCGGCTGCAGTAACATCCCTATGATCATTAAAAGGCGAATAAATTTCATATTACCATTTCCATTCCGCCCCGATACGCCACATGCGGCCGTCTATATACAAATCGTCAACCTTTTTATTGAAAATATTATCAATGCCGCCGTATACGGAAAAGGCTTCGTTCAAATGTTTATTAAAGGACAGATTTACCGTGTTATATGTATAGTCTTCCCCGTCATACCGGTAATCCTGGGCGAACTGGTCCCAGAGAACGGCGCTGAAGCCGGTGGCTTTATTTTTATCATCATAAATGAGCTGCAGCGTCGACGTATTCCTGGCGCGGCCGTCCAGCCGTTCACGGCTGTTCTTATCAATGGCATCCAGCCAATTATACGTTGCCTTTACGGTCCAGCGCTTGCCGAAATGCTTGCCTATTTCCGCTTCGACACCGTTAATCTGCGCATCGTCGACATTAACATAATGATACACCGCTCCGGTTGAGCCGGGAACACGTTCGGTCGTAATCAAATTGGAAACATTATTATTGAAATAGGTGACCTTGCCGAACCAGTCGCCCTTATCGCCTTCCACGCTGAAATCAAAACTGCGTGATTTTTCCGGATCCAAATCGGGATTGCCGTAAATATTCACGGTCGTCACGCCCATGGCGCGATGCATGCGCATATACAACTCCGTAATGGTGGGAGCCTTGTAACCTAACCCGTAATTTGCCTTAAAGCGCCAATTCGCATTGAAATTATAGGTCAGTCCCACTTTAGGCGTCACTTCCGAACCGAACTGGCTGTTATGCTCGAAATGGAGAGACGGGATGAAATAAAGCTTGTCGTTTACCTGCCACTGATCCTGCACATATGCGGCATATGAATTAATATGGTGGGATTTTATACTCTTTGTCATGCCCGATAAAGAATCACCCAACCGGGTGCCGGCATATTTGACGGTCCTGTATTCACCGCCGAAGGTCAGATTATGCTTGTCGCCGATATATACCGTATCCTGTGCTTCCGTCACCCAGGTGCTGTATTTGGCCGAGTCCATGTCTTCTTTCGGGTACTGCAGATTATAATTTATCGGCCCCATCGGGGTCATGACCGGACCGGCGGGAAGCACCCGTTCATTGAACAGATGGGAATATTTTTTCAATTCATTGTAATACGAGCGCACTTTGTATTCATTTCGCTTTGTCTTGCCAGAATATTCTACGCTGAAACCGCGCTGTTCGTTATCATACCATTCTTTCTTATTTTTATTCGTAAATACCCAGGCCACCGGCGGGAACGACCCCGTAAAAATACGCGACCGCGTATCGGGGAAATCGGAACGGAAGTTTTCCTTGCCGTAATCGATATCAAACCGGAGCTTATTCTTATTCGCGTTTTCAAAATCGTATTCCGAAGCTAAATGAAAGAGCTTCCGCATGCCGTACATGGAACGCGTATATCCGTCCGTTACGGAACTTACGGCATGTGTCATGGGATTAAACGTCTCCGTATAGGAATACCGGTTATACGGACGGTTTCTTTCCAGGCGTCCGTCAATACTCGTCGTCCATCGGCCGTGCCTGCCGAAGTTGAAGTTAAAATATGCCGACGTATTGGTTGTGCCCGTAGACACGCCGACCGTACCGCCGGCCTCTTGCGGTACTTTTGTAATAATATTAATGACCCCGCCCATGGCATCGGACCCGTAAAGAGAACTTGAAGGGCCGCGAACGATTTCAATACGCTCGATATCATTTACATTTAGCCGCCGCAGCGCGTAAACATTCGTCGTATTGCTCGCATCTTCACCGGCGTACCGCTTCCCGTCCACCAGGATAAGGGTATGGTTGGTACTCATCCCGCGAATCCGCACGGCATTCCCCGTCATTCCGGCCTTGGACAGATCCAGATTATGGGCCAGAGCCAGAGCCGTCAGCACGTCGTCGGCCCCCATCCGCTTAATGTCTTCCGCCGTAATAACTTCCGCCGCCTGAGGCTCTGTCTTTATCAATTCTTTCGGAAGTGACGCCGTAACAAGAATCTCCCCTGTATAGATATTATCTTTTTCAGCCTCGTCCGCCGCCATAGCCGTCGCTGCCGTCACGGACACCGTCAATGCGGTTATAACGGCCAATCGTAATGTTCTTTTCATTTTTCGCCCTCCTTAATTATATTTTTATGTAAATACGGGAAACAGACCGGATAGGTCCGCCCCTCTTCGGTTATCTGCGTAAACGACACATTGACATCATACAAATTCTCCAACACGGGCTGACAAAACACCTCTTCTACCGGCCCGTCCGCCACGATCCGCCCTTTTTTGACGGCAATGAGCCGATGGCTGAAGCGGGCCGCATAATTCAAATCATGCATGACCATGATAATGGTTATCCCTGTTTTCTCATAAAGCCGCGTAATCAGTTCCATAAGCTCCAGCTGGTAATGAATATCCAGAAAAGTCGTCGGTTCATCAAGCAGCAGGATTTTCGGTTCCTGCGCCAGGGCCATCGCCAGCCAGGCGCGTTGCCGTTCACCGCCGGAAAGAGCGCCGATACGTTTATGCCGCATTTCGGCCATACCCGTCGCCGCCAACGCCTTATCAATTACCCTGCCGTCTTCTTCGGACAATTGAGAAAAGGCCGACTGGTAGGGAATACGGCCGCAGCTCGCCAAATCCCGCACGGTCATATCACCGGGCGCCTGTGCCGACTGGGGCAGAACGGATACACGTTTGGCGACCGCTTCGGACGGCAACGATCTCATATCCTTACCGCTCAGATAGACAACGCCCTTTCCGGGTGCCAATAACCGCCCCAACGCCTTTAAAAGGGTCGATTTTCCCGAGCCGTTGGGCCCGATGATGGAAACGATTTCAGGCTTCATAAAAGAAGCGCTTATATCTTTTGTAATAACGGTCTTGCCGTACTGCAGGCGGGCATGTTTGATTTCCAGTGTTTCACTCATGTGCGCATCCTCCGTTTCAAAAGATAAAGGAAGAAAGGCGCTCCCAGGAAAGACAGAAAAATGCCGACAGGAACTTCCACGGGACGGGAAGCGGTACGCGCCGTCATATCGGCCAGAACAACCAGGACCGCACCAAACAGCCCCGCCGCAGGCAGGAGAAACTCAAAATCCGAACCGACAATAAGACGCATAATATGCGGCACAATGAGGCCTACAAAACCGAGCAACCCCGCAACGCTGACAGCGGAAGCCGCCAGAAGAGCCGACAACGCCAAAAGAGCAAAGCGGGTCCGCTCCACTTTGACGCCGAGTGACGTAGCCACGTCATCACCGAGCTGCAGCGCGTTGAGTTTGCGGTAACTGCACAAGGTCGTCACAATACCGACAATACTGTACGGCAAAATCATGAGCACATGGCGCCAACTGTTGCCGGTAAAACCGCCGGCCATCCAATTGACCGTACCTTGAATACGGTCAGAGAAAAAAACCGACAGGGCCGCCGTCCCGCCGCCGAAAAAAGCGGCGATCGCCACGCCGGCCAAAATCAGCCGTAACGGATGAATACCGTGTTCCCAGGCAAGAATAAACACGGCAAGCGAGGCGATAACAGCGCCGCCGAAAGCGGCAAAGGGGACAAAATAGGTAAGCTCCGGCGCAATGAGCATCAACGCCATGGCCGCCAAGCCGGCGCCTGCCGTCACGCCGATAATACCGGGATCGGCCAGGGGATTACGTAAAATCCCCTGAAGGATGCACCCGGCCAGGGCCAGATTCGTACCGGTCAGGGCCGCGCAAATAACACGGGGCATACGAATATAATAAATAATGCGATAATTTTCCGATTGGGTCATGCCCGCCAGGACATCCGCCACTTCACGCAGCGTAATAGGCACGGCACCGGCGGCTATTCCCGCAAAGAGCGACAGAAAAAGCAGCACAATGCCGGTAAGCAGAGTTACATAACGGCGGCGGGCACGGACGTCCGGATTCTGCAGGGCCGCCATTACGGTTCGCCCGCTTTATAGAGATCGTCGTAGAGAATAGTAAGTGAATCGGCAATCTTCGTACCCGGGTTAACCGAAAACAGTGCGCCCGCCAAGTAATAGACCCTGCCGTTCTTCACGGCATCCACACCCTGCCACAATGAGTTTTCCGCCAAGTCCTTTTTAAAGGATTCCACAATAGACGGGTCAGGTATCATGCTGATGAAGAAAACGGCCGGATCCTGTTTAACAATGTATTCCATACTGAGAGGTACAAAGCTGTCCTCTACAAGGGCCGTGCCGTCGGCGATATTCACAGCGCCCAGTTGTTTCAACAAGTCGCCGCTGAAGGACTTGCTCGTCGCCATGCTGAAGCTGCCCGGCGCTCCGAATACGATAAGAACCCGCGGCGGGCATTCCTTTCGTTTGCGCAATAATCTTATCATGTTCCCCTTCAATCCGTTCTTTTTCTTTTGCGGCCAGGTCTTCATGGCCGGTCAATTCACCGTAAAAGGTAAGTGTATTCAAGACGTCATCATATGTATTTAAATTATTGATGTACAAAGGAATGCCCGCGTTAGCCAGCGTTTCACGGATACCCGTATGGAAGGGCACATTAACGCCGATAACCAGGTCCGGCCGCAACGACAGGATCGTTTCCATATTCGGATTATGAATAATGCCTACTTCGGGAACGTCCTTCGTTTTTTCCTGCAAATCGGGCGTAATGGACGTCGATGTAGGCTTACCGACCGCCGTGCCGCCGGCAGCATAATACATGTCCAAATTGGACGCATTCAGGAAAACGACCCGTTTCGGATGTACAGGTATGGTAATCTTCGCACCCGTGCTGTCCGTCACTTCCCGCGTCGCCGCTTCGGCGGCTCCGTTATTCCGAAGAGCCATCCAACCGATCGCTCCCACCAGGCAAATAACAATAACGGCTGTAATCAGTTTGATCACTCGATTCATAGCAACACCTCTTCTTGATTCTCCTTTTCAATTTACAGCTATAATCTTACAAAAACTGATAGACTATGTCAATTATGAATAGATATTTTATAAACTGATTTAATTATTTATATAAAAGAACACGGCTTATATCTTTCAATATAAGCCGTGCTTTCTGTAGCCGAAAATCCGAAGATATGCCGGCCATTACCGGTTTTCATGCTTTTCTATTTCCTCTTTAATCCTCGCCAGCAATTCATCCGGTTCAAAACCGCCGCGCTGCGCCGCCATAGCCAATGTCGCGATACGCCCCATCGCCGCGAAAACTACAGGATTTTTCAGCTTGGCATAAGCCGGTGAAAGACTGACGAAAAACTCCTTCAAATAGGGGTATTTGTCAAAAAGGCCGGCCATCGTAATGGATGTGGTCAATTCATGAGCCTTCCCTTTTTCCGCAACACCTTCCCCCGCTGCCGGCACCTTTGCATGATGTTCCGGCCGCTGCGGCGGCTCCTGCCCGCGTTTTTCCGCCGCTACGGACTCGCCGTCACGCGCAAAGGGGGTTACATCCTGCATAGTTTCCAATACGCCGCGGAAGTTCCCCTTTTCGTCATGAACGCCGATGTATTCGACATGGACAATCCTGCCCTTTTTTTTCAGAGTAAACTGTATCTTATCCTTTTCACCGGAACGGAGAGTTTCCACGACTTTATTGACAATCGGACGGACTTCCCGGGGATGGCAGTTCTGTAAAACGCGGCCGATAATACCGGCGCTGCGGTCGAAAATACGTTCTTTGGTATCCGTATAGAATTTGACGATATCATTTTCATCGGTAAAGGTCAAATCCATGGGCATATGCCTGTAAATAAGGTTGATTTGCTCCAGTGTGAGCCTGCCGTTGGCTACGTCAAGAATCTCTTCCGCCGTCCTGCCGACCTTATATTTTTGTAAAAGGGTATTAAATTCATTCATAAACCCTTCAGCCGGCGCCTCTTCCGCCGCCGCTGCGGCTTCTTCTTGCCGCTCAAGGGGCATAAAGCCTGTCGGCGCGTCAATATTGGCGAAGCCCGCTTCTTCCTCACCGATACGCATCTGCCGGAATTCACGTTCTGTCAACAGCTTGAGCGAGGTCGGATAAAGGATGGTATTTTCCTTCAGCATAATGTCTTTCAGTTTATCGATAACCTCCGGCTGCAGGGCAAGGAACTGCGCTTCATCGTCACTGTCCAAAAAACGCTTTCCTTTATTGATGGCATTGCGCACGGCGTCGTGGAAACTCCACATAATGACCGTCGGCCGGTCGAACCCTTTTTCTTCAAGGAAGGGGAAAAGCTGATTGTGCTTACGCGCAAAATGACGTTGGTATAACAGGAGTTTTTCGTACACTTCCAGCCATTCGTTTTTAATAAACTTTTTCTTGCCGAGAAGTTCCTCCATGCGGGAAACAACCTTTTCCATCACTTCGTTTTCCGCCATAAACGTGCGTATCGGATGTCCTTCCGGAAGATTTTCCATGGAGCGGTCCTTTAAAATGCCGTCAAAGAGACGAAGGATATCGTCCATCCGCTCATGCATTTCCTGATCGTCTACGCCTTCTTCCTTTAATTGCTGTTCACCGTACGCAAATTCTTCGGGCGATACGGAATCGAAACGGGAAAGAAGTATTGCCGCGCCTGATCAAACGTTAATTCGCCCGTAATATAAGCGCGCTTAATACGGACAATTTCTTTACATTTAGCATCATCCACTTTAAATATATCTGCTCGGACCATAGTGAGACCTCCTTACAACACCGATTCTTTTACAATTGAAAAATTTTATCATTTCTATGGTTTAAGTATATGTCTCATCATTTGTATCGTCCATTGTAAATACAACGAATTTTCTAATCAGTATTTTCGCCTCGCATAGCCGCAAATTCTTCGGCAACAGCGTTTCGCAAGGACTCGTCGGCAGCCAGTTTCAAGATGATACGGCCGATAATATTCGCACCTCTGACAAGAACCGGTTCTATCTTCCTGTCGGCTACCATGGCGGCAATCTCTCCGGAAGGACCGGGATAATAGGTATTTCCCGCCGCTAAATGGAGATGCAGGGCCGGGCATTGACGGCTTACATTACCCATATCGGAACTGCCGCCGGCGGTACGGGGAATTTCATAAGGAATCCCCATTTCACCGAGAACGCTCGCCGCAGTGTTCGTTGCCGCCTCATTCCAAACCATTTCATCGAAGTCGAGCCCCAGCGGCAATACTTCATAAGTCGTTTCCGTGGCAATGGCCGCCCCTTTAACACAATTCATAACCTTGCGCACAACCTCGTCAAGATAGGATCGTTCCGTATAGCGAAGCGTACATTCAATTTCCGCCAGGTCGGGCACCACATTTGACGCCGTACCGCCGCGGACAATATACGTACCGATACGCGTATCGTCATGCACATGCTGACGCAGCATATCCATACCGTGTATGGCAAGCATTGGCGGCGTTTAAGGCATTGCGGCCGTGCCACGGGTCATAGGCGCCGTGCGCCGCCTGTCCGTGAAAGATAATACGGTAGCAGCTGAGAGCAAGAAAATGCTCATTCGGTTCCGTTTTATCCGGTGAAATATGAATCATTAACGCCAGGTCATACTCCTTAAATACGCCCTGTTTGCACATCATCGCCTTGCCGCCGCGCAGTTCTTCATCAGGCGTGCCGATAAGGTCAATATCGACGGGCAGATCTTTCAATTCGGATAACCCTAACGCCGCCAGCAGGCTCATCGCCCCGTTGGCCGAATGACCGCAGCCGTGACCCACATCGGGCAAAGCATCGTATTCCGCCAGAACCGCCGCTTTTATGACGGGCGCTTTAACGCGGCGTACCCGGGCCCGAAAAGCGGTAGGCTGATTTGTAAAATTTTCCTCTACGGGCCAGCCCCGGTCCCTGCAAATTTTTACGTATGCCGCACAGGCACGATATTCCTCTCCGGACAATTCCGGATCCCCGGCAATCTGATAGTTTAAAGCGAACGCCGTCTGCGCATGCTCGTCTATTCTTTCTTTCAGTTCCGCAACCGCTTCCATATTCAATCCCCCTGCGTAAGCCTTCTAGTCCAGTCTGTATAAATCGGGACGCCTGTCCGCAAAAACGGTTATTTTCCCGCGTACCCTCTCAACCGCTTCTATATCAACGGGAGCACCGATAATTTCATCGCCGTCTCCCGCACCGGTCAACACCTCCCCGAGAGGGCCGTAGACGGCGGAGCGGCCGCCGCCGATTTTACCGCCTTCCCAGTCGGACCCGTTTACGGCAACAACATAACACTGATTCTCTACAGCCCTTGCTCTGCCGAGAAGCTGCCAGTGATCAATCCGCGCCGCCGGCCAGGCGGCAGGAACAAAAATAACCTTTGCCCCGGTGAGCGCCGTCATGCGTACCCACTCGCCGAAACGCAGATCATAGCAGATAACCGCCCCCATCGGCACATCATCCAAAACAAACGCGCCCACATGCGCACCGGCAGCAAACTTCGTATGTTCATGAGCCGGTGAAAAAAGATGGACTTTATCATACACGGCGATCTTCTCGCCGCTGCGATTGAACACATACATCCGGTTAAAGAGTTTATCCGCTTCCTTTACGGCAACAGAACCGCCCACAATATTGACGCCGTGCGTCCCGGCAAACGTCCCCAGAAATTCCTGCGTTCTCTTGCCGTCTTTATCGGCGCAACTCTCCAGATCGGACGGATAAAAACCTGTATTCCATAATTCGGGCAAAACAAGAATATCCGCTCCGTCCATACGTAATGCCGCCAGTAACCGTTCTTCCGCCAAGGCGAAATTCGCTTCTGCATCACCGATCCGTGACGGAAGTTGTATCGCTTTAATTTTCATTGTATCGCCTGCCTCCCGTTTGTTTTTATTATTATAAAATAGGGGGCTCTCCCCATGCAACGGTAGCAGGCATACCTCATCTGTGCTATAGTAGTGTCGGAGATACGAAAGGAATACCATGGCTAAGATCAAGAAAACGAACGTTATGCGTCTGCTCGACAAAGAACACGTCCGGTATACGGTCAAAACATATGAATATACGGAAGACGATCTGTCGGGCATCCATGCGGCTGCCGAAACAGGGCTCAATCCGGAGCATGTATTTAAAACTCTCGTCGGTGAGGGCAATAAAACGGGCCCCGTCGTTTTCTGCATCCCCGTTCATAAAGAACTGGATCTGAAAAAGGCGGCTCATGCCAGCGGCAACAAAAATGTCCGCCTCATCCACGTCAAAGAGCTGCCCGGCTTAACGGGGTACCTGCGCGGCGGCTGTTCCCCCATAGGCATGAAAAAAGCGTTTCCCGTATATATCGACGCCGCTGCGGGGCCGCTTGATACCATCAGCATCAGTGCCGGCCGGCGGGGCATGCAGGTGCTTCTGGCACCGTCGGACATGATAAACGTAACCGGCGCAACATTGGCCGATCTCATAACGGACAATATTACCATGGAGAAAGGACGCGTACGCTGATGCCGGAAAAAGAACAGGAACTTCTCGAAAAACTTCATGCCTGCACTTTCTGTCCCCTGCGCACGGAAGGTAACCGCGGCCCGACACAATGGTCCGGCCCCCTTGATTCCCCCGTCATGTTCGTCGGGGAAGGCCCCGGCGGCGTGGAAGATGAATACGGCGTGCCCCTCGTAGGGCCGTCGGGAAAACTTCTGGACAAAGCGCTGTGGAGCGTAGGCCTCACCCGGGACCGCGTTTACGTGACAAACATCGTTAAATGCCGCCCCCGTAACAACCGTACGCCTACCCTTGATGAAGGAAAAATCTGCGCCGATATGCACCTGCTTCACGAGATTGAAATGGTAAACCCCGGGGTTATCATATGCCTGGGAAAGGTAGCTTTCCAATACTTTTACGGACAGGCTGCCAGCATCATGCGCAACCGCGGTAAATGGTTCTCTTTCCGAAACATACCGGTCATGCCGACTTACCACCCGGCCTTTCTTTTGCGGCAGGCCGGAAGGGAACTGGTCGAATCGAAGTGGCAGGTCTATTATGATTTAAAGGCGGCCGTAGAAAAAGCGAAGGAAAGCCGCCCCGACTATATCTACGGCAGTCCGCAGATCCCGGACCTGTTGTCCGCTTACAAAAAACTTAAAGAACAACGTTCATTGTAATACACAAAAAAGGCTGTAACAATACGGGTTGATATGCTCCCCTTTAGGTAGACATGAGAAAT
>NZ_JH417611.1 GCF_000239275.1 Megasphaera geminata F0357 | reverse complement strand
AAACCTCTTATTGTTCCATTTGGAACGTGGTATACTATACATAACAGATTTTAACCTCTAAAAGCGGAGGGATGAATCCGATTTGGCTGTATTGTAAAGGAGGGCATTAAAATGGCTTATAACAACATTAAGTTTGAAGTACAGGACGGAATCGGGATATTGACGATTGATCGGCCGAAAGCGTTAAACGCGTTGAATTCCGAAACGTTATTGGAATTGAATGATGTCGTTGGCAAAATCGAAACGGACAAAGACGTAAAAGTTGTCGTTATCACAGGTGGCGGCGACAAATCCTTTGTTGCGGGGGCGGACATAAAAGAAATGTCTACAAAGAACGCAGTAGACGGCCGCAACTTCGGCAAGATCGGACAGGACGTGTTTACGCGTATTGAAAACCTGCCGCAGCCTGTAATTGCGGCGGTCAACGGATTTGCTCTGGGAGGCGGGTGCGAACTGGCATGTGCCTGCGACTTCCGGTATGCCTCTGAAAACGCGCTGTTCGGCCAGCCGGAAGTGGGGCTGGGGATTACGCCGGGCTTCGGCGGGACCCAGCGGCTGCCCCGCGTCGTAGGGCGGGGATACGGCAAAGAACTGATTTACACGGCCGCTAATATCAAGGCGGACGAAGCATTCCGTATCGGGTTGGTAAACAAAGTGGTCCCGCAGGAAGAATTAATGGCAACGGTGATGAAAGTTGCCAAGAAGATAGCCGGCAATGCGCCGATCGCCGTACAGCTCTCCAAGGCGGCTATTAATCGGGGTATGCAGTGCGACGTTATTACGGGTATTGCATACGAAGACGAAGTATTCGGCCTTTGCTTCTCCACGGAAGACCAGACGGAAGGAATGGCGGCGTTTCTGGAAAAGAGGAAGGAAAAGAACTTCCAAGGTAAATAATAAATTTTATAGAAAAAGG
>NZ_JH417610.1 GCF_000239275.1 Megasphaera geminata F0357 | reverse complement strand
ACACTCGCAATAGAGAGAGTAAGAAGCAAATATCGGCTCTTTTGCAAATGTTGGGGTGTAACTAACCAACAAGCTTTTCTCGGCATCGAACACTATCGTGTTCGGTGCCGTTCTTTTTGCTCAACAATAGGATACGAGTCCGGAAACGGCCAAAGTGTCGCAGACCGTAACTTATTCGTTTCAATACTTTAATCTTGTTATTGCATGCTTCCGTATATCCGTTAGAAAAAGGCAGTAAGAACGCATTGGTTATCTGGCTCTTCCATGAAACAAAAGACGTAGAAAAGTTCCTAAATTCCGTTAACCGGGCTGTCTTTACGCTCTTTAACCACCACTCTAAATGGTATGTAATTGGCTCCTTGCCTTGCCTTTTAAAGATATGAATGAACTCTTGCTTTAGCTTGTATGCTTTTCTTAAATCATCTGAAACCCGTAAGATTTCTTCTAACTTAATAAGCTCAGCGTCCGTTAAACGGCCGGTGTGTTTCATGAGTATTCTCTTGTTGCTCTTTAACATGGCAGAATAGCGTACCAGCTTCTTTTGTTCACGCTTTCTAACTCGTTCTACCGCCCAGTCCACTAAACGGCAAACATGGTAGCGGTCACACACTATGTGAGCATGAGGAAATAGGGGTTCCATTACAAGCCTAAATTGCGGAGACATATCCATCACAATAAAGCGAACCTTCTGTCTCGCATTTCGGCTATAGGAAGCGAATACCTATACAGGGCGTTCGTATCCTTCTTCGGTAAACTATCAATGATATTATGGCTGTCCGGGTCGGTTAAAATAACCTGGTATTTCTGGCCGGCCGCATTGCCTCTAAACTCATCTACACCCAAGACGGTCGGCAATTCGTTCGGTCGTGAAATAGAAATAAGGGAGCAATACCGAATAACGGTAGTTACAGACACATGGCAAGCACGAGCGATGCTCGTGTAGTTCAGCCTTTCCTGTAACAGACGAAATATTTCGGCAATAGTAGTCATACCTAATCGCCTGTAACGCTGAATAAAGGGATTTTTTTCTGAAAATGAATGGGTACATTGAGGACAAGAATATCTACGTTGCTTGTATTTAGCACAGATATATAAACCGTGAATACTTCCTAGATTTATCGTACGAACTCGATAGTCCTTTATATATTTCGTAGTATGCCCGCAATAAGGGCAAGTATGCTCCGTGGCGGGAAGCCTCACCTCATAGACTAACGAAGTATCTGTTTGGTAGGAATGGGTAATACATTCCCCTTTAATATTGAAGAAGGGTTGTATATAATCAATAGTAGGCATATGAGATCGCATCCTTTCTTTAGGACTTAGACACTTTTATTGTAAAGCATGCGAGCCTCATATGCTTTTGTTTTGCAAAAAAATAATGTTGAAGTCAGCACCTATTCGGTGCTGACCCCAACATTTATTATAGAACCAGAATTATTGTTTGCGTTACAGTTTGTTATAATTCGTTACAATCTATTATTTCTCAAATAGAAATATGGTGCGGTTGGCGGGACTTGAACCCGCACGACCATAGATCACTGCCGCCTGAAGACAGCGCGTCTGCCATTCCGCCACAACCGCATAAAACTAAAAATCATACAACGCCTTATATTGCTCTTCGTTCTGCATTACTACTTTAACATACTCTCGTGTTTCTGAAAAGGGTATTTGCTCTATTTCAGAAAAATTTTTGTCCCAGCCGTACTCCTTTATCCATTCATCCACCTGACCACGGCCGGCATTATATGCCGACAGTACCAAAATCGTATTACCGTCGTATTCCCTGAAAAGGTAAGCCAGGTACCATGTTCCCATGCGTAAGTTCATACTCACGTCACTGAGTTTATCCGCTGAAAATCCGGGCAGGCCCATTTCTTCCGCTATCCACTCTCCCGTCTCGGGCATGATTTGCATGAGCCCGCTCGCACCGCGACGGGACGCCGCCTCCTGATTAAACTTGCTTTCCGCCAGGACAACAGCCGCGACCAGGCTGGGCCGCACACCGTTCGCATGGGCATATTGACGCACCATATAATCATATTCCAAAGGATAGACGAATTTGCGCATGACCGTCTGTTTCCACGAGCTGAAGTAAAAGATGCAGAGGAGCACCGCCAAAACAGCTATAATCGTCGTATCCGTCCTGTTTTTTCTCCTCAAAATATCCTCCCTTCCCGGCTCAGATACGGGATTGCAGTCTTCTCCACTGAAAAAGGACCTGTGTCTTCGTTTCTTCCGGCGTACCCGAGTTGTCGATGACGACATCGGCAAGCGCTTTTTTCCCGGCAACGGGAAGCTGCGAATGAATCCGCCGCTTCGCTTCTTCTTCACTACAGCCGTCCCGCTTTACAAGACGGGCCAATTGCACCTCGTAAGGTACATAAACGAGCCATACTTCATCAACATATGAGTCATATTTTACTTCATATAAAAGAGGCATGTCAAGAAAAACGGCCGACCCGCTCCCGGCTTTTTCCAACGCCTCGATATCATCGTCAATACGCCGGTAAATCAGCGGAAAGAGAATTTCTTCGAGCCGTTTTTTCGCCGCTTTATCGCCAAAAACAAGGCGCCCCATATATTCTCTGTCCATAGCCCCGCCGGGACCGACGGCTTCCGGTCCGAATGCCGCCGCCACGCGGCGCACTCCTTCCGTTCCGGCGGCCACGACATCATGGGCGATGCGGTCACAGTCGATGACCTTGGCCCCCAGGTCGCGGAGCATACCGGTCACAGTACTCTTTCCCGTGGCAATGGAACCGGTCAGGCCGATTTTGTACATATAGTTCCCCCTATTTCTGACAATGCGGGCAATAACGGGTGCCCCTGCCGCCCTGCTTGACATATTGAACGGCCGTACCGCATTTGATACACGGTTCTCCTTCTCTGCCGTAAACGGCGAGATTTTTCCGGTTGCCCCCTTCTCTGCCGCTGCCGTTGACGAAGTTGCGAATCGTCGTGCCGCCGTACGTAATTCCTTCCGCAAGAACCGACTGTATGGCTTCATGCAAAGCGACAAGGCTCTTTTTCGTCATGCTGCCGCAGCGGCGGGACGGGCGGATACCGGCGAGAAACAGCGCCTCGTCCGCATAAATGTTGCCGAGTCCCGCAATCACGGTCTGATCCAGCAAAAAAGCCTTTACGGTGCGTTCGGATTTTTTCAAGAGAGACCATATATAATCGACGGTAAAGTCCGGACCGTTCGCGTCGGGGCCGAGTGTGTCATACCCTTTAACGCCTGTCGGCCCGGCCGGCGGAATCAGCCACAGACAGCCGAAGGTACGGACATCACAATACACAAGATTCCCTTTATCGAGGCGGAAAATAATATGAGCCGACTTAGGCAAATCGGCTGCGGCGGGAAAATAGACGAGGCTTCCCGTCATACGCAGATGTATGAGAAGATGACGGGGACCGTCAAAGACAAGGCGCAGATATTTTCCTTTCCGCTGCACGGCCGTCACGGTCTGCCCGCGCAGAGCCGCCGCGAAATCGGCGGGCGACGCATTTTTAATAAGCCGTGGCAAGGCAACGTGAACGGTTTCAATCGTCCGTCCCGGCAAGACCGCCGCCAAGGTGCGGCGCACCGTTTCCACTTCCGTAAATTTCGGCATAGTATCCCCTCTTCCCTACTTGGCCTCTTCCCAGGTTTTACCGCTGTGTATATCCGCAATAAGCGGCACGGACAAGGTGACGATCCCTTCCATCGTTTCTTTCAGCACTGCTTCCGCTTCTTTCTTTTCGCTGTCAGGTACTTCCAGAACGAGTTCGTCATGCACCTGGACAAGCATGCGGCTCTTTAGATTACGCGCTTCCAATTCCGTCTGTACGGCATTCATCGCCATCTTGATAATATCGGCCGCGCTGCCCTGGATAGGCGTATTCATGGCTGTGCGCTCGGCAAATGAACGGCGCATAAAGTTTTTGCTGTTAATTTCCGGCAGAACGCGCAGCCGCCCGAACATGGTCCGCGCTTCACCGGTCCGCCGCGCTTCTTCAACAAGACCGTTCATGTAATCATGAATGGTGCTGTAGCGCGCAAAGTAAGATTCAATATACTCTTTGGCCCGTTTTCTCGTAATGCCTAAATTACGTGCCAGGCCGAAGTCACTGATACCGTAAATGATGCCGAAATTTACGGCCTTGGCATGGGAACGAAGCTCGCCCGACACGTCATCAAAAGGCACGCCGAAAACCTCCGCCGCCGTCCGTCTGTGAATATCCTGACGGTGGCGAAACCCGTCGATCATCGTCGGATCCTGTGAAAGATGCGCGAGAAGACGCAGTTCAATCTGCGAATAATCGCCTGAAATAAGCCAATCATACCCTTTTCCCGGCACGAAGAAGGAGCGGATTTTGCGTCCCTGTTCCGTGCGGACAGGGATATTCTGTAAATTCGGTTCCGAGCTGCTGAGACGGCCCGTCGCCGTCACCATTTGGTTGAAAGAGGTGTAAATCCGCCCCGTTTCCTGTACGATCAGCGGTTCCAACCCGTCCAGGTAAGTGGAGATGAGTTTCTTCAAAGCACGGAACTTGAGAATTTTCGGAATAATCTCGTTATATTCCGACAGTTCTTCCAGTACGGACGAGTCCGTCGAATAACCGGTCTTCGTCTTCTTGAGGGCGGGCAGGCCCATCTTTTCAAAAAGGATGACGCCGAGCTGTTTGGTTGAGTTAATATTGAAAGATGTGCCGGCAAGATCATAAATTTCCGTTTCCAGCGCATCCGCTTCCTGCGAAAATTCCGCCTTCATCGCTTCAAGCCGGTCGCGATTCACGGCGAACCCGTTGTCCTCCATAACAGCCAGGGTACGCACGAGCGGCGCTTCTATCCGTCTGTACAAATCAGCCAGCCTTTTGTCTTCCAGAGCTTCCATTTCAGCGGTTCGCAGCGACAGGATAAAAGCGGCGCAGCTGCCGAGCTGATGGGCCTCATCACGCTTGTCTTCACGGAAGGGCAGCCCGAAAAATTCGGATAAATATGTAAGGCCGTACGTCGTACGGGTCGGATCGAGGAGATAAGCCGCCAAGGTCACGTCAAAGAGAGGCGGCGTTGCCGCACCCGCATATTTTGCGGCCTTATACAGGGACTTCCCGTCTTCCGAAAGGACCGTATCCGCTTTTGCCAAAGCCCGCAGCCATACGCCGACAGCCTCACCGCTTACATAGTAAACTCCGTTTTCCACGGCCACGGCAAGACTTTTAGCCCGCATAGCGCCGGGAAGCTTTTCATATACGGCCGCAACGGCGGCTACGGCACCGTCAAGCGCCTGCGGCGTGAAATCTTCCAGAAATGTCAGCTCCGCCGCGTCTTCCTCTTTTTCCGGGTTTTCAAACCGGGCGAAAGCGGCAAACCGTTTCAGGAGGCTGCGGAAGCCGAGCCGCTTAAAAATTTCTTTTACTTCCTCTTCACGGGGCTGCGGCAGGAACATGTCCGTAGTGAAAGAAAGGGGAACACGGCAGTTGATCGTAGCCAATTCCTTTGAAAGCATGGCCTTATCCTTACTGTCAATCAACTTTTCACGCAGCTTCTTGCCGTTTATGTTATCAATGTGGTCATACACGCCTTCGACAGTGCCGTATTCGGCAATCAGCTTCTGCGCCGTCTTTTCGCCGACGCCGGAAACACCGGGAATATTATCGGATGCATCGCCCATAAGGGCTTTCATGTCGATAACCTGAGACGGCGTATAGCCGTACTCGCTCCGCATAACGGCAGGCGTCACGGCGAGCATCGTCGAAATGCCCTTCTTTGTCAGATAGACCGTAATCCTGTCGTCGACGAGCTGCAATGCGTCACGGTCGCCGGCAATAACGGAAATATCCGTATCGGCATCAGGTATGTTTTTGGCGACAGTACCGATGATGTCGTCCCCTTCATACCCTTCAATTTCCAGAACACGGATACCCAAACACGCCAAAACCTCCCGAATAAGGGCAAACTGCGGGCGCAATTCGTCGGGAGCCGGTTTACGGGTAGCCTTGTAATCGGCATATAAGTCGTTGCGGAAAGTATGTTTATCCTTATCAAAGGCCACAGTAATATACTGAGGGTTCAACTCTTCATATAACTTCAAGAGCATATTGAGAAATCCGTAAACGGCATTCGTCGGATTTCCCCGGCTGTCCGACAGGGGCGGCATGGCATAGAAAGCCCTGTACAGCAAACTGCTCCCGTCAACGATCATCAAGCGTTTTTTCATCTCAGTCACCTATTACCCGTCTCAACGTAAAAAAGACCGCACAACAGAATATACGAAATAGACGGCCAAAATACCGAGTAAATAAGGCAGTGCCACGATGAGCAGGCCGAAGATCCCGACAATGACGGCAATAATAAAAAAAACGATAAGGGCCAACGCCGCTTTTACACGCAGCGGCAGGCCCCGGGCCGCGTAAATGTGAATACGTTCTTTCGAACGCCCGCCGTATGCGCGTTCTTCACTGAGATCGTTATAGATATTCCCGTCCTCATCTATAGTCTGACCGCGGAAATTATCCCGTTCCGAGTCGGACATGACCGTTGCCTCTTCCGTTATTGCCCGCCTGTGGCATACCTCACAGAGGCCGTCATCATAGACGGATTCGTTATCACACTGACGACATTTCATAGTACTTCCTCCGCACTCTTAATACTCGTTATGCTTCATGCGACGTTCTATATCGCGTTTAGCTTCCTTTTCTGCCAAAGGCCTGCCGCTTATCGTACAGCTTCTTCCCTGTAGCCAAGCCCACCGTCGCTTTAACGCGGCCTTTCTTAAAGTAAAGATTCAACGGGATCAGGGTATAGCCTTTTTCTTTCGTCGCCCCGATAAGCTTGAGAATCTCATACTTGTGCAGAAGTAATTTCCGCGTCCGCAGGGGATCCGCATTGAAACGGTTTCCCTGTTCATACGGGCTGATATGCATCCCCACAATATAGGCTTCACCGTTATCGATACGGCAGTAACTGTCTTTCAAATTAACCGCTCCCCGGCGCAGGGACTTCACTTCCGTACCCGTCAAGGCAAGACCCGCTTCATAGGTGTCATGGATAAAATAATCATGACGGGCTTTACGGTTATCCGCAATGTATTTCACGCCTGTTTTCTCAGCCAAGGTGTTACCTCCCGTTTTTCCTCTTGCCTTTCTTATCCTTTTTACGGCCGCCTCCGGACTTGCGTACCTCTTTAGGCTTCATGCCTTTGGCATTCTTCTTGCCGCCCTTACGGCCTTTACGCTTTCACTTCGCCGTCGTACGGTCACGGTCCGGTAACGTTTTCCGATGATCCTCCGCCTGTTTGTGACGGCGGGCGCCCCGTTCGGCAAAAATTTTCTGCAGATCTTCAAGTGAGTCTATCTTTCCCGGCACAAAATCGATTATACAACGCTCCGTATCAACCGACGCCAACGTGACCGTCATTTCATCGCCGAGCCGATACACTTTACCGCCGCGACGGCCGTTAAGCGTATACGTCCCCTCGTCAAAATCGTAATCATCATCGCGCAGGAGGGAAATATGCACAAGCCCTTCAATGCCGTTTTCCAGGGACACAAACAGACCGAACGGCGTAATTCCCGTAACGTGCGCCGTAAAAGCTTCCCCAACAAAAGGCTTCATATATTCCGCTTTTTTCAGATCGTCCGTGTCCCGTTCCGCTTCAACGGCAATGCGTTCGCGCACACTTGCATGCTCCGCGGCTTTCGTCAGGAAAGCCAGCTTCGCGGCGGTCACTTTTTCAGTATACTTGTGCCTCTTTGCATAGGCCCGAATGAGGCGATGGACCATCAGGTCGGGGTAACGACGGATAGGCGAAGTGAAATGGGTATAACTGGTCGAAGCCAGTCCGAAATGGCCGGCATTGACGGTCGCATAGCGCGCCTGCTGCATGGCCCTCAGGGCAACGGTCTGCACAACCTGCTCCGCCTCCGTCCCTTTAGCGAGCGCCAAAAGGCGCTGAAATTCGGCCGGTTTGGCATCGGTCGCACTCGGTATGGGCAGGTTAAAAACAGACAGAACCGTCTTCATCAGCTCAATGCGATCACTGTCGGGAATCTCATGGATTCGAAAAACAGACGGATTACCGCTGCTTTCCAAATAAGCCGAAACAGTTTCGTTCGCAATAAGCATTGATTCTTCAATTATCTGTTCGGCTACAGTTCGTCTCCGTTCTTCGAGACGCAGTGGTCTGCCTTCCGGATCAAGAATAATCTTGTACTCGGGAAAATCAAAATCGACGGCGCCGCGTCGTAAACGCATTTGCCTGAGGATTTGCGATATCTCCCGCAATATGCCGATCATGGGCATGAAGGGGGCTAAATCGGCGGGGACAATACCGTCGACGAGAGCTTTTTTTATTTCTTTGTAGTTACAGCGCCGTTTAACCCGGATCACGGCAGGTCCGATATCGGCGCGGACAACCGTGCCGTTACGGTCGATCTCCATGACGCACGTCATGGAATAGCGGTCTTCACCGGCATTGAGACTGCAAATACCGTTGCTGAGCACTTCCGGAAGCATGGGAATAACGCGGTCTATGAGATACACGCTGGTACCGCGCTCATACGCTTCCGCATCAATGACGGAGGCAGCCTTCACATAGCGGCTGACATCGGCAATATAGACGCCGAGACGGTAATTCCCGTTTTCCAGTCTGACCGCGTCGACGGCATCGTCCAAGTCCTTGGCATCTTCGCCGTCAATCGTAATCAATTGTCTGTCCCGGTAATCGTTAAGGCCCTTTTCGGCTTTTACGGTCTTATCAATTTTCTCCGCCGCTTCGAGCACCTCTTGAGGAAAGGCGAAGGGTAAACGATGACGTGCCATAATAACCTTGATATCCAAGTCCTTATCGCCGTTGTAGCCGATGACCCGTTCTATTTCACCTTCAGCCTTATGCGCGCCTTCGGGCCATTTCGTAATACGCACGAGTACGCGCGCACCGCTGCGGGCATCACAGGCCTTATCCAGGGGAACGTAAACATCTTCATGAATCCGTTCGTCATCGGGCGTGACAAAGCCGAAGTCCGCCTGCCGATCATATGTGCCGACAAGAGTCTCATTGGCACGTTCGAGAACGGAAACAACGGTTCCTTCTTTACGGCGGCGTGCGGCGCCCGGCGTGACATGAACAACGACTTTGTCGTTATTCATGGCGGTCATCCTGTTTTCTTCGGCAACATAGACGTCATCTTCTCCGTCAGGGGTGACCACAAACCCGAAGGACCGGGTATAGCCCTTATATATACCTGTTATCTCGACGGCCGTTTCCTTCTTATGCCGTTCTTTGCCTGTGTACTTCACAAATATACTTCCTTCCGCAAAACCGGGATGCCATAAAACATAATATAATTATTATACCATATATCAAATTCACACGCTGTTTTCGGACATTAAAAAACCTGCGGCCGCGCCGCAGGTCATATGTCTGTCAAAATGTATGCAACAATCTGCCTAAAAGTAAGGTTAAGACAGCGAAAATAACGGAAAGGATGATCGGTCATTTTTGATAATAACGCATCCATGCCTCTGGCACGGCTGCCGAACAAGTCTTCGGCACCGCCGCCGAACCCTGCCCCCATGCCTTGCGTCTTGCTTTTCTGTGCTACCACTACGGTGATAAGCAATAACGACACTATTATGACGAGAATTTCCAATACGGTAATCACGGTACGCCTCCTTATATCTCATGGATAACAGTATTATTGTACACTGATTTATCCTATCTATCAATAGATTTTGTACGTTTTGTCCGGTTATCGCGGGAAAGCAGATACTCTTCCACCTTTCGCTTGACCCGCTGCAACGCATTATCAATGGACTTTTCACGGCGGCCGAGCTCAACGGACATTTCACGATACGACTTGCCGTCCAAATAGGCAATGAGCACCTGCCATTCCAGTTCGCTCAACACTTCATTCATTTTCATTTCAATATCTTCATAGGATTCACGGCTGATAATCAGTTCTTCCGGATTCATTGCCCTCAGCCCCGTCAGTACATCCTGGAGAGTCCGTTCCGATTCGTCCGCATAGACGGGTTTATTAAAGGAAACGTATGAATTCAGAGGCACGTGCTTTTGCCGCGTCGCCGTCTTGATAGCCGTAATGATCTGTCTGGTAATGCAAAGCTCCGCAAAGGCCTTGAACGTCACCTTACGCGACGGTTCGTAATCGCGGATGGCCTTATAAAGACCGATCATCCCCTCCTGAACGATATCTTCCTTATCCGCGCCGACGAGAAAGTAAGAGTGGGCTCTTGCCTTTACGAGATTGCGATATTTCTGAATCAGGTAGTCCGAGGCCGCCGCGTCTCCCTTTTTGGCGAGTTCCGTAATATTTTCATCAGTACGCGTTGTAAAATCGTCCTCCTTATGACTGCTCATATCTGCGCTCCTATTTTGATCTGCGAATTTTTTCAAGCTTTTCCCATACTTCACTGTTCCGCACGTAATGGACAACCTCGTTGCGCGTGCCCGTTTCAAGCTGACTGTTGTCATGCCGATAGCGGCTTGCTTCCTTTTTCATACGTTCCACGTCATCCGCCAGTTCCCGCGCCGACACACGATTGGCACCGCTGCCGAGAACCTGCAGCTGTTCCGTGCCGTCCGACGTAGCCACATAAATACTGCGCCGCCGGTGACGCTGCTCATAGACAAGGCGTTCAATGCGGCTGTCGGCCGTTTCTTCCTTATCTGTATAGACGACAGTACAGTCCCCGCCTATTTTCTCTTCTTTTGCAGCTTCATCCGTGTACATGGCGTCAAAGACAAGCACCAGTTCGATACCCTTGATTTTGCCGTACCCCGTCAAGATATCAATCAGTTTTTGCCGCGCATGTTCCAGCGATTCGTCAGCCAGTTTCTTCAACGGGTCCCAGGCAAAGATAATATTATAGCCGTCCACAAAATAGAGGTCTTTCATGCTTGTTCCCGACGCTGCCGCACGGCTTCATACAAAAGCAGAGCCGCCGCTACGGAAGCATTGAGGGAGTTCACACGGCCGAACATGGGAATCCGGACAAGGCGGTCGCAATCTCCCTGACTAAACGGGATATTCCCTTTCCCTCACTGCCGATAACGAGAACGAGCGGGCCCGTCAGGGAGCTGTGAAAGTAATCCGTCTCGCCGTCCATATCGGCGCCGATAACCCAAAATCCCTGCTTTTTCAGTTTTTTCAAGAAACTTGCCGTGTTACCGATGCGGACGACAGGCATGTATTCGACGGCGCCGGCCGAAGTTTTACCGACGGTTTCATTTACAGGAGCGCTGCGGCGTTTCGGCACGAGGACCGCATGGGCGCCGGCGCATTCCGCCGTACGAATAACGGCGCCCAGATTATGCACGTCTTCAATGCCGTCAAGCAGGATGAGGAAAGGGACATCTCCCTTCGCCTGCACCTCGCTCAACACCTCGTCCAGGTCGGCAAAGGCGACAGCCGCGGCAAAGGCGACGACATCCTGATGGTGCGTACCGCGGGCATGGCGGCGCATGACATCGGCGCTGACGGGTTCCACGGGAACCCCTTTTTCACGAGCCATGCTCCTGATACGCAAGAGCGGCTGTGAATCCTTGCCGGCTGTAATATAAATTCTTGTCACCGACCGCCCCGCTTTCAAGGCTTCGATAACACTGTTACGGCCCGTAATAATAGCTGAATCCACGATTTACTCCTTATGGTGAAGCTCACAATACGTTTTCGTGCCTTCATAAATAAGATCCATAATCTCGCACAACCTCTCCTTCTGCCCGGCGAGCACAAGATACCCGACAAGCGCTTCCAAAGCCGTGCTGTCACGGTATTCCGCGACAGACGCACTCTTCGGTACGCCGGATCCGGTATTGCGCGCACGCTGACATACCTCCGCTTCAACTTCATTAAACCGCTCTTTTATTACCCTGTAAACGAAAGACTGCGCTTTGGCAGACACAAATTCCGCCGCCAGCGTGTGGAGAACGCGCACACTCGGAATACCCGTCGCGACAAGGCGTTTGCGCATAGTAAGGGCATAATGCGCATCACCGACAAGCGCCAGATTAAGGGAATCCGCATGGGCCGCATCATAGCCGGGAACATCAAGGGACGTCCCTGTCGCAAACGCAGTATATGCTCTTTCTTTTACGTGTTGAAACTGTTTAAATCTCATTTCTTCCAACGCGCTCCCTGCGGCGAATCTTCAATGGTGATACCGAGCTCCGAAAGTTTATCGCGAATGGCGTCGGCCAAAGCATACTGCTTCTGCGCACGGCATTCCTGCCGCAGCTCCAGAATGACGTCCATCAGTTCCGCATAGTCTTTATCGCCGGTACCGCCGCGCACGCCGTTCCAACGATCTTCCAGAATGCCGAGAATATCCGTCATCGTTTTAAAGATATGTTTAACTTCCGCCAATACGGAAGCATCGACAGGAACATCATCAGTAACGACTTCATTTTTATAAATGTTGAGCTTCTTCGCCAATTCGAACATTGCGGCGCTGGCAAGGGCCGTATTGAAATCGTCGCACATGGCTTCCTCAAAGTCTTCCATCGCTTTTCGCGCATCGTTTAAAAGCTGTGCCGACGCTGCCGAACCGGAACCGGACGGCAAGTCGAGGAGATAGAGGGTATTATCGATAGCCGTACCGAGGCGTTCGAGGCTGCGCGTCATCTCCGTCAGGCGTTCATCGCTGAAATCCAGGGGGCTTCTGTAATGGTTGGAAATGAGGAAATACCGCAGCGCATCGGCGCTGTAGTGCTCCAGGACATCCTTGACGAGGAAAAAATTATTCAAAGATTTGCTCATTTTTTCCGAATCAATTGTAATAAATCCGTTGTGGACCCAATAATTTACCATCGGGCCGTGTCCACAACAAGCCTCGGTCTGAGCGATTTCATTTTCATGGTGCGGGAAAATGAGATCACTGCCGCCGCCGTGAAAATCAAACGGTTCCCCCAAGTATTTCAAACTCATAGCGGAACATTCGATATGCCAGCCCGGACGGCCCTTGCCCCAGGGGCTGTCCCATGCGGGTTCACCCGGCTTCGCCGATTTCCAGAGAGCAAAGTCCATGGGGTTTTCCTTACGATCGTCCACTTCGATGCGGGCGCCGGCCATCATATCGTCAAGAGAACGGTGGCTCAGTTCACCGTAATTCTCAAAGCTCCGGACGCGGTAGTAAATGTCCCCGTCCAATTCATAGGCATGGCCCTTCTTTACGAGTTCGCCGATCATGCTGATAATATCGTCCATATGTTCAGACACGCGGGGGTATCTGTCGGCACGTTGAACGCGAAGTTTATCCATTACTTCAAAGTACGACGCAATATAGCGGTTGGCAACGGTATCCCACGCCGCGTCTTCACCGTTTGCCGCATTAATGATCTTGTCGTCGACATCGGTAAAATTCTGAATATGCGTGACCTGATAGCCCAGGTGCTTCAGATAGCGCTTAATGACATCCCACGTAACGAAGGGACGCGCGTTGCCCATGTGGGAATGGTTATACGGCGTAATGCCGCAAACATACATTTTGACCTGACCGGGTGTGACGGGCTTAAACAATTCTTTCTTCCGTGTCAGTGTGTTGTATACGGTTAACTCTCTCATAGCATCTTCCTGATGAACACAAAAAAGGCCGCCATCCCCTGACAGAGACGGTGGCCCGCGGTTCCACTCTGCTTTACGGCAATGCCGTAATCTTAGTACCGGTAACGGCGGCCGACCGGATCGGACTACTTCTCAATTCACCCGACCTATTCACGAAGGCAACTTCATCGTTCTGCTCTCTGAACGGACTCTCAGCAGCCGCCCCTTCTCTCTGTAGCGCTCGGCGATGAACATATTTCGGTCATCATAGTTATTACAACCTGCAATGAGGTTCTTAATTTATATTATATAGTATACGACTTGAGACGGGCTGTCAAGATGGCAGCCGCCGCAGAAGTCCCGTCTTTTGCAGGCGGGCCATGACCTTTTCGCGCCCCATGAGAGCGATAATATGATGCAGGTCGGGGCCGTGCATAACGCCCGTAACGGCAACGCGTATCGGCATGTAGACGGCTCTTCCCTTAACGCCGAGCTCTTTTTGCACCTTTTTGAAAAGCGGCTGCACCGTGTCGGCGGTCACTTCATCAAGAGCCTGTAATTCCCGTGCAAATACGGTCAAAACGTCCGCAGCCGTTTCTTCCTTCAGAACGGCTGCCGTTTCTTCATTTTCCGGTGCATAGTCGTCAGTGAAGAAAATTTTTGCCGCAGCGGCGGCCTGCGCACCGTATTGAATATGTTCACGCAGCGCCTGAACCATCTCCTTAATCCGGATAAGAGTCGCGACATCGGGGTTTTCGGCTACATACCCCGCTTTCTGCAGGTGCGGCAGGCAAACCGCAAGGAGCTGGTCCGCGTCCAGTTCTTTCATGTACTGGAAATTGATCCAGTTCAGTTTTTCAATATCGAACACTGCCGGATTCTTGGCTACGCGATCGAGCGTGAACAGCTTGCAAAGCTCTTCTTTACTGAAAATTTCCCTATCACCTTCGGGCGTCCAGCCCAGAAGCGCGAGGAAATTGAAGAGAGCATCCGGCAGATATCCCATGTCCCGATACTGCTGCACGGAAGTGGCGCCGTGACGTTTGCTCATCTTTTTCTTATCCGCGCCGAGAATAAGCGATACGTGAGCAAATTGGGGCGGCTTAAAGCCCAACAGCCGGTAAAGCACAAGCTGGCGCGGCGTATTGGAAAGATGCTCTTCCGCACGGATAACATGTGTGATTTCCATAAGCGCGTCGTCAAGAACTACACAATAATTATAAACGGGGACGCCGTCGGATTTAACGATAACGAAATCGCCGATTTTATTGGAATCAAAAGAAACTTTACCGCGAACGATGTCATCGACTTCAAAGGTCTCGTTCCCGGGCGTCTTAACACGAATGACATACGGCCGGCCTTCTTTTAAGTACTGTTCCACCTGTTCCTGTGTGAGCCGGCTGCATTTGCCGCTGTATACGGGAGTTTCGCCCTCGGCCATTTGCGCGTTTTTTTCGGCCTCCAATTCCTCATGCGTACAAAAACAGTAATACGCTTTTCCTTCAGCGAGAAGCTTATCCGTATACTCCCGATATATCCCGAGCCGTTCCATCTGACGGTACGGGCCGTGGTCACCGCCTGCATCGATACCTTCATCCCAGTTAATGCCGAGCCAGGCAAGGGCTTCTTTAATATTTTCTTCCGATTCACGCGTGGAACGCTGCCGATCCGTATCTTCAATGCGGACGACAAAGGTGCCGTCTTCGTGCCGGGCAGCCAGGTAGTTAAAAAGAGCGGAGCGGGCGCCGCCTATATGGAAAGGTCCGGTCGGACTCGGAGCAAAACGTACGCGTACTTTCTCAGACATAAATCAATTCCTCCTACAGTGCATTATACTTGAGAACCATGGCGGCGGCCTGTGCGGCCATACCCTCTTCTTTACCGATGAACCCGAGCCGTTCCGTCGTTGTCGCCTTGACGGACACATCGGCCGCCCCGATTTCCAGAGCAGCCGCGATATTGCGGATCATGGCGGGGATAAAAGGCTTGACCTTCGGCCGCTGAGCCAGCAGAGTCGCATCGACGTTAATAATGCGGCAGCCGTTCTCGACAAGAATCTGTTTAACCTTACGTAAGAGCACAAGGCTGGATATATCTTTAAAAGCCCCGTCCGTATCGGGAAAATACGTGCCGATATCGTTGAGTCCTGCCGCTCCCAAAAGAGCGTCCATAACGGCGTGAAGAAGAACATCCGCATCGGAATGGCCATCCAGCCCCTTTTCAAAAGGTATGGTAACACCGCCGACAACAAGCGCGCGCCCCTCTACGAGACGATGGACGTCATACCCGCTGCCGACACAGTGCTTCGTCGGGCCGTTTAAATAAAATTCGAGAACAGGTATATCATCCGGCGTCGTTACCTTATGATTACGCTCATCACCTTTGAGCACAACCAGTTTTCCGCCGATTGCCTCGACAAGGGACGCGTCATCAGTACCGCTGAAGCCGTGGGCCTTTGCATAACGATGTGCCTCCCTGAGAATGGCGCGGTGAAAAATCTGCGGGGTCTGCACCGCAATAAGCCGGCTCCGTTCAAGCGTTTCCAACCGCTCCGGACCGACTCCGTCCGCACTTTCACGAAGCTTTACCGTATCCTTGACGGGAATGGCGTAAACGGCAGCTTCGGCTGCTTCCATAACAGGCACGGCATTATCATACCACTCCGGACCGGTCAGCGGCCGTGACCCGTCCTGAACCATAACGACGGCGCTGTCTTCCGCCGTCGCCATAAGACCGTTATATACCGAATCTTCCCGCTCGGCTCCGCCCAAGGCGTACTTCACAGGTATTGCCGGGTGAAGGGAAGCTACAATTCGTTCAACATCCGCGCGATCCCGCTCGGAAATTACGATAACCGCCTCGTCTACCCGTTTCGCCGCGAAGACATGGGCCAGCGTGTGTTCAGGACGGGTTTACCGCACAGAGGATAAAATAATTTATTCCGTTCGTAACCAAAACGGCGGCCTGAACCGGCAGCCACGACAATAACAGATACTTTCAACCAATCCACCTGTTTCTTAATCAGATACTTTTACGAAAATCATGCGGCCTGCAGAGGTCTGCAAGACGGATGTAACCGTAACGGGAATATTCATACCGATGTATTTTTCCCCGTTCTCGACGACGATCATCGTACCGTCATCAAGGTAAGCTATGCCCTGATTTTCTTCCTTACCGGCCTTGACAATGAGCACATTCATTTCTTCACCCGGTACGCGGGCCGGCTTCATGGCGTTAGCCAAATCATTGATATTGAGGACGATGACGCCCTGTAATTCGGCAACCTTATTGAGGTTGTAATCATTGGTAATGACCTTGGCGCCAAGCTGTCTGCCCAGACGGATAAGTTTGGAGTCGACACCCTGGGCGTCTTCGAAATCATCGCTGATAATATCGACCTGCACATGACGATCTTCCTGCATCTGCTTGAGAATATCCAAGCCGCGGCGTCCTTTGGTACGCTTCAGCAGATCGGACGAGTCCGCAATAAGCTGCAGCTCTTCAAGGACAAAAACAGGCACGAGAAGAGGCCCTTCCAGAAAACCGGTCGCACAAAGCTCGGCAATACGGCCGTCGATAATCGAGCTCGTATCCAGGAGTTTACCGACGGGACCGACATCTTTTTTCACCGTTTTGTCCTTGCTCTGTTTGCCGAAACGGAAAGACGAAAGAAGCGCGGAAATCTCCGTTTTTTTGCGGACGGCAATACTCATGCCCGCATAACCGAAGACAAGATTAAACACGATCGGCCCGTACGCGCCGATAATGGGGAGCCGGGCGAAGGCAAGTCCGATTAAGTTAGCGATTATAAGTCCAATAAGCAACCCTATCGTCCCGGCAAGCAGGTCCTGTCCGGACAGGCCGCTTAAACTGAATTCAATGCGATGAATGGCCGCCCAGATGAGACGCAAAATGAAATGAGACAAAATATACCCGACAATGGCACCGACGAAAGCGCCGGCAACATATGCGATGACCGTAAGGACAGTAATGCTGTAAAGGCCCTTGGCCGCGGCTTCGCCTTCAATTTCGGCGCTGAAAAAAGGAGCGGACATCAGCTCGTCGGCAAGAACCACGAAAATGATGGCCACGACAAGGACGATAAGCCAGCGCATGACGGTGTCCGCCAATTTATGAACCTTGGCGCGCCGCGCTTTACCCGCTTCCCGATCATCTCTCGAAGAAGTTCCGTAATCCGTCATATCAATTCACCTCCTGAAAGAACACAGAACACCCTTAAAACTGTTTAATTATATCATGTATACCACATCGTTACCAGTATGATACCGCATATGGGAGCGCTCTTTATATTATAAACGGGAAATATAGCAACCCCTGTTTATATATTATGATGTGAATGTGCAGAGATTATCGCCTCAACATAATAAAAATCCCCTGTGAGAAAACTCGCAGGAGATCACCGATCGGGATATTACGATCTTACAGCATTCAAAAAACATAAATCCATAGACAGGATCTTAATTCTATACAATTTTTTGCATCCATAAGTTCATGCCGTCAGCACCACCCGCGTCTTGAGCACATATCCAAATTATCATCAATATCCAAGTCAGTCCGCTACGTCCCGTTAAAAGCCGCTTCTACAGCTTCCCGCAGCGTCTTTACGGCGACGATATCATACTTTCTCTTATCCCGGTCGTCTGCGTTGCCGACGGGAATGATAAATCTCGTAAAGCCGAGTTTTGCCGCTTCCTGTATGCGTCTGCGGACATGCGGCACGCGGCGGATATCTCCGGTCAGACCGATTTCACCCATAACGACAGTATTCTTATCCATGGCCATATCCCTAAAAGACGAAACGACCGACAGGGCCACGGGCAAATCGGCCGCCGTTTCGTTTACTTTCAGGCCGCCGGCAACGTTAATATAGACATCCTGCGCCGACAGGTTCAGGCCGGCCCTCTTTTCCAGGACAGCCAGCAATAAAATCAGACGGTTATAGTCCATGCCGACGACAGTACGTCGGGGCACGGAAAAAACGGACCGCGACGTAAGAGCCTGTACCTCTCCTACAAGAGGGCGCATACCGTCCATAACGGCGGCGACAGCCGAACCGGCCTGTCCCGCGGAACGCTCCGCCAGAAGCAGTGCCGACGGATTGACCAGCTCTTCCAAACCTCTTTCGGACATGGTAAACAATCCCGTTTCATGAGTCGACCCGAACCGGTTCTTCATGCTCCGCAGGACACGGAACTGATAGTGCCGTTCCCCTTCCAGATAAAGAACCACGTCAACGAGGTGTTCCATGAGCCGGGGACCGGCAATAGTCCCCTCTTTTGTCACGTGCCCGACAACAATAACGGGAATACCGGTGGACTTGGCAAAGTTCATGAGCTTATTCGTCCCCTCACGGACCTGTCCCTGACTTCCCGGCGCACTGTCACAATCGCCTGTATACATGGTCTGTATGGAATCGACAATGAGAAGCCCCGCCTTTTCCGTCTCCGCCGCTTTTAAAACCGAATCAAGATATGTATCGGCCTCGACAAAGAGCCCTTGCGGATCAATACCGAGCCGCTCGGCACGAAGCTTAATCTGCCCCGCCGATTCTTCACCGGACGCGTACAGGACCGGTCCCGCCGCTTTTGAAACGGCTGCCGCCGTCTGCAGGACAAGGGTCGACTTGCCGATCCCCGGATCGCCGCTGAGAAGAATAAGCGCTCCCGGGACGATACCGCCGCCCAGAACCGTATCGAGCTCACCGATGCCTGTTGTCAGACGGGTCACCGTCTCCAGCTTAATCTCCCTCAACGGCGCCGGCTTTGTATCGTTTTGCCGTACAGATGACGCCGCAGCCGCCGGTACGGCAGCTTTTTCCGTTTCCTCCGCTAACGTGTTCCACTCGCCGCAGTGCGGGCAGCGCCCCAACCACCGGGTCGAGACGCTGCCGCATTCACTGCAGACAAAGCGGGTCCTCACTTTTGCCATCGTATCTCCTTATATCGTTTCGAAGTCGAGTTTTTTCTTATCCTTACTGTCGACATGGACAGTCTTGCCCTCCGTCAGCCGGCCTTCTAAAAGCAATTCGGCAATAGGATCTTCCACCAGTTTCTGAATGGAGCGGCGGAGCGGCCGTGCGCCGTAAGCAAAGTCGGTACCTTCGCCGACAAGCACATCCGTTGCCGCTTCCGTCCGTTTAAACTGCACGCCCTTTTCAGAGAGGCGTTCCATCAAATCATCAAGCATAATACCGACGATACGCTGTAAATCCTTCTTTTCAAGAGGCCTGAAAATGATCATTTCATCAAGGCGGTTAATAAATTCGGGCCTGAAGAACCGACGTACATCACCCATGATTTCCTTTTCCGCCTGTTCAAAAGCCGTCATCTTTGTTTTTTCCGTATCACCGCCGACAGCAAAGCCCATCGTCGGCGTTTCGGGACGCAAATGCGTGGCGCCGAGATTGCTCGTCATAATGATAACCGTATTGCGGAAATCGACAGTCCGCCCCTTCGTATCGGTCAGGCGGCCGTCATCGAGAATCTGCAAGAGAATATTGAAGAAATTGCGGTTCGCTTTTTCCACTTCATCAAAGAGAATGACGCTGTACGGTTTTTCCCGCACCTTATCGGTCAGTTCCCCGCCGTCGTCGTGACCGACATAGCCGGGAGGCGCGCCGATAAGACGGGCCACGGCATGAGATTCCATAAATTCGCTCATATCAATGCGAATCATCGCATCTTCACTGCCGAAAAGCCGCCCCGCCAAGGTCCGTGCCAGTTCCGTCTTACCGACGCCGCTGGGGCCGAGAAAGAGGAAAGAGCCGATAGGACGCTTCTCATCCTTCAGCCCCGCACGGGCACGTCGGACGGCTCTGGCAACGGCCGTAACGGCTTCATCCTGGCTGATGACACGCTTATGTAACTCTTCTTCCAAATGCATAAGCCTCTGCGACTCCGTTTCCGTAATCTGTTGTACAGGCACGCCCGACCAGACGGATACAACATCGGCAATGTCGTCGGCAGACACAACGGGACGTTCTTTATTTTCAGTTTCACCTCTGCAGACGGACTCAAGTTTATCTTCCGCCTCTTTGATCCGATCGCGCAGATCCGCGCATTTTTCGAAATTTTCCGCCGCCAGGAGCGCTTCCTTTTCGCGGTTCATACGGGACAACTCATCTTTCAGCGCTTTCACTTCCGCCGTAGGCACGGCTTCGCGCAGGCGCACCTTGGCGGACGCCTCGTCAATGACGTCAATCGCCTTGTCAGGCAAATATCTGTCGGCAATGTAACGCGCCGAAAGAGTAACGGCCTCTTCAAGGGCCCGGTCTGTAATCGTCACGTGATGAAAGTCCTCATATCTGCTGCGCAGACCTCGCAAAATCTGCAGCGCGTCTTCCTGCGTCGGTTCATCGACGCGGACAGGCTGGAACCGCCGTGTCAGAGCCGAATCCTTTTCAATATGCTTCTTATATTCATCCGTTGTCGTCGCCCCGATGCACTGTAATTCACCGCGCGCCAGAGCGGGTTTCATAATATCGGCCGCATCCATCGTCCCTTCTGCCGAACCGGCGCCGACAAGCTGGTGGAGCTCATCAATAAAGAGAATGACGGACGGATCCTTTTCCGCCTTTTCCAGAATGCGTTTGATTCGTTCTTCGAATTCCCCGCGATACTTTGTGCCGGCTACAAGACTGGACAAATTGAGCGAAAAAATCTGTTTATCCGCTAAAGGATACGGCACATCGCGGTCGACGATCTTCTGTGCCAGGCCTTCGGCAATGGCCGTCTTACCCACACCGGGCGCACCGAGCAGGATAGGATTGTTTTTCGTCCGCCTGCAGAGAATCTGAATAACCCGTTCCACTTCTTTATCTCTGCCGATGACGGGATCAATCTTGCCGTTTGCCGCATCAGCGTTTAAATCCCTGCCGTAAGCAGTCAGAAGATTAGATTCACCGCTGTCTTCCTCCGCAGCCGCACCGGCATATTCGTTGGGGCTGTAAGCCCCTTCCCCGGCGCCTTCGGTATACGGCATATCCTCATTAAATTCATTAATCCGCTCAATTAAGGCGGCCGGATCGACATCCATACTTTCCAGCACCTGCACGGCCATACTGTCGCGCTGCTGCAAAATCCCGAGGAGGATATGCTCCGTACCGACATAATTACGGTTCAGCCGCTTCGATTCCGTTACGGCAAATTCCATGGCCTGTTTCATTTTTCTCGTCAAAATAAGGTCGGCATCAGGCGTCATGCCCAAACCGACAATATTTTCCAACGCGCGGGTCACATTGGCAGTGGTCAGCCCCAAGTCACGCAGCATCTGACCGGCCGCCCCGTCTTCGTTGAGGACGAGACCGAGCAATATATGTTCTGTTCCTACATAATTATGCGCCATCCGCTGCGCAGCGGTGCGGGCATACCGAAGAACTTGTTTAGAGTCGTCTGTAAAACGATTATACATGCACATCTCCCTCCTTACGTGTCATGCATCATGTAAATCTAGTCTTTATATTCCTGCAATGTATCCCGTAAAAGACGGGTACGCACTTTAGCTTCTTCACCGAGACCGCTTTTGCCGACGGCACGGATATAGGCGGGTTCGCAGACAGCCGCCAACGCGGTGTACGCATGAGGCTTTGCCTTAATCAGGCCCATAGTCGTCGCCAATTGGAAATCACTGAGGAGATTCAACGCCTCTTCATGCTCCATAAGCCAGGCCTGCGAAAGAAGTCCGTAGCTGCGAAGCAGCCGATCGCGTACCGTGTCGGGTTCATTTGCCTGTAAAAGAGCGCGGCAAGCCCGTTCTTCCTGAATGATATGGGCGACTATCTTTTTTAACTGAGTGACAATATCCTCCTCCGTAACGCCAAGCGTTACTTGATTGGTAATCTGGAAGACATTACCGATATATGTATTCCTGCTGCTGTAAACCCCCATGAAAACGAAACCGAACTTCGTAATTCCCTGTGTAATACGATGGAGCCTCTTCATGGCGGCGAGGCCGGGCAAATGCAGGGTCACGCCTGCCAGAAATCCCGTGCCTGCCATGGACGGGCTGGCCGTAAGATAGCCGAATTCTTCATGAAAGGCATAATTAAGCGTTTCTTCCAATGCATCGTCAACACGCAAAGCATCGTCTGCGGCTTTTTGTACAGTAAACCCGGCCGCCGCCGTTTGAACGACAATGTGATCCGCTTCATTTACCATAACCGAAACGGCCCCGTCTTCGCGTACTATAACGGCATGATGTTCGGGCACATTCATCAGGGCGGCCGAGATAAAATGCTTGGTTGCGGTTAATTCCCGTTCGGCATTCGTCAGCGCCGGCATTTTAATACATTCATACTCTCCCGCGCCGATAGCGTCAAGACGCGGTACCGCAGCAACAACAGCCGTTTCCGCCGCGCCCAGTTCCGCTTTTGAGGCACGATTGGGGAAACGGTATTCACGGAGATTGCGCACCAGGCGCACACGGCTGTCGAGCACAACATCGTTATCCGCCCCCGAGCCCTGCTGCCACGGCAGGAGCGTAGAAGCTATACAGTCTTTAAACATGACCTGTCACCTCACCGTCATCATGCCGTTCCAGCGCTCTGATCTCATCGCGGATCTCCGCCGCTTCTTCATATCTTTCCGCCAACACAAGCTTACGCAAATGCTGCCGCAGCCGTTTAATATGCGTCGCCGTACGGAAAACGCCGCTGCCTCTGGCCGGTACCTTGCCGACATGGCGCGCATGGCCGTGAATACGTCGCATGAGCGGCCGGATTTCCCCATTGAATGCATCATAGCACTTGGGACAGCCGAACTTGCCGGTGCGGTTAAAATCACTGTACGTCATGCCGCAGCCGCTGCAGCGCGGTTCATCGGCAGCCGGCCCTTCATAATCGGCATAAGCCATCTTACGGAAAAAATCGTTGTCCACAATATTCAGCGCATGATCACCGCCGAGGGTACCCTGCTTCTTTGCACAGGCGGCACACAGATGCAGTTCCGTACGCTTGCCGTTCTCTATCTTCGTAATGTGCACAACCGCGTCAGTCAGTTTACACATATCACATAACATAGGCGCACCTCCTTCAAGCATGGGGCCGCAGGTTAAGACTTTTCAGGATACGCGTAATAACGGCAATGCGCTGCGGTTCATCATCAATCCTCGGCAAAAAGCGCCCGGAAGGTATGATGAAGCATGATAGCTTCGCTGTTCGTCACCGCTTTATGCTTCAAAAGACGGAACAAGAGGCCGTCCAAATCTTCCATAGAAACACTGACGGCCGGGCGGCGTTCCGATAAGGTTACGGGCGTGCAGTCCATTTTTTTCTTTTTCTGCTGCAACCGTACAATGCGCACAAAACCGCCGGAACCGCGGCGCGATTCGACGATAAAGCCCTTATCGTTGGAAAACCGCGTACTCAGGACATAACTGATCTGTGACGGCGCGCAGTCCAATTCATCGGCCAGTTCATTACGTCGCAGAATAATATTTTCTTCCTCTTCTTCCAGTAATTTATGAAGTATGAATTTTTCTATTTTATCAGCTAAAACACTCACTCTATCACCTCTCGGTTAAACTTTCATACAGGTCTGTTCGATACTGCTTTGACCTTACGCCTTATTATATTAGACTTTTTGACTTTTTGCAAGGTTTTAAGAATACTCTCGCCTGATGCGGAAAGCATTGACAGGCCGATTTGCAACCTCTTATAATGAATAAGTTATATCAATCGTTTCGAATGCATCCCGGGAGGCGGCCATGCTCAGTACATCCTATTTTTGGAACCTGTCGCGAAAAATATACAAGCATCGCAACTTCAGAGAAGATAAACGTGCTTTTGTTTTTTTCTGTAAAGCCTGCACCAATAAAGGGCTTTTTCAGGAACTGTACGACTACTTTGACGCCTATGCTCCGATGCGAAATTTCCTGACCGAAAAAGACAGGGACTTCCAGGAAATCATGACGCGGGTCTTTTTCTTCAAAAACTCGACTATGCGCGAACGGCTCAATGCACTGGAACACCATTTCGATATTCTCCGCACCATGTTTACGGACGAAGTCATTCATGAACTCTATTGGGGCAACGGCTATACCCTGTGGCAGTCTCCCGACCCGGAACTTCCTTTAGAATGCCGTCTCGTTTTTGATACGGGACAGCGAAAAGAAGGGTTCCTCTCGCTCTTCATCTATTACAGTGGGAATATGATATATCACTTTAATTTTCGTTTCGACTATAACGCGGAAAATGTCCCGTCCCTTTACGTCGGCACCCTTCAGGGTTCCAAAGAAGGCTTGGCGCAGACCAAGGATTTGACGAAAAAACTCTTCGGCTACAGGCCGAAAAACTTTATTCTTTATTTACTCCGTATTTTCGTACAGACCTTGGGAATGAAAAACCTCTACGTCATTACCGACGAAGGATTCTATACAAACAGCCATCTTCTTCGCGGCAACCGCTCAAAGAAAACAAACTTCAATGGCTTCTGGCAAGAAGAAGGCGCCTTCTCCGCCGCCGGCGAAAAATGGTATCTGGCTCTACCTATTGAAGAAAAACGCCGCAAATACGATGAAATCAAATCACAGAAGCGCAACCTTTTCCGTAAGCGCTACCTTCTCATGGATAAAATCGTACCTCCTTACATTGAAGCGACAAAAGCCTTATCCGGCCCGAATTCGCTCCGATACCGTCAGCAATCGACGAGGCGTCCGTAACAGATAAACCGGCGGACTACGATCCGATTGAAGCGCCGAAACGATAAAACTTGTACAAGAAAAAAGGTTCTATAATACATGTTGGGGTCGGCAGTGAAAGCTGCTGACTTCAGCATTCTTTTTTTGCAAAGAAAAGCATATGAGACTCGCATGCTTTACAATAAAATGTCCAGTCCTAAAGAAAGGATGCGAACTCATATGCTTACTGTTAATTATATAGAATCTTTAATGAATATAAAAGCTGAATGTATCAAGAATACATACGAAACAAATAATGCCTTTGTATATGAATTACAGATCCCCGTTACTGTGCGTACTTGTCCCGGTTGACGAGTTTCGTGGGAATGCAGCCGAACAACGATACCAAGTGATTCTGACGGGCTCATATACTCATATATACCGGACATTTTGCCTAAAAGAGAGACAAAGCTTTGTGTAAGTATTTCTCAGGCTTTACACGCCGCATCAGGATAAACGTTAAGTTCATTGTGATGGATATGTTCAACCAATTTAAGTGTATTATGGAGAGACTGTTTCCCAATGCCCATATTGTGGGCGAGCAGTACCATATTGCCGCTAGGGTAGTCAATTTTTTCTTTATTTACATCAAGAATCATATAAACCGCTCTTACACTAGACAATAATATCAAAATTGGGATTAACAAATGTTAATAGTGAGTTTTTGGCCAAGTGCAAAGGCAATTTTGCTCATAGTTTCAATACTAGTATTATTACCACGCTCAATTCTGGCAATGGTTGATTGTGGAACATGTGATAACTCTGCAAGTTCACGCTGAGTCAACCCGGCATTTTGTCTAGCATTAGATACTGCAATTGCACTTTCTAAGACAGCTTTTTCTGCTAAGTAACCTGCTTTGAAGTTATCGTGTTTTAATTCGTTTCTTAAAAAATCATCAAATTTAATAGTTGCCATGATTGTTCTCCTCAAATTCTTTTTTCAATTCTTTAGCATGCTTGATTTCACTGGACGGTGTTTTTTGAGTTTTCTTAGTAAATCCATGAGTGATGATGTAACGATCGTCAACCGCATGGAAGTATAAAGCACGCCGGATATTAGAAGATACCTTTGAACGGATTTCAAAAATATCATTATCCAGTTTTTTAACCCACTCCATACGCTGTGCAATCAGCAAGCCCTTTTCTTGTATAACATCAATTGTAGCGAGAAGCTTTTGCTTATCTTTTTTAGGCAAGGCTTGTAAAAACTCAATGAATTCATTGTGCCCATTTAGCCGTGTGTAAAATTCGAATTTAGGTTGTTTCATTATATTTTATGATAGCATATATTGTTCAAAAAATGCAATTAGTAATATTGAGTTATTTATCTGTAGCGTAATCAGACATTTGCGACAAGTACTCATGCAGAATAATTAAGAAGAATTCTGCCGCCACCTCATTGGGTGATTTGAAACTAAGCATCCTTTGTGCAACGGTATTATGTCGACTTGTATACCGCTTACGGACTTTACGAAGGCCTTCTATCCTATCGAAACTTCGGTCATAATAGATTTCATAAGAAGGAAGCTCCCTATTATCCTGTCGGTTTGGCCACTTGCATTATAACAGAGTTTTCTTCTTATTTTTTATACCCGTTCGGATGAGTTTTATGCCATTTCCAAGCGTGTTCGATTATCGTTCCGATATCGCTGAATTGCGGCCGCCATGTCGTTGCCTTCCTGAATTTTTCAGACGAGGCGATAAGGACGGCCGGGTCTCCGGCACGGCGCAACGCTTCTTTAACCGTAAAGTTACGGCCGGTCACTTCTTTAGCCACCCTGATCATTTCCCGAACGGAAAACCCGTTTTGAGAACCTAAATTAAAGGCCTGTGATATGCCGCCGTTTACAAGATATTCGAGCACGCGGCAATGGGCATCGGCCAGATCGACGACATGGATATAATCACGAATACACGTGCCGTCAGGCGTCGGATAATCCGTCCCGAAGATGCTGATACTGTCACGTATCCCCAATGCAGCCTGCAAGATGAGAGGAATCAAGTGCGTTTCCGGAACATGATCCTCACCGATAGAAGCGTCAGGAGACGCGCCGGCAGCGTTAAAATACCGTAAGGACGCATAATGAAGGCCATAGGCCCGGGCAAACTGAGCCAGCATCTGTTCAATCATAAGCTTCGTCTGACCGTATACATTCGTCGGCTCATGCGGCATAGTTTCCGTAATCGGCGTTACTTCCGGCTCACCGTAAACGGCAGCAGTCGAAGAAAAAACAAAATTCGGCACGCCTGCACGGCGAACCGCTTCCAGAAGGGACCATGAACCGATAACATTGTTATCATAATAGACGGTCGGATTCTCCATGGATTCGCCAAGCCGGCTATGGGCCGCAAAATGCATGACCCCTTCAATCCGTTCGGTCTCAAGAATCGTCTGCACGCTGTCCGTATTATGAATGTCTTCAATAATCAGTTTAACATCCGTCGGCACGGCGCCCCGATGTCCGCGCGATAAATTATCAAGAACAACCGCCTCATGCCCCTTTTCCAAAAGGGCCCGCACCGCATGACTGCCGATATACCCGGCACCGCCCGTCACTAATACTTTCATAGTACCACCTCTTCATGCATCGCCGTAAAAGATACGCACAAATGCCTTTTATATAATTCTATAAGATTACAATACATGTGTTACACTGGTATATAAAAATAAAAGAGAAAGCTCTTTTTGCAGCATGCTGTATCTACACAAAAAATCATTAAAAAAAGAGTACTTTCTCATGAAAAGCGTATCACAAGACATTACTCATTACCAGGCAATTCTTTCCTATGCGGAAAAACATGGTGGCGCTAACGGCTGCCATCATGCACCATACGTATCCACCGATTTATCTATCGCCTACGTAAGCGGTGTAACATTGGGGGGGCTTCTTACAACGAAAACATTATTCCCGCTCTATCACCGGCTTGTACTGCTACATGAAACACCCGGGCTAACGGCATAAAGGTCAAGTATATTCCAAGCCCTATCAGCCCACTTGCAAAAAAGCGGCCCCACAGAAAGGACATGGGAAGTTTTACGTCATTCACACGTTTCATGCCTTCGATGATTTTAAGGTACAACCGGCACGGCGGAACAAAGAATACAATCAGTGCCCTTAGGTTGGAAATCACTGCGTTACTGTCTCATTCAATTTCTTTCTGCCGTGTAACATATGTTTGACAAATCGACAAACTGGACATACAAAAATTTTTTATAGATTTCGTAATGACTTAAGTTTAACACTTATAAATAAATTCTTCTCATATTCATTAAAATTAACATACCACTGTAAAGCAAAGAAAAAACTGATATAAATAACGATAGAAATACAAAAGGCAATAACCGTATGCCTAATAAAAAAATAATTCCATAAAAGATAAGCAACAGTCATTACTGCCAATGCTACAAAAGCAATTTTAGCAATTTCTCGCCAAAAGACAACTATATTAATTTTCATACAGCAATGATAATACCAGTTCATTAAAAGTCCATTACCTATAAACATACATGTCCCGGTAGCAACTGCGCCGCCCAAAATCCCATAATCACGAATCAACCACACGGCTAAAATTATATTTGCTATTCCCATAAAAAAATATATTATGGCACGGATATGATAAACATTCCTTGCCTGCATAATAATTAAGCCAATATTTTGAATCAAATCAATCGTAAATGGAATCATTACTATTAAGGCTATCCAATAGGCATCACGAAAATTCTCACCTGCCCAATAATGAAGAAAATCATGCCCAAAAATAACAAAACCGGTCAAGATTAAAGATAATAAATAAAATTGTAATCGTCCGACTTTTATAAATATATGTTGAAAGGCCTTGTCAGACTCTCTTCGCGCAACCATCATGGTTATTTTCGGCAATAAAACTCCCGACATAGCTGTAGATATATTCATATAATTAATATAAATTTGGCTTGCAACAGCATAAACAGCTACAGCAGCCGTGCCTACTTTTAACCCCAATAAAATTTGATTACTCTGCCAAAACACTTGATCAACAACGGCAACAACAAACAAACTTATAGACAATTTATATAATGCCTTGATAATGGATTTATTGCATCCGCAATAAGAAATCTTAGTATGTAATATATATCTACAATAACTCCACTTAATAAAAATCAATACGGTATTAAACAAAGACTGTACTAAAACAACGTATAAAGCTGTTGGATACCAAAAAATAACCGCAATAACAACAAATGGTTGTAATACGACTTGCAATATACTGACTATCTTTAAAAATATAAACCTTTCATGAGAAACAATGATCGCATCAAAAATTTTAGAATTAAAAAGCAGAATAATATTAAAAAACAAAAGCAACAAAATCTGCTGTGCACTTATTATCATAGATTCAGATAGAGTTTCTTTAAACAGTAATGGAATATTATAATAAATTATTATACTCACAAAACACAACACAATGCTAATTATCAAACACAGAATTGATACTGTTGATAATAATTCCTTTATGGTCTCCTTCTTGTCTAACTCTAAATACTCTGACAGAAATTTAACTATAGTTGTCGATAACCCAAAATCTAATACATTAAAATAAGCGATAATAGATCCTAACAGTTTATATAACCCAAACTCATCTATACCTATATAAGTAACTAAAATAGGAACGTATGCCAAATTTACCACTGTATTAACTAACAGAAATAAATAAGATAAAATTATCCCTATTTTCCTTTGATGATATTGATTGCCAGGCATTTTTATCTCCCCCGAAAGTTCTCTTTAACAACTCTTTGTTAACCAATATACATCAAAATTATGATGGCTTACCTGATTTTTATCTGGAGGTGGAGTTATATAATCTCCAAATGTATTAGTTAAATATTCATCATACCCTTTCGGGGCCCAAAATTCACTCTCCTCAAATTTCAATTTAATTCCAGAGAGCATAGACTTTCGACTAGCATACTCAAAAGACCAATTCCAAACATAAACAGTCAGCCCTACATTATTACATGAATTAAAATTAAATTTCTTCGAAATAGAATTGACTAGCAAGAATACTTTTTGTGTTGGCACCCATGCAAGAAGTGTTATTAAAATATATTTAACAATTGTTCTTAATTTATTTTTTATACTTATATTTTCCTCTTTTGAATCGGAAAAATGTTTACTAGGAAGATAAATAAAAGCGGAAGCATTGCCAATAACACCTAATGTCTTTTGTATTAACACAAGAAATTTATGCATAATCATATTATCAGGGATACCATCTATAGGAAACACATCAATAAAGGCATGATATTTGCTATATTTTTTTTTTAAAGTATTTTCAAATAATATCGTTTCCGTATCGCCAACACGACCAAACGCCATATGCCAGTCAGGATTATTGTCTAATGAATCAGCTCTATACCTACTATTACTCCGATTATATAATTTAAAAAACCTTTGATAATCCTCCCTTGGCATCATTATATCAATATCATCATCCCAAGGAATAAACCCATTATGCCTAATTGCACCTAATAAAGTACCTCCGCAGAGAAAATACCTAATATTATGCATACGACAAAAACAGGCTACATCTTTTAAAATATTAAATTCTACTATTTTTAGTTCTTCTTTAGTCAACGCATTCATAGAATCTAAAATCCTATCTATTATTATATAATTCCAGAAAATCATTATGATACCTAGAATCATTAGACATGGGCGTAATGATAATTGTATCTCTAAATATCCAATATGCTACCTTCACAACACCTGTGCTCTTTCCCCATACATTCAAAGCCGCAACTCGAATCTCTTCAATTGATATCTTTAATTTTCCCATTTCTTCTATTATAGACAATACTGATGATCCAGTATCTACGGAATCATCAACTAACAAAATCTTTTTCACCTTTCCAAGGCTCTCTAAATCTTCTGATTTAAAATGCACATCTCTTTTTTTTACGACTGCATGGACACCTGATTTTAACTCCAGCCTTCTAAAAAATAACTTTATCCTATTAGGTAATACCTGTAATAATGGAGATACGACAGATTTAAACCCGTTTGTCCTACGTTCAGCATAAACAGGAATAAGCATCACATTCAATGACTCACTTATATATTTACCAATTAAATAGCCTCCTTTAGCAATATATATAATAAGATCTGGTTCATAATCTATTTTAATCTGATTTGCTAATTCAACACTTTTTTCTTTTAAATCGTTTAATGATAGTTCGATATAATCCATTAAAATCACCTCGCTGTACAAATTTAACGATTCTAGCTAAAATTGTGATTTTATGTGCAATACTAATACAAGAATGGCCGTATGACTCATTCATTTCTAATAGAGCCAAAAATTCTTCCGGCGATGACGGCTCAATATCAGAAATAATATAATTTTTGCCGATCTCAATTGAAGTATGTGCATCGGAGCCTATTACCTTTTTCAAATGGTATCGCTCAGCAATAAGATTCTGGTATTTATCATATACGGGATCAATATTCCTGCCATTATGAACTTCAATACAATCTATCAATCCTTTTAATTCTTCTATATATTGTTCCTTTAAAACGGTTTTAATACGCTTTAAATCAGAAGGATGTGGTATATAAACAAGTCCATTTTGCTCTTTAATTTTTTGTACAGTTTCAGAAGGAGTCAATCCGCAAGGTATTTCTTTGTTTAAATATAAACCGATAATTTCTCCTCCCGTAGTCATAATTTCTTCACCAATGATTACATGTATTTTATTCCCACGTCTTTTACAATATTCAGAAAATGCAACTGCCCCACTAATATTATTGTGCTCAGTTATAGCAACATAGTTAATGCCAGTAAAAATACATCGCCAATATACTAACCAGAAGGGCAGTATACTATCATGGGAATACTTTGTATGTATATGTAATTGAATTTTTGCCATAGGTTATTATTTATCTAATAAAAGCAGGGCTTCCATAAATTGTTTCATATAATTAATCCCTCCAGTAGAAACACGAATATAATCTTTTAATATTTCATATCCAAATGTTTTAATTGCTATTTTTTTATTAAGTAACATATTATAGCTTAATTTAGACGGGTCGGTATTAGTTTTTATTGAAACAAAATTACCACCGCCATAAGTGTAATCATACCCTGCATTATCTAGCGCATTAAATAGATACATACGTCCATCTAATTCAGTATTAATAAGATATTCTATTAAGTTATTATCATTAATAACTATATTAGCAAATGCTAATGCTATCGCATTTGTATCAAACGTAGGACGAACTCGGTTCATAAGTTCAATAATTTTTTGATCGGCCACAGCATATCCAATACGACATGCAGCTAAAGAAAATAATTTCGAGAAAGTTCTCAGCACAATGATATTATCATACTTATCCAGTAATTTTATTTGCGATTTTTCATAAAAATAATGATATGCTTCATCAATTATTAATAATGCACCTACAGAATTAGCCTTCTCAGCAACTAGTATAAATTCTTCATCTAAAAACGCTCTCCCAACCGGATTATTAGGATTCAACATCGAAACAATAGAAGTATTTTCATCTATAGAATTTATAAAGGAATCAAAATCTATATCAAAGTTATCAAGAATCTCAATTTTCTTGTGTTTAAGCCCATACATGCCGGCAAAAACACCGTACATTTCAAAAGTCGGTGTTATACTCAAAAAGACAGAATCAGGTCTACCAAAGGTCTCAAAAATATATTTCAAAGCCATTTCAGAACCATCTGTAACCGAAAATTGCGCTTCAGGCAAGTTATGAATTTTTGATAAAGATACAATTAGCTCTTTCTTATCAGGATAAGTAGCCAGAAATTCCGGAGTAATTAATTTTACCATTCTTGATACAATATCCTGAGGTAACCCACCCGGATTTTCATTCATATCAAGGCGTAAAATATTGCTGCGATCACCATTAGGATACTTTCTAATTAAATTATTTACTAATGAACTCACATAAACCATCTTTATATACCTCCCATTATATACTGATAACAGAGTCACTATTATATTTATCTATTTAATGCTGCTATACAGCTGATTTCCTCAAAGGTAAGTAAAATGGACTCGGTCTTATTTAAAATACATCTACCAAATTCTGCAATCTCATAACGCAATCCGTCCCCATCAAATTTATAGAAATATTTTCTATTATCATTTACATTTTCAAAGCGCACTTCAAAATATTCGGTCTTCCACCAAGGCGCAGGAACATAAATATAACCTTTATCTCCGGCTATAGTCAAAGTCCCTTCACTCTTTGCATTAATAGCTACCTCACTGGATGCAATTCCCTTCGGATAGCGAACCAGAATTTTAGTAAAAATATCAATATTATCAACATTTTTTCGTGAAAAATATTGAATATCTAAATAGTCAGTGCCTAATAGTTTAATAAACGCTAAAAATGGATACGATGCAAGAGCATTAACACTGCCGCCGTTGGCTATTCGAATCTGTTTTAATAAATTATTTCCATTTATCTGAGTAAAGTTAGCATCTACACTAATTATATTTCCGATAATTCCACTCTTAGCAAGTGAAACCAATTTTCCAAATGCAGGAGTATAAGCAGTTTTAATTCCTTCCATAAAAATACAATGCTTCTGACTTGCTAATTCTCTAATATTTTGAAGCTCTTCTTTATTCATTAAAACCGGAAATTCACATAAAATATGTTTGCCATGATTTAATATTCTTTTTATTACTGTGTATTGATTTACTGGTGGTACTGATAAATAAACTGCATCAATATTCTTGAAAAACTCTTCTTCTGAATCAACTAATTCTAATCCGTCTACATATAATAACTCACTTTTATAACTCGTATCATAGTCAACGTATAGACAAGAAACTTCAATACCACTGACAAACTTAGCTTCATCTATAAAACGGAAAGTAATTTGTTCAGCACCCCAAATACCAATTTTCACAGTATTTTGGTTTCTTAATATTGTACTTGATACACCTTTCGTACGAGGCAAATAAATGACCTCGCAGTACTCATTCAAATAATCAAAATGTCCAGTCCAATCAGAGCCTACCGTAAAAACATCAATATTATACTTCTTTATGTCATCAATTTTTTGTCCAAAATATTCTTCTACAATTACTTCATCGGCAAACCCGGTTTCTTCAACATGCTTAATACGAGTCATTAAAGAATCTCGAACATTTAATTTACCACGATTTTTATCAAAATCACTTGAAGTAATCCCAACTATTAAATAATCACCTAACGCCTTAGCATTTTTTAATAAATTATAATGACCCTCATGAAATAGATCATATGTACCGTAAGTTATGATTTTTTTCATGAAAATTTTACCTCCCACATGAGTAAATAATACATAATATCAAATTTACATTTCAAGTATAATATTTCTTCTTGCAATAAAATAAAATTGGATATATTCCACTATATAATAATAAAAACTTCATTAAATTTTTAAAACCCAAGTCTTTTGCAATATAAAATTTAAAAATATCTTTCCATGGAGATGTATGTATTAGACTATTAAATTCCTTTATACAGCAAAGAAAAGATCTAGGATATTCGGGAGATAAATAATATCTATAGAATAGTTCCCTCACTATGGTAAACCCTTCTAACATTAATGCCCGTTTATTTATATCATCAATAATATTCTGTCGTAAAACATTTAATCTTTTTTCTGACTCTTCAACAAAGTCACTTCTATATTTATGCAACGAAGATTCATTATTGAACAGATAATAGTACCAACAGCTAAATATCACGCCAATAGAATACCTATTATTTCTCAATAATCTAAAATTAAAATCTTCATCTTCCCCAAATTTCAAATCTATATTAAACAAATTATCTAAACATACATCTCTTTTTAAGATTTTAGCACAAGGGCCTCTGCTTACATAGGCCTTTTCTCTCCAAAAATACTCTTCCCCTATATTAAACATATGATTAATCAATTTCTTTTTCAGTTTAGTATTTAAAAGTATAATTTCAGGGTTTCTAGTTCTTTCAAAAATTTTTAAAGTATCTTTCTGAACATAAAATACAAGACCATATAATATGTCTAAAGAATATTTCTCCATATATGGTAAAGCTTCTTCCAACATGACCGGAGAAATAAAGTCATCTGCATCAATAAATGTTATATATTTTCCCTTACTAAGGTTAATACCAACATTTCTTGCATCCGAAACTCCTCCATTAAATTTATGAAAAACTCGAATATAAGAATATCTATTCCCAAGAATATCTAACAGTTTGGAACATTCGCTATTGCTACCGTCATCAACAATAATTACTTCAAAGTTACGAAAAGTTTGATTATCTATACTATTCACACATCGCAGTAACTCAATTTCTGAATTATTGTATACAGGAATAATTAAACTAAAATCAATCATAGCCTTCTCCTACTGTTTTTTATAAGCAATTATATTGTGATCTATTCGTTCACTTTCTGGCGGTAATTGAGTATAATCGCCATACATATTTTTCAAATAGTCTTTCCAGCACGATAAGACCGGAAATTTTTGGCCTTCAAATTCTAATTCCTGCATATTATCAAATCCTGTTTTTGGAAAACGTTCTTGTGGGCCTTCTCCCCATGCAATGATACCGATATCATTAGCAGTATCATAAGGATACGATTTAGCTAGTAAATCCATCCTATCTAAGCATCGCTGGATACCATATAATCTACATAACGGGATTAAAGACAGTTTACCTAATCTATGTGCAGTGCTTTTGCCAGTATTATATTTGGCTCCTGCAATTTTCACCATTTTTTGATACAGTCGAGATCTCAAATATATTCCTTTCATAATAATATCATCAGCAGCAAACCCGTCTACAGGAAATATATCAATCCACAAATAACTGCTTCTTATCGTATCTGTATACATATTAACACAAGGAATATCTGTATTAATAATGGCCGCATATATAGCATCTAAAGAATGACCTAAAGGATTAGCTATTAATTTATAGGTAGCATGGTTAAAATCTTCGGCCAAAGACAACAATCTTTCATAATCTGGTCTAGGCATACAAACATCAATATCATCATCCCAAGGAATAAAACCTTGATGCCTAGCGGCTCCAATTAAAGTCCCATATATTAAGCTATATTTTAAATTATGTTTTTTACAAAAAGCAGCATACCGTTTAAGAATATCTAATTCGGCTAACTGCAATTCTCTTAAAGTTAATTGTTTCAATATACAATACCTCTTTCACTTAAGATATTGACTCTTCAAATATCCTAATGCACCATAAGAAATTCCAAGTATAATCCAAGTAGTATATAAAGTTTTATAAGAACCATTCATATTTGCGACTAAGCTCCCAGTCAACGAAAGAATGCAAACTAAAATAATGATTTGTCTACTATCATCACATTTAAAATACTCATGCAATAACATATATATAATCACCATAAATGGGAATAAATATAAAAGTAATCCCAAAATTCCTATCTCCATGAAACTGGTAACATAATCATTCATGGCATCAACATTATACTGTAGAATACCAATATTTTTAATAGTCGACTTCCAAAGTTTAACTTCTCGTTCTTCTAACGCTTCCTCATCCAAGTTTTCTAATATATAAATCGTGGAGAAACCTTTGCCTACACCTAATACTGGATGGGACATTCCAACTCGCAATCCACTTCTCAATAATCCATACCTAGCACCATTACTCCTGGCTTTCCCCTCATTTAATGAAACCAAATTGCGTTCAATTAAGACTTTTATACTTTGCTCAGAACTAAACCTTAGATAATTTTCATATTGTATAATAGCCACAGAAGTAAAAAATGAAACAATAGAAAGCAATACTATGATACTCCCTGACTTTAAAAACTCTTTTCTTTTAATTGCTATTAATATACATAAACCAATAAGCAAAAAACTAAATACACCATAAGCAGTTCTAGCTTGAGACAAGAAAACAGTACACGTAATGAGGAATATAAACCCGCTGCTTATAATCCTGTTTTTTAAATTATTCTTATAATATAAATACCATCCCCAGACAAAAGGCAATATAAAAGCAACATAATTACCAATCCGAGACGGTTCACAAAGAAAAGATCTTACTTGTTGTGAATCCCACAATAGAGGGGGCCACCATTCAGATTCAGTTTCAATAACGTGGATATAGGGAGTTATTATTTCCAAAACTTTCCTTGCCGTTTCATTGCCCCCTAAATAAAATATATCAATAATAACTCCTATCATAAAAACACTAACAGCACATAATATTGATTTATTAATAATTTCCCAATATTTGCAAAAATCCAATTTTATATAGTAGGCTATTAGCCACGAAAAGCCAAAAGTATAAAGACCTGTTAATAAGCTTTCCTTAATTACTCTAATAATTAACCAAACAGCCAGTATATTCTTATTGGAAAAGTTAAGCCCCATATTTTGTAAAATAACTGTGACGGCCTGATATTTATTAGATTGTATACTCCCTAACAAATACTCACTGTCATAATACTCAAAATTAAAGGCCCCAATAATAGTAGCTAATAAAAGCACACTTGTAAAAACACCTATATATTGAAATACCTTACTATTAACTAATAAAACAATTGATGTTTTTATACCCACACTAATAAATTGATTAACAGCATGCAAAATAAATATTGCGAATAAAAAGTACCGTGTTAACAGACGGGAAAAATATATACTAATTAAGCCAAAATTAAAGGCTTGCGGAATGTTATCAAAAAACAAACAGAACACAGACATGAATATTAAAAACTGGATTAATTTATTAATACACTTATTAGACATCATTTCATAAGCCATTCTTCCGTTAATATGCGCCTTTCCCCTTAGCAACAGCTAACACGGTTTTAACCAAATACACGATATCAATCCACACACTCCAGTTATGAACATACCAGGAATCCATTTGCACCCGTTCATCGTAAGTCGTATCACTGCGTCCGGATACTTGCCATACGCCGGTAATTCCCGGCGGCACTAAATAGAAATCGTTGATATATGTGCCGTACTTTACAATTTCATCTTTTACAATAGGTCGCGGCCCGACTAAACTCATATCCCCGACAAGAACATTCCACAGCTGCGGTAATTCATCAAGACTCGTTTTACGCAAAAAACGGCCGATTTTTGTAATCCGCGGATCGTCTTTTAATTTAAAATCACGTTCCCATTCTTCTCTTGCTTCAGGATTATCTTTCAAATACGCATTTAATTCTTCCTGTGCATTAGATACCATCGAGCGAAATTTATAACAAGAAAATTCTTTGCCGCCTTGTCCTACTCTACGATGCGCAAATACAACGGGCCCCGGATTAGAATCTAATCGAATCAATAACGCAATAACCGCAATGAACGGAAGAATTAAAATCCCGCCGCAAACTGTGACTACAATATCAAATATCCGTTTTATAATACGGTTGACTTTCTTTGTTAAATTATTTTGCACGCGTATAATGAGAGCCTGCTCCTCCATCATACCCTGGACACTGACGTTGCCTGCAGGTACACCGAATAACTCGGGAACAAAAGAAACGCATTGCACCAGTAATTGCAGCTTATTAATCAACGCCACTAATTCTTTAGATTCTAATCCGGGTGCACAAACAAGTACATTCCGGACACCTGTTCTTTTAATAACCTGTTCAATGTCATTAAAACTACCCAAACAGGGATATTGGGATGCTATAGCTTCCGACTTCGGATGATCATCTATATATCCGATAATTTTATAACACATTATGGGCATACGGTTGAACGCATGATTCACCAGTTCAGCCGTCTTTCCCGCACCAATAAGCAAAACGGGAACCCCAAAAAGATGTAAATACAGGAGTATACGTTCCACGATATAACGAAAAATAATTACATTAATTGTAATAACTCCATAAGAAAAAGCGACAAAAAGTCGAGAAACATTATTAGTCACATGCCCCGAGTACATTAATACAATAGCAACAATAACACCAATCGTTACACTGCGAAAGAGCTTTTTTATTTTATCCCAATACGGAGCCTCGATTTCATACGTATCGTTCAATAAAAACACAAAAATGAACAGTAACGGAATCACGCCGAGAATATAGAAGGGTTGAAGGCGAAAAGACTTGTCTAAACTAATCCAATAAAAATTAATTCGCAAATGGTATGCTGCCCACAATCCGGTAACTATTGCCAGATAATCTGCTAGCATTAATAACCCTTTGTTTATTATCATTACATTAGATAATGATATAATTATGTTTTTAACTACATTAATTAACATACTACCACCAATATATAAAATTGAACATAAATGGTATTCAGCAACTCCGCTCACACTATAAAACTACACGCCTTTCAATAAATAATATTTTATAACGTTAAGGCTTAATTGTATATATTTTTGTGGCTTACAGAAGTAATTTCCCATCCGGATAACTATTATCATGCGAAACTGCTCCTTTAAAATTCTGCTTTTTAACGGAAGCACACATAATACCTAACATTCCGAAGAAAATCCGCATAACAAACTTATTGGTAATCCCCGCATCAACCTGACCATGCACGGTTAATGCAATAAACCCCCATAACACAGCAGCCACCAGTATATTTTCCGGATTATTATACAATAAATACAATAAATAGCAGAGTAAAATCCCTGTAAGTATTAAATAACCAATCCCGCCAATCAATCCGGTTGCAGAAAAGAAGAAAGCAATATTGTTATGAGGCATCGGAGTATCCCGTTCCTTAGCTTGCGGCAATATATAATGTACATATTCATCTTTCCAATGGTTAAATCCTACGCCATACAGCTTATGATTTTCCCACATTCGGTAGCTGGACTGCCACATTAACAGTCGCTCATTGTCGTACGGACGATGCAGTCCGCTTTTATACTCATCGTGATTCGTTGTTACAGCTATCATATCAGCTACAGAGTACTCATTTGTATTTTGAATATGTACACTGTAAATGTAACTTATCCCCATAAAAAGTACAAGCAATAACCCCCAGCCGATTCTTTTAAAATATTGTGGATATAAGCGAATTAAATATACAACTGCTACGGTCCCACCCCCTGCCAGAAAACCGCTGATAGAACCGCGCGATAATGATAACGCAAAGGGAATCAAACTGAATAATACTAAAAAACATTGTATTATTAAAATCAATCACTATCCTGTTTTTTCTGTCTTTTGTTAATAATTTATACGTATATACGGCTCCTGCAATACAAACCGGGATTCCTTGTTCTAACACTTGTGCAAATCCGTTAGGACTCACAAATATGCTATGTATCCTATATTCAAAATACCAATCGTGTTGAAAAAACGCAGGAATTTGTAGCCAGCCATAAAGTGATAAAATAAACACAGCCAATCCGGCGCCTAAAAATAATCCTGCCTCGCTTTTTTCTTTCACATATCCGTAAAACATAGGAATAAAAGGAAACGCCCAGGATAAATATTTAAGAGTTAATTGCATCGTTGTCCGGTCAGGTTGAAAAACCGCAGCAATGAATAAACATGTGAAAAATGAGCCATACGCAATTAAAATCGGTCTTGGAAACTTACTGTCAGTCCCGTACCTGCCATATTTATAATTCCATACTGTGTATATCAGAAGCAAAGATAAGGATATACTGTAGCCGGCATTGCTTTCACTTAAAATCAAAAAGAAAGCATATACCATCGTACATACCAATACTTTTATTTCCCATGCGTGTATATATTTCTTCAAAACACCCATTAATGACTCCAGATCTATTTAATTTAAATACTGTTTAACTTGTTCCACTCGTGAAAACACATCAAATACCATCTCGGCTGTTATGTTTCTTATATCCGTAATGTTGTTCGGGTATTTCAGTTTGTAGTCATGTATATTAAAAAAATCATTACAACGCTCAACCCTCAAATCAATAGGATAACAATCATGTTTAGGTGCCCATCTGGAAGGAAGGTCTTTATTAAATAACGGAATCACAGGCGTCCTGGTTGCAGCGGCAATATGCATAGGCCCGCTGTCACTGCAAATTAAATATTTGGCTTCCTTCACTAACCAGACAAGTTCAAAAAAACTTGTCTGGTTAAGCAGATTATTCGGACATTCTACCAGCTTATCATTATATTCTTTTGTTTGACCTGCTATTACGACCGGGATCCCGTACTTTTGTTCAATCTGTTGTGTTAAAGCCACTATATCTTTCTTATTCCAATCCCGTTCATAACGACTTGTATACGGAGCCAGCAGCACAAAAGGAGTGTCGGCAAAAATGCCCAATACTTCCAGTTTGCTTTTTACTGACTCAATTTCACCGATATTAGGCTGGGATACCTCACAGTATGTCATGTCACCTTCAAGTTTAATCCCTAATGCTTCACTGATAATCCCGGCATTGGTGACTGCGGCATACTTTTCACTGGTAAAAACGGAATTCTTTAATTTCCTGTTTAAACAATTATTGAGCAGCTTTCCTTTCCTTGCATATCCTGCACGCAAGGGAATTCTGAATAAAACCATCCACGGCAATAAATGAGGCTGCCAATCCGTACATATAACTATGTCTTGCTGTGAAAGTTCCGGTAAAACTCTAAAGCGCGACATAAATGTTCCTCGTTTTACGCCTATTACATAATCTATCCATGGAACACGATTAATAACTTCAACTGTTTGCTGTTTTGTTAAAATGGATAATTTACATGAAGGGTAGAGATTTTTCAGCTTATACAAAGAAGGTGTAAGCATAATTAAGTCTCCGACGCCTCCCCCTGTTGTTATAAATATTTTTTTCCCGCTAAGCATAGAGGTATTCTCCCCAATCAAGATCAGCCTTCAAATAAAGTATGCTCATTCCTTATGTACAAAGCGTTTCCAAGGCAGTATTATCACTGCACTTTTATTCCCCTGAAACGACAGGTATTACTACGTAAATCTCCATACTTTCATACTGTTGTCAATTTCTTTCAGCCGGAAGACCTGTCTTCATTTTATGTACATATTATGCAAATGTTCACGATATCTAAAGTTTCCGCCTATTTATGCCACTATAGTGAAATACTAAATCACCTTTCAGTTTTTTCTTTGCAGCTCATATAGCTTCAAATATTTCAACATAGTATATGTAAAATGAGCGCAACACAGATAGGAACCCAGCCATCCATCCAAAAAACCTTTACGAAGGATAAACATTTTGAAAAAACCTCCTATACTGTGTATGAGAATACCGGGAAGAGAGGTTCTTTTCCCTCGTTTTAACGCGTCATTTGCCCAAATCGCAGTATAAAGACATAGTTTTTCTTCCCATTCGCGCCAATCGCGATAGGTATAATGTTCAATGTACCCGGACAACCGCTTCTCTGCCAGAGAGCATTCCGGATGTTCATGCACCTTATATACCCATTTCACGGATGTGCGGGGAAACATACGCAGCACACGGTCCGGTTGCAACACACCGTGATTAAACATAATTCCGAATGCTACGGATTTACGGGTAATCGCGTATTGCGTATTTAATTCACCTGTCGACAAAACAGACATAATGGCCTCTATCAGCTCATTGTTCAGACGTTCGTCCGCATCCAAATAAAGAACCCAGTCAGCATCAGTCTGAGTCAAACCGAAGTTGCGCTGTGCCGAAAAATCATTATCCCATGTACGATAACATACCCGTGCTCCGTGTGCTTCTGCTAATTCAACCGTATTGTCAGTGCTGCCGGAATCAATGATTACCACTTCATCGGCACAACACTTGGCATTTTTTACAACAGAAACTATATTTTCTTCTTCATTCTTAGTTAATATCAATATAGCTAATGAATTCACGCAACAAACTCCTTCTAAGAACAATTGTATAAATCAGGACAACCTGCTTACTTCTTTTATTACCTGTTCCCATGAATCCCAAATTTTCTCAGGTGCATATTGCTTCATCGCTTCTTTACCGGCATTACCCATGGCAATGCGTAAGTTCCGGTCTTTCATCAATGTTTCCAAGGCGCCGGCAAAAGGTAAGACGCCATCTTCACAAAGTATACCGTTTTTTCCGTCTTCAATGAGTTCATTCACGGCGGGACAATTTCTATATCCTACAGCCGGTAAGCCCATACTCATCGCTTCTGCTAAGGCCAGTCCAAATCCTTCGCAAGCACTGGGAAAAGCAAAAATATCACATTTCTGCAAAACTTCCGGAACCTGCTCAGTAGTCCCCATGAAATGGACACGGTTTTCCAAGTTATTCCGTTTGATGAGAAGCTCCAGCTCCGCCTTATAGGTCTTTCTATCTTCCGCCCCCCAAAGTTCTACATGCCAATCCGGATAGGTTGTCGCAAGTTTCGCAAAGGACTCCACTAAAAGATGAGGGCGTTTATGATTCTTTGTCAACATGCCTACAAAGACAATGGTATATCGTTCTTTATGCATATCCAGCGCGGCCTGTTCGGAAAATTGCGGTATTGCATTACCGATAACAACCGTCCTGGCTTCAGGTAAACGGTCTGTTATATGTTTACTGAAAGACGGTAAAAGCACTTGGTTCACGGCACTTTTCACTAAAGCCGGAATTTCTTCCGGAGGATACGTATAAAAATAATCTTCCGGATCACCGTGACTCATCGTAATGACCGGGACTTTCGTTCCTATATCGCATAAAAGAGCTTTGCTCGCCGCCGGTTGAAAAGAAATGATACATTCAGGCTGAGTCCATTCTAAAATCTCCTGAAGATTAGGAAGTAAATACGCTTTAATAAATTCATCATTTACTGCACGCGCCTTAGCTTTACTAAAAGCCCTCAGTATTTCCCGTTTTACTTTAAGATGCAGAGGAAAAGAAATCTCTCCGTCTCCATAGTGGCATAAATCATAAGTTGTTACTTTTTTATCTAAAGGATAATAAAAATCACCCTTTCGGACATCACTATACACCAGACTCACATCGTGCCCTCTTTTGTACATTTCATTGGCAAATGCACAGGCGACTTTCGCCAAACCTCCTGTATCTCCTACCATTTTTGTTAAATTCGTCAGCAGAATTCGCATCTGTTTCACTTCTCTCCGACCATACCGTTTTTCATACATTTAAAACGGCTTTGATTAAGTTTTCATGACTGTATGCCCGGTTAGCCGCTTCCAATCCCTGTCGGTATACATACGGCGCCGAAAGGAGTGTATTAACAAATGATTCCAGCCCGGAACATATTGTTTCTACCGATGTGAGATCAACCGTTTCGCCGATATGATAGTTACATAATACTTCCGGATTAATTTCAGGTGATACCAAAACCGGTTTTTTAAAACCGATAGCCGTAAATAACATGGCGCTCCAATGATAGCGATAGCGTTCGGCACCATACGGCATGAGAAAAGCATCTGTATTCAACAAGGCTTCGTCCCAATTTTTACCGATTAAATCAGTGTGTAAGAACGTGATATTTTTGTATTTTTTATACTCTGCGGCAATAGAATCAAACAGTACTCCGTCTTCCGGCTTGGCTGTCGCACCTTGAACCAGTAACGTAACAGGGCCGACAAATCTTGCTTTTATGAAGGCATCCAACAAAGGAATGATATTTTTTTCTTTTCTGAACTGTCCGAAAAAACCTAACCGCAAAGGCTGATGAAAAGATAATTCAGGCAACTCACAACGGCCGGTGTTTACATCAATACGACTGGCCGGCAAAAAGACGGGAGGCATTATTTTTCGTATATTCGTCAAGTCGGTCCGCAACATATCATCCCGCAAGGTAATAACATCCATGTAAATAGCACGATATGCCCTTGCTCGCCGTGCCTGCTTATGAAACCGTTCCAATTCCTTCTTACCTATACCGTGAAAAATAAGATGGATCGGTACGGTTGAGTCTTTCAGAGGTGTATCTAACAGAGCGTTGACATATCGATATGTACTTGTCGGAATAATGAGGGCATCACAATGTTGACTTTTTATTTCCTTTGCCGCTGCTGTAAACCAGGCACGCCTTCTTTTTTCTCGGAGAAGTGACAGAAAAGGTTTCTTCCACTTAGACGCCCCCGCATAAGTAACAACTTCACCACCGTCCAAATACACGACAGGCACGCCGTAATCGTCTTTAAAAGGAAAGTTTGCAGGAACAAAAAAGATCGGTTCATGGCCTTGACGCATTAATTCATTCACTAAAATCCGGTCAAATTCAACTTCATGACCGGCAGGCATACTTATGCTTTCCAGTATAGCTACACGCATTTGTATGTACTCCCCCTATGTCAGCTTTATTCAACGGCTTCAACTGCTGTCATTACTTACAGTGGCGAATATACCAACCCGTAACTTCACTATAAGCATTACGGATTGCCTCAAATTCGACTATATTTTGTTCAATATTCTGATAATCACAGAAATACTGAGCTATTCTGTCACCATAATACCCTATTCTATCATCAGTCAACCAGTGGTAAGGAGTAACAACTTGATTGACTTTTTCAAAAAATGAAGGCATTAAAGCATAGTACTCATATCCTTCAGGCGCAATTAATTCAAATAAAGTCGGTATTATATTCATATGGCCGCCTATACGGGTAGTGGTAAACATATCCGCCTTGATTTCCTGATGATACATGGCAAAAGATGTGCAGTACATTTCACGAACAGTAGGGCTTTTACGAGGGTAACGTTCACTGCCGAGAGGAATTACTAACCTTGAATGGTCTCCGGTCACAACAATCAAACTGTCAGCATATCTCTTTTTTATTTCTTCTATGAAACTGGTCTGAGCCCAATCGACATAATAATAGGTTCCTAAATCTGCCAACAATGTTTTATTTCTTTTCATAGATTCAGGAAAATCGGAAAAAATCCGACCCACATTGATGCCGTATTTCTCAATGGGAATTGTATAAGGTCCATGATTGGAAGTCGTATAGATAAAATGAAACGAAGGCTCATCATCATATTTTTCCAGATTATGTTTTATCCCGTCAAGAAAAATATGATCATACACACCAAGCCATGTTTTAGGCGCATCTTTCGCACAAATCACATTTCCCGACAAAGCCACGTCAAAGCCCATAGATTTTGAAAACTCGCCGATACTGGACCATGATAAACTCCCTCCGTACCATAAGACAGTCTTATACCCCAGCTTAGAGAGCTGCGCCGGGAGCGATGTAACAGGGGGCTTATTACGAAAATCCTGTCTCTCGTTAATTTCCAAGTTACAATCAAATATGCCTGAAATAAGGCTGGTAATCGCCGGCTGAGAAATCATACCGGCAGGCAAGAAGTTATTGATCACAAAAGTATGCTCATTATTACGAAAACGTTTTCCGTTATCAACAATATGAAGGTTGCTGAATTCTTCATCGAAAGGAGCTTGTGTATAACTTTCTCCAACTATGAAAAATATATGTTTCGGTTTGGTGATTCTTGCCCCTTCGGCAAAACGCCTGAAAGCATGTAAAATATTTTCCTTATTCCGGACATGAAGCGCAGGCTCCAGTATCTTCTCGGACTCTTCGTCACTATGGTTTAAAATTTCATGTACCGGCTGTCTGTAAATATTTTTCAAATTAATAAAATCGTCATATGTCGCCTTGCCGAAAAAAATATCATTTTTGACAACTTCAGGTACCGTATCCCATTCAGGCTTTTTACGGTGATTTAAAGTACCGCCGTAGCGGCACCAATAAAAAAAGAGTATAGATACTATAAATAAAAATATATTAATTCCTAAATTCAAAACCCTTGACGATATTTGAGGATATATGAGCAGCGGAACATGAATTAACAGTGCTGCCATCCCCGTATACGTGAGCAGATAAGGTATAATTCCCGCTAAAATTAATATACCATGGTTTTGATTGAAAAATATATCCATCAAATTTTTTTTATCAGCCTTGCCTCCTAAACGTAGTGTCGGGTTGAAAATATCATGGAAATGATAGTAAAAAATCATACGCCCGGAAAAAGCGATATATAAAGCAAGCATATACAATCCAAGTAAGGTAATCCGCACATAGTTTCCCACTGTATAGTAGGATGAAAAAAATATACCGGGCACTGTAACCAACAAAAAAAGGACTAAAAACACATACGCATTATAATCCATTCCCCACCAAAACCCGTACCTAAAGCATTCAATCCACTTTTTTTCATTGCCGCGCAACGTTTTATCAGGCGCATATGCCAAAATAAAGATTAAGCGAAACACTGCACAAAATAATGGAGCAAGCAACGCCAGCTTTACATCTTGCTGTACCCCGTAAAACATACTTGAAAACATATATTCTCTCCAATACAATAAATATAAATATCCGCATAACTTACTGCGTTGCCCTTATATCCTGTTCCCGTGCTTTATTCTCCATGCCGTCAGTTCACGCATGATTCGAATTTTATCTTTATAGGCGCCCGGCATCCTGTCATTCTGCTCAAAAATACCCTTATCATCAGCCCAGAGCCGATGATTAAAAACGAACTTTTCTTTTTCGAAGAGGCTCGGTACCATTGACATATAGGTTTCTCCGGGACGGCCGACGAGTTCCGCCAAAGTCGGAATCATCTGAATGGACATGCCCGTACTGTCGGAGGCAATCCAGTCTTTCCGCATCCCTTGTCCGTAGAAAATAAGCGGTATTGTCGAAGCAACTCCCGGTCCGACGTCACGGACAAAGCTGAAACGTTCACTATGGTCGCCCGTAATGACGAAGAGTGCTGTCGGATCCTGTCGCCGTAAGGTATCCACGAATTCACCCATCACATGGTCGGCATACCAGAAGTGTCCCATTTCATTGACCTGTTCGGGCGTATCCGCAATGGAGTCGGGCACGTGCCCGTGCACCTTATCCGCGTCAAAGCCTTCTTTCTCGACGGGAACACTGTAGGGCGGATGATTGGATGTCGTCATGATAACGTTGAGTATTTTTTCTCCTTTATGAGCCGTCATGTATGTTTCGACAGCCCTAAAAAGGGCCCCGTCCGCTACGCCCCACGCATTTTCTTCATCACTTTGCATCTCCGACGCATCGTGAAATTCGTCAAAATTCTGAGCCATGGCCATCTTCTTTACGTCCTGCCAGGTGCTGAACCCGCCATACCAGAATACGGTCTTATATCCGAGGTGTTTCATGACGGAACCGATACCGAGACCGTATGCAGATTTATAACTTTGCGGCTCATAGTTCGGATACAGGCCCACATCGGGCATTCCGGTCAAAAGGCCGTTGATAGCCGGCATCGTGCCCGTTCCCTGGGCAAGGGCGTATGCAGGGCTCATACTGTGTTCGTCAGCCGCCAAACGGCGACCTTCCCGGGCAATGTAAGCACCCGGTTCGTCATAGGCCGCTAAAAACGGCCACAGTCCGTACGATTCGCCAAGGATAACCGTAACAGACCGCGGTTGCTCACGCAGCCGTTCTGTCGTAACGATACGGGTAAACGCCTCATCAAACCCATCCGCATTGCCGTTGCCGCCGATTGCCGCAATACGGCTGCGCACTTCATCAGATGTCAGTGAAACGCTACTTAACTTACTCATCCGTTTATGGATCGATCTCACGCGATAAAGTGCCTGTATATCATCTAATACCGCTTCATTCAAGAGGTTCGAAGGAAGGCGGGCTGCATTTTCCCAGTTAACGGAGTGCGCATAGGAAAAGCCGCCGCCATAGCGGATAAATACGCAAAACACTAAAAAAAATAAGATACCGCCGACAGCCAGGAGTACCTTACGGGTACGGCTTTCAGGCGGCTCCGCCGTCCTTACGGAGCAATTCAAAACACGGTACAACAACAGCACCGATATGGCGGACACAGCGAGGGCCCCCAATAAGAGCGGAATCGCATGGTATTGTTCGACGCCCGTCTTCAAAATAGCTTTAATACCGTCGTTCTTGCCGTTAATAACCAGCATATTATACCCGGAGTTAAAGATACGATAAAAGGGCAGCCGTCCGGCAAAGAGGAATGTTAAAACGACAGTCATGAAGCCGTAGCTGAAACGTCGTATTGTCTGCGCCGGCCACTTCAGCCATAATTGCTGCGGCGTATCGGCAACGACAACGGACAGCAAAACAATGACACCCGTCGATTTGAGGCTTAGCCGCAACCCCAGAAGCATTGCTTCACCGACATCTTTTATACCGACAGAAGCCAGTTGTTCCGAAAAGAAAATAATAAACGCGAGGCGGAACAAAGAAAACAGTACCGTAAAAAACAAGAATGCACGAATCTCTATTTGAACGGTCTTTGTCAATACCTGCCATCTGCTCACGCCACTACCTCTTTTCAGCTACGGCTCACTGTCATTATATCATCTTATATCTGAACGATGATAATATAAGACTCTATTTTTTATAGAGGATGCCTTCCAAATTAAGAAGGTATCTCTTTTTATCCAGCCCGCCGGCATAACCCGTAAGGCTGCGGTCACTGCCGATAACGCGATGGCACGGCACGATAAGGGAAATCGGGTTATGCCCGACAGCACCCCCTACGGCCTGGGCAGACATGGGTTTCCCGGTTCTTGCACTGATCTGTGCCGCTATGGCGCCGTACGTAGTCGTTTTGCCATAAGGAATCTTCTGCAAAACGGACCACACTTCCTGACGGAAACTTGTGCCGTGAAGTTCCACAGGTACGTCCGTTTGCGGCTCTTTACCGGAAAAATATTCATCAAGCCACGCCTTCGCCGCTTTAAAGACCGGCGTTTCCTTTCTCTTATAGTCGTCGCCGAATTCGGGCTGATACAGCTGCCCCGCAAAATCAAGAGCGGTCAGCGCCCTGTCCGTGCCTGCCATAATAATTATACCGAGCGGTGATTCATACGTAGTAATATATTTCATGGGGCCTCCTTATTTTAAAGGCGTCGTATCAAGGTGTTCATATTGCGCCAGCAGATTATAAAGACGGCGTTTGATCATATGGCAGCCGCCCGCCTCTTTGCTTTCAATATTCAAAGGCATATTCGGGTCATGAAGGGACAGCCGCAAAAGAGCCCAGCCTTCGGGAAATATAAGACGCACACCCTCATAAGACGGGGACGCGACGGGGATCCGCCGGTCAAAAGCGGTTTGTTCCAGCGCCTCCAGTACTTTATTGCCGTAACGATGAACATCGTTGACGCCGCTGATAGTCAAGCGGTATTCAGCGGCCTCAGCCGGCTCTTTTAACCGCTCGATCAGCGCTTCCAACTTTCCCCCCCCCCGCTTCGCTTTTGCGGCTGCAACGAGGAGTTTCACGGCCAAATATGCGCCGTCATCAAGAAAATAATTTTCGCTGAGCGCCCCGTGTCCGGAAGTCTCGATAGCTAACGGGGATATAACAAAGCTCTTATTAAGGCGGATACATTCATTGATAACATTTTTATACCCGCGCATGTACCGATGGTGGACAAGATGAAGTTCATTTTCCAAAAAATCCGTTAATTCATCCGATGTAACGGAATCCGTGACAATGGTGCCGCCGGGATAATCGTCCGCCAAAATAGCCGCCATCATGGCGATGAGGGCATTGCGGTTCACTTCCGTGCCGTCGGAAAGGACTGCGCTCATACGATCCACATCCGTGTCGAAGATAAGTCCCAAATCGGCATGATTCGTGAGAACCGCTTCTTTGACGGCGGCCATCGCCGTCTCATCCTCCGGATTAGGGACGTGATGGGGAAACATGCCGTCCGGCTCAAGGAAACGGCTGCCTGATATATCGGCGCCCAACGGAGCCAACACATCGGTCGCAAAGAAGCCGCCCGCACCGTTACCGGCATCAACAACGATATGCATGCCCTTGAAGGGCCCGGCTTTTTCCGAAATCTCCAGCTCTTTGCAGATACTTGCCCGTAAATGAGCCGTATAGAGCTCCATAAGGTTGCAAGGCACGACAGTTCCTTCTCCCGCCGCCGTGTTTTCCTTTGCCGCCGTAGTCAGGATTTCTTTTATATCGGCTTTTTCCAAACCGCCTTCAGGTATAAAGAATTTAAGACCGTTACGGTTGTACGGCAGGTGGCTGGCCGTAATCATGACGGCGCCGTCCGTTTTCGTCTCTTTAAAAACGGTGGACATGAACATGGCCGGCGTCGATGCGAGGCCGCAATCCAGAACAGTTACACCGGCACCGCCCAGTCCCGCAAAAAGGGCTTGTTTCATTTCAGCCGCAGAAATACGCGAATCATGACCGACAGCAATTTTCAGTTCTTTTGCGGCCCGGTCCGTACGTTTTTCCAGAAAAGCCGCGAAAGCCCCGCCGATTTGCACAACCCGTCGCGCTGTCAGATTGACGCTTTCCCCGTCAACTCCCGCAGTGGCAACGCCGCGAATATCACTGCCGTTCTGTAATTGTTCGTATGAACCGTTATCGGTCATGATTCTTTCCTCCCGCATTTTCTGCAACATATCTTAAAAAAGAGGTTTCGTCATAAAAACAAAACCCCTTCCCGCTGTAATTCTTATAATTCTTTTGCCGCCGCAACGATAGCTTCCGCCGTCAACCCGTATTTCTCCAATAAATCGTCGGGCGAACCGGACTCGCCGAAGGTATCGTTAATACCGACAAAGGCCTGTTTCGTCGGGCAGGTGCGTGCCAGTACTTCCGCTACTGCCGAACCGAGGCCGCCGATCACGCTGTGTTCTTCCGCCGTAACGACTTTACCGGTCTTTTGTGCCGATTCAATAACAAGTTTTTCATCAAGCGGTTTAACAGTGTGTATATTGACAACGCGGGCCTGTATTCCGTCAGCGGCAAGTTGTTCCGCCGCCTGCAACGCTTTTGCCGTCATAATACCGGTCGCAAAAATCGTAACATCGTCCCCGTCGCGCAGGATTTCACCCCTGCCCCACCGGAAGACATAATCTTCGCCGTGAATGTCTTCGACTTCCGCACGGCCAAGCCGTATATATACGGGGCCCGTATATTCGACTGCCGCACAAACAGCTTCTTTCGCTTCCTTTGCGTCGGCCGGGTTGATAACCGTCATGTTCGGCAGGGAACGCATGAGAGAAATATCTTCCACTGCCTGATGGCTGCCGCCGTCGGCGCCGACAGTGAGGCCCGCATGGGTGGCACAGATTTTTACGTTCAGATTGGGATAACAGATGGAGTTACGCACCTGTTCAAAAGCGCGGCCTGCAGCAAACACGGCAAACGTGCTGGCAACGGGAATTTTACCGGCCGCCGCAAAGCCTGCCGCCGTACCCATCATATCCTGTTCGGAAATTCCCATGTTGAAGTACCGTTCGGGGGCAACCTCTTTGAACGCACCGGATTTTGTAGCGTTGCCGAGATCCGCTTCCAATACGACGACACGCGGGTTTTTATAAACAACGGTTTTCAGCGCTTCACCGTATGCGGCTCTTGTAGCCTTGCCCATTATGCTTCACCCCCTAATTCTTTAATCGCGGCGGCACATTGTTCCGCACTCGGCGCCTTACCGTGCCAGCCGACTTGATTTTCCATAAAGGATACGCCCTTTCCTTTTATTGTTTCAGCAATAATGGCTGTCGGGCGACCTTTTGTCGTCCTCGCTATCGCCAGGGCACCGCGAACGGCATCGTAATCATGTCCGTCGATCTCAACGACGTTCCACCCGAAAGCTCTGAATTTTTCGTCGATCGGCATAACGGACATCACTTCATCATTAGTGCCGTCAATCTGTAATTTATTATGGTCAATGAAAGCCGTTATATTATCCAGCCGGTAGTGCGCCGCCGACATGGCGGCTTCCCAGATCTGGCCTTCCTGGATTTCCCCGTCGCCGCAGACGACGTACACGCGCCAGTCGGCCTTGTCGATTTTAGCGGCCAGCGCCATGCCGTTAGCCGCGGAAAGGCCCTGTCCGAGAGAGCCGGTCGACATGTCAACGCCCGGTGTGTGTTTCATATCCGGATGACCCTGGAGCATGGCGCCGCATTTGCGGAGCCGCCACAGTTCTTCTTCCGAAAAATATCCTTTTTCCGCAAGAACCGCATAGAGGGCCGGCGCGGCATGGCCTTTCGAGAGAACCAAACGGTCGCGGCCGGCATCATGCGGATCGGCGGCATCAACATTCATCGTCTCAAAATAAAGAACTGTCAAAATATCCGTAACGGATAGCGATCCGCCGGGATGCCCGGATTTTGCCTCAGTCAGCATCTTTACAATATTCTGACGCACATGGGCCGCATGTTTTGCCAATTCTTCGTTTTTCATCGTCTTCTCCCCTTTTCGTCGTGCTGTAAAAACCGCTTACGTTAACAGAATAATATAAAATCATCGTTACGTAAAGGAAAATTTGCCCGCCGTGAATCCTTTAGAAAGCTAGTAGACTTCTATAGTTTTGCCCACGCGGACATCATATTTGGAAAGCATTTTTTCACCGTCCAGCATGATACAGCCGGGACGCTCCGCCTCACTGCCGCCTTTAAAGCACAGCGTGCAGTGTCCCAGTTCATCCAGTGTATGCAAGGCTTCACTGCCTATAGCCGTAATGCTGAAAGCCTTGTCGCAAATGATAAACGCATCACCTACTTCCAAGGTGCCGTGACCGGCTTTGCGCTTTTGAAGAACCGAGATTTCAGCAAGTTCCTGCGGTACAGTATAATCGAATAAAACGAGATACCTTAAATCGGGATCGCCGAGGAATTCCAATGCATCGGAACCGTAACCGACGATTTCGTGCCGAATATTTCATTATTAAAACTCCTGTATTCTATGTGTCTTTCCGGCAGGCCAAAAGCCCTTCGGCACAAGAAGCGTCCGTAATCAGCGTATTGATGTAGCCGCCGCGAATAGCGCCGATGACGGCTTCTACCTTGTCGCTGCCGGCCACGACGGCAATACGGCGCGGTACTTTGCGAATATCCGCCAAGGTCATGCCGGCTACGCGCTCATTATGGGAAGCGAATTGTTCCGACTCTCCGTTTATATCAAAATACTGCAGGCCTATATCGCCGACTGCACCGCGGGCGGAGAAGTCCCGCAAAATAGGATCGTCAATATATTGCATTTTAAGAACTGTCGAATAGTCCCCCTGAGGAACGCCTATGCTCATAATAACGGCGTTGAGATTAGTAAAGAGAGCAAAAATCCGTTTTATGGACGGCTCTTTCTTAAATACGCTGATTACGCCCGCATCGGCAAAAACAGCCGGTGCATAAAAAGGTATATATTCGGCACGAAATCGTTTGGCAAATTCCGCGGCCAGCCAGTTGGCATGGAGCTCCAAATACGTTTCGCCCACACCGCCCAGAACGGGAACGAACCGGCAATGAACAACTTTATCAACCACATAATCGGCCCGGGCGATGTTATGCAGCGTAAATCCCAAGGTCACGCCGACCGTATCACCGTCTTTAAGGACGCGATCCAAATAGGCCAGGGCCGTGACGGCAAGCAGAGCGCTGACATGTTCCGACTCGATTTCAATGGGCCTGTCTTCAACGACGATAACTTCCTGCAGACCGAAACGCTCCTTCCAACTTACGTTCGGTTTCACCGAATTCGGGAGCAAACGGATCATGCACTTCAATTTTTACGATTCCCTGTTCTCTGCCCTGTTTCAAAAGCCGCGATACAGTCGGTCGGGAAACGCCTAAAATATCACATATTTCCTGCTGCCCTAAATTCTCACGATAATAGAGAAGGCAACATTTCACTAAAAGCCGCGTGTCATCGACGATTTTTCTCACAACCACACCCCGTTTACTGTAACTAAGTATATTTATTATACACCGCCCTGTCGTTTATGGCTATGTGCACCGAAAACCTTTACGATTTTAAAAATACATGATATGCTATGAATAAAGATTATTAATTAGTGTCCAACCGAATTAATTTGGAATTATACAGAAGGAGATTATCCATGGCAGATATAAGAAACTTGATTAAACAACAAAAAAATGTCATCCGCCAGGTATATAAAGGATTTACATCCAATACTACGGGCGGTTGCTGCGGCGTTAACCTGCCGCCTGCGGAACAGGCCGAACTGAAACGGCTGAAAACAGGAGAAAAACACTGATTTTTACATATTGTACCGTTTATGTTATACTTAACAGAGCATATCCTTTATGCACCCTTTCACGGGGATGTAAAGGTTTCGACGTGTACAGTTGTATCATGAACAGCGAGCCGGGGTTTCATCTGCCCGTAAATCGGTGAACCTTTAAATTAAACGCAAAAGAAAACAATTTTGCTTTAGCTGCCTAAGGGCAACTATCGTCTCTTGCCGCTGATCCCGCGTGCGGTTTGCAGGCGTCACTCAGCGGGATACCGAGCGGCCGGGCCCGACGGCCGTTGCGGGAACCCACCGGGCTGGATCGGTTCGGTTTGTCCTTGTACGAAAACCGATCGAAACACTGAACAAGGTCTGCGCTCGGAGAGGTTCATGGGGCAGTGTGTACGGACAGGAGTTCGACTCTCCTCATCTCCACCAAAAGAGAACGAGGTTATACCGATGAGTATAACCTCGTTTTTTTTATACAATCAATCACGTCTCCTGCGGCACCGTGATTGGATAGGACAGTCTCGGTCAACAGCCGCCAATCATGCTTCATGCTTCGCCCTCGCATTCTTGGGCTGTTTTCGAGTACGTCCTATATGCCAATCACCTCTCCTGCGACGCCGTGATTGGATAGGACAGTCTCGGTCAACAGCTGCCAATCATGCTTCATGCTTCGCCCTCGCATTCTTGGGCTGTTTTCGAGTACGTCCTATATGCCAATCACGTCTCCTGCGGCGCCGTGATTGGATAGGACAGTATTTTTCCGGGATTCAGGATCCAGTTGGGGTCTATTGCTTTTTTGATGGTTTTCATCAGGTCCAGCTCAACAGGATCCGTATATTTCTCCATATATTTCAGGCGTTTCAGGCCGATGCCGTGTTCTCCGGACAGGCGACCGCCCAGGCTGTACACATAAGGATAGGCGACGGCACGGAAGGCTTCCGTCTGCTTCTCCCATTCAGAATCACTCATATTGCCCTTCAAGATCTGGAAATGGAGATTTCCGTCTCCGGCGTGAGCAAGGCAGAAGATGCGGAAATCATAGCTTTTGCTTTCTTCAACAAGATACCGAATGCAATCGGAAATACGCGTTACCGGTACGACCATGTCTTCCGACGTGGCAACTTTTGAAAACACGCGCGTACTTTCCAAGCAGTTACGGCGAACTTTCCAAACACGCTCATCCGCTTCGACCACCTCCACGGCACCGCATTTTTCACAAATGCCGACAAGCTTTTCCGTTTTTTCATCCAATTCGCTTTCATTGAACGCTTCTATCGTAAAACCCGTCTTCATAGTGAGGCAGCTTTACTTCACTGTAATCGCAGGCACTGCGGACAAAGTTGTTATCCATGAACTCGACGGAGGTCGGATTGAGTCCCGCTTTGACCAGTTGCGGCACGAGATCTGTTGCTTTGCCGAGATCCGTAAATACGGCCAGTACATCAAGACGGAAAGGACACAAGGGTACAAGTTTCAGCGTAGCCTTCGTAATGATTCCCAACGTGCCTTCACTGCCTATGATCAGCTGCTCAAGGCAAAAGCCGGTAGAACACTTTTTCAGGGGCGCCCCTAAGGTCGTTATTTTCCCGGTCGGCAAGACGACTTCCACCAGCGTAGACCTGATGACGCGTCGTACCGTAACGGACGGCTTTATTGCCGCCCGCATTGGTTGCCAGATTATCTCCGATAAGACAACTGTCGGCGCTGCAGGGGTCACCGGCATACATGAGATGTTTCGACTTTGCAAGATTCTGGATATCGACGGTACGGACACCGGCTTCAACAACCATATACATACCGTCCTCATTGAACTCCAAAATTTTATTCATGCGTTCCATGGGGAGGACAATCCCCTTGTACGCGGGAACGGCGCCACAGCTGACACTCGTGCCGGCACTGCGCGGGGTAACGGGGATTTTATACCGATTGGCGATCTTCATCACCTCGCCCACTTCTTCCGGATCGGCCGGCAAGACAACCGCTTCCGGGGTGCCCCAAAAAGACGGGGTCAGGCTTTCTTCTTCTTTATAGGCGGATAGGACCTGCGGATCGGTTTTTACATACTGCTCACCGAGAGCTTCTCTCAAGGCGGTCAACACTTCCTCTGTTACAGGATTATATTGCATAATGCACTCCTCATGATTTATATTCCCTCTTTTTCCGGGGATACAACTAATTTATAAGTTTATTATATGGCAGAACTCCCCTGTTTTTAAAGTGCTCTGCCCATCAATAAAAAGACTGAAAACCCGCATTTTTATCTTAAAAAGCAAAAAAAATAACACCGATTCCGGCGAATCGATGCTACTTTTCCGGAAATATGGCCTGCGCAGACAACCCCACCGCCATTATAATTGATCCATAAAAAAGGCAATGACAAGGCGTACCGCCATTAATACGATGACGCCCTTAGAGAGGATTTCTAAAAAATGTTCGAATTCATCTTTCCTTTTGTATTTATGACCGTCAGAATTTTCGTATTCCATGTGCCGCTCCTTTCGTTAATGGGGAAACAGTTCTTGCACAAGACGAGCCGAATTTTTATCCTGCTTAATTCCCATAATGAGAGTTTTCTCCGAATTTTCCATGTGCTTCTTCGCAATCTTCCGCGCCTGTACACTATTATGATTGGCAATATATTCCACGAGCTGACGATGTTCTTCCCATGTCGCCGCCAAACGGCCGGGATAATGCATGGAAATGGAACGGAAACGCAACATCTGTTCACGCAGATTATGAAGTATATCCACAAGCCGGCGAACGGCTCGCTCTGTAAAGGACGCCGTGAAAACGGATGTCCGCGTCGACTATTTTATCAAACTCATCCCGTGCTATATACTCACTTATTTCCACGACAATCCGTTCTAGTTCTTCCAATTCATCCGGCGTGATCCGTTCGGCCGCAAGGCCTGCCGCCAATTCTTCGAGAGCGCTGCGGATTTCAAATACCTGGACGACATCTTTTAAGGAAATATCGGCAACATATGTACCCCGGAGCGGCATCATGACGACAAATCCTTCCCAGTTCCA
>NZ_JH417609.1 GCF_000239275.1 Megasphaera geminata F0357 | reverse complement strand
TTTCTGACAGCTTTTCTTTTGGGGGAGGGTGCTGCCCTATATAAAGGATACGGTTTAGAATTTATACGTCGCCTGGAGGCGCGTGTAATCGCCGAGTTCGAAGTTCTCCGATCCGTACAGGGTATCCCGCTTATGGATGCCTTTCGCACCGAAGGTATAGAACGCTTCAATGAGGAAATCCTTACGCGGCACATACCCGGCACCGACGGTAAAGCTGCGGATACCGTCGAGATAACGGTCCGGCAGGGCTTCCGTACCGTTGCCGCCGAAGAAGGAACCGTGCTGGAAGTACTTGTAATCCACAAAGGCGTTCCAGCTGCCCGGCACATCCATGTCGCTGCGGCCGAAGTCGAGACGGGCCACCCAGAAGCGCGGCGTGCCGCCTTGTTCACGTCCGTAGTAATCGTAACGGTCCGGGCTGGCGCTGGACGAACCTTCCACATATTTTGAATCAGATGAACCGTTCAGCATACGGCCGAAATCCGTGCGGTTCTGGCCCCAATCGTACGAGAAGGAAACATTGGAGCCGAGACGCCACTTGAAGCCCAGGCCGAAAACACTGGCCAGCCGGTCATACGAATAAGTACTGTTACCTTCCGCCGCATTGAGGTCAGCATACTGCAGGCTGTGCGTATCGTCTCCCGTCGAACGGAGATACCAGGCCTGCACGCCGAAGTGACGGCCGAACCGGTGTTTCGCCTGCAGGAAAGCCGCACGCTTGACAGAAGGAACCTGATCCTGCACCAGAACATTCCCCACGGTCACGCCAGGCCGTCCGGAGCCGAACAGTTTGCTGATAGGTACATCTGATTCCTGCTTAAGCGCCCACGTATAAATAGCATTAAATATATGCATCATGGACTCAGATACGTTGCCCTGCGTTTTATAGCCGTGAAAACCGAAGTGATTGTACTCAATCATATAATGGCGCAGGGATGCGTCCTTATTCCACAGGGACCGGACGGCCTTTTGATGCGCCGTGTCCTTATCGAGAACCGTAAAGGCGCCGTTTGTTTTTTCAGAATAATCCATTACATAATAATGTCTGATAGAACTTGTTGTCTGCGGGCGCTGGACAGTGCCTTTGAGAATAGAGTCGCCCGTGTATTCGCCGTAGCCGTCGAAAGTTACCTTATAGGTGTATTTTTTGCCTTTCACCAGACCGGTTTCCGGTAAATAATTCGCATACGGTATATTTTCATAGACGGCATTAGTACTTTCAACGGCGCCTATCGACCGGTTCCATGTGGCTTCAGCCGCCGCTTCCAGCTTTTCTTTGTCCAGCATGTCACTGTAGGATAAGGGATCCGTACGGCTGGGATCAATATAATGATTTTCATCTATCGGATCTCCGGCCATAGCCAGATACGTCTTTACAGGCGTACTGCCGACGATATGGCCGCTATCGTCCGTTTCATACCCTTCGATTTTATGCCAAGCGTAATTGTTCATTAAGAGACGTTCAGGCGCATTCAGGACCGGTTCTATATACTGCGCGTAGCCGTCCGGATCAGCCTGTTTAATCCCGTCCAGATAAGTCTGCAAAATTTCCTTTTGTTCTTCCCAGCTCCCGGCCGCGCCCAGGATCTGATAGAGCCCCTTTCCGTCATTAAAGCCGGCTACGCCGTTTTCCTTGTCATAGGCCGTGGCCCAAGTATTATGGCCGGAAGCGATGCCGCCGCTACCCAGCAGTTCAATAGGTGTCGGCGCCCGGTAGAAGCGTTTTCGTACCACGTGGGTATAGGCGCTGTCACTGATCCCCGTGCTGCGGCGGAAGTCGCCGTAGCCCAAGCGCACCTGATTTTTACCGCTCGTCCATACAGCCCTCGCGCCGTCGTATTCCTTGCCGAACCAGTAACCCGTCACACCCATAGGTTCCGTGAGACGCCCCAGGGAGAAGTCCCACTTCTTCACGTGCCGCGTCATATCCGCCGTATCCAAGCGCTGACGGTTCAGACCCTTGGAATCGGCCACGTCATGCCGCGTATCCACGCCGCTGTAGCCGGCGGCGCTGCCGAGCACCTTGATGTTCGTATTGTCGCCGATACGGGCATCCACGCCGAGTCGCAGGCGCTGTTCAAAGCCGTGTCCGCCTTTTTCCCGGTAATTCTTGTAGGCGCTGCCTACGCTGGTAGTCATGGTCATCGTCGCCTGATCAGGTTTATTGTTCTTACCCGTAAAGCTGTTCCAGCGCATCCGGTAATCGCCGATGATGACCAGGCCCTTCTTCTTGTTCACGTCAAAGACGGGACGGATGAACCAGTCCCGTTCAAGAGTATCCTGCTTATCCGCGTCGACTTCAGTCACGGATTCACCGTTTGCCGTTTTCACGGCCCGGGCCGCTTTTTTAGCCGCTTTTTCTTCCGGCGTAAGGATCGTCGGGCCGAATTTTATGTTGACGCCGAAGCGGTATGTCCGTTCCATAAAGGCCTGGTCATCATCGCGGTGATTTAAGATGTTGCTGATACCGGCATAGACAGTAGAATCCTTGTCTATCTTCTTCTGCACCAGAAGATTCCAGAGACCGAAGGTCTTCTTCTGATACTCGATCTTGTCGGAATCGGCAAAGAAATAATGTGTACCTGTCTCGCTGCTTTCCATGTAGTTACCATTGTTGGCAATACTGTTGGCATCAAGCATACGAATATAGTAATCGCCCCAGAGAGAAGCCGTCCAGCCTTTATTTTCATAGGTTACGCCGATATCCACTTTATGCGTCGGCTTGTTTAAAAGCTGGCGCGGCATATCGGGATCGCTCTTGTTGATGGCATGAAGATAGGTGTATCCCAGCTTCGCGGACCAGTGTTTGTTGAACCGGTGGTCAACCTGGGCTTCAAAACCCGTGATCTCCGCCTTGCCGATATTCTTGAAGCTGTATATCATATCGGGAGGAGTCAGCCATTTGAAGAGACTGCCTATGTCCTTTCCGTTAACATCGCGGGTCGGGTTAAAATCCATAGTGTAACCCGTAAAGTAGGTAGTCATGTAATCGCGGATACGGTTATGGAAAATATTGAAACGCGTCGATGTCTTGCCGTTTTCCGCTTCCAAACCGATATCGAAGTTGAGCGATTTTTCCGGCCTCAGATCCCGGTTGCCGACCCAGTAATACCCCAGCCGGCCCAATTCACTGCCGATGCCGTCAACGGTTCCCGCCGGTGATCCCGCATACATCTCCCAGTTATAGTAGAGCTCACCCATGCCCGGTTCGGTGTAGCCCGTACCGATATTGGCCTTAAAGCGGTGGTTGGCCTTGCCCTTGATGTTATGAGTGAGCCCCATGTTAAAGGTACTGTAGTTGCCGAAGAGGCTGCTGTGATCCATGCGGAAAATGGGCGATAAGATGGTATCCTTATTGACCTGCCACGTATCGCCGATATAGAAGTTATACTTGCGGATTTCCGCCCGGCCGACGGTCTGGCGGTTATTTCTGAGTATGGAGTCCTCCTTGAAATACTTTCCCGCTTCCGCGGAATTTGCCGGATGCCACCGCGGCGCAAGATTAAGCTTCCCCTCTTTCTTTAACTCCGATGCATTATAGTAGAACTGCAAAAGCATAGGGCCCGTGTACACAGAGCCGCCGAACATCGCCGCCAGATCCGGATTTTGTTCGATCAGTTCATTGGCAAATCGGTGGGCTTTTTCTACAATGTCGTCAGGAGCACCGGTCGCTTCCGGCTGAAAGCCGTACCTATCATACATTTCGTACGTATAGGCCGGTTTTACTGCATGGCCTCCGCTGTCGGTAAACCCGTACCATTCCAATTCCTCATCATACCGAGGTATACCGGCTTCATTTTTAACCAGCGTATAATCATGGATGCTGGAAGCCACCGTGCCGTCATGCAGAGCCAGGTTCTTATCGTAATCCCAGGGATTGATGTACCGGTAATACGTGGAATCAGCGTTTTTGATGCGGCTCCCTTCGCCCGTTTCCTTGCTGTAGCCGAAGCCGTAGGTTAAGAGGTGCTTGCCATTGGCCTGCGTATTGGCCGAGGCATTAAAGCTCTTCATGGTGTGTTTCAGGTCATCCAGATAATACAAGGCGTCGCTTCCCTGGTATGGTGAATTTTCAAAAACCTGCATGGTTGTAATATCATCTTCCCGCATTTTGGAATAGTTGTAACCGAACTTCCAGTCCGTCTTCCGGTCATGTCCCTTGTAGGTAACGCCGTACGTATTGCGGTCCACATTCCGTCTGGCATTCATGTTCATAGCCTGGGAACTGCGTTTCTGGAACATTTTCATATCTTCTTTGATCTTATCGCCCGTGAATTCAAGGCTGTTGTTGTCATTGAGATCCCAGTTGAAGACTGCGCCAATGTTCTTGATGGAGCCGTAATAACGCAGGTTGCTGCGCAAATAACCCGTTCCCGGCACCGGGTTTCCATGCTCATCCATCTCTGCAGGGTACCTCGTCATGCTGTACACCGGCATGATTTCCCGCTTGCCGCCGTAGGCCGCCATGCGTAATTTCCCCTGTTGGCCGCTGTCGGCCCGCAGGAAGAAATTCGCATAGGGGAAGAAGTCGCCGTCCTGTTTGGCCCGGCGCCCTTCAACGTTGATCTGCATGCCCGCTTTCCTGGCCGGCTGACGGGTAATGACGTTAATGACGCCGCCGATGGCATCCGCCCCGTATTTGGCGGAGGCCGCACCGCGGATGATCTCGATGCGCTCCACGTTCTCCGTGCCGAGCCGCTGCAGCTCATCGCCCTGTCCGCTATATTTCGCAAAGTCGCCCATGACGGGCCGGCCGTCCACGAGGATCAGGGTGTGTCGCGGCTCGGCGCCGCGGATGGAAACGGTGACCCGGCCCATGGCGTCGACCGTGCGGCTTACACCGGTCTCGTCAAAGATGATATCCTCCACGGACTTGGCCTGCTTCTTCGCAATGTCCTCCCTGGTAATAACCGTCGTGCTCTGACTTTCGTACTTGGCCTCTTCTCTGGCCGCATTGACCTTAACGACAATATCTCCCGTTTCGACCCGATTGTCCCCCCCCCTGCGGACTGTCCGCCGCACAGACGGGCAGGCTCAGCCAGGTAAAGACGGCACAGGTAAGCAGCGCATAACGTCCGCTCCGCCGTACAGACTTGTTCATAACTTCTTCCTCCTTTATATTCTATGATGTATGTAGATATGTAATATAAATTATGAATATCATTATTATATATAATAAAAAAAGTTATCCTCTGTTTTCCACTCCATTCAGACCGAAAATAATCCGTTTGGACAAAAATTAACAATATGTTATACGAATTATGCATTATATATCTAATAATTAAACGGTAAGTGATTATGCTTGATAAACACTCCTTTGACCGCAGA
>NZ_JH417608.1 GCF_000239275.1 Megasphaera geminata F0357 | reverse complement strand
CCATCATTAAAAGAGTGCGTAATAGCTCACTGGTCGAGAGACGCGGCGCCGAAGATGACCGGGGCTGAAGTACGGAACCGAAGCTTTGGCATGTATGGAGACATACATGGGTAGGGGAGCGTTCCTGTATGGGAGAAGCCTGACCGGAAGGACAGGTGGACAGGCAGGAAGCGAGAATGCCGGTATGAGTAGCGAAAAGAAAGGTGGGAATCCTTTCCACCGAAAGCCTAAGGGTTCCTGGGCAACGATCGTCGACCCAGGGTAAGTCGGGGCCTAATCCGAGGCGCAGACGCATAGGAGATGGACAACAGGTTGAAATTCCTGTACCGACACCGTCCGATAGAGCGAGGGAGTGACACAAGAAGGAACGTTCGCATGCGAATGGAAGAGCATGTCCAAGCCGGTAGGTGGCGTATCAGGCAAATCCGGTACGCCGAAAGCCGAGAGGTGATGGGGAGACTGTAGGGATACAGAGGAAGGAACGGGGACTCAATTGTCAAGAAAAGCTTCTAGCGAGGACGGTGGCGCCCGTACCGAAACCGACACAGGTAGGCAGGACGAGAATTCTAAGGTGCGCGGGAAACCCCTCGTTAAGGAACTCGGCAAAATGTATCCGTAACTCGGTGGAAAGGATAACCCAGAGTAGGTGAAGGATAGAAACGTCCGGAGCCGAAATGGGTGGCACAAGAGAGGCCCAAGCGACTGTTTAGCACAAACACAGGCGTCTGCGAAAGAGAAATCTGAAGTATAGATGCTGACACCTGCCCGGTGCTGGAAGGTTAAGAGGACGTGTGAGCCGCAAGGCGAAGCAGAGAATTGAAGCCCCAGTAAACGGCGGCCGTAACTATAACGGTCCTAAGGTAGCGAAATTCCTTGTCGGGTAAGTTCCGACCCGCACGAAAGGTGTAACGATTTGGGCACTGTCTCAACGAGGGACCCGGTGAAATTGAAGTACCTGTGAAGATGCAGGTTACCCGCGACTGGACAGAAAGACCCCATGGAGCTTTACTGCAACCTGAGATGGGATTTGGGTATAAGACGTACAGGATAGTTGGGAGGCGCGGAAGTGAGGACGCCAGTTTTCACGGAGCCGACGGTGGGATACCAAACCTTGTTGTACTGAAATTCTAACGAGAGCCGTAACGAGGCTTCGGACAGTCTCAGGCGGGCAGTTTGACTGGGGCGGTCGCCTCCGAAAGAGCAACGGAGGCGCCCAAGGGTTCCCTCAGCGCGGACGGAAACCGCGCGCAGAGTGTAAAGGCAGAAGGGAGCTTGACTGCGAGACGGACAGGTCGAGCAGGGACGAAAGTCGGGCTTAGTGATCCGGTGGAAGAGAGTGGAATTGCCATCGCACAACGGATAAAAGCTACCCTGGGGATAACAGGCTTATCTCTCCCAAGAGTCCATATCGACGGGGAGGTTTGGCACCTCGATGTCGGCTTCACATCCTGGGGCTGAAGTAGGTCCCAAGGGTTGGGCTGTTCGCCCATTAAAGTGGTACGCGAGCTGGGTTCAGAACGTCGTGAGACAGTTCGGTCCCTATCCATCGCGGGCCGGAAGAAACTTGAAAGGGGCTGCTCCCAGTACGAGAGGCCGGAGTGGACGAACCGCTGGTGTATCGGTTATGCCGCCAGGCGTACAGCCGAGTAGCTACGTTCGGGACGGATAAACGCTGAAAGCATCTAAGCGTGAACCCGGCCTAAAGATGAGGTTTCTCCTTGCAAGACAAGTAAGGCCCCATGAAGACGACATGGTAGATAGGCCGGGAGTGGAAGTGCAGCGATGCATGGAGCGGACCGGTACTAATAGGCCGAGGACTTAACTT
>NZ_JH417607.1 GCF_000239275.1 Megasphaera geminata F0357 | reverse complement strand
CGTTTATCTTACCAAAGCCCTTTTGCTTTGTCAACTCTTTTTTCCTGAGCCCGTAACAGTATGTATCGTGCAGAGCGCACTAAATAAAGGTTCGTATCACGTCGTCCCAATCGGTCTTTAAATCATAGCATGCATTTCTTCTTCTGTCAACGCTTCTCCTTATACATCAAGGTAATTCTTATCGCGTAATCAGACATATGTAACAATCACTCATGACCGTACAGTACCCGGCAGTTATTCTGATTTCCATGTATATTGTATAGTATAGTATGAGCAACATATATATCATCAAACAGACGCAAAAAGAGACTCCGCAATGAGGTGCCTCCAAAGTCAAACCAAAGATCAACTTTTGGAAGGCAGTACATAAAGAGTCCCTTTTTGCGTTTTTCCTACGGACCCGATCCGCGCCGCAAGCTGCGACAAGCAGCTTATTTACCGAAGTAACGAGCAAGCAGCCCGTCAAAAGCGCGGCCGTGACGAGCTTCGTCCTTCGCCATTTCGTGAACCGTGTCGTGGACGGCGTCGAGGTTTAACTGCTTTGCCAAGGCCGCCAATTCTTTTTTGCCTGCACAGGCGCCCTGTTCGGCAGCCGCACGCATTTCAAGGTTCTTCTCAGTATCATCCGTCAAAACTTCACCGAGAAGTTCCGCAAATTTTGCAGCGTGTTCAGCTTCTTCAAAGGCATAGCGTTTGTACGCTTCAGCAATTTCGGGATACCCCTGGCGATCGGCTACACGGCTCATGGCAAGGTACATGCCCACTTCGGAACATTCACCGTTGAAGTTCATATACGAAGTCCTTCAACAATTCTTTCATCGGCGCCTTTAGCGATGCCTACACGATGTTCGTCGGCATACTCTTTAACGCCTTCCGTCATTTCAGAGAACTTGGAAGCGGGAGCGCCGCACTGAGGACACTTTTCCGGTGCCGCTTCGCCTTCAAATACATAACCGCAAATTCCGCAAACAAACCTTTTCATATTTCATTCCTCCGTTATAAGATAATTGTTTTGAAAATAGTTATTAGTTATAATTAACAAATAACTATTACTTGTTATGAAGTATAACAGGTCCTAAATGAGAATGCAAGAGGTGCGAATAAAAAATAATATTACAGTCCCAACAAAGCAAAAAAAAAGAGCCGTTGCCTCAAAAGGCAACGGCCGGGCCCGTTTATTTTACAATTGTCTTAGCAATAATTTCCGCAAATTCCGCCGCCTTTAAGCTGGCGCCGCCGACAAGACCGCCGTCAATATCACGCGCCGCCGTCAAATCGGCAACATTATGAGCGTTCATACTGCCGCCGTAAAGAACGGGCACTGCTTCTGCAACTGCCGCGCCGTACAGAAAAGCAAGAGTATTCCGGATGATAAGGCAAACCTTCTGTGCCTGTTCCGCACTCGCCGTTCTGCCCGTACCGATGGCCCAGATCGGTTCATAGGCAATGACGACTTTTTTAATGTCGGCGGCACTGATTCCTGCAAGGCCCGCTTTGATCTGTCCTTCAATCCATACCTTCATTTTCCCGTTTTCGCGCTGTTCCAACGTTTCACCGCAACACATAAGCGGCGTCAGATCATGAGCAACGGCCGCTTTAACCTTCAAATTGACCGTTTCATCGGTTTCATTGAAATACCGCCGCCGTTCCGAATGCCCGAGAATGACATGGGATACGCCTACATCGACGAGCATAGCCGGAGAAACCTCGCCCGTATAGGCGCCGTTTTCTTCAAAATGCATATTCTGTGCCGCAATATGCACATTCGTTCCTTTTGCCAAAGAAACGGCTTCAGCAAGATAGGCAAAGGCAGGAGCCACTATGACTTCGGGTTTCACGCCGCCCTTGATCTGTTCCGTAAGGGCCGTTAATGTGTCACGGACAGCCGCTCTCTGATGATTCATTTTCCAGTTGCCCGCAATAATCGTTTTTCGCATTATCTACTCCTGTCGCCTATTATTTATCGCTTAACGCATCAATGCCGGGCAGGACTTTACCTTCCAGATATTCGAGAGACGCGCCGCCGCCGGTCGAAATATGGGTGATCTTACCGGCAAGACCTGTTTTATTGACAGCCGCGACGGAATCGCCGCCGCCGACGACGGATACGGCGGCGGAATCGGCAACGGCCCGGGCGACCGCTTCCGTCCCTTTAGCGAAATGATCCATTTCAAAGACTCCCATCGGCCCGTTCCAGACGATGAGTTTCATAGGTTTCAATTTGGACGCGAAGAGTTCGCGGCTCTTCGTCCCGATATCGAGAATCATCCAATCTGCAGGAACCGCGTCGACATCAACTTCTTTATAGTCCGCAGCGGCAGAAAATTCGGCCGCTACAACTGCATCCACCGGCAAAAGAAGTTCCGTATGTTCCTTCTCTGCCGCTTTGATCAATGACCGGGCCAACTCGATTTTATCCGCTTCAACGAGGGATTTACCGATACCGTAACCTTGCGCGGCCAGGAATGTGTTGGCCATACCGCCGCCGATGATCATAACGTCGACTTTAGGCAGAAGGCGGGAGATAACTTCGATTTTATCAGATACCTTCGCGCCGCCGATAACCGCCGCAAAAGGATGTTCCGGATTCTCTACGGCGCCGCCGATAAAACGGATTTCTTTTTCCATGAGGAGCCCTGCCGCCATCGGCAGGAATGCCGTAATGCCCGCAACGGAAGCATGTGCCCGATGAGAACAGCCGAAAGCGTCGTTGATGCCGATATCTGCGAGAGACGCTAATTTTTCTGAAAATTCTCTGTCGTTCTTTTCTTCTTCCCCGTGATAACGGAGGTTCTCCAAGAGCAATATTTCGCCCGGTTTCAAGCGGGCGGCCATTTTCTGCACATCCGCGCCTACGCAGTCGGGAGCCATTTTTACAGGTACACCTAACAACTCGGATAAGCGGGCCGCAACGGGCCTTAAAGAAAATTCCGGTTTGGCCTCGCCTTTGGGGCGGCCCAAATGGCTTGCCAGGATAACCGCCGCATGTCGCTCCAAGAGATACGCAATCGTCGGCAAGGTCTTTTTGATGCGCGTATCGTCAGTAATCCGCCCCTCGCTATCAAGGGGCACGTTAAAATCGGCGCGCACAAAAACTTTCTTATTATCCGGAGCTATATCGTGTATTGTTTTTTTCATAAAACGTATTCCTCCTGTAGTACAAGGTGATTACGATATACTTATAATCCTTTCTCCGCAAGGAACCGGATCATATCGACGATGCGGCGGGAATACCCCCATTCATTATCATACCAGGCAATGATTTTGACCATACCGCCCGCCATCGTCAAAGTCAACGGCGTATCGATAACCGCCGTATGTTCGTTGCCCCTGTAGTCGACGGAAACGAGTTCGTCATCGTTCGTCGCGATAATGCCTTTATATTCGCCGGCCGCGGCTTCTTCAAAGGCTTTATTCACTTCGTCCGCCGTAATGTCTTTTTTCTTTAATTCCAGGACGATATCGATGATCGATACATCCGGAGTCGGCACGCGGACTGCATGACAGCTGAGTTTACCTGCTACCCGGGGCAGCACCTTGCCGATCGCTTCGGCCGCGCCGGTCGTCGTCGGGATGATGGACATGCCTGCGGCACGGGCCCGGCGCAGGTCGCGATGAGACACGTCAAGGATTTTCTGATCAACCGTATACGAGTGGACGGACGTTGTCATACCGCGTTCAACGCCGTATTTCTCATCCATGAATTTGAAAATGGCCGCCAGGCATCCTGTCGTGCACGACGCACCGGAAATAACATGATCCGTTGCCGGATCGTACGCTTCTTCATTGACGCCCATAACGAGAGTTATGTCATCAATAGTGGAGGGCGCCGTAATAATAACTTTCTTCACAGATCCGCCTAAAGGCAGTCTATCCTGCGACGAAGCGCTGACACGGCCGGCATATTTTCCGGACGCTTCGACAACAATCTGCGCGCCCAGCCCGTCCCAATCAACACGTTTAATATCCTTTTCCTGAAAGAGGGGATACCTTACGCCGTTCACACTGATATGACTGTCGTCATAAGCAATATCATCGGGCATCGTGCCGAAAATACTGTCATATTTCAAAAGATGCGCCATCTGTTTCGGCGTGCCGATGTCATTGACAGCCACAATTTCCATATCGTCTTTATAACGCTGCGCAATTTTAAATACCTGTCTGCCGATTCGGCCGAATCCGTTAATACCGATTTTTACCATTTCATACACCCTTTCCGTCTGTCAAACGGCCGTTAAATGAAAGCCTTGCATTTTCAGCCGCTCCTTCGCCCGTAACGGGACCGCTCCCGCCGCAGGCACACATAGCGGAGATAACAGACTTCATTTTATAAGCCCCTGGCCCCGATATACGCCGCCAAATCGTTTACCCGCAGAGAATAGCCCCATTCATTGTCGTACCAGGCGACAACTTTTATCATATTTCCCCCGATAACCTGTGTATCCAAGGCATCGACAATGGAACTGTGCGTATCGCTGATATAATCGGAGGATACGGTTGCATCTTCGAGAATCGGCAGGATCCCCTTCAAAGGCCCTTCAGCCCATTTTTTCAACGCGCCGTTCACCTCTTCTTTGGTTACGCTCTTTTCCAGAACGGCCACGAGATCCGTCATGGAAACGTTCGGCGTAGGCACGCGCAAAGCCATGCCCGTAAACTTTCCCTTTAGTTCCGGCAAGACCAGGGCAACGGCCTGAGCGGCGCCCGTAGACGTCGGGATAATGGACTGTGTCGCACAGCGGGCGCGGCGCAGATCCTTATGCACCGAATCGACGAGGTGCTGATCGTTCGTATAGGAATGGATCGTCGTCATCATACCGCGGACAATGCCGAATTCGCGGGACAACACCTTGGCAACGGGCGCCAGGCAGTTTGTCGTACATGAACCGTTGGAAATAATATAGTGCTTTGCGGGATCATACGTTTCTTCATTGACGCCCATGACAATCGTCGTATCCACATTCTTGCCGGGCGCCGTAATGATGACTTTCCCGGCGCCGCCGGCCAAATGCTTGGAGGCCGACTCGTGATCCTTGAACTTTCCCGTCGACTCGACAACAATATCGACACCCAGATCTTTCCAGGGAATGTCGGCCGGATCCGTTTCATTCGTCACGGGGATAGCCTTGCCGTCAACTACGAGCATACTCTTTTCCGTATCGTAAGACACATCATGCCGCCACGTGCCGTGAACCGTATCGAATTTCAATAAATCCGCCATAATCGGGCCGACAGAACGGTTATTAATAGCCGCAATCTCCACGTCCGGCTGTGAAAGGGCCGTTCTGAAGGTGCACCTGCCGATTCTGCCGAAGCCGCTGATCCCTATTTTTACTGTCATTACGTTTCCTCCTTACCGATATGGCAATGTGCCGCACGGATATACTGCGAAAATACATTGTCTGATTAGTTTCCCTACATAAATATATACTAGTTTCCCACTATTGTAAACTATATATGTCGATTCTTTCGGGAAGGAACTTATATAAACAGTATGTTATTTTTATATTAGCATACTTCTATTTAATCGTCCACTAAGTTATGCCCCGTCATTTCGGCAGGCTGTTTCATATGTGCCAGATAAAGAAGCGTCGGCGCTATATCGGCCAAAATGCCGTCATGAAGATGAGCGTGCCTGCGGGCATCGCTGACGAGAATGCACGGCACATGATTTGTCGTATGCGCCGTATACGGCGAACCGGAAACGGCATCGGCCATTTTTTCGGCATTGCCGTGATCGGCGATGATCAGGGCCTGTCCCCCGTTCCTGCGCAACACTTCGACAATGCGGCCGATACTCGCATCTACCGCCTCCACCGCTTTTTTAGCCGCTTCCAGATCGCCTGTATGTCCGACCATATCGGCATTGGCAAAATTCAAGATGATCATGTCGTACGAATCGCCGTTCAAAGCCTTAATGACACGGTCCGTTACTTCAGGAGCGCTCATTTCAGGCTGCAAGTCATAAGTGGCCACTTTAGGCGAGGCAACGAGGATACGGTCTTCGCCGGCATTAGTTTTTTCTTCGCCGCCGTTAAAGAAATACGTGACATGGGCATACTTCTCCGTTTCAGCTATACGGAGCTGTTTCTTTCCCGCCTTGGCAAGAACCTCGCCGAGCGTGTTTTCAATACGCTCCTTGCCGTAAACGACATGTACAGGCAGAGCCTCTTCGTAAACGGTCATGGTCACAAAAAAAAGAGCATGCGGACGCTTTCTTGTAAACCCGTCAAAATCGGGATTGACAAACGCTTCCGTCAGTTGCCGGGCCCTATCCGGCCGGAAGTTGAAAAACACGAGGCTGTCGCCGTCGTTAACAGGCCGTTTCACTATGACCGTCGGCACGACAAACTCATCGGATATACCCGCGCGATAGGAGCGTTCCAGGCACGCCTGTGCGGAAGGGGCCGTTTCACCCTCACCGAGGGCGACGGCTCTATACGCCGCTTCTACACGTTCCCATCGCTTATCGCGATCCATGGCATAATATCTGCCGCTGATCGTGGCAATTTCACCGACACCGATGTGTCCGCATACTTCCTCCAACTCCTGCAGATAGGCGCCGGCACTGCGCGGCAGCACATCACGGCCGTCGAGAAAGGCATGGATATACACATGTTCGACACCGTTCCGCTTCGCCATTTCCAAAAGGCCGTAGAGATGCTTTTCACTGCTGTGTACCCCGCCGGGGGAAACAAGCCCCATAATATGCAAAGCTCTGCCGGGTTTGCAGGCGTTATGCATAGCGTCTTTAAGAACGGGTTTAGCAAAAAATTCCCCCGCTTCAATATCCTTCGTGATTCTTGTAAGTGACTGATATACGATCCGTCCGGCACCGATATTTAAATGACCTACTTCGGAATTGCCGATCTGACCGTGCGGCAACCCGACCGCTTCGGCCGACGCTTCCAAATATGAATGAGGATATGTGCGCCAAAGTTCGGGCAAAACTTTCAGATCCGCCTGCGCGACCGCGTTATATTCCTTTATATCACTGCAACCGAAGCCGTCCATAATAATCAACATTACCGTTTCTTTTTCCGCCATTAACTTTCTCCCTTTCCGCTTCCTGCGAAACTCGTAAAGATGCCGAAACAACGAGAGGCAGGAAACTCCGTCCCCACAGGTCCCGGCCGTCCGTGCAGGCGAATTATGTTTTGCTGTTATATTCGTTCATCCCGGCAAGCAAATTAAGAAGGTTCTCGGAATAGCCGATTTCATTGTCGTACCAAGCAACCACTTTTACAAATGTATCTGTCAGAGCGATCCCCGCCCGTGCATCGAATACGGCCGACAAGGTGCAGCCGATAAAGTCGGAGGATACGACCGCCTCGTCCGTGTATCCGAGGATCCCTTTCAATTCACCTTCGCTGGCGTTCTTCATAGCCGCACAAATTTCTTCATACGCGGCCGGCCTCATCAGGTTAACCGTAAGGTCGATAACCGACACGTCCAGCGTAGGCACGCGCATCGCCATGCCGGTGAGCTTGCCGTCAAGATCGGGAATTACTTTGCCTACGGCTTTCGCCGCTCCCGTGGAGGAAGGAATGATATTCCCCGAAGCGGCACGGCCGCCGCGCCAGTCTTTTGCAGACGGGCCGTCAACCGTCCTCTGTGTCGCCGTAGTTGAATGTACCGTCGTCATCAGCCCGTTTTTAACGCCGAAAGCGTCATGCAGGACTTTCACAACGGGAGCGAGGCAGTTCGTCGTACAGGAAGCGTTGGATACAATCTGCTGACCCTTATACGCGGCCATATTTACACCGCAAACGAACATGTCTGCCTGCCGGCCGTCTTTGCCTTTCTTGGACGGCGCGGAAAGAACGACATAGCGAGCGCCTGCGGCAAGGTGTTTTTCAGCATCTTCCGTAGTGAGAAACCGGCCTGTAGACTCGACGATATAGTCTGCACCGACTTCATCCCATCTGAGATGAACCGGATCCGTTTCGGCGGTCGCGCGGATTTCCTTACCGTTGACGACAAGGACGCCGCGTTCAACGTCAGCGTCCACAGTTCCCCCGAAACGGCCATGTACCGTGTCATATTTCAGCATGTATGCCATATAATCAACAGGCAGCACATCATTTATACCGACGATTTCAACATCGTCACGCATTTGAGCGGCACGAAAAACAAAGCGACCGACACGTCCGAACCCGTTAATACCAAGTTTAATCATAAGTAGAACCACTCCTTACTGAATACAACCATACCTTCAGTCCGGTTTGCCGCATCGTGCGGCAAACCGGAGCCTGATTTAAATGTCAAAGCAAACAATCCCGCCCTTGCGGGAAAATCCCGTATCCCACAATTCATAAAGGGACAGCCATCGGTAGGAGCCGTATGACACGGCCTTGACCATAATCGTGCCGGCAACGCGTTCATACCCTGCCAGCCAGAACCAGTGCCACACGTAATCGGCCAAATTTTTACTGCGATGACGCAGATTTAAATAAGGCACCGGCATGGCTTTATCAATTTGCGCTGTAACAGCAGCCGCAAACTCGACAAAAGGCGTATCCCCCTGCACTCCTGCAAGACGGAGCGACGTCACACTGCAAGCGGCAAGATACTGACGGTAGCCGTCAATCCAGATCTGCGTCGTATCGATGCCGGTCATGCGCGGGTGCAAATAAGGTTTCATGATCTGGGAAAAACGGACATATTCAGCTTCGCCGATAGTGTCGGCCGCAAAGGGATACAACCCGGTAAGATCAAAGCAGCGGGCAAGATAGATGCTTACATCACAAGCGACCACGGCACCGCAGCCGCCGCGATTCATCCAGCAATCCGTAAAAAGTTCCTGGTTATACCCATAGCCGCCGTTTACGGTAAAAAGAGGCAGTTCTTTCATCAGTGTTCTCCCCCCGTACATATACAGAACGAAACGGTTCATAAAATGCCGGCTGTCCTGCACAGCCGGCATTTATGATTCATATATACACGGTATCAGAAAGTACGGCCTGCTTCCGTCTGTGCTACTAACGGAACGAGAATTTCCATGAAGGCCGGTGCCGTCGTTTCAGTCATGCTTACGGAATACGAATATATGCCGTTACGCCAATACGCCGCATAATTGATACCGTTACCGGTAGTTACGGAAACAGCCGTACGGCTTACAACGACAGGCATCCAATCCGCATAGTAACCGGAAAGCGAACGGGCATCCGTTTCGCGGCGAAGAGCCGTACGAATCATGAGCCGATTATTATTTTTAACATCACTCTCCCGATACACGAGCTGCGCCGTTTTTTCGATCGTCTCGCAGGCGGTAAGCGTATAGTGCCCGTTATGCCGCAACGCAAGCGGCATGAAGCCGACCGCTTTTTCTACAGCGGCAATACTCGTATGCTCCTTTATAGGGTTGGGAAGCTGCAGAGGCCGGTCGACAACGTTTTGTTCCGGCGCGGCGTGAAACATTTCCGCATTTTCCATAACCGGCGTCCGAGCCGCCGCGGCGGATGCCGACAGCATAACGGCCACGGCCGCACAAATACATTTTTTATTCATCTATTGCCCTTCTTTCAATATAGTATCAAATACCTTTTTAATGTAAAATTTCGTTTCCCCGTACGATTCGCCGGGCCGTGCTTCATAGACTTTCTCATTCCTCACAAAAAAGTTCGGCACATATTCATAACTGTATCCGGACGCGACGTCGGGACGTTCCGTCTCTTCATACCATTCCAAAGGAATTTCCCCGTATGCCGGATCGGCCTCGATCAGTTCTGCAACCGCTCTCCTGGCGTTGGCGCAATACGGACACTCATGTAAATAAAAGGCCGTGATCTTTTCCATCATCAATTCACTCCCGTACGGATAAATTTTAGTATTCTTTCCTCTTAAAAGTAGGATGAAACCAGTTGTATTATACCATACCTTCGGGGTATATTAAAAATCATATCTTTCAAAACGTCGTTATAACGCCGTTTGCCTCACTTAAAATATTCTTGCAAAGTTAAGCGAATTTAAAGGACGGGGACATCATTTTTACTGGTATTATAAAACGAAAAATGCTAAAATAAATTGATTTTTTTATGAAACGGTTTATACCGAATTTACTGATGAAAGAAGGACTGATAATGAAAACCAACCGTCGTAAAATGTCCTGGGTGCAACTTACCTTTATCACTGCAGCCAACATGCTGGGTGCCGGCATCATCATGCTTCCCGCTCAGCTCGCGGAGGTCGGAACGATCTCGATTTTTTCCTGGATTATAACGTCTCTCGGCTCCCTGACCCTGGCCATGGTCTTTGCCCGCTGCGGTATGTTTACGACAAAACCGGGCGGTATGGGCGGTTATGCCGAGTACGGCTACGGGCGAATAGGACATTTTATGGCGAATTACGCCTACTCCGTATCCATTGTTATTGCCAACGTCGCCATTGCCATTTCCGCCGTCGGTTACGGCGCCGGATTCCTGGGCTCGGAATTCTCTCCGGTGCAGACGTGTATATATACTGTTGCTTTATTATGGCTTGCCGCATCCCTTAATCTCCGCGGCACCCGTTACTCCGGTAAATTGACGACCGTCACCATCTGGGGTTCCATCTTACCGATTCTGGTCATGTCCACACTCGGTTGGTACTGGTTCGATCCCTCTACATGGATAGCCGCGTGGTGTCCCAATCCTCTCGGCTGGAGCGATGCGGCCGGGCAGCTCCATCTCCCTGACCTTATGTCTGTTTCTCGGCCTGGAATCGGCATCCGTCAATATGGATGCCGTCGAAGACCCGCAGACTTCCGTGCCGAAAGCGACCTTTTTCAGCACAGCCGGAGTGGCTGTCATTTACATTGTATCGACAAACGTCATTGCCGGCATTGTCCCGAATGCGGATCTCCTGAACTCGAGCGCTCCCTTCGGCATGGCTTTCGCCGCCATGTTCGGTTCCACAATCGGCGCCGCAGTCATGGGTCTCATGGCGCTTGCCTGCGCAGGTTCACTCCTTTCATGGCAGTTCACCCTGGCCCGTGTCTTCAAGACAAGTGCCGAACGGGGACTCTTTCCGAAGGTCTTCGCTAAAGTGACGCAGGCGGACGTGCCCTTACGCGGTATGTTCCTCATTCTGCTGATGCAGAGCGCGCTGGCTCTTATGACTGTCAGCCCGTCTTTATCGGAACAGTTCGAACGGCTTGCCAACCTGGCGGTCGTGACAAACGTCATCCCTTATATCTTATGCGCTTCCTCGTTAAAAGCGATGTTGGATCAGGAAGGGATTTCCAACGAACGATGCAACCGGAACGCGTCCTACTTCCTGTCGGGCATTTCCGTTCTCTATGTGCTTTATGCGCTGACCACGCTCAGTCTGGCCAACTTCGCCGGTGGCTGCCTGGCAGCCGGTATCGGTTGGATCGCGTACCTGGTTCGGTTCAACCTCTTAAAAACAAATTTTATCGTTGAACAGGAAATAAAGTGAATATAAAAAACGTTGCCTTAAGGCAACGTTTTTTATATTACGGCTATTTTTTTGCCAGCTTGTCTTTAATCAGCCCGATACCGTTCACCATGCCGACGGACACGCACATGAAGAGCGCATACGTAATAAACGGCAGCACAAAGGATAAGGGGTTATTACGAGCTGTCAGATATTGCAGTTCATAGGCATACAGTCCCGTGACACTGTTAAAAGCGGCCTGCACATAAAAGAAAACGCAGACGAGGAGAATAACGCGAAAGAGTCCCCAAATCCGTTCACCCGCACCGGAGCGGCCCTCCGTCCGCGGATAAAAATAAAAAGCAAACGTGCCGATGATAAAGTAAAATACAGGCCCGTATTGACAAAGAAAAACAGACCGATAAGACCGGTAATAAACTGCTCCTGCCCGGCCGCATCGATGCGCACGGCCGGAAAGAAGAACAGCGCCATGAAAGCGGTCGGCAAAGGCAACGCATAAAGCACGGGGTCAATAAAATCGGACAAAGCGCGCTCACGGACACGCATATGCCAACGGGCAAAGAAAAGAGACAGGCCGTACTGTAAAGCAATCGTCCCGAAAAGCCAGGCCGCGTATGCGCCGGTTCTGGCCGGATAGGATTGCCAGAAAGCGAAAGCCCTCATACCGCCCAAGGCGGCCGTTGCCGATACAGCACCTGTTATACCGCCGTAGAGAAGATACGGCACGGCCGGAAAAACGCTTTCCCCGCGCAGGCGCAGGTCACGCCGACGCAGCAGCGGCGGCATGAGAACCGAAGCGGCAAGAAAAATAACGGTCGATACACTGACAAAGAAGATCCGGTCCGACGTGAAAGCCCCGAAGGGAATCGGCACAATCCACAGGGCAAGCCAAACGACGGCGCGCAATGTATTCAGTATGGATCTGTTCATACGTATCACCGACCTTGACGACGGCCGAACAGGCGGCTAAATAAATACGCCAAAGAAAGGTTGACGCAAAGATTGATATACATAAGGGCCATGAAAACGAGATCGCGGCCGACTGTCGGCCAATTCCAGAAGCCGTAGCCCTGCCAGAACAGGCTCCCGTATTTGATCAGACCTGCAAGAACCGCCATCGCAACGAGCCAGGCGACACTGTAGGCGGTACGGGAAATACGTTGATCGGAAGTGCCGAAGGCCGCGCCTTCCATGCCTACATAAGCGCAGGGAACCCAAAAGGATAAAAAAATATAACTGACCAGCGCCACAACGGCACTGGAACCGCTGTGTATAGTATAAGCGCCGATAGGAATAAGCACCGTAAAAAAGCTCATATAGAGAGACTGCTTAAAAATATCCTGATAAGGTGACACAACAAAACCTCCGTTCACACCCGCCTGCACCAAGTATACCAAAAAAACACGGCCCTGAGTAGGGTTCCGCTGTATGCAAGACGCGGGAAATATACTATAATATCTCCTGTGCACAGGGAGGAAATGATGAAGCGGAAATACTTTTTCTTTGATATAGACGGTACGCTCGGCCTGAAACTGACCATGAAAATGCCTGCCGATACGAGCTATACCATAAAGCAGCTCATGCGCCGGGGCCACTTCGTCGCTATGGCGGCAGGACGCGGTCAGGCGGACGCGGCCCGTGTAGCCGAGAAATACGGCATCCCGTCCTTTGTCGCCGACGGCGGCAACAGCCTTACATGGAACGGGAAACTGCTGAAAATCAAACCGTTGCCGCTGGAGAAAAGCAAATCCGTTTTACATGCACTGGAAAACAGCGGGATTCCCTGGGTTGTCATAACGGATAACAGTATTGTCCTGCGCACGACGTACGCTTACTTCCGCAATCCCGCCTATTCGGCGTTTACGCAATATAGCGGGCAAATCAGTAAAGACGGCACCATAGACGGCATAAGGTCGGTATTTAAAATTTTCTTCACGCGCCCGCCGGAAGAAAAAATGCCGGACCTCGGCGGACTGCCCCTCATCCCTTATCTGAACGATCTCGTACTCATCGAACCGGTACATAAGGAAAAAGGCATTAAAGACCTCATGGGGATTTTAAAAGCGCCGCTCGAAGATGTCGTCGTCTTCGGCGACGGCATGAACGACATTTCCATGTTCACAGAACCCTTCTTCCGCATCGCCATGGGCAACGGCCGGGAAGAGTTGAAAAAAATTGCAGATTACGTAACGGACCGGAACGACGCGGGCGGTATTTTCCGCGCGTGCCTCAAATTCGGGTGGCTGCAGTAACGGCAACACCGGTACGGCAGGCATATATCCATGTAACTCAGGAGTTTAATCATGAAGGAAACATTTACATCGCTCGGCATTACAAAAGAACTGTCCGATGCCTTAAAAGAACAACATATCAATACGCCGACAACCGTCCAGAAACAGGCCATACCGGCGGCACTCAAAGGCCGCGACCTGCTCGTTCAGGCACAGACGGGCACAGGCAAGACACTGGCTTTCCTCTTGCCCGTGCTGCAACGGATAAAAAAGGACACGGCCGGAGAGCAGGCGCTGATCATCGCGCCGACACGCGAACTGGCCGAGCAAATCGCCGCCGTGGCGGCTTCGCTCACACCGGCGACAGGAGCGGACATACTCAGCCTCATCGGCGGTAAGACCATAGAAAACCAGCTGCAAAAGCTCCTTTGCCGGCCGCAGGTTGTCATCGGCACGCCGGGACGGCTCCTGGATCATTGCCGGCGCAATTCCCTCCGTCTCGGCGGCGCCCGTTATGTCGTAGTGGATGAAGCGGACCAGATGCTGGCGGCAGGCTTTCTGGAAGAAGTCGACGAGCTCATCGGCATGACGCCGAAAAAAAGACAGCTTCTCTTCTTTTCTGCAACGATCCCGCAAAAAGTGCGGGGCCTCGCAAAAAAACACATGGAGCAGCCGTTAAGCCTGGCTTTGGCGAAGGGAAAACGGTCACTCTCGAAAACATTGAACAGCGCATCTACATGACAAGCGAAGAGAAAAAGACGGATTGCCTCTGTACCATGCTGCAGGAACACAATCCCTACCTGGCCGTCGTTTTCTGCAATACGAAAGAACGCACGAAACGGCTGTCCGGGGAACTGATCGCCCGCGGCTTCAATGCGGCCGAACTGCAGGGAGATATGTTCCAGGGCCGACGTAATCAGGTTATCCGCGACTTCGCCAAAGCCAGGACACAAATCCTCGTCGCTTCCGATATCGCCGCCAGAGGCATTGATATTGAAGGAATTACGCATGTCTATAATTACGACGTGCCGCACGACATCGATTACTATGTACACCGTATCGGCCGCACCGGCAGGGCCGGCGCGAAGGGCCTGTCCGTCATGTTTGCCACCGCCGCCGATGAAGATCGGATCCGCCGCATCGAACACGCCATTGAAGCGACAATTATCAAATATACGGCAACCGGCGGCATAAAAGTCAGGGCCGCCGACAGGGCGCCGAAGAAAAAACGCGTCTACAGGGACAAGGCTCCGGCCAGCACCTACCGTCCGACAGGGAAAAAAGCGCATAAAACAAAACATAAAGGGGCCGATTACAGGCGGCGTAAATAAAGAGGAAGGGAGCGGCAGACGCTCCCTTCCTCTTTTATACGCCGTCATAGACAAGCTTGCCGCCGACAATCGTTTTTTTGACACGAAAATCTTCACCGTCGAGGACGACCATATCCGCCTGCTTCCCTTTTTCCAGAGAGCCCAACCGGTCGGCCATACCGAGAGCCGCGGCCGGATTGAGGCTCGCCATAGCCACGGCATCCGGCAAAGGAGCGCCCGTATTGACCAGGAAGTTTAAAACCGCAAGGTTCATGGGCACAACACTGCCGGCAAGCGTCCCGTCGGCAAGGCGGGCCTCGCCGGCATGTACAAATACCGGTTGTCCGCCCAGTTCGGACTCGCCCTCCCCGTTCAGGCAGGCACGGACAGAATCGGTAACAAGGATGATCCCGTCTCTGCCCTTTGCTTTGTAAACCAGCAGCTGTGCTGCCGGATGGACATGGATATTATCACAAATGAGTTCACATTTGGCCCGCTCGTCGGTCAGCGCCGCACCGACTATGCCCGGGTGCCTGTGATGCAAGGGCGGCATAGCGTTATAAAGGTGAGTTATGTGGTAAGACGCGACATGGGCCGTCGCCTCTTTCACCTCTTCGTACGTCGCCCTGCTGTGCCCGACAGAAACGATGATGCCCGCCTCGCGGCAAGCGGTGAAAAAAGCGGGATCGTCAATCGTTTCCGGCGCAACCGTAATAATTTTCACAACATCTTTGTACGGTCTGAGCCAGGAAAAATCGGCTTTTTCAATATCCTTCGCCGCTTGCGCGCCTTTATATTCCCTATTGATAAAAGGCCCTTCCATATGGGCGCCTAAAACCCGTGCTCCCGTCAGGGCGGCGTTTTGCGGCGCCCTGATACGGCGCAGCGCGTTTTCTATACGCACGCGCTCACAGGTCATGGTTGTCGGCAGAAAAGACGTGACACCCGTTTCCGTCAGCCTTGCGGCCATTATTTTTAACGCCTCCCCGGTTTCATCCATCGTGTCGGCCCCGCCGATACCGTGAATATGTTCATTAATGAACCCGGGCGTGACAAAACACCCTGCCGCGTCGATACGGTCCGTGCAGTCGCCGATGCGGCACAGCCTTTCCGGCAAAACATCGTAAATGCCTTCTTCATCATAAAGGACCGTATGGCCGCCGACAATCTCATGCGGCAAGACGACCATACCGTTTATAATCGCTTTCATCCGACAGCCTTCCCCCTTCAAGATATTATACGGTTATTGTACCGTTCTCCGGCCGTAATGTCCATTTTGACGTTCTTCCCGCATTCTGCTATGCTTGACCTGTACAGTACCTGACGAAAGGCGGAAAAAAGCATGACATATAATTTTGACGAGATCATAGACCGTAAAGGAACCAATGCGTTAAATACGGACGGGTTCAGGGGATATATTTTCCATGCGGGGCCGGAAAAAGAATTCCCCTTCGCCGACGACGAATTTATTCGCATGTGGGTTGCCGATATGGACTTCGCCGTAGCCCCGGAAATCAGACAGGCCGTTAAAGACCGTGTAGACAGACTCATTCTCGGTTATACGAAGCTTTTCGATTCGGCCTATTATGATGCCTTCGCCGGCTGGTGCAAGGCCATGTACGACTGGTCATTCCCGCGCGAACATCTCGCCACGGCAAGCGGCGTTGTACCGGCTGTTTACGAACTCCTGTCCATTTTGCTCAAAAACGACGAAAAATTCCTTTACCACACGCCCGCATACGGCATGTTCCGGCAGGCGGAAAAATTCACGGGCCGCAAGGCCCTGTACACGCGGCTGCAGCGGGACGGCAGCGGCAGCTTCACCGTCGACTTTGACGATTTTGCCCGAAAAGCGGCGGACCCGTCCGTAAAGCTCCTCATCTGGTGCAGCCCCCATAACCCGACGGGCCGTGTCTGGACGGCGGAAGAATTACAGAAAACGGCCGATATAATCCACCGCAACGACCTCTGGGTCATCAGCGATGAGATACACTGCGATCTCTTGCGTACGGGCGTCCGCCACCTTCCCCTGGCCAAGGTCATGGACGGCTATAAGAAGATCGTCACCTGCACGGCTGCCAGCAAAACCTTTAACATTGCCGGCCTCATGCTCTCCAATGTCCTCATTCCCGACAGAAAGCTGCATGCGGCCTTTACGGCCCGTAATATAAACGGCCTCAGCGTAAACCCTCTGTCGCTGGCCGCGGCAGAGGCGGCATACAGTCAGGGCGGCGCCTGGCTGAAAGAGCTGAGAGCATATCTGGACGGCAACTTCCGGCTGCTTGAAGAGACGCTGCACCGGGAACTGCCGAAAATTCCCTTTACGCTGCCTCAGGCCACGTACCTTGCCTGGGTCGATTTCAGCCCTTACTTAGACTGCACGGAAGACCTGCCGGATTTTTTCGCCCGCAACGCCGGCGTTCTCCTCGAAGGCGGGGACAGCCTCTTTGTCGACAATGCCGCAGGCTTTGCACGTCTTAACCTGGCCATGCCCCGTTCACTTCTGGCAGAAGGGCTGAAACGCATCACAGAAGCGGTAAAAGCCTATAAACCGAAAAAATAACCGTCTGCCGGCGTCCGCACAACATACGTATCAAAATACGGTGCTGCGGCGGAAATCCGTATCCGCCCGGATGGGGGAAAGCAAAGAATATGTCCCGGCTCCCCGAAGTCTCCTTTCTGAAAGTATTTGTCATTTAACGGGCAGTATGCTATCCTTGATACACCGAAAAACAGGAACCCCGTCAGGAGGGATACCATAATGAAAGTAACCTTACAGGGAGTAAAAGAAACTGCTTTGATTCCGCTTTGGGCACGCGCCTGCGAAACGGAAAAAGGCGCTTCCCGGCTGTTTGATGATCCCGTATCCGTTGAGATGATGGCTAAGCTCGACTACGATTTCGGCAAATTCGCAAAAGCAAAATGGTCTCAAATAGGGACCGCCGTCCGCACACATATACTCGACAAAGACGTACAGGAATTTTTGCGGCGCCATCCCGACCCGGTGTGCATCAATTTGGCCGGCGGGCTGGACACGCGCTATTACCGGTTGGATACTGGCCGGTCGGACTGGTATAATCTCGACCTGCCCGACGTGACGGCACTGCGCCGGGCGCTCCTGCCGGAAGAGCCGGAAAGAGTACATAATATAAGCCGGTCCATCCTTGACCCGTCTTGGGTATCTCTGATCGAAGCGGCGGGCCGGCCCGTGCTGCTTATTATGGAAGGGGCCGCCATGTACTTTTCGGCGGACGAAATGAAAACACTATTTGCCATACTGGCGGAGGGATTTCCCGGCGCTTCCATGCTGATAGAGGTCATGCCGCCGTTTATCGTCAGCCAGCAGAAGCATCATGATTCCGTATCGGAAGAAACGGCCCCCTTCAAATGGGGTGTCAAAGACGGCAGCGAGCTGGAAGCAATGAATCCCGCCATACTTTATAAAGAACAGCGGACCCTCTATGAAGGATACCGGAAATACTGGGGCATCATGGGTATTTTATCGCATATTCCCTGGTGGAATCGGAACTGTAACGACAAAATCGTGAAGATCGCGTTTCAACAGCGCTGAATGCCCCTGATCCCGGTTTATACAAATTCACGCCCCGGCCTCTTCCCATATTCATGATATCTCTGATAAAATAGCAGTGATTCTATTTTACACAGAGGAGACCGGAGAATGAAAAAACGACATCTTATCTTTGCCTTATGGCTTGCCGTGCAGCCTCTTGCTATCGGCGCATACGGCACATATCCCGATTTTGCAGGCCGGGAAAAACCGATCATGCCGAACATGGCAACCCGTAAAGAAATGGCGGCGTATAAAAACGAGGTGGACACGTACGTGGCGGACATTGACGGGGAAATCGAAAAACTGTATGCCAAGCGGCAGCAGGCAATACGCGACTATAATCAAACGGTCCGCGAATACAACGAAGACGACTTTTTCCATACGGACCGTCTTCCCTTGTACCGGTCGGAAACATACGCCTACGACACGGCGCGGCGGCCGGCCCGCCGGGACTATACGCTTTCCCTGCTGGACAGTATCGTGGAAAACCACTATAACAGCCGCATCAAGGAAAAAGAGCTGGAGCTGGCCATAGAAAAGGAAAAGCATAAAGAAAAATCGCCTATGGACAAGTGGCTCGAAAATATGTTGAAATAAAAGATATACGGCCGTCCGAAAGCGCAATCCGTCAGGCTCCGGCCGGATACAAACAATACCTGTAAAAGGAGGTGCCGTAACGGATGAGAGAAAAGTCTCATTCCGTTACGGCACCTTTTTTCATTTTCCGGAAAACCCTCCGAACCGGCTTAGAATTTATACGTCGCCTGGAGGCGCGTGTAGTCGCCGAGCTTGAAGTTCTCCGGCCCGTAAAGGGTATCACGCTTGCCGATTCCCCTGGCCCCGAAGGTGTAGAAAGCCTCCAGGAGGAAGTCCTTCGCCGGGACGTAGCCCGCACCGACGGTGAAGCTCCTGATCCCGTCCAGGTAGCGGTCCGGCAGGCCTTCCGTGCCGTTGCCGCCGAAGAAGGAGCCGTGCTCGAACGCCTTGTAATCGATGAAGGCGTTCCACGAGTGCGGCACGTCCGTATCGCTCGTGCCGACATCAAAGCGCACGACCCAGAAGGTCGGCGTGCCGCCCCGCTCTCTGCCCCGAAGCGTGAAATCGGACGTACCCGCCGCATGTTCATAGCGCGTATGACCGTTCATATAGCGCCCGAAGTCCGTACGGTTCTGCCCGTAGTCCACGGAGAGGGACGCCCTGTTGCCGAGACGGTACCTGGCGCCGACGCCGATAACGTTGGCGAGCGTGTCGAAGGAGGCAACGTCATTTCCGCCGCCGTTAGCGGCCAAATAATCATGCCTGTCGTCGTTAATAGAGCGCAGGTACCAGGCGGCAAGGCCGAGATTCGGTGTAAGTTCGTGGCGCGCCTGCACATAGAACGCCCGCTTGACGGAGGGAATACTATCTGCCTGCAAAACGGCGCCAAGCTGCGGGAAGAGGTAGCCTGCTTCTTCCAAAAGATGCAGGGGCAGACTGCTGTTGTCCTCCGGCCGCCAATAGGAATTCGACGCTGCCAGCGCAAGAATTCTCTGAGCGATTGGTGAAAGCTTCGCCGGCCGATAGCCAAGAGCGCGCTCTCCGTTCGGTAATTTCTTATATACGCGCTGCAGAGCCGTATCCTTATTGTACAAGGAAGTGATTGCCCGCTCCTTCGCTTCTTCTTTCGTAAGGGGCTTAAAATCACCTGCCTTCAGCTTATCCAGAGGAATCCCCGCATAATCCTTTCCTTTATGACTGCTCCCCGAACCCAAAGCCTCCAGCGTCTCACCGCCGGTATAAACACCGTACCCGTAGAATTCCGAGGTAAATGTATATCTTTCATAGTCCGGAAGAGGTTTTAAGAGGCCGGAATCATTTTCAATATAGGCCTTCCAGCTTTCAGGATTTTGCCCGCTGCGTGCCATGACCGTATTCCACGAAGTCTCGCCCGCCTCCCGCAGATTATTTTTATCAAACGGATCCGTCCCCTGAGGAACAGTCATAAAAAGGTCCGTCGTCAGGAATTTCCCTTTGATATTGCCCTCCGAATCCTTTGCCGTAACAATTCTCCAGAGATGGCTATTCGTTTCATACTGAGCGGCCTTTTTAATTTTGTCATACGCCGTGGGGTCATCTTTCCCGATCACCGCAAAGTACGCATCAAGGACGCTTTTTTCTTCTTCCAAAGAGGTCGTCTTTGTCAGTTTATCATAGAGAGATTCAAAGCCGGCCGTCTCCGCATGGGGCGCGGTTTACTGGTTCGTCATTGCAGAGATCGAGGTCATAACCGAGCCACTCCTTCTTTGTCGGCGGACGCAGGAACACTTCGTTCACCGCATGGGTATAGGCGGAATCCGAGATTCCCGTACTCCTGCTGAAATTACCGAATCCTATACGGATTTGACTGCCTTTGTTCGTCCAGACGGCGCGTACGCCATCGTACTCTTTTCCGAACCAATAGCCGCTCGTTCCCATAGGTTCCGTCAGTCGGCCAAGACTGAAATCCCATGCTTTCACATGTTGTGTCAGATCAGCCTTCTCGATACGTGCCTCCTTTAAGGCCCGCGAATTGCCGATGTCCTGCGCCGTATCGACGTCCTTCGTACCGGACGCACTGCCGAGCAGTGTAAAATTCGTATACCCTCCGATGCGTATATCTGCGCCTACGCGAACTCTCTGTTCAAATCCATGATCTGCCTTTTCCAAATAATTTTTATACGCCGATCCAATACTCGACCGGGTCGTAACGCGTGCTTCTGCAGGTTTATTCTTGCCGGTAAACGAATTGTAACGTAATCTGTAATCGCCGAAAAATTCTATTCCGGGCTGTTTTTCCGTATCGAAAGGCGTCTCAATAAACCGGCTTGCCTCCAAAATCGATCCCCACCGTGACCTCTTGTCATCCGTTTCTCGGGAAGATGTTCTATGCCGCGAGGTGCCGTCAAATTTCAGATTGACGCCAAATTTATAGACGCGCTCCTGCATCGCCTGATCATCGTCCCGATGATTAAAGAGATTATCCACACCCACATAGATAACCGAATCCTTGTCAAGCTTCTTCTGAAGCAGGAAGTTCCACACGCCGAAGGTTTTACGCTGATAAGTTTGCTCTCCCCCCTTGGCAAAATTATACTGCGTGCTGCCGTCCCCGAGATCGTTATGCACGTAATTGCCGTCATTTGCGATAGTATTGCTGTCCAGCATGTGCAGGTAATAATCCCCCCACAAAGACGCGCGCCAGCCCGTGTTTTGATTCTCATAGGTCAGCCCGATATCAATCTTATGCTTCGGTTTATTGAGGAGCTGCCTCGGCATATTCGGGTCACTTTTGTTGATTGCATGCAGATAAGTATACCCCAATTTTGCCGAAAAATGTTTACCGAACTTCCGCGAGATTTCCGTTTCAAATCCCGTAATTTCAGCCCTTCCAATATTTTTAAAGCTGTAAATCATATCGGGCGGCGTGATCCATGTTTCCTTTTTCGCATCCGCCTCCGGATGGAAGTGCATAAGTTCCCCTGTAAAATAGGTGGTCATATAGTCCTTAATCCGATTGTGGAATACATTGACCCGAATCTGATTTTTTCCCTGCTCCGCTTCAAAACCCAAGTCAAAATTCAGAGATTTTTCCGGCCTCAGATTCGGATTGCCGAACCAGTAATAGCCCAGCTTACCGACACCTAAGTCATAGGGCATACCGGCGTACATTTCCCAATGATAGTAGAGCTCCCCCATCCCCGGCTCCGTATATCCCGTACCGATATTCGCCTTCAATCGCCGATTTGCATGGCCGCCGATCGAATGCGTAATCCCCATATTAAAGCTGGCATGCGAGCCGAACAGCGCACTGTGATCAAACCTTACACTCGGCATGAAAATCGTATTAGCTCCCATCTGCCAAAAATCCTGCAAAAAGAAATACTGTTTTTTGATCGCCGCCTGCCCCACTGTCTGACGATTTTTGCGCTCCTGCTCCTCTTGCTCGAATTTTTTACCGTGCCATGTAAGTGTCCGCTATAGTCACCGTAATATCTGCGCATGATCGTGTCGTCATCCAGAGGATCGCCGTCCTCATCGAAGAAAAGCTCAGCCGGATTTTCTCTGCGCAGCTCGTCTGCAAAGAGGGGAATTTTATCGTCATTGGTCCCATTCTCATAATCTTCAAAGGTGTAGGGCGGAACTTGTGTCTTTCCGCTTGCGTCTTTATAACCATAGAGTGTATATGCTTTATCATACTGCGGAATGCCGTTCTCATTTAAATACATCGGCCGATCTTTGATACTTGAACTCGGCGTGCCGTCTTCATCGCTATGAAGATTCTTATCATAGTCCCACGGGTCAATGTATCGGGTCCTTATATTTTTTGCGCTTTTTAAACGGCTGCCCTCTCCTGTTTCCTTGCTGAAGCCAAGTCCATAAGTCAGTAGGTGACGGTCGTTCATGACCGTATGCGCGCTCGTCCTGATGCTCCACTCCTTATGCAGAATATGATCTAAATAACGAAGTGTATTCTTCCCTTCGTATTTTGAAAAGGCGGCTACGGAGGACAGCGTGACATCGTCTTCTGTCATCTTTGCATAATTGAAATCGATCTTCCAATCCGTATACTTGCCAATCCCCTGATAGCTCATGCGATAGGTATCGCGATCTATATTCCGTTTGTAATGAATGACCGGATCTGGCGCATCCTCGGAATGCTTGGTAAAGCGATCCATTTCCTCATTGGCCCGATCCAACGAAAAGTCAAGCATATGCCTGTCGTCAAACGCATAGCTGCCTAAGATGCCTATATTTTTAATATCACCAAAATAGCGCAAAGAATTCCGAATCGCATCGGCAGTATTTACTCCGTGATAAAAAAGCTTTTCGCTGTAAATCGGCATGATATCGCGCTTACCACCGTAAATTGCCGCCTGAAATTTCCCGATCCTGCCGCTATCCGCGCGAAGAAAAAAATTCTTATAGGGCGGAATCGTTTTATCATCCTTTATGCGGCGGCCTTCAAAATTGAGCCGAAGAGCGGAATCGCTCGCTGCTCTTCTCGTAATAACATTGATGACGCCGCCGATGGCATCAGCACCGTACTTTGCGCTTGCCGCACCGCGGATGATCTCGATGCGCTCTATATTTTCCGTGCCGAGTCGCTGCAGCTCATCCGCCTGCCCGCTGTATTTCGCAAAATCGCCCATAACGGGCTGCCCGTCCACGAGGATCAGTGTATGCCGCGGTTCGGCACCGCGAATGGATACAGTAACCCGTCCCATGGCGTCGACGCTGCGCGCCATGCCCGTTTCACTGAAAATGATATCCTCGACGGACTTGGCCTGCTTTCTGGCAATATCCTCCTTAGTGATAACCGTAGTGCTCTGGCTTTCAGATTTAGCCGCTTCCTTGGCCGCATCGACCTTAACAACAATATCTCCCGTTTCAACCCTACTATCCCCTCCGGACGGACTTTCCGCCGCGCAAATCGGCATGCCCAGCCAAGTAACGACGGCACAGGCCAGTAACGCATGCATTCCGCCTCGATGTACATATTTTTTCATATTACCTCCCTGATAAAATATATAATATGTGTATAAAAGATATACATATTATATATTATGATTATTATTATTGATTTAAATAATA
>NZ_JH417606.1 GCF_000239275.1 Megasphaera geminata F0357 | reverse complement strand
GTGCGTATGCTGAAGAAGCATCTGACCGTTCCCATTGAGCTTCACACGCATTGTACCTGCGGCTTCGGTGAAATGACCTATATGAAGGCCGTTGAAGCGGGCGTCGACATTATCGACACGGCCCTTTCCCCTTTCGGCGCCGTTACCAGTCAGCCGGCAACGGAAACGATGGTCATGGCTTTGCAGGACAGCATTTATGATACGAATATTGATACGGAAAAACTCTGGCCCGTTGCGGACCACTTTAAGGAAGTGCGTAAGCAGCTGGCCGATGAATTTAATCTCACCATGCCGAGTCAAATCAATCCGGCCGTGCGGAAGTATCAGATTCCCGGCGGCATGCTGACGAATCTGTACAATCAGCTTAAAAGCCAGGGGGCGGAAGACCGGTTTGATGAAGTATTGGCGGAAATGCCCAATGTCCGCCGCGACCTCGGCTACCCGCCCCTGGTAACGCCTACGAGCCAGATTACCGGTTCCGCTGCGGCGCTCAATGTTCTCTTCGGCCGGTATAAGATGATTACGAATGAAGTTCGCGATATTGTCCGCGGTAAATACGGGCGCGTGCCAGGAGAAATTACGGAAGAGTTCCGCAAGCTCTGCATCGGCGATGAACCGGTTATTGATTACCGGCCGGCCGATGATTTGGAACCGGAAGTAGGCAAGGCGAAACGGGAATTGGCCGATGCCGGGTATCCCGACGCGCCTATGGAAGACGTACTCAGCTACGCCCTCTTTCCGGAAGTGGCGTTGCCCTTCTTTGCTAAACGGAAGGAAATGTGGGAACAGGCGGATGCGGCCGAAATGGCACAGATCGGAGAAGTATAAGACCGGTAAGAGCCTTTGCAGGTAAGCTGCAGGGGCTCTTTCCCGTCACGGGAGCAAAAAAATAAGACATTGACTGAGCAATGTCTTATTTCAGCTGGTCGGAACGGCGAGATTTGAACTCGCGACCTCTTCCACCCCAAGGAAGCGCGCTACCAAGCTGCGCCACGTCCCGCTAACAGCATTATTTTACTAGAATCGGAGATGTTTGTCAACGGGAAAGAGGCTGTTTTCCGCGCCCGGACGGGCAGTCCGGACGCAACGGGAGCGGATGAATTTTTCCTTTTTCAGTGTTACAATAAAGAGTGTCTGTTGAACTGATTTTTTTGGAGTTTTTATGAAATCGTTTGTACACTTACATAATCATACCCAATACAGCCTTTTCGACGGCTTGACGCGTATTCCCGAGATGGTGAAGAAGGCGAAAGAAGAAGGGATGCCTGCCGTCGCTATTACGGATCATGGCAATATGTACGGTCTCATACACCTGTATAAGGCGGCAAAAGAGCAGGGAATAAAGCCGATTTTGGGCTGCGAAATATACATGACAAGGGGCAGCCGTTTCGAGCAGAAGACAAAGGAACGTCTCTGCCATCTTATTTTGCTGGCCAAAAATACGGCAGGCTATCATAATCTCGTGAAGATCGTTTCCAAAGGATTTGTGGACGGCGAAAACAACTATCATCGGCCCCGGGTCGACTTTGATCTGCTCGAACAGTATCATGAAGGACTCATCGCTTTATCCGCCTGCATTGAAGGACAGGTGCAGCAGGATATTCTCAACCGCAATGAAGCCGGAGCCAGACGGACGCTGGAGCAGTTCATCCGCATTTTCGGCAAAGATGATTTCTATTTGGAAATTCAAAATCACGGACTGCCCGAAGAAAAGGAAATACGCCGCGTTTTTACAGAGTGGTCGAAGGAATACGGCTTAAAACTGGTGGCAACAAACGATTTCCACTATCTTAATAAAGAAGACGCGCCGGCTCAGGAAGTGAAGCTTTGCATTTCGACAGGCAGCACCTTGGACGACCCTGCGCATTTCCGTTTTTCCAATAACGAGTTTTATATGAAAACGCGGGAAGAAATGGAAAAGCTTTTTCCCGATCATATTGAGGCTCTTGATACGACCTTGGAAATTGCCGACAAATGTAATGTCGAAATCAGCTTTAATGACCGCCATTTGCCGCGGTTCCCCGTGCCTGAAGGGGAAACGGCCGAAACGTATTTGCGGAAGATTTGTGAGGAGGCGCTGCCGCTGCGCTATGACCCCGTAACGGCAGAGGTGCGGCAGCGCCTTGACTACGAACTCGGCGTTATCAGCGCTATGGATTTCCCGTCATACTTTCTTATCGTCTGGGACTATGTCAAATATGCGCGGGATCATGAAATTCCCGTCGGCCCCGGCCGCGGTTCCGCGG
>NZ_JH417605.1:94479-134912 GCF_000239275.1 Megasphaera geminata F0357 | reverse complement strand
TGTCCTTCATCATGGCCTGCGCTTCTTTAAACTTACTGAGTGATTCCCGGACTCCCACCACTTCAATATCGGCAGCACGCTTTGTATCCGTCGCCGCTTCAACAAGATCATCGCCGGCTTTCTTTAATTCACGGGCACTTTTGCCGAGAGTGCGGGCAATTTCCGGAAGCTTATCGGGACCGAACACAATAAGGGCGACGATAAAGATTAGTATCATTTCACTCATGCCTATATTAAACATGAAATGTATCCTCCTTAAAAATTTCTGTCTGTTCAGTATATCATAAGCGGAAATCAGAGAAAACGAGATTCCTTATACGACCTTTTTATAAAAAGGATAAAATAAAAACAGCGCCCCTTCAGGGCGCTATTTTACTTGGTGCCGGAGGTGGGACTTGAACCCACACGACTATTCATCGCTTGATTTTGAGTCAAGTGCGTCTGCCATTCCGCCACTCCGGCAAGCGGACCCGTGCATTAGCACGTTATTAATTATATCGGTAAAAGGATGGTTCGTCAAGAAAAAGACAGGCTGCTTCAGCCTATATCAAAAACCCGATATCGTGCAACTCTTTCGGTCCGGATTTCCAAGGAAAGAAAAAGATATAAATCAGTCAAGCCGCCCGGGAAATTTCTTTCAGGCGGCTTGTCGATCAGGTACCTTTACTGTTTTTCCACAACAAATTCCCTTACTGTTTCTTCCGCTTTCTTTTCCTCTATGTGTGCAAAATACGCCTTTGTTTCGGCCACGACAATGCTGCTCAACCCGATAAGGGCTACAAGGTTGGGAATCGCCATGAGCCCGTTTACAATGTCGGCAAGGATCCAGATAACATCAAGTTTAACAAAGGCTCCGCAGGCTACAAGAAAAATGAAAAATACACGGTACGGCAAAATCCCTTTAACCCCTACAAGGTACGCAATGCAACGCTCACCGTAATAATTCCAGCCAAGGATCGTCGTAAACGCAAAGAGAGTGAGGCTGACACAAAGGACAAGGCTGCCGACTGCCGGGTATGCCTGTTGGAAAGCTGCGTTCGTAAGCGCCGCCCCGTTGAAATCGCCCGTCCAAGCACCGCTGATGACGATAACAAGACCCGTAAGCGTACAGGTAATAATCGTATCAATAAATGTACCTGTCATGGAGATAAGCCCCTGTTCCGATGCCCATTTTGTCTTGGCCGCCGCCGCTACGATAGGAGCGGAGCCAAGTCCGGATTCATTGGAAAACACGCCGCGGGCAACACCGTTGCGCATGGCTACGAGCACGGAAGCTCCGAGAAAACCGCCTGCCGCAGCCGTCGGTGTGAAAGCGTCCGTAAGAATTTCCATAATAGCTGCCGGCACCTGGGCATGACAAATTATAAGGAAACCGACTGTAACGATGATATAGAGGACCGCCATCGCCGGAACGATTTTCGAAGCCGCTCTGGAAATAGACTGTAAGCCGCCAATCGTTACGGCTGCAACAACAATTGTCAATACAGCCGCCGTGTACGGCACGGGAATATCCGTAGCCAGCTGCGTAATTTCTACAATCGCATTGACCTGTGCAAAGGTGCCGATACCGAAGAAAGCTACAAGAACACCGAAGACAGCAAAAATAACCGCTAACGGTTTAAACTTTTTACCAAGGCCGCGTTCGATATAATACATCGGTCCGCCGGCAATATCGCCGTTCTCGTCCACCGTTCTGTATTTAACGGCAAGGCAGCCTTCCGCGTACTTCGTTGCCATACCGACAAAAGCGGCCACCCACATCCAGAAGACGGCGCCGGGACCGCCGGCATGAATAGCCGTTGCTACACCGACGATATTCCCGGTCCCTACAGTTGCCGCTAAAGCCGTACAGAGAGCTTTAAAACTGTCAATATCACCGCTGCCTTTATTCTCGGCCGTAAAAATAAGCCTTAACGCGCGCGGCAACTTGAAGATCTGGATAAGCCCCAAGCGGACGGTAAGCATAATCCCTGTCCCGATGAGGAGTATCAGGAGAGGCGGCCCCCAAATAAAACTGTCTACAGCATTTAACATCTCTACATTCATTACAATCGGCTCCTTTTCCTTAAAATAAAAAACCTGTCACCGACATCTCCGGAGACAGGAACAAGGAAAACACATCTATATACGTTTATCTGCGTCGTTATAGATTATCCTAAGCTCTGTCCTTTTGCCTGAGAGATAAGAAGTACTGGTACTTCGTGCACCTTCGGCGCCCGTTAGGGACTCTCCAGAGATATGTCCACATACGGTCCCGTCCTTTCGGACACCTGAGAGTTTAACTCCTTCGGTAGACTTCCGTCTTCTCCCATATGCTTCATCCATCTATATGCGGTTGTGTGCCCATTATAAAGCAAGGTTGTTTTTTATGCAATACCTCTTCACTAAAATTTTATTAATCAGTGGTTATGAAAAATCAGATGCGCAACCGTTTCCATCGCGGCGGTTGCCGTCTGCTGCCAGCGCAAAGGCGTAACTGTCACATGACCCCTGCGGATACCGGCTATATCACTGAATCGCGGTGCCGTCGACATATCACTGTCCCCAACGACGCGAAAGCATGTCGCTCCGTCGCGATCTTTCTTTTGCAGAATGACGTTACGATAAATCTGTACCGCCTGAGGTACTACAACAACATTATCAATACTGATTTTCCCCTTTTTTCCGGGAACGTTGACATTCAAAATACCGGGAAATTTACCGCCTACAATAACACGATCAATAATTTCCGCGACAAGCCCGGCCGTTTCATAGCCGCGGACTTCCGTAAGTTTACCGATAGATACGGCAATAGCCGGCATCTGATAATACGGCCCTTCCATCGCTGCCGAAACGGTACCGGAATAAAGGACATCGCTGCCGAGATTATACCCGTCATTGATGCCGGAAATAATGAGGTCCGGCATATCATCGGCCAAAAAGAATTCCAGCGCTGTTTTCACACAGTCGACAGGCGTGCCGTTGACAGAGAATTTACGGACATTGGGATAATTGCTCTCTATTTCCTGACAATAAAGATCCTTATTGATGGACATGGAGTGAGACGCGGCACTGCGTTGTCCTACGGGTGCCACAACAGTGACTTTATCTGCATGGACAGACATAACTTCTTCAAGAATACCTATGCCGCGAGCCGAAACACCGTCATCGTTAGTTAATAAAATGTGCATGACATACTCCTATTTCTTATTTTCTTTTCGCAAGAGAGCCGTACTGTCATAAGAAACGGCGCGCGTATGAAGAGTATGGCTCCACCTCATATCATGACGATCTTTAAAACCGAGGAAATTGACGGGAATCCAGCTGTACATAAAGAGCGGATAGACGATGAGATAAGCCCACGATTTAAGAGGTACTTTAATTTGCAGGAGAACGATAATCGGAATAGCGTATTGCGCTACAAAGAGAACCGTCCATATTTCCATCGGCACAAGTTGATTTAAAATGTTGGTGTAGAAAGGGTACCAGGTTGTATTAATGTATGAAAAAAAAGCGTAAATAGTCGACATCATCATAAAATACGGCTGCGACAGCGTAATAATCCCGTCGAGCATACGAATATTACCGGTCCGAATGCCTTTCACAAAAAGCTTCGGCATGAACCGCTCCCCGCAGTCCGTCTGCCCTTGTGCCCAACGTTTACGCTGGCGGCAGGATGCTCTGAAACCGACGACTTTTTCGTCATAAATGATGGCATCATGAGCCCAGCATGTACGTACGCCTTCGAGAAGTATTTTCATAGAAAATTCCATATCCTCTGTAAGGCAGTCACATCCCCAGCCGTAGGTGCGAACAATATCCGTAGCGATGCACATGCCCGTTCCGCCGAGAGCCGTCGAAAGACCGATATTGTACTTAGCGCGATGCCACATATGGTTGATGAGCCAAAAGGCGATAGAAAAGGTCCCGGCAACCCACGAGTCCGTCGGGTTTTTCGAATCCATATAGCCTTGAATGACCTTTTCTCCTTTGCAGAGATGATTGTTCATTTCCCGTAAAAATTCGGGATGAACCAGGTTGTCCGCATCGAAAACAACAAAGGCATCATATTGCTTTTCCTGTTTTAAAAGCCGGTCAAACATCCAATCCATAGCAAAACCTTTACCGACTTCTTTTGTATTGACGCGGACTTTTACGAAGGCCCCGTGTGCTTCACAGACCTTAGCCGTATTGTCCGTACAATTATCGGCAACGACATAAATATCGTACATACTGCGCGGATAATTGAGTTCCTTCAGATTATCGATAAGCTCACCTACGACGGTTTCTTCATTATGTGCGCAAATGACGGCGGCAAAGGTATGTTCGGGCGGTGCCATGGTTTTATCTTCTTTTTTTATTAAGCCAGACAGGGCAAGAACAAAGTAATAGAGCGTATAGAATACGATTATTACCTGTACGGGGATCATAAGCAGATCCGCTATGTGTTCCATTCTCAACTCCCAGTTTAAATGAGTTTCCCATTCATTGCCGTATTAAGTAAACCGTATACGATATATAACGCAAAAGGCAGGGTAATAGCGAGATGCCAATCATAGACACACATAGCGGCACCGGCGGCAAGGGTAATAAAAAGAGCCGATTTGTGCAGCATGTCCGCACTTTGTCCCTTGAAATCGGGGTGATGTATTTTACTGACCAAATCATACCCGACCAGAATTACGATTACGGCGATAAGCGGCGCCGGCAGATGAACGCCCGAAAGGACATACGTCGCAAAAAGACAGCCGCCGTTAGGAATCGGCATGCCTTGGAAATAGCCGTGAACAGTATCCGTATTAATGTTAAAACGCGCTAGACGAATACCGCCGAGAGCAGAATATATAAGGACCGGAATCACGCCGATCCACCCCAACGTATGAAGGGTGTAATTATACATCAAAAACGCGGCGGCGGCACCGAAAGAAACGCAGTCGGACAAAGAATCCAACTCTTTGCCGAAGTCACCGCTGACGCCGAGCGCACGAGCGGAACGGCCGTCCATAGCGTCACAAAGCATGGCAAAGAAAATACATAAAGCGCCCCACGTAAAATTCCCCTGTGAGGATAAGATCATACTGAGAACACCGAAGCATAAATTTCCGGAAGTAAATAAGCAGGGATTTATGTATTTCTTTCACAATCCTCCCTATTATTGATTCTCCGCCGCGAACGCGATCACCCTTTTTAACAGAGATCTCCACATTATCCTGCACATAGATTTCAATGCAGGAGCCGAATTTGATCATACCGTACAACTGACCGTGTTCCAGTACGTCACCCAAGGTAACCCATGAAACGACACGTCGTGCCAAAACGCCTGCAACCAGAGTAATCAATAACCGTGTACGCCCGTTATCAATACCCAGGGCATAGCGTTCATTTTCATAGCCGACACCGTCCTTATAAGCAGGTCTGAAACGGCCGCACGTGTACTGTTGAAATTTAATGACCCCCGACAGCGGCGTGCGGTTGACGTGGGCATCAAAAATGGACAGGAAAATAACTATTTTGCAACAGTCCTGCCCCAAATATAAGTCTTCATGGGCCGGTTCCACACTGACAACGGTACCGTCGGCCGGTGAGACGAGAAGCGTTTCATCGCTCGGAATGGTCCTATGAGGATTGCGAAAGAAATACATAAAGTACGCCGACAGGACCAGAGGCACTACGGCAACATAGAAATTGACAAAATACGCCGCAAGAACCGCTAAAAAAAAGGGTACGGCAATAAAAGGATATCCGTCCTCAATTATAAAAGGTTTTTTCATCTCTGTCACCTCGGCCTAGGAGTTACTGCCGAATTTCACGGCAGCTACAAACTTAGGCAGAGCCAGCATACGCCATGCCCTGCTCGGCTCTTTGCAGAGGCGGTAGAGCCATTCGAGACGATTTCTCCGCATCCATTCGGGTGCACGGCAGACCTTTCCCGCCAGTACGTCAAATGTACCGCCAACGCCCATGCAGACACAGGGACCCAATTCATACAAGTGCCTGCTGATCCATTTTTCCTGCTTCGGCACGCCGAGAGCGACAAAAAGAATCTGCGCTCCCGAATTCCGAATATCATTGACAATAGATTGTTCTTCCGCTGCCGTAAAAAATCCGTCATGCATGCCTGCAATATTAAGCTCACCTACTTGCGCCCTCATATTGGCCGCAGCCGTTTCGGCAATACCCGGAGCGCCGCCGAAAAAGTATATCTTCGTTCCCTTAACGACACAATTTTTCATAACGGCATAAGCCAAATCAACGCCGGCGACACGTTCTTTGAACTTTCTGCCTTGTTGTTCCGCGGCCCAAAGTACGCCGGCGCCGTCGGGAACTACCATATCGGCATCTTTTAAAATCCGGGCCAGTTCACTGTCTTCGCGGGCGCGGATAAGCATTTCCGCATTTGCCGTAGCAATTGATGCGGCCTTTCCTTCTTCGATGCAGTTAAAAACAAACTCCGTTGCTTCCTCCATCGATACATTATCGACAGGGATGGACAATATTTCGATAGTGCCGTCCATTACGCCCCTCCGCTTCCTAGTTTACGCTGTAGTTCGGAGCTTCCTTCGTGATGCTGATATCATGAGGATGGCTTTCACGCAAGCCTGCGCTCGTGATCTGAATAAATTGCGTATTTTCGATCATTTCCTTAACCGTATGGCAGCCGCAATACCCCATAGACGCGCGCAGCCCGCCGACCATCTGGAAAATAGTACTTGCAGCAGGCCCTTTGTAGGGCACGCGGCCTTCAATGCCTTCAGGAACGAGTTTCTTCGCATCTTCCTGGAAGTAACGGTCCTTACTGCCTTTTTCCATGGCACCCATGGAGCCCATGCCGCGATAAACCTTATAGCTTCTGCCCTGATAAATGATCGTTTCACCCGGGCTTTCTTCCGTACCGGCAAGAATATTGCCGATCATACACACATTGCCGCCCGCGGCAATGGCTTTAGCCATATCGCCGGAATATTTGATCCCGCCGTCGGCAATAATAGGAATGCCGAAACGCTGTGCCACTTGCGCGCACTCATAGACGGCCGTAATCTGCGGCACACCGATGCCGGCAATGATGCGAGTCGTACAGATAGAACCGGGGCCGATACCGACTTTAACCGCATCCACGCCGCATTCAATAAGCGCTTCCGTTGCATCGGCCGTAGCGACGTTACCGGCAATAACGGGCAGATAAGGAAAGGCCTTTTTAATTTCTTTAAGCGTATGCAAAACGCCTGTCGAATGACCGTGTGCCGTATCAATGACGACAACGTCCACTTTAGCCGCTACAAGCGCATCAATACGATCAATCATATCGTGCGTTACACCGACAGCCGCAGCGGCAAGAAGACGTCCGTCCGAATCTTTGGCGGAATTCGGATATTTAGTGGCTTTTTCAATATCTTTAATCGTAATGAGGCCTTTCAGGTTGTTATCCTGATCGACTAAAGGCAGTTTTTCAATGCGGTGGCGGCGAAGAATTTCTCTTGCTTCCGCAAGAGACGTGCCTACCGGAGCCGTAACCAGGTTTTCCCGCGTCATCGTATCGCCGATACGCCGGCTCATGTCTTCTTCAAAACGCATATCGCGGTTTGTAATAATACCGACAAGCTTGCCGTTAACGGTAATAGGTACGCCGGAAATACGGTATTTTCCCATCAATTCGTTAGCATCGGCCAAAATGTTGTCCGGATGAAGGAAGATCGGATCAATAATAATACCGTGCTCCGAACGCTTTACCTTGTCCACTTCGCGAGCCTGTTCGGCAATGGACATATTCTTATGAATAACACCGATACCGCCTTCACGGGCAACGGCAATAGCCATAGGCGCTTCCGTAACGGTATCCATACCGGAACTCATAATAGGCACGTTCAGCTTAATGTCCCGTGTCAAGTTCGTGGAAATATCGACGTCTTTCGGCAGCACATCGGACTTTGCCGGCACCAGCAGCACGTCATCGAAGGTTAAGCCTTGCATACCAAATTTATCAGTTCTCATATTCACACCTCTATAGTAAATATAAAAAGGGGAATTTCACCCTCAACAGCTTTATCCCTAATTATAACTGATAAACCTCTTTCTGTATATATTTCCGGCCCATAGTAATTTAATTATTGAGAATCTTTGCAAAGCTGTCGCCGAACCGATGTTTCAGCGCTTTAACGATAATTTCCTTCCGCCCCGGTTCACGCAAATAGTGTTGTGCCGCTTCTCTCGCCGGCACGAGAAGAGCCGCGTCACCGACAATATCGGCTACACGCAAATCAGGTAAGCCGTGCTGCATATACCCGAATAGCTGTCCCGATCCGCGCAGAAGCAAATCCTTTTCAGAAAGCTTGAACCCGTCATGTATCGTTTCCATCCATTTCATGCGCTGCCGCGTCTCTTCACTGCCGCTCTTGGCAAGCAGGATACAATAAGCTTGAAGGATGCCGCGGCCGACCCGGCCGCGCAATTGATGGAGCTGAGCCAAACCGAAACGCTCAGCTCCGTCAATGAGCATAATCGTTGCATTCGGTACGTTTACGCCTACTTCTATAACGCTTGTCGCCGACAGGATATTAAGGTCCCCCTGTCGAAATGCATCCATAACGGCATCTTTTTCTTTACCGCTCATACGCCCGTGGACGAGGCCGCAACGGTATTCTTTAAAGGCATGCCGACTCAAATCCTCATAAAGAGCCGAGGCTGCCTGTAAATCGGCGCTTTCCGATTCTTCCACGAGAGGACAGACGACATAAACCTGCTGCCCTTCGGCAATTCGTTTCTTCATAAACGCGTAAACACGCGCACGCATGCCTTCACCGACGGCGTACGTTTTAACGGGTTTACGGCCCGGCGGCACCTCTCTAATAGTTGAAACATCCAGATCCCCGTACACGGAAAGCGCCAATGTCCGCGGAATAGGCGTAGCCGTCATATAAAGCGAGTGGGGGGCTTTTCCTTTATCGCGCAATTTTACCCGTTGTTTTACACCGAAACGATGCTGCTCATCCGTTACGGCAAGAGCCAAATCGGCAAAAACGACATCCTCCTGAATGAGCGCATGAGTACCGACAAGAATATCTATATCCCGATTTGCCAACCCTCGGAGCAGCTCGGCTCTTTCCTTGGCCGTTGACCGTCCGGTCAAAAGAGCGACCGTCACGGGCAATCCGGTAAAGAGACGGGTAAACTCTTCATAGTGTTGCACTGCCAAAATACCTGTCGGCGCCATCAAGGCGCCCTGATAGCCGTTTTCCACAGTCTTTGCCAAGGCCAGAGCGGCAACGACCGTCTTACCGGAACCGACGTCCCCCTGTATCAAACGCTGCATCGGAGACTCCGTTTCCACATCATTTTGTATATCCGAAAAAGCGTCTATTTGCCCCTGCGTCAGGGTAAAGGGTAGGTTATTGAGAAGTCCTTTGACAAGTTTCCCGTTCGGACCGAATTTGACGGCGCGCCCCGCTTTATTTTCCTGCCGCTTGAGAAGAAGTCCCGCCTGCAGTGAAAAAAGTTCTTCAAAAGCAAGGATTTTACGCGCCTTTTTAAGTACCTCAAAGTCAGGCGGAAAATGTATGGCTTTATACATCTCCGCCGTCACGGCACGACCCGTTACTTCTGCAGATAAACAGGCCGGCAACACATCGCCGTATTCTTTTGCGTACGCAAAAGCGGCGGTGACGGCCTTACGAAAATCATTTTGATAGAGTCCGTCCGTCAACGCATAGACAGGAACCAAGCCGCCCGGCGCGGCAACCCCCGGCTCGGCTTCAGGCGAATTCATCTGCAAACGGCCGTACCGGTGTTCTATTTTACCGAAAGCATGTACTTCCATGCCTTTACGGAACATACGCTTTTTAAAAGGCCGGTTAAACCAGATGAGTTCCACTGCTCCCGTACTGTCGCTTATAAAAACTTTAAGAATCGTCATGCCGCGACGGGGCCGTACTTCCGTCACGGATGAAACCGTGCCGTTGATAAGAACGGACAGGCCTTCCGCCGCGGCGGCTTCACCGATCGGTACAATGTGTGACCGGTCTTCGTAAGCGCGGGGAAAATACTGCAGTAAGTCCGTCACGGTCCTGATCCCGACTTTGGCAAAGAGTTTTCCCTTTTGCGCACCTATTCCTTTTATTTCCGTAATGGCAACAGTCATTATTTCTCCTCTTATCTACACACGCGAAAGAGTCCGCTTGTTATTTTACCCGTTTTATTGTACCATACCGTGTATCTTGAATCATGAATAAACAGGCAAATAATTCTTGCCTCACCTTATTTTTTATGCTATTATTTTTATGTTGTACTGTGACACTGCAAGGAGGTGTGTGCGTTATGGCAAATTATTGTGAAATTTGCGGCAAAGGTACCATGAGCGGTATGAACGTCAGCCATTCCCATTTAAAAACAAAGAGAACGTGGAAACCGAATATCCAAAGAGTACGTGCCATCGTAGACGGAGAAGTAAAACGCATTAATGTTTGCACTCGTTGCCTTCGTTCCGGCAAAGTACAGCGTAATGCGTAGTTTACCATAAAAAGAGATGATCTCGGACAGGTCATCTCTTTTTATTATGAGCCATATACTGTAAGTAAAGGCGTGCGGCACCATTCCCGCACGCCTTCTTTTATTCATCGTATAATTCTTTATTGCGCTTAATAATATCGAGAACAAGATTAGCCGTTTCTTCAATGGCCTTGGCAGACACATCAATGACGGGACAATGAAGCCGGCGCATGACATTTTGAGCATACTCCAGTTCTTCATTAATACGGTCTACATCGGCGTAGCTGGCATCCGGTTCGAGTCCCATCGTACGGAGGCGTTCGGAGCGGATAAAATTCAATTTATACGGATCGATGATCAGACCGACGATCTTGCGGGCCGGTACTTCAAAAAGTTCCTGCGGCAGAGGTACTTCCGGCACGAGCGGTAAATTAGCCGCTTTTACGCGCTTATGAGCCAAATACATGGATAACGGGGTCTTCGATGTACGCGACACACCGATAATAACAATATCCGCCTTTAAAAACCCGAGAGGATTCTTACCGTCGTCAAATTTCACGGCAAATTCAATGGCATCGACGCGTTTAAAATACTCACCGTCCAGGCGGTGGATCATACCGGCCTTAATAGTCGGCTCCGTATCGGTGAGTTTACCGATCCCCCTCATCATGGGGCCGATAATATCAATAACGGGAATATGGGCCCCTTCCGCCAACGACTGTAAACGTTTACGCAATACGGGCGAAATGATAGTATAACAAATCATAGCGTTCTCGTCCGTTGCCTTCCGAACAATTTCTTCTATTTGCTGTTCCGAACGAATGTAAGGCAAGCGGACAATATTAAACTCCTGCTTGTCATATTGGCTGGCTGCCGCACGAGCAACACGTTCCGCCGTTTCACCGAGCGAATCGGAGCAGGCGTAAATAATCGGTTTTTCCATTTATGCTCTCCTTCCTGCGGCACAATCCGTAAAGAGCCGGGTAATATTGGTTTTTGATACGCGCCCCAAAATATGCAACCCTTTCTTTTTTGTTGCTCTGTCTTCAACGATACGCACAACGGGAAGGCAGTCGATTTCATATTCCAAAAGACGCTGTGCGGCGACAAGAGCTTTTTCATCTTCTTCGACATAAATGATCTTGCTCACCGGCGTCATGACCATACGCACCGGCAGGGAACGAAGATCATTATTCCCCATGGCCGCTTTCAAAAGATCTTTGCGCGATACGAGACCGACAAGCATGTCATCGGCCATAACGAAAACTGTCCCCACATCTTCTGTAAAAAGGGCGATAACCGCATCATAGGCAGTCATTTTTTCATCAACCGCAACCGGCTGAGACAGGTAGTCGGCCACTTTGATTTCCGTCAGGGTGCGGGAAAGAAAGTCTTCTTCCTTATTGCCCGTATAAAAATACCCCAACTTCGGCCGTGCGTCAATGAGTCCCAACATGGTCAGAATGGCCAAGTCGGACCGTAAAGCCGCTCTGGTAACGTGGAGCCGCTCCGCTATATGCTGCCCCGTCACGGGGCTGTTAGTTCTGACAATCTCAAGGATTGTCTCCTGACGTTCCGATAACACGTGTTTCACCTCCGACACGTGAATAAAAAAATGTACTGCTGTTTCTCACCGTACTCACGATCATTTTTCGAAAAAAAGCCTTGCCAAAAATTCAGCAAGGCTTTTTATCTAAAACAAAGCGCTCTGTCCGTGCAAAAGCCGCTACACAGGCTTACCATATAGTCTTCCGCATCCGCTCTGCCTTTTCCCGTAAGAGAATCCATGAGAATACGCTGTTCGATCTGCGCTACACTCTTACGCGTTGAAGCAACGACATCGGGATTGACGGAGATGGAATCGATGCCGCTCTTAATAAGGAATTCCGTGAAGTCCGGATACACGCTCGGGGCCTGACCGCAGATAGATACAGTCTTGCCTTCTCCATGCGCCACTTCGATAAGATGGCGTATAGCCCGCTTAACGGCAAGATTACGTTCGTCGAAGAGAGAGGCAACCGTTTCGTTGTCTCTGTCACATCCCATAACGAGCATCGTCAAATCATTGGATCCTATAGAATATCCGTCAACGAACTTGTTGAATTGGTCTGCAAGAATGATATTGGACGGAATTTCGGCCATAAGCCATACTTTAAAATCCGGCCCGCGATGGAGGCCTTCGGCATCCATAAGGGCGACGATTTTTTCCATTTCGTCAACACGACGGCAGAAAGGAACCATAACATTGAGATTCTTCAAGCCGAATTCTTCACGGACCTTGCGTACAGCCTTCAATTCAAGCTTAAATGCTTCAATGTATTTCGGATCATAGTAACGGGAAGCGCCGCGCCAGCCGAGAAGAGCGCTGCTTTCATTCGGCTCGAATTTATCGCCGCCTTTAAGGTCGCGATATTCACTGGACTTGAAATCGCTGAAACGGAGCGTTACAGGGCGGGGCGCCATAGCCTGGCACATCTTACGGATGCCTTCGGCAAGTTGATCGACAACGCGTTCGGGATGCCCGATTTCGATGAGGTACAGGGGGTGCTCATGAATAAATGTTGTCCAAATAAATTCTTCACGCATGAGACCGATACCGTCGCACGGTAAGACACTGTATTTTTCAGCCATATCCGGATTCCCGAGATTCATGTAAATCTTCGTTCCCGTAATAGGAGCCGCTTCCGCAACAGTCATGACACCGCCCTCAGCATGGCTGTCTTTCGCTTTGACAAGGTCTTCCACATATCCTTCGTAAACAACACCGTTAGTGGCATCGACCGTAATTTCAGCACCGTCCCTGATTGTCGTTGTAGCTTCCGTACTGCGGCTTTTTGTGCCGACAATGCAAGGGATACCGAGTTCGCGACTGACAATGGAGGCATGGCAAGTCATACCGCCTGCATCCGTAACGATAGCTCTGGCTTTCTTCATAGCCGGCACCCAATCAGGGGCCGTCATGGTCGTGACAAGGATTTCGCCGTCTTTAAATTCTCCGATACGGGCCGGATCCAAAATAACGTGGGCTTTACCTGCCGCACGGCCGGGACTTGCAGGCAGGCCTTTAACTACTATTGTACGTTCTGTCGTCGTTTCCATGGGTTCTCCTTCCGATACGGTTTTCTTATCTGTCATTCTTGCAGACCAAACAGTTTCAGGCCGGGCCTGGAGCAACCAAATTTTGCCGTCGCGCTCGTCAACGCCCCATTCCATATCCATGTAGCAGCCGTAGTGTTTTTCAATCGCTTTAGCATAGGCCGCCAGCTCTTTAACCTGCTCCTCCGTCAGAACCGATGCCTTTTGAAGTTTTTCCGGCACAGGCAATTCTTCACAGTCGCCGCCGGCTTTACGGACGAGTTGAACCGGCTTCGCATTAATTATTTTCGATACGATAGAGAGATCATCTTTTTTAATGCGGAAATTATCGGGCGTAACCGTGCCTTGCACAACATATTCACCAAGACCCCACGCCCCTTCAATCGTAATGGTTGAATCATCACCCGTAACGAGGTCAACCGTAAACATAACGCCGGCACACTTGGAGAAGACCATCATCTGAACCGCGGCGCTGAGAGCGACATCCAAATGGTCGAATCCCTTCTTTGTGCGATAGTATGTCGCACGATCCGTAAAAGTGGACGCAAGCATTCTTTAACCTTCTGAATAACCATATCGGCGCCGCTGACATTGAGATATGTATCCTGCTGACCGGCAAAACTCGCGTCAGGCAGATCTTCAGCGGTGGCGCTGGAGCGAACGGCAACGAACGGTTCCGGTTCTCCTACTTTTTCCGCCAATTCCCGATATCCCTTACGAATTGATTCAGCAAGCTCTGCCGGCATTTCTTCAGCACAAACGGCTTCACGAATCTTTGCCGTTACCGAGCGAAGTTGTACAGGATCTTCTACATCGGTCAGCTCTTTCAACAATTCTTTTATCTTCTTATTAAGGCCCGTCTTCGTCATAAAGTATCTGTAGCCTTCCGCCGTCGTTGCAAAGCCGTACGGTACAGGTACGTTCGTAGCGGACGTCAATTCACCTAAAGATGAGGATTTGCCGCCTACAAGATTAACGTCACTGCGACGAAGTTCATCGAACCATAAAATAAAAGCACTGTTTCTATCCATGTCTTTTACCTCCAATTAAGATATCCTCATTTGTAAATACCAATTTCTTATTCCCGCCTCTTTATGGTATATCACTTATTCTATTTCTGTCAACTGTTTTACGATAAACAGTATTTTTTATTTTATTAGCATACTCTATTTTCCCGTGCACTGTTCCTTATGTATAAAAGGCGGGAAGATAAGGCTATATTCTGTTTCCGAACGGTCTACACAGTTTCAAAAACATTTCCCTATCTCATACAGATGCGATATAATAGGAACGATAATATAAAATGTAGTACATTTCGTACGGCAAATTACATTCGAAATAGTACAGGAGGATATAATGTATACACCCAGACGCAGAGCCAACCATGCGAAAAAACGCGGACCGCTCCACTCTTTCCGCGTCATGGCGGCTCTGGTACTCGTCATTATTGCAGGCCTCACGTTCGGCTATATTTTCGCAGCCTATCACAGCCTGCCGGAGGTCGGCAATAATATGCGTCCCGCCGTGTCATCGCAAGTCTTTGACAGTCAGGGTAAATTAATTACCATTCTGCATTCCGACCAAAACAGATTACCCATTGACATCAATAAAGTGCCGCAAAATCTGCAAAATGCTTTTATTGCCGCGGAAGATAATCGTTTTTACGATCACATCGGTATCGATCCTATCGGTATTCTCCGCGCTGTCGCCGCCAACGTGACACATCGCGGCATCGCCCAAGGCGGCAGTACCATTACGCAGCAGCTCGCCAAAAATGCCTTTCTTTCTCAGGATCAGACACTAAAACGCAAGATCCAGGAAGCCATGTTGGCTCTTGAGCTGGAACGTAAATACAGTAAAAAAGAAATTCTCGAAATGTACATGAACCAGATTTATTTCGGTCGCGGCGCATACGGCATTCAAACAGCGGCAAAGACGTACTTCAATAAAGACGTCGGTGAATTAACCCTTGCCGAATGCGCCATGATCGCGGGCCTGCCGAAGAGCCCGAATTATTATTCTTCCAGTATCAGTGAAGCGACGGCCCGCAAAAATGTCGTCGTCGGTCAGATGGAAAAATACGGGTATATTACTCCGCAACAAGCGGCAGAAGCGAAGCGGTCGGAGCTGGATATCAAACAAAAGACGACGAGCGATGCGACGGATGAAACGGCATACTTTATCGACTACGTAACCCAGGAAGTCGCTCAGAAATACGGTGACGACGCGCTGTATAAAGAAGGCCTGAAAATTTATACAACCCTTGATACGGACAAACAACATGCCGCCGTCACAGCCATGGATAACCTGCCGGAAACACATAAAGACGATCAAGGTTTGACACAGCCGCAGGGAGCTATCGTTTCGATTAACCCGAAAAACGGTTACATCCTTGCCATGGTCGGCGGTCGCGGCCAGGACAGTTTCAACCGCGCCAGCATGGCCGTCCGTCAACCCGGTTCGGCCTTCAAGCCTTTCGTCTACATGACAGCATTGGAACACGACATGTCTCCCGACACGACAGTGGAAGATAAGAAGGTATCCTACGGCAGTTGGTCTCCGAACAACGCGGATAACACGTTCCGGGGCAGTATGCCTCTCTGGAAAGCACTGGCGCTCTCCGTTAACACGATCGCCGTTCAGCTTGCCGATAAAGTCGGTCCTGCCAACGTCATTGCCAATGCCAAGAAACTGGGCATTACAACGCTTGTTGAAGACGGCAGCCCGAATGACGATAATCTGGCCGCCGCCGCCCTCGGCGGCTTGACGAAAGGCGTTACACCGCTTGAAATGGCCAGTGCATACGGCACCTTTGCCAATAAAGGCGTTCACATCAAACCGACAGCCATTATAAAAATCCTTGACAGAAACGGCAACGTTCTCGAAGACAACAGTTCGGACAGCGAAATGCAAAAGACGCAGGTTATGTCCGAAAAGACGGCCTATGAAATGACCTCCATGCTCGAAGGCGTTATCACTCGCGGTACGGGTACGGCCGCTTCCATCGGTCGTCCGGCTGCCGGCAAGACGGGCACGACCGATGACAATCACGACGCCTGGTTTATCGGTTACACCCCGGATATAGTAACGGCCGTTTGGGTCGGCGATGACACGGGCAGCCAGAGCCTCGGCGAAATTTACGGCGGCACTGTACCGGCTCAAATCTGGCATGACTATATGGTTTCGGCGGTAAGCGGCACGCCTGCGGATGACTTCGAGGTTCCTGCGGGGATGAGCAAAGCATATTACGAAGAACCTAAAGAAGAAGTCAAAGAGGTCAAAGACGATAAGGACAGCGATAAGAGCGGCGATAAAAAAGATGCCGTCAAGGAACAAAAGGACAATTCAGACAAGCAGGACTCACAAAAGCAACAGAAACAATCAAAAAAGAAACGGTAAAAATAAGACCCCGTTCGTTCGAACGGGGTCTTTGTGTTAACATCCCTAATTTTTTATAATCTTATGAAGAGCAATGCTCAGGAGCATAATAATCACTATAACCGGAAAGGTTACACCGAGAGGCGTATCCATATCAAGCACCTGACGATAGAGGCAGAACCCCGCTATCCAAAGAATGATATTAAGGACATTGACGCCCTCCTCTCTTCGGTCGGCACCGAGAATGAAGTAATCCGCCAAAAGTATGGCCGTCATCGGTGCGAAAACAGAACCGATGAGGTACAGAAACGCCTCGAACTGTCCGGCATCGGCAATCACCGCCAAGACAACGCCAATGATGCAGGCAACAAGGGCCGCTCCCGTTTCGGAAAAAGAGTCCGCAACGGTCTTGCTGCTAATGCCGGCGGACAACGCATCGAGAAACGTAGTCGTAACCGTCGACAAGAGAATAATTATAATACCGGCAATACCCATACCGGCCTGGGCCATAATACCGGCCAGGTCGTCATTACCGATATAAAGGACGGCACCCATACCAATGAAAAACATCCAGCAGCTGGCAATAAAATAAGCGAGACAGCTCCCTGCAGTGGCGGCAGCGGGTCTCTCGGCAGTCCGCGTATAATCGGCAATAACGGGCAGCCATGAAAGAGGCATGGCGACAGCCAGTTCAACAGCCCCGCCGAAAGTCATACTCCCTTCCGCAATATGCAATGTACCTTGAAAAATAACATGGGAGAGGAATACGGTCAACCCGAAAAGGGCTGCCATGACGACGATATTAATCCTGCCGAGGTTCTTCAGGCCCAAGACGATCCATAAGGCAATCCCGGCGCCGACAACAATGCTCCACACTGTATTGCCGAGCGGTACAAGCACATCGGCTGCAACGGCAGCCACGGCAATCATGACGGCAGTCCAACCGATAAGCTGGATAACATTTAAAAAGGCAAACCATCTGCTGCCGTTGCGGCCGAAAGCGAGGCGTACCGTTTCCATTGCGGATAAGCCGGTACGTGCACCGATAAGACCGGCACCGTACATAATCAGACCGCCGATAATATGACCGAGGATAATAGCAGCGGCCCCTTGCCGAAACCCGAGCGGCGCAACAAGCATACCTGTCAAAATTTCGGCAATAGAAATCCCCGCACCGAACCACAACAACCCGTTACTTATAACAGAAGTCTTTAACTTTTCCATCTATATCTCCTTTACATAAAAAAGGAGCCATCTGAAAGATGCCCCGTCACAGTTCCGATTGTTTCCTACGGTGGGATTATCCACATCAGGTTCCGGGTCGAAGCAGTACTTCCTCTCAGCTGTTACGCTCCCCTGTTGAATTTTGTTTTCAGTATAAGCACCTTTGTAAGAACTGTCAATGAAAATACGGTCCTTAATTTACTATAAACGGGATTCATCAAAAATCCATAAATTCCATACCGTATATACACAAAAAAAAGTAACGATATCCCCGCTTTTATGGTATACTGGTACTCAAGTCTTTAAAATATTTTTCTAAACGGCTTTGTTGCCGGCAGGTGAGGACATGAAATTAACCAGACAATTATTTATGCGAAAACGTAAGGCCCTTATTGCAGCAGCTCTCATAGCATGCTGTGCAGTCGGTGTCTATGCCTATTTTCAATACACGGCAACATCACAAAACAGTGCGGCCACCGACACGGTTGAAGTTACACACATGAACATCAAATCCGTTGTATCGGCAACCGGTGTTATCAGCCCGGTCAACTCTGTCGAAGTTTCACCGAAAATTACGGCCCGCCTGAGTACCGTACCGGTTAAAGAAAATGACCGGGTCGAAAAGGGACAGGTTGTGGCAACACTGGACGGCAAGGACTACGCCGCTAAGAAAGACCAGGCACAATTCAAACTGACTAATGCGGAACTGAAATTCGAACGGACCAACTCATTGTACGAACAAGGGGCCGGCTCCAAGCAGGACTATGATGACGCAAAATTCGCCTATGATACGGCAGCCAGCGAACTGAGCGAGGCCGAATCGGACGTTGCCGAAACAGTCATTACGGCGCCGATGAGCGGCGTCATCGTCGGCGAACCGAAAACCCCCGGCACAATGGCCGTCCAAGGCAACAGCAATCCGACAGTCATCATGCGCATCGCCGATACGGGAACAAAGCAAATCATCGCCAAAGTCGACGAAACGGATATCGGCAAGATAAAGGTCGGTCAGGAAGCAACCTTTACCGTAGACACATATATGAACAAAACATTTACAGCCCATGTCTCCAAAATTTCTCAAACCGATACGGGTAACTCATGGGACACAACAAATACCGGCAGCACCACATCATCCTCACCTGCCGGCAAGTGTCATTTATTACTATGTCACCTTAGACGTTGACGACCCGAATGATGAACTTCGACTCGGCATGACAGCCCGCGTCGACATCAATACATCAGAAAAAGACAATGCTGTCGTTGTTCCCATTGCGGCGCTTAAAACCAATAATAACGGGGCTTACGTCATCGTTGTCCATGAAGACGGCTCGACGGAAAATGTTACTGTTACAACGGGTATATACAGTGACGAATACGTCGAAATTACACAAGGCCTCTCTGTAGGGGAAAAGGTATCGGTATCCTATACTTCAACCGAAAATAAATCAAGCCACCAAGGCGGAGGCCCCCCCATTTAAGGCAGGATAAAGATATGGATAAAATAATGATAGACTTACAGGACATCCGCAAAACATACCGCATCGGCTCACAGGATTTTGCCGCCCTTGCCGGTATTACACTGCAAATTGCAGAAGGCGAATTTGCAGCCCTTATGGGGCCGTCCGGATCCGGTAAGTCTACACTCATGAATATTCTCGGCTGTCTCGACCGCCCTACATCGGGATCTTACAAACTCGACGGCAGAGAGGTGGCAAACTTGTCCGACAATGAGTTGGCCTTAACAAGAAATAAAAGTATCGGCTTCGTATTCCAGAACTTTAATCTCCTGGGTCGTATTTCTGCCCTCGATAATGTTGCCCTTCCCCTAGTATATGCCGGTATAGGCAAGGAAGAACGGACAGAAAGGGCCATGGAAAAGCTCCGTGCCGTCGGTCTCGGCACATGGTCCCACCACAAACCGAACGAACTCTCCGGCGGGCAGCGGCAACGCGTCGCTATCGCCAGGGCACTGATCAATAATCCTCATATTATCATGGCCGACGAACCGACAGGCAACTTGGACACAAAGTCAACCCACGAAATTATGGATATTTTCGAAAGCTTACATCAGGAAAAGAAAACGATCATTCTCGTCACGCACGAACCGGAAATCGCCGCCCGTGCGAGCAGACAATTGCTGCTGAGTGACGGTGTAATTACGAAGGACGCCGGCAAAGGGGTGGTCATGGATGTTGTTTAGAGAAAGTATTTCCATTGCCTTAACGGCGCTTTGTTCCAATAAACTGCGTTCCGTTTTGACGATGCTCGGCATCATTATCGGAGTTGCCGCGGTTATCATCATGATTGCTATCGGTATGGGCGTCAAAAAGAACGTTACCGACTCCATCGCCAGTCTGGGCAGTAATATGCTCATCGTTACGCCGGGCTCAACGAACTCCCGCGGCGTCCGTTCGGCAGCCGGTTCTGGACAGAAACTGAAGCTTGATGACGCAACGGCAATTAAGAAAAAAATCAAGAATATAGATTATGTGGCGCCGACTGTAAACAGTGCCTACCAGATCGTCAACGGCAATGAAAACTGGAATACTTCCGTCTATGGCGTCACTCCGGAATACCTTAATATCCGGTCGCTTATTGTTACATCGGGCTCTTTCATCAGTCAGACTGACTTGGATTCTCGTAATCGCGTCGCGGTTATCGGCCCGACCGTAGCTTCCAATCTCTTCGGCACGGAAAATCCTGTAGGCCATAATATTCGTATCAACAACCAGCCTTTTAAAGTCATAGGGGTGCTGGAACCAAAAGGCCAGGCTTCAATGGGAGGAGATCAGGACGACGTTGTTCTCGTTCCGTTAACAACGGCACAGGAACGTCTCATGGGAATTACGTTCATTCGTTCCATCAATATCCAGGTATCTTCCCCCGACAAAATCAACGAAGTACAAAGTCAGGTGGAAGCATTGCTGCGTCAACGCCATCATATTACAAACGGCAAGGAAGACGACTTTACCGTCAACAACCTGACAAGCATCCTGGAAACCATGAACAGCACGACCGCCATGCTCACCCTCTTTCTCGGCAGTATCGCCGCAATCTCCCTCATTGTCGGCGGCATAGGCATCATGAATATCATGATGGTATCCGTCACGGAACGGACAAGGGAGATAGGCATCCGCAAGGCATTGGGCGCAACATATGAAACGATTATGACTCAATTTCTCATCGAAGCCGTCATTATCGGCGTAATCGGAGGTTTCCTGGGTATTCTCATCGGCATAGGTATCGCTGAAGCTGTCAAATCAAGCGGCGCCTTCACACCGGTTATCACGCTCAGTCCGATCATCATATCCTTCTCCTTTTCTGTCGGTATCGGACTCTTCTTCGGTATCTATCCGGCCAAAAAAGCGGCAAAACTCGATCCCATCGAAGCACTTCGATATGAATAAACTCAACATATGCCAAAGGTCCGACCGCACAGTCGGACCTTATTTTATGTTTATGTAAATTTTCTTTGCCGCCATATATGCTGTACAAACCCGATACCCGTACCTGCAGTCACAACCGCTGCTATACCTGCGGTTACTGCGGCAATACCCGCAGCATGCGGTCCCGGTCCCAGGAGCGCAAGACTCGTGCCGCAGGCGGCCGTCGCAAAGATGACAAGAGGAAAAGTAAAAGACGCCATAGTCGGATAAAATTTTTGTTCTCTCCAGAAGCGAATGATAACGACAAGGCTGCAAATATAGAAAAAAAGCCCCGACACGGCAAGAAAAACCAAGAGAGGTAAATCAGGCAAGCCCACCGTATGAATGTACGCGGAAAGACAAAGCGCCGGCGGGGCCGAAAAGATAACCAGCGTCGGTATTTCAAAGGGCTTCAGAGGGATATATCGCAAACGATAAAAAATAAGGCCGCCTATAAAAATATAGGCCGTAAGCCCCCAAGCAAGAAGTATTGTTACCAACCCGATACGGCTGAAGGGTTCCTCCGGAACGGAGGAACTTATCGCCCCTATGGTCCCGCCTGCAGTGAGAGGCATGGTTATAACCGAGATGACAATACCGACATAGACGACAAACCACGACGGCAGCACCCGTTCGAGCCGGAAATTACGAAGTGTCCGTTCCGTGAAATCGAGAATATACCAGCCGTGCCAAAGAAAGCCAATATACCGCAGACAAAGCCCCGGCACGGGATGAAGCTCGGAACCATAGCCGGAAAGGGCGAGGATCGTCATGGGCAATAAGGGAATAATCGGCGCCGTCAGCGGGTTCTCCTTTTCCTCTTTATAAAGAGGACTTTTCACATAGCGCAGCAGAAGACACACTAACAGCGCCGCAGCTGTCAGCCCGCACAGGTCTTGCAGAAAGACGGCATATGCTCCCAAAAGCCGGCCTAAGGAGGCGGTCGCCAAAGCTATTCCGGCAACGGGTAACGGTAACGAGGCAAAAAATTTCATATCCCCTCCGCAAGTACAAGGTCAACGGGCGGCAATATCTTTCAACGCGGCCGCGGCCGCCCGCACTTCTTCTTCCGTCGTATAAAGGCTGAAAGAAAAACGGACGATTCCCCGCTTATCCGTATGCAATTCTTTATGGATGAGAGGGGCGCAATGAAAACCGGCACGCGTAGCCATTTCAAATTCTTCCCAAAGAATCTCACCGACGAGGGCCGCTTCCGCTTCGCCGATATTGACGGCAAAGACATTAACGCGGGGCCGCCGGAAATCGGCATATAAGGTGAGATTGGGAATATCTTGTATCCCTGCCGTGAAAATATCTGCCAAATGTTGCTGCGTAGCCATGATCCCGTCCTCCCCCCGTTCCAGGAGCAGACGTACGCCTGCTGACAGTCCGGCAATACCGGCAATATTTTCCGTTCCCGCCTCAAAGACGCCCGGCACGGTATGAGGGAACTCACGGTCAAAGGTATGCAGCCCGTCGCCTCCCGTAATAAGAGGTTTCACGTCGAGTCCTGTGCGCACGACCATACCGCCGGTTCCGCCGGGACCGTAAAGAGACTTATGCCCCGTAAAGCAGGCTGCCGTAATGATACCGTCAGCCATATCGATCGGATAGGCACCGGCAGTCTGAGACATATCGACAATGAGCATAAGACCGTGTTTCTTACAAAACCGCTTGATAAAATCAAGATCCATGATGTTCCCTGTTACATTCGACGCGTGATTGCAAACAACGGCCTTTGTTTCGGAACGAAGAAGTTTTTCGAATTCATCATAATGCAGGGCCCCCGTCCCGGCATCGGACGTGACAAAGTCAAGGCTTGCCCCCGCCGCTTCAAGCTGATATAGAGGACGCAGGACAGCGTTGTGCTCCCATGTCGTCGAAATGATATGATCACCTGCACCTAACAGCCCTTTGATAATCATATTCAAGGCAACGGTCGAATTATGCGTGAAGGCGACTTCATATGCATTACCGGCACGAAAAAGGGTTTTTATATCTTCTTTAGCCGCCGCGATAATACGATAAGCACGCATGGCGTAATCATGTGCGCCGCGGGACGGATTACCGTATTCTCCTGCAGCTAACGCATCATAAACAGTTCTGGCAACGATTTCCGGCTTGTGTGCCGTCGTTGCGGCGTTATCAAAATACACAGTTAAAAACCTCCTCCGGAAAAAACCATCCGCACCGCCGCAGCAATATAAGTACAGTCAGTTATCTTACAAGCCGAAACGAGCAAAAATCGTATCAACGTGGCGGAGCATTTTTTTAACGTCAAAGCATTCCTCAATTTCTTCGTTTGTCATGACGGCAGCAATATCTTCGTCTTTTTTCAGGTTATCCAAGAAATCTTCCCCTTCAAGCCATCGTTTCATTGCATTACGCTGTACCCAACGGTATGCCTGTTCGCGAACGGCTCCTTTTTCGACAAGCGTATTAAGAAGAATGGGGCTGAAGATAAGGCCGCCTGTAAGTTTCAGATCTTGCATCATTTTTTCCGGATAAACGATAAGCCTGTCAATAACACGAGTGAACGTGGTGAGCATATAGTCGAGAGCAATCGTACTGTCCGGAAGAATGATGCGTTCCACGGAAGAATGAGAAATATCGCGTTCATGCCAGAGCGCTACATCTTCAAGAGCAGCCTGCGCATTGCCGCGGATAACACGGGCTAAGCCGCACATACGTTCGCATGTAACGGGATTACGCTTGTGCGGCATAATGGATGACCCTTTTTGTTTGGGACTGAAATATTCTTCCGCTTCGCGGACTTCCGTACGCTGAAGATGACGGATTTCCGTTGCGAATTTATCAATTGAGCTGGCAATAACGGCCAAGGTCGTCATGAATTCGGCATGACGGTCCCGCTGCAATGTTTGTGTCGAAACGGGCGACGGTGTAATATCCAGTTTTTTGCAGACATACTCTTCGACGAAAGGATCTATATCCGCATAAGTACCGACGGCACCGGAAATTTTGCCGACAGAAACGACATTTTTCGCACGCTTCATGCGTTTAATATTGCGTTCCGTTTCGGCAAGCCACACGCAGAGCTTTAAGCCGAAAGTTGTCGCTTCGGCATGAATGCCGTGCGTACGCCCGATAGTCGGCGTATATTTAAATTCAACGGCACGACGGCGTAAGACATTACGGAATGCTTCCAAATCCTTGCCAGGAGAATCTCAGAAGCTTGTTTTAACATGTAACCCAAAGCCGTATCCTTAACATCTGTAGACGTGAGTCCGAGATGGACATATTTTCCTGCTTCGCCGATATTTTCGGAAAGGTTGGAAACAAAAGCGGCAATATCATGATGCGTTTCCGCTTCTATTTCATGAATGCGTTCAACGGAGAAAGCCGCTTTTTCACGAATTTCTTCAGCTGCTTTTTTCGGAATATTGCCGAGTTCGGCCTGTGCTTCACTGGCAAGGATTTCCACCAGTTTCAGCGTATCCCATTCGTTCTGTTCACTCCAAATATGACCCATTGCTTCATTGGTATAGCGTTCAATCACGTTAACTCTCTCCTTTGTGCGCAAGCATGAATATAATTTATATTCTTTATTATACACCATATCAGGCGATTTTTTTATGTCTTTTAACTTATCTCAGTATCGTGCACTCCGGTACAACTTTTACTGAAGCGCGTTTCCGAAAGGCCGCCCGTTTCAGCTCCAGAAAAGCCCATGTGGCGGGATTGATCAATTTTAATCATTCATTAAGGATCTGTCCGTTTCTTACGGCTAAAACATCCCGCTCATTCACGGGATTATTTACACAAATATATACAAAAAGAAGGCATGCATCACACGATGTATGCCTTCTTCAATACACCTAGTCAATAACAAGGTCAGCATCTTCTTTTGCCGTTACATGGCCGATGATTTGCCCGCACGGCAGGCTGCCCTTCAATTCTCTTTCCAAAGCGATTGCGTCTTTTTCACTGACAGCGATCATGAGGCCGCCGGAAGTTTGCGGATCATAGAGAATATCCAGAACCGGGGCGCTCACATTACCTTCTATGCGAACATGGCCTTCCGTATAATCACGGTTGCGATAAGCTCCGGCAGGAATGAATCCCTGCTCTGCCATTGCAATCGCTTCTTCATGATACGGCACGTCCGCCGCATCCAGGTGAATGGTCACACCGCTTCCCGACGCCATTTCATAAGCATGCCCCATAAGGCCGAATCCGGTAATATCCGTACAGCTGTGTACATCATACTTGATCATGATATCACGGCCGTACTTGTTGAGTTCCGCCATTTCTTTGAAGAGCTGCCGTTCCAATGTTTCATCAACAAGGCCTACCTTGGCGGCCGTCGTCAAAATACCGACGCCAAGCGGCTTCGTCAGAAGCAAGATATCTCCTTCCCTGGCTGACGAGTTGCTGAGAAGTTGAGCGGGATGCATGAAACCGGTTACGGAAAGGCCGTACTTCGGTTCTTTATCTTCAATGGTATGCCCTCCCGTAATAAGCACGCCCGCTTCATAAGCCTTACTGTAGCCTCCCTGCAAAAGGTCCCGCACAGCCTCCTGCCCCATGGCCGAATTGATAGCCATAACATTCATTGCCAGTTTCGGTTCAGCGCCCATAGCGAAAATATCGCTTAACGAGTTTGCTGCCGCAATCTGTCCGAACGTATACGGATCGTCTACGATAGGAGGAAAAAAGTCGACGGACTGAACAATCGCCAAATCGTCGCGCACTACATAGACAGAGGCATCGTCACTCTTATCATACCCTACGATAAGACGATCATCGTGGTGGCGGGGAATGCCGTCCAACATTTGCGCCAGTACACCGGCGCCGATTTTAGCGCCTCAGCCGGCGCAGGACGCCATTTCCGTTAATTTAATATTACTGCTCATTGTAATCACCCTTTATGTCGAACTGTAAATCTGTTCAAAACCGTTGTCCGTTTCACGAACGACCTGTTCGACTTCACCACTTTCATCGCATTGATAGGTATAGTCGTCAGGTGCCTCGAAACGGGCACACGTGCCGCAAGACGAACTCAGGTTTCGCGGCACGGGCATCAATTCAATCGACGTCACCGAAGAGTGCGCTTCGTTTTTAAAACGAATGGCACCGAAGTGCGAGTAAAAAGTAGCGATATAACGCATGATCACACCTGTTTCTTCGTCTCTATTTCTTTTTAAAAACGAGCCGGAAATCGCCGCCTTCCGGGGTGGAAGTAACGGCATACCCGTTACGCGATACATAACGAGTTACATTTTCCATGGCCGTATGAGTGTCAACCATCATTTCATATTCCTGTTCACCGGATTCCAACGCTTTTTTTGCCATAATGACCGGTTCAGGGCAAGAATATCCTCTTGCGTCTATCATCGTAATCCCTCCTTTTTACGCGTTTTGCTTACGCGTATTTGCGACGGCGATAATGAATGCTATGACAAACCCGAAAATAACAGCCACTTCACCGTTAAATGTCGGGCCCGCACCGGAAGCGGCCAAGCCGAAATTATGCGAAAATGCCGCACCTGTCGCGAGTCCGAGAACGGCAATTGCCGAGTCGGAGTTGCCTTCGCCCGTTAAAATGAGCTGGCGTAAAGGGCAACCGCCGAGAAGAATGCTGCCGAAACCGGCAAGTGCCATGCCGAGAAGGTTCCACAGGCCGTCTGTATGGGCAATGGGCTGATTAGCGAAGCCCGGATGGAAGTTGCCGAATGCGAGATTTACGAGAAATGCCGCAACAAATACAGCTACAAACCCCATAATCAATTTTGTTTCGTGGAACAAAATTATATCACGAATACCGCCGACCATGCAAAGGCGCGTATACTGCGCCAAGCCGCCGACTACGAGACCGGCAATAAGGGATACCGCCCAGAATGCATGCGTTGCACCGGGACCTTTTTCACTGAAGAAGATAAAGGCGGGGGCCGTAACGAGAAGAATCAATAAAACAGCCGTAATAGCCGGCATCGCTGCCGAATCAAGTTTGGTAAGCGTATATGTGCGTTTCAGAGAATATCCTCTTTTAAGGAAAATCGTGCCGATACCGATGCCGACAGCAAAACCGACAAATCCCATAACGGCATTCCAGTCACCCCCGGCAAGACGAAGAATCAGGCGGAAGGGGCAACCCAGGAACATGAGGCATCCGATCATGACGAAAAAGCCGAGGACAAAACGCGTCAGCGGCGACGAACCGCCTTTCGTCTGATGTTCACCGCGGATAAGCGATAAGAAGAACGAACCTAAAATAAGACCGACAATTTCAGGACGAATATACTGTACAGGCGCGGCGCGGTGCAACCCCAGCCCGCCGACAGTATCGCGGACAAAGCAGGCAATGCAAAAACCCATGTTTGCGGGATTTCCGGCAAGAACCAGGAATCCGGCGATAGCGCCGATGATTAAACCGGCAATGATAATAGCTCGTTTTTCATGTGTTAATTCCAAAATAAATCCTCCTTTCAAATCCGAAAACTGCACCGTTCTGCATTACATATTTTATTTTTCTGTATTTAAATATCCTTATTAATATTTCTCATCCGGATATTTGAAAAACCTCCCCATGTCCACTATACTGAACGGAGTAAGGGAATTTACATGGAGGAGACAGAAAATGCAAAGAATATACTTGGACAACGGCGCGACAACCTTTCCGAAACCGGCGGCCGTACCCGCCGCCATGAGTGATTTCATCACAAACAGCGGGGTCAATATCAACCGCGGTTCTTATGCTCCCGCTTACGACACGGAAGAAAAAGTCTTCATGACCCGACTCTGGCTGAAAGAACTCTTCGGCGGCAGCGACGTGAAAAATGTTATTTTTACACAGAATGTAACTATGAGTTTAAACATGGTCATAAAAGGACTCTTTGGCAGAGGTGACCATCTCCTTGTTTCGGAAATGGAGCACAATGCCGTTATGCGTCCGATCGTGCAACTGGAAAAAGAAGGCCTTACCTTTGACAGGCTTCCCTGTCATAAAGACGGCAGCCTTATCCTCACAGAGATGGACAACTATGTCCGGCCCGAAACAAAAGCCGTAGTCATGACCCATGCTTCTAATGTATGCGGTACCGTTATGCCTTTAAAAGAAGTAGGCGCGTTCTGCAGGAAGCATAATCTCTTCTTTATTGTTGACGCGGCGCAAACGGCGGGGACAGTCCCCATCAATATGGCGGAGATGAACATTGGCGTCCTCTGCTTTACCGGTCACAAAGGGCTCCTCGGCCCGCAGGGCATCGGCGGTTTTGTCATCACCGATGAACTCGCCGAAGTAATGACACCCCTTTTGCAGGCGGCACAGGCAGCCTCTCTCATACGGAAGAGATGCCGGATTTTCTGCCGGATAAGTTCGAAGCGGGCACGCTGAACCTTCCCGGGATTATCGGTCTTCATGCGGCCCTGGAATTCGTCCGCACGGAAGGTATCGAAACCATCCATAAAAAGGAACTGTCTTTAACAGAACACTTTCTCACGGGAATCTCCGATATGACAAGCATTACCGTTGCCGGCAGGACGGATATCATTGATCGTACAGCCGTCGTTTCCATAGCTGCCGAGGACATGGACAACTCGGAAATAGCCGTTCGCTTAGAGTCGGAATACGGCATTTTAACTCGCGTCGGCCTTCACTGCGCACCGTCGGCCCATAAGACCTTAGGCACTTTCCCCTGCGGAACTGTACGCTTTTCTTTTGGTTATTTTAACACAAAAGAGGACATTGCTACAGCCATAAAAGCATTACATACCATTTGCGGCTGACGGAGTAAAAGACCTGCTCTTCCGGCCAGGTCTTTTATCGTCTATTCTGCCCCGAGTTTACCGCAGGCATCGGCACGGCAACGACTGCAATGGGTCATTTGCCGCATATTTTGCCCGATAAATTGACGCAAGCGATGAATGTCTTTCTGAGACGGTGTTTTTTTGCCTGCAAAAGGAGTGTCGTGAACGGGAATCATGGCCATACAGTTCATAATATTCGCGCCCCAGGCCTTCGCCTTGGCCGCGATTTCGGGAACATGATCCATATTGACCTCGGGAATGACGACTGTATTGATTTTTACGATCATGCCCTTTTTTTTCAACTTCCGAATACCTTCATCCTGGCGTTCCAAGAGAATTCTCGCACCTTCAATGCCTTTATAAGTTATGCCGTTGTAACGCACCCACGCATAGACATCGGCGCCTACTTCGGGCCGAACCGCATTAACCGTAACGGTCACGTGACTGACGCCTACAGAAATGATTTCATCAATATGTTCGGGCAACGCCAGTCCGTTCGTTGAGAGACAGAGCATAAGGTGAGGAAACCGGGCCTTACACTTCTCGAAAGTAGTCAGAGTTTCATCGGCATCAGCCATAGGATCCCCCGGTCCGGCAATACCGATAACGGAAATATCACTGCGCTTTGCAAAAAGTTTTTCCAGATACGGGACCGTTTCGTCAGGTTTGTATACCTTTTGGGTTACGCCGGGACGATTTTCGTTGGCACAATCATACATCCGGTTACAGAAATTACATTGGATATTGCAGTGCGGCGCAACCGGCAAATGTACGCGGCCCCAATTGACAGACGCTTCCTTATTGAAGCAGGGGTGATTATTAAGGAAGGACTGCGTCTTACTGCCTGTCATCATTTTTACCCTTTCGCCCGAATTTGATGGCATCGGCATGACACACATTCAGGCAATCACCGCAATTAGTACAGTTCATTTCGTCAGGACGCGTACCCATTTCACACTTACGCAAACATGCATCACAATTGTCGCAGGCTGCCGTCTTATAAACGCGGAAAAGAGAAATCTTGCGGACAAGTTCCATCGCTCCGCCGACGGGACATACAAAACGACACCAGAAGTTGGCAATAATAAGTGACGCCGCAATGAGCGAAACGACTATAACCGTACGAACGGCCCAGTACCAATCGGAAAACCGGACGGACATGATGACGGCATTAAAATATTCATCACTCGTACGGATCGGAATCATGACGCGCGGGTTATCATAGGCAAAGTATACCCACAACCCGATGAAGACGGTCAGAACCATGCCGATTTGTGCCAAACGCATGTACTTATTACGAACTTTCAACTTCGTAACAGCCAATTTACCGAGCAGTTGATTGACAAAACCGCTCGGACAGAGCCAACCGCAGAAAGCACGTCCCAAAAAGACGGCCAGAAGCGGAATAAAGAGCCAGAAACCGAAGAAGTAAGCGGTAATACGTCCCCAACAGGTGATGACAGGACATCGTTCACAATTGACAAAGGGAACGATAAAGGGACATCGGAATATTCCGTAATAGATCCATTTGCCCATGACTGCGAGGAAAACGAGTTGTACAAGACGACGCAGCTTGGGGAGGTAAAATTCTTTTGTTTTTGCATTATTGGACATCTTTTACGCCGAACCTTTCTATTAAATCCAGACCGCGAGCCGAATGAACGGACGTGAAACCGCCCTTCTCAAGAATTGACTGGCCTTCTTCGGAACGGACAAAATCCGCATAGTCATCTGCCAGCTTTTTATCCTGAACATACTTCATGATATTAATAGTAAAAGTAAGCGGTGCAGGCGGGATAAATTTCGGTTCAATAGGCATGTATTCAATCTTATCTTTGAAACGAGCATGCGTGGTAAGCCGTTTTTCAATGATGGAAACATCGCCTTTGCCCTCAATGAGACCGCACAGCATCTTGATAACACACGTTTCATTGACAGTCATGTTTTGCATGATCGGATCCGTAAGGCCCGACTTTTTCAAAATCCCCTGAACGGAGGCGCTGCCCGGTGGAGACGCGCCTAAAGGCAACATAACCCGAACACCCGGTTCGGACAAATCTTTAAGGTCACGAATGCCTGCCGGATTGCCCTTCGGTACTGCAATGACATAATCTGTAAAACAAAGCGGTTTAAACCCGAGGCTGATACCTTTTTTGCGCATATTCTGCGCCAGCTCCAGGCCGCGCGCACCGAAAACCTCGGTCTGCCCTTTAAGGGTCAACAGAGCCTTGCCCAGTGCGCCCGCAAACGCACCCGTATATTGAATATTATGCCCGGTTTTCGCTTCATATAAATCATTTATCTGAAGAAAAGCTTCCGATAATCCCCCGCAAGTCCAGACATCCAAAGAATCGGATTTAAACGGCGTATAACCCGCCGAAATCAGGTTCGGCACTGCAGTGGCGGCGGCTGTAGCGGCGACCGCACTCTTAATAAGCTGCCGTCTTGAAATCCGCTCTTTCCAAAAATTCATACTGACTGACCTCCTTTCTGTATAGACTTTATATATTATATCTTTGTTCTCATTTTTCGCATAATATTTATAAAAAATATCCATAATCAGCAGTCTGCCGATTATGGATGGTAATAAATTATGCAAAGTATGATTACTCTTTTTAATGATTAAAAGGTCACTTATTTTTTGGCTGAACCTTTCCGCTCCCGACAGGGATGACAAAACATGGTCCATCCTTGAGGAAAGTAGATATCAAACAGCCCGCAACAGACAGGTCCCCATGGCTATTAAAATATGACGCCCCGTTCCGGCATTAAATACAGTATCCTTAACGACGTTCCCGTTCACGGACGGCTATTTCCCGCCCGACCGTTACGCCTGCCGCCGATGCCTGAATAAGGCCGCGTGTAATCCCGGCGCCGTCGCCGATAGCAAAAAAATTCTTAATCTTCGTTTCCAGATTCGGGCTCAATTCAATGCGGTTCGAGTAGAATTTAACTTCCACCCCGTATAAAAGAGTATGCCGCGAATTGGCGCCGGGCGCCACCTTATCCAGCGCTTCAAGCATTTCTTTAATATCCTGCAAGTGCCTGTACGGTAAAACAAGCGACAAGTCACCGGGCGTTGCCTTATCCATAGTCGGGCGGACGAGTCCGCGCATGATTCGTTCAGGCGTAGAACGACGGCCGTCATTAAGATCCCCCAGACGCTGCACTATAACGCCGCCTCCGAGAATATTCGCAAGGTTGGCAATATATTTACCGTATTTAATCGGTTCCCTGAAAGGTTCTGTAAATTTTTTGGAAACAAGAACGGCAAAATTCGTATTTTCACTCTTCTTATGGGCATAACTATGGCCGTTTACCGTAAGCAGGCCGTCATTATTTTCTTCAACAACGAAATCAAAGGGGTCATGCAAAACGTGCGCACGCGGTCATCAAATGAACGGCTGAAATAAACAAGCTTCGACTCATAGATGACATCTGTAATAGATTCCAGAACTTCCGCCGGCATTTCCACACGCACACCGATATCCACGGCGTTACTGGTCAACTGAATACCGAGTTTTTCCGCTTCTTCCATAAACCATTCGGATCCCTCGCGGCCGGGAGCGCTGACAAGATAACGACAGCTGTAAAGCTGCCCGCCAATGATGACCCCTTTGATTTCATCCTCTTTCGCCACAATGTGTTCCACTGCCGTATCGGCCATGATATCTACTTTACCTTCAAGGAAATCGCGCATATTCGTCAGAATTTCCGCATTGACATCCGTCCCTAAATGACGGATACGCGCCGGTATAAGACGCAAGTCCGCCGCCGTAGCTTTGCGTTGCAGCTCACGGATAAGCTCCGTATGCTCGTCACCGTATACTTTACGTTCAGCGCCTCCGAAAAGACAGTATGTATCGTCTACATAATTGATTTTCTCCGTCAAATCGGCCTTGGACATATAATCATCCAGATTACCGCCGAATTCGGTCGTCAGAGTCAGCTTCCCGTCACTGAAGGCGCCGGCACCGCCCCAGCCGCAGACGACGTTACGCATCTTGTCTTTGGCGGGCGCATTCTTATTGCGGCTTGTCACTATACGCTCACGAATATCCTGCCCCTTTTCGACCATAAGGATTTTCAGTCCCTTATCGGCCAGCTCCAGAGCCGTAAAGATACCGGCGGGACCGGCGCCGATAATAATCAGATCATAGGCTTTAACGGGTTTCATTATTCATTTCTCCTCTGCCGAAGATTCGGCGCAATGTGCTATAATAACGTAGACCATGCAGTATGGAAAGGAGTTCCTCATGTCACGTCACAGGCAACGTCACCGCGATTACGATATATCTGATCCGCAAAGAGATTTACACTTGCAAATCGGCATCTTTTTGTGGACCCTCCTGCTTATGATTATACTACTTACAGGTTTCTTTTTCCAAACACCCGTTACTGTCTCGGCAACCGTCGGAGGCGTTCTCTTATTTTCAACAATTGCCCTTTATATTAAATTCAAACGCTTTTATACTCTTCGTGACAGAGGCCAACGAACCTGGTGCGCCGTAATCGCTCTCTATATCAGTTTCATCCTGACGAGCGGCTGTCTCTACGTCTATGGGCAAACGGAAGTACTGACCTGGGATTACGGTCTCGTCTTCCTCTTCGGCTTCCTCTTCTTCACCGATATGGCGTACAAGAGTCTGTCCCGCACAATGGTTGTCGGCAACAAACGCGTGCGGCAAAATCGCCACTGATACAATCAAACTGCCGGACGCGCCTATTCCCATACAAAAACGGTAACGCGATTACTCCCGTTACCGCAAGCAACTAAAACAAAAACCTCATCCCGAAGGATGAGGTTTTTCTCGATGGTGGGCGATGACAGGATCGAACTGCCGACATCTTGCTTGTAAGGCAAGCGCTCTCCCAGCTGAGCTAATCGCCCGAGTGTGGTGACCCCTACGGGATTCGAACCCATGTTATCGCCGTGAAAGGGCGGTGTCTTAACCACTTGACCAAGGGGCCGTGGCTCCTCAAGTAGGACTCGAACCTACGACAAATCGGTTAACAGCCGATTGCTCTACCAACTGAGCTATTGAGGAATATACAATTTCCTCTAAAGAGAAAAATGGAGCGGAAAACGAGGCTCGAACTCGCGACCCCCACCTTGGCAAGGTGGTGCTCTACCACTGAGCTACTTCCGCATGACAACAAATATGTTATCATAACTTTTTTACTCTTGTCAATGATTTTATGATCGGCCATTGTGATTTCTCTCTGTAACCACCATCAGGATGCCCGTTCATAGTAACAGAACGGCGATCTGCTGTCAAGTCGGACACCCCGGCCGGCCTGTCGATGACAAAACTTTATTTTATGATGTCTGCAACCAATCGATATACATCTTCATGAATAGATTCAGCAGAACGCAATTCACCGTCAACGGCACAAGCAACTTTCTGCCAGCCGTATTTATCAGCCAATTCACCGTATGCGGCATGGCATTTGCGAAGAAAATCACGATCTTTTTCATGAATATCTCCCGTTTCACCGCCGGTTTTTCCCGTGCGCACAGCCATCAGCCGCTCACTGACATCCTGCGGTACGTCCAGAAGAATCACTCCATCCGGTTCGGGCAATCCGAGCTTATGAAACTCAAATTCCCAAATCCAGTCAAGGTATTCTTCCTTTTCTGCAGGATCATTTATCTTTATCATCTGATATAGCATATTGCTCGTCGTATACCTGTCAGCGAGGACAATACCGCCGGCAGTCAGAAATCCCTTCCATTTTCGCTCATATGAAGCTACCCGGTCGACCGCATAAAAGGCCGAAGCGGCATACGGATTTACGGCGTCCGCTTTGGCGCCGAAATCACCGCGTAAGTACATCTTCACAAGTGCGCTTGATTCACTGCTGTAATCAGGAAAGGCAACGGCCATAACAGAATGACCGTCCGTTCGCAGACGGCGACGCAGAAGTTCCGTCTGCGTCGCTTTACCGCTGCCGTCACTGCCTTCAATAATAATTAATTTTCCTGCTGCCATATGTTCTCCTATGTCGGGATAATCTGCAAGGTCCGCACAGTCTTATCCATACAACCGTGTGCATCATATCCTTCACTTCGTTTCTTCTTTATATATGTGACGCACTGGGCAGTCACTTTCTCACCGGGAGTCAGGACAGGTATACCGGGCGGGTAAAAAATCACCGGTTCTGCCGCTACGCAACCGACTGCATGTGTAAGAGCGCACGGTTTTGCCGATCGCTGCCAGGCTTGACGCGGCGACAGGGCTACTGTCGGTTCCGGCAGCGGTATTTCTTCATATGTGCCGGCACCTGCCGTAACATCGTGTTTTGCGGAAATTGCCCGACACGCTGCAACGAGTGCCTGCACACTTTCTTCATCGTCTCCGATAGTAATGAGACAGAGAACATGTCCGCCGGCAGTAAGTTCCGCTTCTACGCCTTCATGACGTAGAAATTTTTCCGCTTCTGCGCCGGTCAATCCGAGACCGCTGAAATCAATAGTGATCTTCGTCTCATCAAAGGCGGAAACTCCTTCATATGCGGTAATTTCCGCACCGAAAGAACATATGCCGGGAATCTTATTCAGGTCGATCCTGGTTTGTCGAGCCAGTTCCAATGTCCTGCAGAGCAGCGTTTCTCCTTCAAGCGCCAATTGTTGCCGCGCGCTGTCAAGAGACGCCAGAAACCAATAATGCGGACTCGTAGACTGAACGAGCTGCATGGCTGCGGCAACTCTGTCAATAAACGGCAAATTTCGCCGGCAATGGAGCATCGAGGTCTGCGTCAAAGAACCTGTTGATTTATGCGTACTCTGGGCCACACAATCCGCGCCGTACGCCAAAGCGGACAACGGTAATTCGGGATGCATCCCGAAATGGGCGCCGTGCGCTTCATCAACAAGAACATACATACCTGCCTCATGAGCAAAAGATACCATCCGTTTTAAATCGACACAAACACCGTCATACGTAGGGTAGGTAAAAAGGACGGCTTTTGCCTGCGGATGGGCTGCCGCAACCCGTTTCAATTCAGCCGGGTCGGAACCGAGTGAAACCTGTTCAGGTACGGCAAAACGGCTTTTCATATAGACCGGTACGGCGCCGCTCAAAATAAGTCCGTTCATGACACTTTTATGGGCTTCTCTGGAAATGATGATTTCATCTCCTTCCTTGCAGACAGCCAGAATCATGGCTTCTACGCAGGCCGTCGTCCCGTTAACGGAAAAGAAGGTCCTGCCCGCACCGTACAGGTCGGCGGCCAGCTCCATGGCTTCGCCTAAAGGGCCGCCGGGATCAAACAGATCATCCAACGCATACATGAGCCCCAGATCTCGGCGCAAGGCATCTCCGAAAAGCTTCCGCAGGTAGGCTGATCCCCCCTTGCCGAGCTTATGCCCCGGCGTATGATAAGAAAAAAACCGTTCGTTACAATACTCCTCCAATGCCGTTACAAAAGGAGCCGCAATCTGTTTTCTATTCATTAGCCACCTCATGGGGAGCCGTAACGAAAATTTTCAGCAAATCCGCCGTCTCCGCTTTCCAGGTTTTCATCTGCTCCAGCGCATAATGCAGAGAACGGTGAATAGGATACCGATATAATTCCCCAGGCTTTACCCAGGCATAAGTCAAATGCTCACGGGAGACACAAACATCGTTTTTATCGGTCGTAGCCATAAAGATTAACCCGTTCAAAAGCTGTCCGTTCCGTTTCTTATATTGCCATGTACCGGCAATACCGTCCACGTTAATGTGCAGCCCCGTTTCTTCCGCTACTTCCCGTTTCAGGGCGGCAAGAAAATTTTCACCGCGCCGCAGGCCGCCGCCGGGAAACTCCCAATGATGCACCTTTTCGCCGTCATTTTTCTGCAAGAGCAGCAGTTTTCCCTCAAAAAAAATCATTGCTTTCACACTTAAATCTATAGTTGTGTCTCCGGCCTGTACCATACGTACCTCCACACAAATACAAATAAATCGCCGTGATTGTATTATTGTACCATAAGTAGCATACCTGCGATAGTAGAGACGACGGTACAGTTGAGCGGTCTTATACGGTGATTCTGTCTATTTACAAACCGAGTATTCTCGCAATAAAATATAAGTACAGTTTTTTTTCGAGGAGGTACATGTATGTCTGCAAAAAGAGTCTTGGCTATTCATGATCTATGTTCTTTCGGCCGTTGCTCCCTAACGGCCGCCATCCCCGTCATTTCCGTATTGGGAAGTCAAGTATGCCCTTTTCCCACGGCTGTATTCAGCAACAATTTGACTTACGGTGAATTTACGAGCACCGACCTGACACAGCAAATGCCGGGCCTCATCACTATGTGGGAAAAGCTCAATCTTCATTATGACGCCGTCTACAGCGGTTTTCTCGCAGGCCCCGCCCAGGTAGACCTTGTTAAAGAAACAATTGACCGCTTTGCCTCTGCAGACAGTTTAACCGTCGTCGACCCGGCAATGGCCGATAACGGCGCCCTTTATCCCGTCTTCGATACATCTATCATCGCTGCTATGCGGTCACTTATCGCCAAAGCCGATTTAATTACACCGAATTATACGGAAACCGCCTTCCTCCTGGAAACCGCTCCCGATACCGCCACTATGCCGACAACAAAAAGCTTGCTCGAAAAATGCCGCGCTCTCGTTAAAATGGGTCCGAAACAAATCATTATTACGAGCGTACCCACAGCTGAAGGCATCAAAAATATCAGCTATGACGGTATGAGTGAATCTTTTGACGAAGCGATCACTCACAGAGTGGACTTTTCCACCTGCGGTACCGGCGATCTCTTTACGAGTACGGTTACAGGCTTGCTTTTACGAGGCAGCGATCTGCACGGTGCCGTAAAAACAGGAACTACATTCTTGACTCATGCCATTGAATATACACGCAAAGCCGGCTCGGATCCGCGAGAAGGCGTACAAATCGAACCGTGCCTCGGCCTTTTGGCGACACCGGAAAAATTATAATAAAAAAAGAGGGAAGGCTAAGAAATGAGGTATGAGGTGACCTCAAAAGCCTTCCCCCTTTTATGTCACAGGACCATTACAAGTGTTCCTGCCGCAATAAGAATCGCACCGGCAAGTGTCTTTGCCGTCAAGGCTTCACCGGCAAACAATGCCGCCAGACCCACTGTCAGAACAATGCTGAACTTATCGATTGCCACAACTTGGCCGACCTTACCCATCTGCAGGGCCTTGAAGTAACAAATCCAGGAAAATCCTGTTGCCAATCCGGAAAGGACGAGAAAAATCCAGTTGCGCCGTGAAAAAGCATGGATATGCTGCATGTCGCCGGAAGCCCAAACTATCCCCCACGAGAAGAGCAGAACGACAGCCGTCCGAACGGCTGTCGCCAAGGTCGAATTAACCCCGTCTAATCCGAGTTTGGCTAATACTGTAGTCAACGCCGCAAACAAAGCCGATGCCAATGCATATACAAGTACCACGAAATCGCCTTCTCCCATCGTTTCTTTCACCGCCGTAATACACTGAACGGGAACCGCCCGTTGTTGCTGCTTCATATATTCTTTAAAAACGCAGCATAGAACGCAAGAAATTCTGCGTCCGTTCATTTTCAGGATGCTCAAAGATCCGTTCAGGCTTACCTTCTTCCTGAATAATACCGTCCGCCATAAAAATAACTCTGTCCGCCACTTCTCTGGCAAAGGCCATTTCGTGAGTAACAATAATCATGGTCGTTTCTATCATCGGCCAGCTGCTTAATGGTGCGTGAGACTTCACCGGTCAATTCCGGATCGAGTGCCGATGTCGGCTCATCGAAAAGCATAATATCCGGTTTCATAGCCAAGGCGCGCGCGATAGCGACACGCTGTTTCTGTCCTCCTGACAACTGAGACGGATAAACATCCCGTTTTTCTTCAAGACCGACCTTATGCAAAAGCTGTTCCGCCAAAGGAAGAATTTCCGTATCTTTCATTCCTTTAACGACACGCGGCGCTTCAAGAATGTTATCGAGAACCGTCATGTGCGGAAAAAGATTAAATTGCTGGAATACCATACCCATACGGCGGCAGATCTCACGCACTTTAGCCGGTGCCGCATACACGGCCCGCCTGCTGCCGTCCGGCTGACTGGCCATTATTTCACCTTCCACAATGATTTCGCCTTTATCAATTTTTTCAAGTTCACAAAAACAACGCAAGAATGTACTCTTACCGCTGCCGGACGGACCGATGATAGAAACGACTTCGCCCGCGTCCATATGGAGGGTAACGTCTTTTAATACTTCCAAATTCCCGAAGTATTTGCCTATATGATTCATTTCAATAAAGCTCATCACTTCCCCTCCTAACCTTCATATACATTAAAACGTTTTTCAAGATACATGAACAACCGCGTCAGAACAAAAGTAAATATCAAATAGAACACGGCTGCCACAACAAAAGCCGTCGTATCGAAGTCACGCTGTACAATGGAGCGGGTAATGCGGAGAATATCGTTCATCGCCAGGACATACACGAGAGACGTGTCTTTTAAAAGATTGATCGTTTCATTCGCGACAGGCGGTAAAACCCGTTTTATCACCTGCGGTAAAATAATACGGCGCATCGTCTGACCGTAGGTCATGCCCAGGACTTTTGCACCCTCGTATTGTCCCCTGTCAATCGACTGAATGCCGCCGCGGAAAATTTCCGCAAAATATGCTGCATAGTTGAAGACAAAAGCAATGATAGCGGCCGGGAAATCGGGCAACCGCAGGCCTTCAATGATAAAGGGCAACCCATAATAGATAAAAAGGATCTGCAACATAAGCGGCGTGCCGCGCATTAAATAAATATAAGCCGCCATAAATTTACGAAGCGGCACAAGAGGCGCAAGCCGGGCCATCGCCATTAAAATACCGAGGGGTAAACTGAAAACTATGGTAATAACAAAAATTTTTAATGTTACTTGTAAACCTTCCGCAACGGAAGGGACAATTGTAAGAACGTAATCCATGAAAACTCCTCTGAACGCAAACGAAATGAGGGACCGGAGCCCCTCATTCGCAAGTTTGCAAATTATTTACGGACTTTAATCGTAATATCTTCACCGAACCATTTCTGTGATAAGGTTGTCATCGTGCCGTCTTCACTCATCTGTCGGA
>NZ_JH417605.1:51020-94308 GCF_000239275.1 Megasphaera geminata F0357 | reverse complement strand
TTGTCATCGTGCCGTCTTCACTCATCTGTCGGAGGACGTCATCAATTTTTTCTTTCAAAAGCGTATCCTCCTTACGCATGCCTATGCCGAACTCTTCATCGCCCATATTCCGATCAATGACTTTAAACTGATCCGGTTTCTTACTCATGTAATATCTGCCGACAACACTGTCTACAAGGACGCCGTCAATACGTCCGACTTCCAAATCCATGAGGGCCGCCACAAAGTCTCCGTACATTTTAACATTTCCTAAAGACGACTTAAAGTCCGCCGCTTTATTTAATGCGTCGACAGAACTGCTGCCTTCCTGTGTGCCCAATACCTTGCCTGCAAGCCCGGCTCTGTCGTTCACTGCCGAATCGGCGCGGACAACCAGGAGCTGCGCATTTTTCATATACGGTTCGGAAAAGGCGATTTGCTGCCGGCGTTCCTCCGTAATGGTAAGGCCGTTCCAAAGAAGATCTACCTGTTTGCTCTTCAGCGCCGCTTCTTTGCTGTCCCAGTCGATGGGCTTGAATTCAACGGAAACGCCGAGGCGTTTACTTGCTTCCTGTGCAAGGTCGATATCAAAGCCGACTATATTACCGCTTTCATCGCGGAACCCCATAGGCGGAAAGTTGTCGTCAAACCCGATGACAATCTTATCGGGCAGCTTCTGCTCCGTTGTTGCCGAATCGGAACCGCACCCTGTTAAAACCGCTGCCGACATTATGATTGCCGCTGCCGTAACCGTCCATTTTTTCCAGTTCATCTTACATTCCTCCCGCACTTTCCACGTTATACTGTAGGTTTTAATTTTCATATCTTACAGCTGTAGTCTTTATATCTTGAGACAAAATTATTTTACTTTATCACATTAAAATAGTAAAGGTTATTTAGAGTTAAAAACGATGCTATTATTTATTTCTTTCTTCATTTTTTTCTTTTATTTGACAGTATACTATCTTTTAATCATCTTTTTCCTGGCCCTTCTGAATTACAGCAAAAATACTTTGTTTGGCCTCTTTGGAAAGATAGCGGAGCCGTACGGGTTGTACGACAATAACGCCGATCTCAGCCTGTCCCAACTCAAAATCGGCCCAGGTTTTGGAAACGGAGAAAATAAGCTCATACGGGATGAAAACAAGATGTTCCGTGCCTCTTACCTGTTCAGCCAGCAATTCCTGAAGGGTATGACAATTTCGCCTTACAATAAGGCCTTTTTCAGCAACATAGCAAACAACATCACGTTGCCTGTAAATACGATAGAGACAAAACACAAGGCCCAATAAGGGATAAAGTTTCATATATATATCAGGCGCATTCATGAACAAGTTAAAGAAATATATGCCGGCCAAGGCAAAGCTCCCTTGGCCGCTAAGCACGGCTATGCGCCCATTCTCATAGGTTGTTTCAATCGTACCGCACGAGAATTTTTGCTGTAATTCTTCTTCTTTCATAAATGCACCTCCTTTTTACTGCCCTTATTGTACACTAGGGCTGTGCCGTACTCAATCCTTTTACGGCTGTATGGCGGACTTGGCAAGAATCGGCGTTATAGTATATGATACACGTATAGATACAACGTGTTCAGGAGTCAATGATGAAAAAAAACAAGTCACCTGCTTTAAAAGAACAGGTCTATACAATTGTAAAAAACAGGCTTTTAGAGCAAAAATATCAGGACGGCCAAGTCCTGACGGAGCGGGCCCTGGCCGAAGAGTTTCGCGTCAGTCGCACACCTGTCCGCGCCGCTATGCGCCAACTCCAGAAAGAAGGGTGGCTGCGTTATATTCCCCATAAAGGTATTGTCGTACGTAATTTGGATGAAAAAAATCTGACTCATATTTTCCAGATTCGCACGGCTCTGGAAGTTCTGGCAGTTCGTTTGGCCTGCGGAAAAATCACCAAAGACCAGCTCGAAATTTTACGGCTCCTTGTAAAACAACAAAAAAAAATGGCCGAACAGGCCATCCCTACATATAATGAATTTATTTTCAGCGATACGGAATTCCACAATATTATCGTTGCCGCTACGGGAAACAGTCTCCTGCGCAGCCTTGTTGACGAACTGCGCGACAAAATCAAGCGCACGGGCATTAATTCACTCTATAGCCGCATTAACCGTGTGCATGAGGCGGCGCAGGAACATGAAACAATTGTCAACGCCTTACGTCTCGGTGATGTTGAGAAAGCCGCCGCCGCGATGGAAACCCATCTGAACATTTGTTATACATCGGCATACAGCTACATTGTCTCCGGTGCGGCCGACAGAGCGGGAAGTGACCCGGCTCTATGACAAGCAAAGATATAAAATCCTTTTGTCTGTCTCTCGGTCTGGATGCCGTCGGTATCGCTCCGGCTCAGTTGCCTGCTGAAAATGTTGATGCGGAGATTTGCCCGCTCGCAACGGGTCAAGGCAGAGAAAGGTATGAACCGGAAAAAATACTGCCCGGAGCGAAATCCTTAATCGTCGTCCTCTTTCCTTATTTTTGCGGTTACCCGACAGAAAGTAATCTCTCCTTATATACTCATTCTCTTGATTATCATACGATTATCCGGAATTACTTACATAAAATCGGAGACTTCATGAAAGAGGCCGAGCCCCTTGTCGAATATGTTTCCCGTCGTCGATACATCGCCCTTAGCCGACCGCTATATGGCGCGCATGGCCGGTCTCGGCTTTATTGGCGACAATCAGTGTCTCATCCATGAAAACTACGGTTCGTATTGTTTCATCGGTACCATCGTGACGACGGCCGTCTTGGAAATTGATACGCCGTCAACACGGGAATGCATTCATTGTCGCCGCTGTAAAGAGATTTGTCCCGGCCGTTGTTTTGACGGAAAAAACTATGACTATCGTCTCTGCAAATCATACTTGACTCAAAAAAAAGGAGACCTCAGCAGTGAGGAAATCAGGATTATCCGCAAGACGCCTTATATCTTCGGTTGTGATGAATGTCAACGTGTCTGCGCCCATAACAGAACCCCGGCGCCTACACCTATTCCCGAATTCAGACAAAATCTCCTGACCCGTCTCGACATCGCGGCCGTCGCGGCCATGACAAACAAAGAATTCAAAGAGGCCTACGGCAAACGTGCCTTTGCCTGGCGCGGCAAAAAAATACTCATCCGTAATGACGGATATATAAAAAGCACGCCGGAAGATTGATTCCGACGTGCTTTTTTCTATTCTGTAGGTGGCATATCGCCGTGCTGCGTGTCCAGATTCATAAATAAGGTATATTCACTTCTGAAATACAGCTTGGCCGTACCGACAGGACCGTTACGATGTTTGGCCACAATAACTTCCGTAATATGCTGATTTTCTGTTTCTTTATTGTAATAGTCTTCACGATAGAGAAAGGAGACCAGATCCGCGTCCTGTTCAAGGGCGCCCGATTCGCGCAAATCGCTGAGCATAGGCCGTTTATCCTGCCGGCTTTCCACACTGCGACTGAGCTGTGACAAGGCGACAAGGGGCACTTTAAGTTCCCGCGCCAAGGCTTTGAGGGAACGGGAGATATCGGAAATCTCCTGTTGCCTGCTCTCGGAATTTCTCCCCTGCATCAACTGAAGATAATCGACGATAATCAGATCAAGCCCGTGTTCCGCCTTCAGGCGACGTGCCTTGGAACGCATCTCAGCAACGGAAATACCCGGCGTATCGTCAATATAAATAGGTGCATCATAAAGCTTGCTGCATGCTTCCGTAAGCTTCTGCCATTCTTCATCCGTATTGAGTTGCCCTGTGCGCAGTTTCTGGGAATCAACATGCGAAATTTGACATAACAATCGATGCACCAGTTGTTCCTGTGACATTTCCAGAGAAAAGAAGGCAACCGTCTTATGCTGCCGTACACCTACATTCTGAGCGATATTCAAAGTGAACGCGGTTTTACCCATGCTCGGGCGGGCTGCCACAAGGACAAAATCCGACGGCTGCAGCCCCGATGTCAGCCGGTCAATATCGCGAAATCCCGTCGGTAACCCCGTAAGACCTTCTTTATTTTCATAAAGTTTAGCGATCTTGTCGAGAGCTTCGTCGACAACCTTGCCGACAGAAGCGAAGTCACCGCGCTTGCGGCGGTCGGCAAGATGAAAAATTTGTCGTTCCGCATTGTCGAGAATCTCTTCTGTATCTTTTTCACCGTCATACGCGTCGGCCGCCACATCCGTACACGTCCGGATAAGGTTGCGGGCAAGCGCTTTTTCAGCGACAATCCCGGCATGATATTCAATATTTGCCGCCGTAGCGACAAGATTAGGCAGACTGAGAAGGTACTCCAATCCTCCCGCTTCTTCAAGCTTCTTCATGCGCCGCAATTCTTCCGGCAAGGTAATGACATCGATCTCCTTATTTTCTCTATATAGATGTTCCATTGCCTCAAAGATTATACGGTGCGTATCTCTGTAGAAGTCATCGATGCTGAGCCTCTCCAGAGCGGTAATAACGGCATTGTGCTCAATAAGCATAGCCCCTAAAACAGCCTGTTCGGCTTCTACATTCTGAGGCGGTATACGTTGTTCCATACGGTTCTCCTAATCAACAGTCAAGAGCTTCAATACTTCTTCAATCGTTGTCACGGCATGGATGTGCATATTCAAGTGATGCTCCGTAATATCGTCCTTGTTTTCAGCCGGTATAATCATATCTTTCATACCGGCTCGAGCGGCACCGTAGGCTTTTTCAAAGATACCGCCGACAGCTCTCACTTTACCGCTGACGGAAATTTCGCCGGTAACGGCAATATCCTGTCGGACAGGCTTTCCTGTAATAGCGGAAATCAAGGCGACCGTTACAGCGGTGCCGGCAGAAGGGCCGTCAATCTGACCGCCGCCGATAAAGTTAATATTCACATCATAATCGGACAGTTCCTTCCCTGTCACGGCACGCACGACGGCAGCCGCATTGAAAAGAGAGTCTTTTGCCATGGAACCGGCCGTATCGTTAAAGCGAAAATACCCTTTCCCTTCATTACGGGCGGAGAAGGCCACCGCTTCGATTTCGATAACCGAGCCGAGATAGCCGGCCACCCCGAGACCGAAGACCTTACCTACTGCAGGTTTGTCCGAAGCTTTTTCCGTCGCATACGGTATAAAACGGCCGATCTGAACAACGTGCTTTGCCAGCTCCATCGTAATGGTCACGTCATCGGCACCGCCTCCGGTATATACGGCATACCCGTACATATCTGCGAGGATATTGATGGCTTTTCGGCCTTCGACCGTAAACTCACTGATATAGGACGAAACGCCGCAGACAAAACAACCTTCAAATCGTGGGCCGCATTTTCCACAATTTTTTTGATATCCGTCGGTTCGAGCGGTTCAAAGAACACCTCGGTACAACGGGAACGAACGGCCGGGTTGATTTCCTGCGGACTCCGCGTCGTCGCACCGATAAGAATAAAATCGGCAGGCGCGCCTTCGGCAAAAAGCTTCCGAATATACGCAGGTATATTCGGATCCGCTTCATCATAATAAGCAGAATCGAATTTGACGCGCTTATCTTCAAGAACCTTCAACAATTTATTCAATAAGAGCGGGTCCATTTCGCCGATTTCATCAATAAAAGTGTCCTCGCCGTGAGCTTCCGTTACAAGACCGGGTTTAGGTTCGGGAATACCCGTATCCGCCAAGTCGCGGCGAGCCCCCTGATAGATGGGGTCATGAACGGAGCCGATAAGCGGATTCGTCATATCGCGCGCATCCCAGCGTAAAGTTGTACCGTCCGTTTCCACGAAAGGCGCATCCGCCTCAAACGGTGTAAAGGGAAGTTTTTTTGCTTCTTCCAGAATAATACGCGCCGCCGTCGTCTTACCGACTCCGGGCGGACCGTACAAGAGCACATGCTGCGGATAAACGGAAGCAAGCTTACTGCGCATCGCTTCGACAGCCCGTTCCTGCCCGACAATCCGATCCAACTGCTTCGGGCGCACCGCTTCCATGACGGAGGCCGCCAACTTTACGCGATCAAGTGATTCAAGGCGAGCCAATTTCTGCTGTGTCTGCGGCGTTTCCACGTCATGCAATTCTTCCTGAATAAGTTGCATCTTGATTTCCTGTACATACTCCTGCTGTTTTTCTTCCATACGCTGGGAAAACTTCCCTTTACACCGTTCTTCAACGGCCTGACGCGCAAGCATTTCGGCGAGGACACTTTCCAAATCATTGAGGACATCTACCACTTCTTCGTCCGTCGGCACCTGTTCATACGAAGCATCTTCATAGACCAAGCGCTGCAATCCCTTCAGCCGCCGCCGCGGATCTTCTGAATGAATATAAGCCAGGGCTGAGTATTTACTGGCACGGAGAACCATTTTTTCCGGGCCGATAAGTCCTGTAAAGGCACCGTAAAGAACATTCACCTGCCGACGCAATTCTTCTTCCGCTGTCGGCTCCAAATACTTTTGCCGTTGTAAAAGCTTCTCCAACAATTCTTTCATATACTTAACCTTCGACTACATGGACTTTGATAACACTTGTAATTGCCGGATGCGCGCGAATAATAACGTCATATGTACCCAAAGCCTTGATAGGCTCTTTAATTTCCACCTTACGTTTATCCAAATCAAGGTCATACTGCCTTTTTGCGGCATCACTGATATCCTTGCCCGTAACGGCACCGAAGACTTTACCGCCTTCACCGATGCGGACGGGAATAGTGAGCTCCACTTTTTTCAACTCACTTGCCAAAACAACGGCTTCATCGGAAGCAACCTGCGCCCTATGGTCGGCAGCGGCTTTTTTCTGCTTGGCATCGTTAATATTCTCAGACGTGCCGGGAGCCGCCAGTTTGCGCGCAAGCAGATAATTGCGGCCATAACCGTCGGACACTTCCACAATCTCACCTTTTTTGCCGAGTTTTTTAACATCTTGCAGCAAGATCACTTTCATCTCTATTCCGTCTCCTTTTCTACCGTAATTTCTTTCAGGGCTTTCCAAACAGCGGCCTGCGCTTCTGCGGACGTGACGCCTTTCAATTGAGCGCCGGCCACATTGCTGTGTCCGCCGCCTCCGAGAAGTTCCATAACCCGTTGCACATTAACAAGCCCCTTTGAACGGGCACTGACACCGATTACATTTTCAGCCAGCTCATAAAATGTGAAGCTGACGTTAACATCATTGATACTGATGAGCAGATCCGCCAATTGGGCTGCCATCATGGTCGCGTTTTCCTCCAAATGGCCGCAATCGGTCATAGCCACACCGTCTCTGATCGTAGCCCTGGAAATAAGTTCGGCCTTCAGCTTGACCGTATCAAAGTCTGCACTGAAAAGACTGCGCACAATTTCCGGATCGGCACCGCAACGGCGCAGATATGCGGCTGCATCAAAGGTGCGTACGCCCGTTTGGACGGCAAAATTCTTCGTGTCGACGACGATACCCGAATAGAGCGCCGTCGCTTCAAGCTTGTCCAGCTCCACATCTTCCTGGTAGTACTGAATCAGCTCCGTGACGAGCTCACTTGTTGACGAACTGGATGTTTCCATATATGTCAGAAGCGGGCGTTTAATAAAATCGGCGCAGCGACGATGGTGATCGATAACGACACGATGAGGCGTCATTTCAAGGAGTTTGCTCGCCGCCGTCATATCGCCGCGATGCGTATCAACAACAAAAAGCAACGTCTTCTCCGTACAAATACGTTGACCTTCATCGGCGGAAATAATCATATCATTATAAATTTCATCGGCTTTCAACTGATCAACCAGGTACCGCACTGAATCACTCTGATCGCTCATAACAATATGTACAGGTTTGCCGGAAAGACGCGCCATATGCGCAACACCGACAGCCGCCCCGAGACTGTCGTAATCTTCGCGGGTATGGCCCATAATGAGGATAGAATCACACGCGTTGACCAATTCCCGCATAGCCTGTGCCACGACGCGTGCGCGAACACGTGTATGCTTCTCTACGGATTGGCTCTTACCTCCATAGAAGCGGGCCCCGCCGTCATCCTCATAAACTACTACCTGGTCGCCGCCGCGCCCGAGAGCCAGATCAAGACCGGCACGGGATTTTTCCGCCAATCCGTCAAAGTCGGTATGTCCCGATTTGACCAGTTCTTCTGGAATCGCGGCAACACCCATACTGATAGTGACGGGAATACGATTGACTGTATGGATTTCACGGATTTTATCAAGGAATGAAAAATTATTTTCCTTCAATGTATCCAGGGCATCCCTGCTCAGGCAGGCAAAGTACTTGCCGTTATTATATGAATGAATATAACAGCCCAAGTCGGTCAACTCGCTGACAAGGCAGGTTATTCACATCCGTCCACAACGTAGCCTGCTGAACCGCAGTCATACCTTTAGCCGCTTCTTCCATATTATCGATTTCAATTTCCGCGAAAACGGGAATGGCTTTAAGACAGAGGATCTTCTGTTGTTCCGTTTCCGTAATATCGTCAAAGTAAAGAATTAAGTAGCCGTCACCGTCAGTCGCTTCTCCTTGCAGGCTTTTATAGACGACACGGTATTGACGCTCATTAATAAGTTCAAAAAAATAACCTGCCTTGCCCCACATCTTTTCAATCTGTAAATTCGGCATGGACCGATCGAGGCGTTCATTTTCTTCCGCCGAGCCTATCCAATCGAAAAACACACTGTTTGCCCAGCAGAGACCGGCGCCTTTATCGACGATGGCAATACCGATAGGCAAATTCTGCACGGCATAGGTTGTCGCCTGATCGACACTCTTGGAGATGGCGTCGAAATAGCGGCTGATTTCCCGATTCCGTTCCGTATCGCTCTTGTGCATCAATACAAAAACACCGGCAATCAAAATAAGAGATAATACGGCAATAACCCAATTATATAAAGCAATCAGAACCAGCAGAATCAGAATAACCGCAAAATAAACGAATTCAGCCTTACCTGAAAATAACTTTTTAAGCATAATTTCTCCTAACGCATCAGTCGACGCGATATTTGCGGCGATAGCGGAAAAGAATATCCGCCATACCCGATAAAAACGTAATATATTGAGTCGGTACGGGTACGAACCAATAAAGGAACACTAAGATTCCCTGTGTAACCGCACCGATCTGAAAGTGTCGCTGTAAAAAAAAGAAGATAACTGCCAGCCCATTCAACGAGATGAGAAAAAAGGTCACCGTATCCAGATTAACGCCGGCCCCGTTAAGAAGGAATATTTCTCTCGTCGTCCCCCAGTATTGCATGACCTGAGCCAACACATATAAGTATACCACAGGCTTGCCCATTTCCCAAAAACGGATAGGCAAAACGGGAGGCACAGCAAGACCCGAACGGCACATAATAAAACGACATACCTTAGCCGTACAATACACTATGACCGCCGCGGCAATTATTATAGCCGAAGGTATGATAAGAGGCAGGACTTCAAGCACCGCAGTAACATTACGTCGCGTATTCATCAGTTCAATTTCCGAGATACCTGTGTCAGCAACATTCGCTAGCCCTCGGGTAATAACAGCATCCAGCTCCTGGCGCGCTGCAGCAAAGACATTAATATCCATAGTGACGTAGAGGGCGGCAAAAAACAGTGTCATAAGCACGGCAATATACGCGGCAGTCAGTACGATAAGCTTTTTCAGGGACCAGCCGTAGCGGAAAAACGCCCCTGCAAAAAAACCGTAAGGCCCGCTAAATGCCAAGAGCAATAACGCCGCCGGCGGCGAAGAAATCAGGGCCGCCACGGCAGTCATGCCGAGCGCCGTTACAACAGCGCGACGCAGGCCGTACGCGAAAAAGCTCATGCCGACAGGCAAGGGAAATATCAAATAACTCATAGGGAATGTAGCCGGAAATACTGCCAATATCTCCGCCACGGCGGCAGTCAGGATAACGGCACGGCCAATGGCAGAGAGGGTATGTAGCTTTTCCACTGTCAGCTCTCCTTTTCAAAATCTTCATTATACTCAGAACAGCGGAGGTAGCCACCTCCGCTGTCGTCATGGTTATAAAATTACACTTCCATAATAATCGGTAAAATCATGGGGCGGCGCCTCGTTTTTTCAAACAGATACCGGCTGAGCGTATCACGTACTTGAGATTTAATGACGGACCATTCGCGGATGTGTTCATCTTCACACCGTTCTAAAACAGCTGCCACCTTATCATGAGCTTCACTCATAAGCTCTTCCGAATCGCGTACATAAACAAAGCCCCGCGATACGATATCAGGCCCCGCCAGGGCATGGCTTGTACCCTTGGCCAGGGTCATAACGACAATAACCATGCCTTCCATCGCCAACTGCTGGCGATCGCGGATAACAATATTGCCGACATCGCCGACACCTAATCCGTCAACAAAGACACGACCCGCATTGACGCGGCCGCCCTTCTGGCCGGAACGATTGGTAAATTCAAAGATCTGTCCGTTATCCCCGATGAGGACATGATCCTTCTCAACGCCCATTTCCACAGCCAATTCGCCGTGGCATTTAAGCATTCTGTATTCACCGTGAACGGGCAGAAAATATTTCGGTAAGGATAAGGCCGAGCATGATCTTCAATTCTTCCTGACTGCCGTGGCCGGAAACATGAATACCCTTATCCTTACCGAATACGACATTGGCGCCGAGACGCATGAGATTATCGATTGTACGTCCTACACCTGTTTCATTGCCGGGTATAGGCGTTGCCGAGATAATAACCGTATCGCGGGGCATAATACTGACGCTGCGATGATTGTTCGACGCCATACGGGACAGGCCTGCCATCGGTTCCCCCTGACTGCCCGTCGTCAAAATAAGGATCTGATCGGCCGTGTAGCGGTTCAGTTCGTCCGCTTCAATAAATACGCCTTCAGGCACTTCCAAATAGCCTAACTCCTGAGAAACGGCCACATTGTTGACCATGCTCCTGCCCAGGACAAGAACCTTGCGTTTATATAAGACAGCCGTGTTAACGGCCTGCTGAATACGAGAGATATTCGACGCAAAAGTCGCAAGGATAATACGTCCTGTCGCTTCCTTAAATTCTTTGCGGAAGGCTTCGCCCACAGTCCGCTCCGATTCCGTATAGCCCGGGCGGAGCGCATTCGTACTGTCCGACATCAGAAGCAGAACGCCGCGGCGGCCGAGTTCGGCAAATCTGTGCATGTCCATCAACAGGCCGTCGACAGGAGTAAGATCGATTTTAAAGTCTCCTGTATGAACGACAGTACCGACAGGGGTTTTAAAATAAAGAGCGCTTGCATCGGGGATGGAATGATTGGTGTGAATAAAGCCCACCTTCATACAGCCGATCTGCACCTCATCTCCGTGCCGCACCTCATTTAAGGTATAGTGTCCTATATGATTTTCTTTCAGTTTTCCCTCAACAAGGCCGCAAACGAGCTTTGTCGCATACACGGGCACGTTGATTTCGTTCAGTAAATAAGCCAGACTGCCGATATGGTCTTCATGTCCGTGTGTAATGACAACGGCTTTAACCTTATCTTTATTTTCAATGAGATAACTCATGTCGGGGATAACAAGGTCAATGCCGAACATGTCATCATCAGGAAAGGCTAACCCGGCATCAAGAACGATGATATCATCACCGTACTGGATAACCGTCATGTTCTTACCGATTTCCCCAAGACCGCCCAAAGGGATAACCATAAGCTTTTCCTTTTTTGCCAAGATATATTCCTCCTATTTAATTTTAAACAAAACGTTTTTTATATGAATGCCCGCTTCGGGCTTTACAAGTCACGTCCGTTTTACATTTCTTCATATTCTCCGCTTTTTTCCGTAATCTGTCAATATATATTGCAGTAAGACAGACGTTTTACGAAAAGAATTGTTTAAAAATATTTATATTAATATCGCAAAATTGGTTTCCCGCAACCTCAAAAAAGCGATTCTCGCCAAAACAAGAATCGCCTTCATAAAACGAATTATTTCGTTTCCCCCGTCCCGTTGCGGTGTTTTTCAAATGCCGCATTGACAGTTTTTCCCGTTCCGTGTTTGTCCCTGGCAAGAACTTGATCTTTTACGTACTGCGGCACGGTCAGGTCAATCCCTTCAGGTAATTCAGCATAATCAAGCGTAAGATTTACCGTGCTGTTATCGGCAACTTGCTGCGCAATAGCCTGTTCGGCAGGCGTCATCATGCCGTCTGAAGACACAACGGCATAGGTTAAAAGACTGCGAAGCTGTCCCGTAAGAGGCATTTCAAAATGAGTAATCTTATTACGTGACGGATCAATCATTACTGTCGCCGTAACGGGGCCGCTTTGTTTCACTGCATTCAAAACGCCTTCAATATCTTTCAGATTTTTGTCGTCACCCTTTTTAGCGCGAATATCCCTCATAATCGCACCGATATCCAACATCGCCGGGTCGACCGTTACAGCATAAGTATTATCCGCTACTTTTGTAACACTCTTCAAATAAGCAACGGACACGGTTCTTTTTACCGTTTTTTCAGCCAACGGCGTCGCGTCTTTCAGTTTTTCCTCGCCGGCTTTCCACGCATCGTCATTCTTGCGGTAATAACAGTTCAGGATATCACCGTTCTGCTCGGCATAAATATCGGCACGGCCGAAAAATTCGGCCATTCCGGCAGAAGCAATATCCGTATGACCTTTCACTCGGAACGGAACCATCTGCACGGATATAGTCTGATTAAGTGCCGAATCTAAGGCAAAGGGGATCTGTGTGTCGACATGAACAGTATAGACTCCGTCGGGATGAGCTGCCATATTGGAAACGGCTGATTGATAAATTTCCGTCGGCGTTGCCGCAAAAACGGAACAGGAAACGGCACAGGCGGCCATTATGGCTGTAAAACTGCGCTTTGCGTATATTTTAAGCTTCATTATATATCTCCTTTTCACATGCCTGCTTTTCTGTAAAGTTCATAGAAATGATGGATCGGCCCATGGCCTTTGCCGATCGGTTCAGCATGCGCAATACCGTCAAAGACGTACTGTTTAGCTTCTTTCACGGCATCGGCAAGAGTCATTCCGTTTGCCAAATCGGCTGCGACGGCACTGGATAAAGAGCACCCCGTACCGTGCGTGCTTGTGCTTTCAATATGGCGGCCTTTACAGTAATGGAACCGCTTGCCGTCGTAGAGGATGTCCGTCGCATCTTCCGTACGATGACCGCCTTTGACGAGAACGGCTTTCGGGCCGAGCGCAACAATTTTTTCGGCAGCACGTTCCATATCGGCAAGACTTTTAATTTTCATCTCCGCCAAAACTTCCGCTTCCGGAATATTCGGCGTAAGGACGGTTGCCCACGGCAAGAGAAGCTCTTTTAAAATCGCTTCCGCCTTCGGCGCAAGCAAACGGTGACCGCTCGTGGCGACCATAACCGGATCAATGACGACAACAGGCGGTTTATATTGCTCAAGCTTGCCGACAATGGCACGAAGTTTCGGGTACGCTGACCATGCCGATCTTCACAGCATCAACGGAAATATCCTCAAAGACCGCATCAATCTGAGATGCAATAAGAGCGGGCGGAACATCCATATAATCGCGGACGCCTTGTGTGTTTTGTGATACAACAGCGGTAATGACATTCAGCGCAAAGCAGCCGTGGGCACAAAAAGTTTTACAGTCCGCCGCCGCACCGGCACCTCCCGACGGATCCGTGCCGGCAATGGACAAGACATGTTTCATCATATGTCAAAGACCTCCTCAAAAACATCCCCGCAAGAGGGATAGGACAGCCGGCTGCACATACATTATAAGCTCCCCCTTGCCGACAGGCCCGTCATAAGGGTCATACTCGACAAGCGCCACCCCGGCCCGGGAAAAGCGGAGAACCGAACCGGTCCAGGTATGCAGCCACGCCTCAAGATACGGCGTATGCCCAATGCAAATAATATCATTCTCAGTTTCCTGCCGCAATACACGGCAATAAAAACTGTTTAAATCTCCCGTCGAAAGATCCGATGATTCTTTTACGGGCAGACACCCCAGCTCGCTTGCAACGGCACGGGCCGTATCTACGGCGCGGGCGAAAGAACTCGCATAAATAACGGGACGGCGGGCATTCATATGTTTTTTTATGACTTTCGCCATTCCCGCCGCATCGGTAACGCCTCGCAGCGAAAGCCGGCGGTCTTCATCCTTGCCGCCGTTGTCCGCGTCGGCTTTCCCGTGTCGCATAAGCCAGATATACACGGCGTCTCCCCCTTTACGCGACAACGCCTACTCGGAAACATGCTCCAAGCCTACTTCCAGCAATGTATAAACATGATTGTCCGACAAAGAATAGTATACTTCTTTACCGGCACGGCGAAATTGGACCAATCTGGCATTACGCAAAATACGAAGTTGATGCGATACTGCCGATTGCCCCATGTTAATCTGCCGTGAAATATCGGACACGGCCACTTCATTATGCAAAAGAACATGTAGAATACGCAATCGCGTCGGGTCACCGAGAACCTTATAAATATCGGCTAAGGGCTGAATATATTTATCTTTCATAACGGGACCGCCTTCGCCTGCAGGTAAGCAGGACATATGTCCGGTCGCGCGCCCTTCTTTTTCCGTCATGTCATTTTCCTTCTTTCTCCCGAATATGATGAATCATGGTCTATACGGTATGTATTATTATAGCACATGCGGACAGACCGATTATACTGTTTTTACAAGTAACTCCATACATATGCTATATAAAAACGCGTGAATTATCTCATCAATCACAATTCCAGGCCAATTAATAAACATTCGTACACGTATTTTCGCTTTCTGCAGGCATATGAACACCAATCCCTGCCTCCGTCTCACACCGCCGGGCAGCGCGAAAAAACGGCTCGCAGTGTTTGCAACGGCATGAGCAGCCGCCATAATTACTTCTTCTCTGCCGATATATATCCGCCCGTTTCATGACGACACTTTTCACAATATCCATACAGTTCAAGATTATGTCCCTTAATTTCGAACCCAGTATCTGCCGCGACGACGGCTTCAAAATCACCGAGCGGACAGTGAGATATATCTATTTTCTTATGGCAACGCATGCATATGAGATGATGCGTATGCCCGACCGACATCAATGAAAAACCGTAACTGCGGAGATCGGGAAAAAAGTTTTTTCTTACAAGCCCCTTTGCCGCGAAAAGCTCCAATACACGATAGACAGTAGAAAAATTCACGGACGTACCCGCTCGTAAAAGGGCTTGATAAATCTCTTCCGCCGTCAGCGCCCCGTTCTGCCCGACAAGCACGTGAAGAACGGCATTACGCGGCTTTGTGCTTTTCAACCCGTACTGATGAAGCAGCTCTGAACGATCTTCGCACACCATTTAACGCACCTCCCTCCTTCTTCCGTCAATAATACGGCGCATCTGCATAACCGCAATAACCGCAAGGAGGACGATCACGGAAATAACCGCCGTCAGGCCGCCCGGTGCCGTCCCCGCTTCAAAAGAGAGAATAAGTCCGGCAATGACATCGAAAAGACTGAAAAAGACGGCATAAAGCATCGTGCTGCGAAAGCCGCGATGTAATTGCAGTGACGTTGCTACCGGCAGGGCGATAAGCGAACTGATAACGAGAATCCCCACAACGCGAATGGATACGGATATAGTCGCCGCCACGAGAACGGAAAAGATATAATTGATCATCCGGCTCTTTACGCCGGCAATTTTTGCCGCATCTTCATCAAAAGTCAGCATGACGAGCTGGGGAAAAAGAAAAACAACCGTCACCACCGTTACGGCACTGAGGATAATAACGGAAATGACATCATCATTTGTCACGGTCAGCATACTGCCGAAAAGAAAAGACTCTACATTTGCCCGAACGGCGCCGGAACTGATAATCGTGATGGCGATACCGACGGAGAAGGATAAAATTATAACGAGTATCAATTCGGCATACCGTTTAAACTTATTCCGCAGCATCTCGATCAGCAACCCGAAAAACGACGTTACCGCAAAAGCGCTCATAACAGGATTGGCATGCACCAGCAGGCCGACAGCGACACCTGCCAGAGAAGCATGGGCTAAGGCATCGCCAATCATAGAATAGCGGCGCAGGACGAGAAATATGCCGATCAGGGGGCAGACAAGAGCGATCAGGACTGCCACGATAAAAGCGTTTTGCATAAACATATACTCAAACATAGGACTCGCTCCCCGTATTGGCCGAAACATACTCGCGCACATATTCGGCAGGCGAGCAGAGATGTCCCCGCCCGTTGTCAATATGGTACATAAAGTTTGAGTTGCGTTTGGCGGCGCGCAAATTATGTTCAACCGCAATAATTGTCAGCCCTTCTTTATTAAGCCTATGCAAGAGCCCGTAAAGCTCGGACTGACTGCGTACATCGATACCGACAGACGGTTCATCCAGAATGATGAGCTCCGGCTGTGCCATGAGCGCGCGGGCAATAAATACTTTCTGGCTCTGACCGCCCGACAAATTACCGATAAGTGAATCGCCGTATGCTTCCATATCGACAAGACGCAGATAGGCGGTGATAAGAGATTTATCGCTGAGCTTCATTACCTTACGGTAATAATTCATAACTTCCCGTACGGTAATGGGAAACTGGCGGTTTAACGACTCAAAACGCTGCGGCACATATGATATCCGTTTAAAATCATTGATAATCGTACCTTCCGAGGGTGTCTGCAGTCCCAGTAAGACTTTTACAAGCGTACTCTTCCCTGATCCGTTTTCACCGACAATGGAAATATAGTCACCGTCGTTTACAGTCAGATTAATATCTTTTAAGACATACGGCGAGCCGATATCATACGAAAAACAGATATTTTTCAATGTAAGCACGAGTATGCCCCCTCCCCTGTACAAACTTAATTATATATGCGCCCCTGCGCAAATGCAAGCCGTTTGCATAAAGACATTGCCGCAGCTCTTCCCGCATAAGTCGTATATAAAAAGCTTCCGGTTACGGCTCTGGACCGTCAACCGAAAGCAGGAAGGCAAGACTTTCTATTTAACTACGATTACGGGAATCTTCGCGTGTTCCAGGACGTAAGTACTGACAGAGCCCAGAGCGACGCCGGCAAAAGTGCCGAGGCCGCGGGAGCCCATAACAATAAGCTCGGCCCCGATGCGGTCGGCAACACTGATAATGACGGCACCGGGCGAACCGACTTCAAAAATCTCGTCCGTTTCAATTTCTACAGGAACAGACGCTTTTGCTTTATGTAAAACAACTTCCCCTTTCTGCTGTACCTGCTCCGCTACGGCGCCGGCATCATAACTGCCGAAAAAACCGCTGATCCGCGTCATGGCCGACGTCAGGGAAGCGACATACAGAATAATGAGAGTTCCGCCCGTAACCTTTGCCAGAGATGCCGCATGGTCCAATGCCAATTGCGCATGTGTCGAACCGTCATAGGGAACGACAATTTTCTTATATCCGTTCATTGTAAAACCACCTTATGTATTGTGTTTTCCGGTTTTCGGAGCCGTCTTGATAACGATGTTCCTGCCGTCTTTAACCACTTGCAACGATATATCGCCGACACCGTCCTTATAATAGGCCAATTTAATATCCAATAGGATGGCCCCCACTTTTTCCTGCAAGTCGTCTGTAAAGAATTGTTTCCGCAAATCACCTTTTGTCTGCCGCAATCGGGGTTTTCCGAGCGCTTTTGCGGATATAGCCGCTTCATCGTCCCTATCGGCCGTTTCAAAAGTAAGCTCTTCCTTCACGCCTGCAAACATATCTTCAAGAGAGCGGTTCTTCGGGATTTTATTTTTTGCCATAAGGCCACCTCCCTTACTTGTCATTCCGTATGACTGTCGGCTTTATCGGAAGCTTCATGCATACTGTCCAGCGTAATCTTGCTGAAATCTTCCGGCGTGCTGTACGTAGCAATTTTCGTAAATCCCTTTCTCAAGCGGCCGCGATAAGCGGCGATAACCTTACCGTCCGCATTGACTTCGGCAATATAAATCTCCTGGCCGTCGATACCGATAAGGCGGAAACGGCCGTTCGGAGAAATTTCACGCCACGTGCCGGTATCCCCTTCGAGCATATAAACGACACCGGTGCGCAGATTATCATAGAAAAACACGTCTCTGTCATAAAATACGGCAATACGGCCGATATTTTCGGCCTGTACGGGAATTCGCCGCGTATCATAATTCGCATCGGTACGATAAATACGATATTTATTTTCGCCTACTTCAAGTTTCATATAGACGACATTCGTCGCTACCGAATATGCCACATCGACAATCTTACTGTCGTACGGGGCATTTTCAATTTCCGTGTCGAGTTCCCGTTCAGGCGCCAGCGGATTATACTGCGCAATATAAACGCCGTACTGGTCCGTCCGGTCATCACGGCCGTAGCTGGCGAAAATCGCTAAATTACGATCAGGCAGCCATTCGAAGAACGAAAGTTTACGGCCGTGCAGGCTGACACGCTGCGGTTCGCCTTTCTTTCCGGCCTGATAAATAGTAACCGTATCACCGACGACGGTCGCCATAAATCGTTTATCAAAAGAATAATATGCCTGTCCGTCCGGCACGACACCGAAGCCCATTGCCTCCTGCTGATTCGTACTGCCGATCTGGTAATCGGACGTCGCCGCAAAAAGGACCGTATCCAAATAATAATATATACCCGCCTGAAGCAAGATGCCGACAATAAAAGTAAGTACAACTTTTTTCAGTTTCATAGCCGCGCCTCCTACTTCACAATAAACGCCGTCGGGATCATACGTTCGCCGAGGAGATCGGCCGGTTTATTGACGACATTGCCGTTCATAAACAAGGTCGAACTCGAGCCGCCGTCAAGGTTGGCCGCAATATAGGCGCCTTCTTCATAGAGTATATTTTGAACATCCCTCAAGGTCGCGCCGATGGAGTAAGACGGCTGCCGTCCGTCAATAACGAGAAAAAGGACGGTCCCGTCCTTGCGTTGTCCGATAGCCGTGCGCGGCCCTACGCCCCAACCGCCGTCCCCGCTGGTGATCATTTTCTCGCCGTTAACGATGAGTGCCGGGCCGAAGGAGATACCTTCCTTGACGCCCATCGCAATCAATTCACCCTTGCTGTAATTGCCGGCAATGAGGTTCCCTCCCTCCGTAAACCCGACAAACTCATTAACTTCGCCGTCCGACACATTTTGTCCCAGAACAAATTTGCCGTCGTGAATGATAAACCCGTAAGGACTGCGGCCCGTACCGGTGCCGTTGGCATCGTAAAAGCCGCCCGCGTTGATAGCGGCGACAGCACCGTTACGCTGTGCAATACCGCTCGTCGTGTCGCCCTTTTCATCAAGGTTTTCCGCTGTAGCAATCTGTACTCGCTTCGGATCGGGGATTTCCAGCAGAAAGCCTTTGAAACGATTGGAATCGATATTTTTTAATTTCAAGGACGAATCCGTCCGCGATGTAAACGCAAAGAGTTCCTGTCTCGGTGCCGTACTGATGCCGCCGAGAATTTTATCAATTTCTTCTTGCGAAAAAAGCCATGTAATATACTGAGGATGACGGCTCTTCAAAATAGCACCGACAACGGTCCGTTTAATATTGTCAAACGGTCCGAAAAGGACGACAACGGGAGACGTCACTGCAAAAAACAGGAATGTTACCAATAAGAACTTGCCGATTTCTTTAGCTATCTTCATATATACCTCAACCTCAAAAAGCTTAGCGTTCTTCATAACGCGGTGTCGTCACGCGCTGCCTGAAATTGTCTATGTCCACCGCATTGCCCACCCAAATGCGTTCGATAGCATACGGATTATCACCATACCTGGCCCAGCCGGGACTCATCGTAAACGCCAGCTTGATCCCGTTCTTTTTCATTACTCGCTGTGACGCCGCGTCGTTCGAGCCGTAAGGATAGCAATAATATTCATTCGTAATGCCTAATTGTTCCTTTAACTCTTTCTGACACATTGCGCTTCTTCATTCAAAACCGCTTCACTCATTTCAGCCAGGCGTTCATGATGATAGCCGTGCCCGGCAATCGTCATTCCCGAAGCCTGCATTTCTTTAATTTGCCGCCAGGTCAAACGGGTCCCCTGATCGGCATCATACGTGGGAATAAAAACAGTACAGGCAAAACCGAACTCTTTCATGAGCGGCATGACGACGGAATACGTATCCGGATAACCGTCATCGAATGTAATGACAACGGGATTCACGGGTACGGGTTTGTTAAAAACAATATACTCGTACAACTGCTCCATCGTAATGGGGTGAAAATCATTATCTTTGAGGAACTTCATCTGCGCACGCAGGTGTGATTCCTTTAAAACGGCGTCGTTATCCTCCGCATCGCCGATCATATGATACATGAGGACAGGAATCCCCTGCTCCGGAACTGCCGTGGCAACCTCTTGCCGTCTTTGCTTTTTGTATTTTCCTGACCGCCGGTGCCGCAGCCTGCCAATACAAGACAGGGCAGCAGCAGAAAAAAAAGGAGCTTCCAAATCTGCAAGACAAGTCCTCCTCATAGTATGATACTCCTGAAAACCCATATTATTCTTCAGAAGAGGTAATGAAAGGGATACCGTCATATTTTCCCTCGACAAACAAGCGGATGTACCGTTCGGCATCATCATACTTTTCTTTTTCCGCTTCAAGCGAATGAGCCCGCACGTCAGGTGTGAGTAAAAATTCCGGACGTCCGAGCATTTCCAGAAACATGGCGCTCGGATGCTCCATGGTCAACGTATCCAAGGCGGCGCTGCGGATATGCCCGTCATCAACGGCATGATAAAGCGCAGCCTCATCGACAAGGCCCCCGCTGCCGCAATTAACGAGCATGGCTCCTTTTTTCATCGTTTCCATCTGCTCTTCCTGAAACATGTTCCGCGTCGATTCTTCCAGCGGCAAATGCAGGGTGATCAAATCACTCGTCTTTAAAAGCTTATCAAAATCAACAGGTCTGACATCATGCTCAAGCATGATCTTTTCGCTGACAAAGGGATCATACGCCTGTAGGTTGCAGCCGAACGGTTTTAACCGTGCCGCAACAAGCTGCCCGACGCGTCCGAAGCCGACAATGCCGATAAGATTTGCGCTGACACGATGAAGCGGCCAGGGAACGGAGCCGAACTGCCAACGGCCGTTATTGCGCACATCACTCGCATATTCGGGAATTTGGCGTAATAACGACAAAATCATGGCGCAAGTGTGATCGGCCACGTCCTCTTCAAAATAATCGCTCAGGCAAAGGACTTTGATATGTCTCTCCGCCGCCGCCATCAAATCCAGGTTGGAAGCGTCTTCGCCTAAGACGATGATAAGCTTTAAATCGTCCAACTCTTTCAACACGGCTCCGGATAGCGGTTCATCTTCACAAATAACGATATCCGCATCTTCCAGCCGCTCTATCAACTCTTCATCTTCCGCGGCTGAGCAATATTCCACTTCGGCAATATCGCTCAACCGCTCTCCGAAATCGTCTTCATCCTGATGTCCTGTAAGGACACGTATGTGATACATATCACTGCCCCTTTTCTAAAAAACCGGATTTAAGATATAAATGTACAGTTAAATATATAACATAAATACGCTGAAATAGCAAGGCTGCTTACCCCGCAAAACCTGTAACGACACGGCTCACAGACTTGTTTCCGGAGTGGCGGACGCAAAAAACCGCACCTTCTTGTGTGCCGATCTCCCCTCGTTAGTGTCCGGTCTAACTTTTTGGGGGGCATGTCACTCTCTGCGGTGCGGTTTTTGATTATAACTTTTTTAAAACGCAGACTATTTTTCCCGTGCTGCCCGTAGCCGCTGATACGCTGTCAATCGTATAATTAAGACCTTCATAAGATACCACCTTGCCTTCAAAGTACACACGTTTAAAACGTTTTATACGATTTTCCCCCGTTGCGCCGAACCCGTAAAACTCCATGATAACGACGCCGTCCCCAACCTTGCGGAAGTGCGGCTCAAACAAATCGTTACTGCCGTGATGCCGCGTATAGTGGACAGCAAAAAGAATGCACAGAAAAGCAAAGACGGCAATAGTGCAGACAACGAGATGCTGCGGCGAAAATTCCATTTTATTCGCCCCCTAAAAAAAAAGAGAAATCGTATATGCGATTTCCCCGTCCTTACAGCATGGCGGAAGGGGTGGGATTCGAACCCACGGTACCTTGCGGTATCACTAGTTTTCAAGACTAGCTCCTTAAACCACTCGGACACCCTTCCGTAACGGAACAAGTATATCAAATTCAAAAGTTCACCGTCAAGATACGTACACCGAAAAACGACGTCGCCGCCGCGGAAAAAACGGTCTGCCGGACAGCGGACCGTTATTTGCGGGCGACGACACAAAGCCGGCCCCCTTTCACAGGCTCGGCCGGCTCCGTCCGTACGGAAGAAAAGCCGCAGTCCAGTAAATGGGTCCGAAGCTCCTGCGGAGCATAAATAGTCATCGCTTCAATCCGCGAAGACCATGTCTTATCGGACGGATCCGCCGCTTCAAGGCCGATTACGAGGCGGCCGCCGTCTTTCAGAACCCGGTATATTTCGGCAAAGCCCTTTCTTATATCCTGCCAGAAATACAGGGATTCAAAAGTAGTCACCAAGTCGAAAGAATTATCGTCATACGGCAGAGACTCGGCGCCGCTCTGCTCAATACGGCAGCGACTACCCAGATATCGCCGGTTTTCTTTCCTGCTGTAAGCTACCGCCTCTGCCGATACGTCAACGGCATCGACACGCAGAGAGGGGTACCGGTCCAGCAAGCTTCTGATCATTCTGCCGCCGCCGCAACCTACATCAAGCAATCGGCAATTCTCATCAATCCGTACCTGCTCCAAACACCAATCCCATAAACGGCGATGCCCGATATTCATACCGCGAATAATAAACCGTCCCCAGGCCCCTTTGGGACAACCGAACTGATTCAGCAGACGCCATTTCATAAGCACGCCCTCCTTTGACACACTGACCGGATCGTTACAGATCCTTTAATAGTTTACTTTATAAGTATACTATACACGGTTATCGACAGGCAGTCAAAACGACGCCGGGCAAACTGTCTTTCCGGACGGATTAAACCGCCAACAATCCTGCCATCCCCAGGACAAGGCCCAGGACGCCCGCACCGGCAAGCACCGTAATAACTCCGACTTTACGTCGCACGGCAACTACGGCACTTACGAGGATAATGACACCGCCCGCACTGTAATCTCCCCAGACGACCGGCGTTTCTTCCGTATTCCAGACGGCAAGCAGGACAAAGCTGATGGAGGCGGCACAAATAAGCGCCACGACAGCCGGCCGAAGCCCGTTGAGAATACCGCGGACGGGACCGATGTCACCATATTTCAGAAAAACTCTTGCTAACGTGATACCTATGATCAGGGAAGGGGCAATAAAACCTGCCGTCGCCGCCACGCCGCCGAAAAATCCGGCCGTCTTCACACCCGCAAAGGTAGCGGCGTTAATACCGATAGGGCCCGGCGTCATTTGAGAAATAGTAAAAACATCGACAAACTCACTCATCGTCAACCAGTGATACGTATCGACCACGCCGGCCTGAATCAGCGGCATGGACGCATAACCGCCGCCGACACAGAAAATGCTTACCTTGCAGAATTCCCAGAAGAGAAGCGCAAAAATCATAATGAATACCTCCTAATTATACTTCGCCGAACGCATGAACAGGAGTCCGATAAGTCCGTCAATAAAAATAAGATACATAATATTGACGTTAAAAAAGGCATTCGCTACAAATGTCCCCATAATGATCACGACGGGCAAGATGCATTTTCGCTTACATTGGCGTATAAAAAGATCAATACCTACATTGACAATAAGCGCCGTCGCCCCGCACTGCATCCCCCGCAGAAGGAGCTTAATATAATAATTCTGAATAAAAAATTCATAAAAGACGGAAATAACGGAAAGCGTGATAAGAGGCGGCAAGACAGTCGCGATCGCCGCCACGAAGGCTCCCGGGAATCCGGCCATACGATAGCCGAGAATAATGGCCGAATTAACGGCAACAACACCGGGCATAGACTGCGCTATCGCCACCAGGTCGAGAGTCTCCTTGGCCGTAAGCCACCCGTATTCATCCACATATTTTCCTTTTAATAAAGGTATAATTACAAAGCCGCCGCCGACTGTAACCGCACTGATAATAAAAGTCGATGTAAAGAGTGTCCGATAAAACCGGGCCGTTCGTTCCTCTTTTGACAACTTAATATCTGCCACGCTCTTCGCCTCCGCTGCAATAATGCATAATCAATATATTTCCAGTATACACCCTAAGTCAGGGTAACACAAAAAGACGGGTTACGGCCCGTCTTTTTGTACTTGCGTTCTGTTGAAAAAATGCGGCGAATCGCCCCATCTGCCGAAACCCACCGTATCACCCGTGGCGGCGACACGGGCCCCGAGACAGTCGCGGCACCGGCCCGGTGTATCGTCAATACAGGGTTTATTGTCATAAAGTAAATAGTGCCCGCGAAACCTCGGCAGAGTCACAATCGGCATGAGAATGTTTGCACCCGCTTTCAGACCGAGTTCCCTGCCAAACGGATGAAGCGCCTGTAAGGCTGTCGTCGCGGCGATATTGCAATCTTTTAAAAACAGCCGCGTAACGGCAATCATAATCAGGCCCAACCGCAGCCGTTCGGCCTGCCGCTCCTTGGAATCAAGACCTGCCGCGACAACGGCTTTACCGACAGGCGTATTATGATGTGTCACATACGGCCCCATACCGATCATATCGATATCTTCCTGTCTATAAAAAAGGATATCGTCGGCAAGATCCTCGACGGTCTGACCGGGAAGGCCGATCATATTCCCCGTTCCGACCTGATATCCTACACGCCTCAACGCCTGCAGACAGTCATAGCGAACATCCCACTCATGGTTGCCGTCATGAGGATGCAGAGCGCCGTAAAGCCGCGGATTGGATGACTCAATACGCAGAAGATAACGATGCGCGCCCGCCGCAAACCAGCGTTTGTAAGTCTCTTCACTCTGTTCGCCGACACAAAGGGTCAGGCCGAGCGCCCCGTCACCGATTTTCTTGTGTCTTTTATGAGCCGTTCCATGTAGGCGATAAACCGCTCATCCTGCCGTTCCCCCGCCTGCAAAGTCAGTGAACCGTAGCCGTTCTCATAGGTCCAACGGGCCATGGCAAGAATATCGCCATAAGCCGTATCAAATCGTTTTACCGCTTTATTTTCCCGACGAATACCGCAATAGTCGCAGTTCTTAATACATCGGTTGGAAAACTCGATAAGGCCCCGATAATAAACGATATTACCCACAGCGTCCGTTTTGACGGCATACGCCGCCTCATACAAAGCCTGTAAATCAGCCGGACCTGTCAAAGAAAGAAGATCAATCAGATCCTGACGGGTCATATGCTCCTGTTTTCGTAATAACTCCTGCAGGCCCTTCATGCCCGATTCTCCTTAATGATAATTGTCAAGACGAAGCTTTTCAAACAACAGGAACGCCAGGCTCAGTGTCATGGCGACAACCGTAGCCAGACCCATACCCTTAAGCTGCACGGGTCCGAGAACGACAGTTGCACCGGAAAGGCCGCAAATCATGGTCACGGCCGTCAAAATAAGATTCTTTGAACGCGTGTAATCAACATGCTTTTCAACGAGCATACGAATCCCTGCCGCGGCAATGAAACCGAAAAGAAGAATGCAGACACCGCCCATAACGGGAACGGGAATCCCGTGAATAAGGGCCGCAACCTTACCGACAAAAGAAAAGATTATGGCAAATACGGCGGCACCGCCGATTACCCAAGTGCTGTATACGCCCGTAATCGCGAGGACACCATATTTTCACCGTATGTCGTATTCGGCGTGGAACCGACAAACCCAGAAATGACGTTGGAAAGGCCGTCGGCAAAAAGGGAGCGATGAAGGCCGGGATCCTTAATCAAATCGCGGCCCACAATATCGCTCGTTACGAAGAGATGTCCCAAGTGTTCCGCAAAGACGACGAAAAGCGCCGGCATAATCATCATAATTGCACTCAGGTTAAACTTTGGCTCATAAAAGGTCGGCACGGAAAACCACGGGGTCGCCGCCACTTTGACGAAGTCGACGGCACCGAGGCACCAGGCAAGAACGTAGCCGGAAACGACACCGATAAGAATAGGGATAATGCCGATAAAGCCGCGTCCCAGGACGGTTGCCAAAAGAGTGACAATCAACGTAAAAGTCGAAATGATCATGGCGGTTTCATTGCTCATACCCTGTGCTTCACCCAGATAACCCGACATGGTCATGGCAAGAGGAGCCAATTCCAGCCCGATAATAGAGACGACGGCACCCATGGCGGCCGGCGGAAAGAGAACGTCGATCCAGTGCGTTCCCACTTTATCGACGATCAAGGCAAGCACCATAAAGGACAATCCGAAGACGATAAAGCCCCCCTGGGCATCGCCGTAATCCATACCGGGAACGGCGCAGACGGCCAAAACAGGGGAAATAAAAGCAAAGCTCGAGCCCAGGTAAGCCGGCAGACGGCCCTTACAAATAACGAGATACAAAATCGTGCCGATACCGTTCATAAAAAGGGCCGTCGCCGGATCCACCTTCAAGAGAAAGGGTACCAGTACGGTCGAACCGAACATGGCGAATAAATGCTGTAAACTCAAAGGGATTGTCTGCAAGAGCGGCAATCGTTCATCAACCTGAATAATCCTTCGTTCTTTCATGCTTCCACTCCTATCCGTTACGACCGGCCGGGCCGGAAGACACTGCGCGTTTCGTCGCGCATCGACTTCAGCTCTCGCAGGGTCCCCGCCGGAGCCTGCCGCTGTGCTTCGCGGCGATTGGACTTACATATATTCAGCAGGATCCCCGCCGCCACCATATTAACTATCAGGGAAGTACCGCCATAGCTGATAAAAGGCAGCGGCACCCCGACAACGGGCAGCATACCGCTGACCATACCGATATTGATAAATCCCTGGACGCCGAAATACATGGTCACGCCGAAAGCGAGAAGCCTGCCGAAAGGATCTTTGCAGTTAATTGCACAAATACACCCGTAATAAATGATTGCGCTGAAAAGAAGAAGCATGACCAAAGAACCGCGGAGTCCCCATTCCTGAGCAAGGACGGCAAAGGCAAAATCCGTATGCGCTTCAGGCAGATAGCTGAACTTGCTTATCCCTTCGCCGAGCCCTTGGCCCATAATGCCGCCGGAACCGATAGCGATAAGTCCCTGAACAGTCTGATACCCGAGCGTCTTTTCGTATCCCCACGGGTCAAGCCAGGCTACAATGCGGTTCATACGATAGGGCGCCGCAAGAAGGCAGAGCCCGGCAAGAACGGCGGCCGCAAGAAGAGGATATTTAACATGCATGACCCGCGCGCCGCTGATCCAAAGCATGAGAATCGGCAAGGCCATGATGATGATAGCCGTGCCGGCATCAGGTTGCACGACAACGGGAACGGCCAGCACAAGAGTCAGGGCCAGACAGCGCTGCGGATAAACAGTCAGCCGCTGCAGGGCAGATGTGCCGCGCCCAGTCTTCCACGGCACGAGAAACTCTATCCGTTTTCCCGCTTCTATCATGGGCGCCAAAATGGTTGCCGTACAAAGAATAACCGTAAGCTTAGCCAGTTCCGACGGTTGGAACGTAAACCCGGCGAAGCCGATCCATCGCTTGGCTCCGTTGACGGTAACGCCTGCGGCAAGAACGGCTAAAAGCAGCAAAACAGTTACGGCATAGAGCCAGGCCGTATGTTTTTTCAAATCGCGATAGTCCCGTTTAAAAACATACATTGCCGGTATCAGGCCGATGACGGAAAATACGAGCTGACGGATTAAATGGCCGAATGCACTGCCTGAAGACATGTCTTCGGCAAAGGTCGCGCTGAAGACATTAACCGTGCCGATAGTCCACAACATAAAGAACGCGGTCAATAGAACAAGCATCGCCATATTCATTTTTCCGGCTTTTTTATTCATCATAATGGACCTCCGCCGGACGTTCGGCCACGCAATGAAAAATCGGCTGCCCCGCGGCACTGAACTTGGCTTCATATTCGGTCACGGCCTCATTCAAAATAAGGCTGTTATGAAGATCATACGTTACGTCCGTCAAAGGCCATCGACACGCCTTGAATTCTCCGAGCGTAAAAGTAAAAAGACCTGCATTGTCGGACTTGAAATGAATCGTCCCGTGCGGCGTCAAAAGCCGCGCATATCTGTCAAGGAAGCTCCGATGAGTCAGACGGCGCTTGGCATGGCGGTTCTTCGGCCAGGGGTCGCAGAAATTGATAAAAAACCGATCCGCCTCCCCTTCTGCGAAAATACTTTCCAGAAAGGATATATCAAAGCGCAGGAGCCGCACATTACAAAGCTCTGCGGCGGCGCACTTTCTGGCCGCATAATAAAGAACGCCGAGCTGGACTTCAATGCCGATAAAATTTACATTCTTATGAATATCGGCCATGCGGGAAATAAAATTTCCTTTACCCGTTCCCAATTCTACCCAAAGCGGCGCCGACGGAGTTGCGAACTGTTCGCGCCATTTCCCCTTTACTTCTTCTCCCGGATGCAGGTAGACAAAGGATTCATAGGCTGTAACAGCCTCGTCAATCCAAGGTTTTCTTCGTAACCGCATGCCTTCCTCCTGTAAAAAAGGCGGCTGCGTTATACAGCCGCCCTTCGTTTCCGTTATACGAAACGGGCGAAGAATAAAAAATCACGTTTCTACACTCCCGATTTCTTTTACTCAGCTACTTTATTATAGGTAATGAACCGTCTGCTGTCAATGGCGCGGCCGTATGTAACACGCCGTTTCCAGGGTGTTCCCTCCAAAACGGAACGGTTCCTGCCCGCTTCGTTTTAGAACTTATAAGTAGCCTGGATGCGCGTATAATCACCGAGGGTGAACGCTTCACTGCTCAGTCTGTCACCGCCGTGGATGACCCCGCGCCGTCCCGTGCTCCTGGCCCCGAAAGTATAAAAGGCTTCCAGAAGGAAGTTCTTCGCCGGCACATATCCCGCACCGAGCGTGAAGGAACGGATCCCGTCGAGATAACGGTCCGGCAGACCTTCCGTACCGTTGCCGCCGAGGAAGGAGCCGTGTTCAAAGGATTTGTAATCGGCAAATGCATGCCACGATCCGGGTACGTCCGTATCGGCACGGCCCACATCGAAACGCAGCACCCAGAAGGTCGGGCTCGAACCGCCGCCCGTGTAATCACCCCATGCACCGCGGCCGCCGTGGTAGTAGCGCCCCGTTTCGGCGCGGTTCAGCCCCCAGTCAAAGGAAACGAAGGCATCGGTCCCCACCCTGTATTGCGCTCCCAGGCCGAAAACATCGGCCACATTGAGCTCTTTTTCCTGCACACGGAAGCCGTCTCCGAAGGAACGGAGATACCATGCGTTCAGGCCGAAATTGTCCGCAACCTTCCGGCGCACCTGAATATAGGCGGCCCTGTCGATAGCGGGAATGACATCATGTTTGACAAAGGTGCCGACGGCAAGGATATTTTCCGGCAGACCGCTCAGCGGCAGATTCGTGGCGCCGTTGGTCGGATCATAGCGGGCCCAAGTGATCAAATTGGCGATAAAGTCGGTAACGACCGCCGTACCGCCGATATACGTCGCCGGTTGGCCCAAACCTACAAAGTTGATATACATTTTATCCAACTGCTCCTGCTCCGTCAGCTCCCTGCCGGTATCGTCAACGTAAGTAATCGTTTCGCCGCGCTTTGCATATTCCGCTTTTACGGCATTCGTAATGGACTTCAGATAGCTGTAAATCTTCGCCTTGCCGTCCGGCCCGAAGATATCTCCGAAGCTGGGCGCTTCAATGGGCTGTATCCCCATACCGCGCCAATAGCCGATAAGAGAATCGGGTAATATGTTTTTTTGTAATCCGGATAATCTCCGGGCCGCTTGAATTCGGCCTGTGCCGCTTTCTTGCTTTTAAGATTTACTGTCGTACCGTCCGATTTACGGATAATCATATCAGCGCCGTATCCTTCATATTTGTTTTCAATTGAATATAAGGCAATCCTGGGATTTGTAATAATACCGCTGTCATCATCATAATCACTTCCGTGCCGGTTGGCTTTCAGGAACTTCTCGTTGTAGTAATCCTTTCCGGTATAAATATTATTACCCGATTCTCCTACTCCCTTGAGCAGATTAGCCAGCTCGGAAATAACGGCCAGACGCGCGTCGGCCTTGGCTACAGGGTCGGTCAGGCCGTCCGTAGCATGCAGGAACTTGTCCCAGTAGTCCAGCTGCTGCGTCCTGTAATCGGGCTGTACCGTATATCCCGTATACGGCCGCAAAGAACTGCCTTCTTTTCCAACACCCAATACTTCAAACAGAGTGGGGGCCCTCATAAACATGCCCTTTTCCACATGCGAGTAGGCCGAGTCGTTGATACCCGTGGAGAAGGAAAAATCACCGTAACCGAAGCGGACCTGCGTGGTACTGTCGGTCCAGACGGCACGGGCGCCGGTGTATTCTTTGCCGAACCAGTAACCTGTCGTCCCCATGCGTTCCGTCAGGCGACCGACGGTGAAGTCCCACTTGTCCGCCTTTTTACTGAGTTCGGCCCGCTCCAGGCGCACGCCGTGGATGCCGCGCCTGTCCGCGGCCGTGTATTTCGTATCCACCGCATTGCCGCTGGATCCCTCGACAACGAGGTTTTCAGTCTCTCCCAGCTGAATATCCGCGCCGAGACGGAGTCGCTGTTCCAGCCCGTGTCCCGGTTCATCTTTCATATTGCGTACGGCTTCATCGTCAAGAGATACGGTAGCGGATTTTTTCATGCCGGCCAGGTCCTGGCCGCCCCACATGCCGCTGCGTATGCGGTAGTCGCCGATAAGCTTGATATCCCCTCGCTTACGGCCGGCATCTTTGTCGGACGGGCGGTCGAGGAACCAACTGTCTGCCACAGCGTTTACAGCTTCAGCCCTTGTCCCCTCCGCCGTCAGTACAGCGGAGTTCTTCATTTTTGTCCCGGCCGCGGCCTTTGCCGCCGCTTCTTCCGCCGTGGCGGGACCGAACTTCATATTCACGCCCAGACGGTAGAGTCGGTCCTGATAGGCCCGGTCGTCGTCGCGATAGTTGAAGAGGTTGTCGACGCCTACGTACGCCGTAAGGTTTTTACCGAACTCTTTCTGGACCATAAGATTCCAAATACCGAAGGTTTTGGGCGGTAGTTCGGGTTCTTTTTTTTCCATTCTCCCGTATCGGCATTAAAATCGGCGGCCGTATAGGTATTGGCAACAGAATTGCTGTCCAGCATGTGAATATAGTAATCTCCCCAGAGAGCCGCCTTCCAGCCGTGCTTTTTATCTTCATAGTTCAGGCTGATATCCACTTTATGCTGCGGCCGGTCCAGAAGCTGTCGCGGCATGTCGGGATCGCTCTTATTGACGGCATGGAGCCAGGCGTATCCCAGCTTGGCCGACCAGCGGCTGTTAAAGCGGTGCTGCACTTCCGCTTCGATGCCCGTGATTTCAGCCTTGCCGATATTCTTAAACGTATACAGCCGATCCAGACTCAGGGAACTGTTCGGATCCAAATACGAACCGAAGTCAATAAGCTGTCCGACAAAATACGTCGTCATATAGTCATCGATGACATTGTGAAAGACGGAAGCCCTGGCAAAAGTCTTCTTATTTTCTCCTTCAATGCCTATATCGAAATTCAACGATTTCTCCGGTTTCAGATTCGGATTGCCCACCCAGTACCAGCCGTAATGGCTGCCGCCGGCGGAACCGTACATTTCCCAGTTATAATAGAGTTCACCCAGTCCCGGCTCGGCGTAGCCCGTCCCGATATTGGCCTTCAGACGGCGGTGCGGGTTGCCGCCCAAGTTGCGGGTCATGCCGAGCTGTGCCGTAAAGCGGCTGCCGAATTTATCGCTGTTATCGAGGCGCAGGACCGGAGTAAGTATCGTATCGTCATTGACCTGCCATGCATCCTGGATAAAAAAGTGACGTTTCCGCAGGTGCGCTTCACCGCCGCTAAGCATATTTTTGCGGGAGTCATAGTTTTCCTTAAAATACGATCCGTTATACTTAAGGTTCCGACGCTCTTCTGGCGTAAACGCTGTGGAAACATCACTGCCACCGTAGTAAATATCGACAATATCCCGATAGTGTGTATCATACCCCGGATTCAGATCATTCAGTATCTGGGCAAAGGCCTTATGCTTTGCTCCCGCCGCAAGCAGGCGGTCGTGCTGGGCCTGGGTGATGGAGCCGTTATGCAGTGCCTCCTGCAGTGCGTTCCGATAGGTGCCGGCAGGAAAATATCCCCACCCTTCATATTGTTCAATCGTGTTGGCCGGGAGGGTCGTTCCGTTATGCGGCAGTCTGGTACCGGTCCATTCCTTATATTCTTCATAAGGAAAAGGCGGCGCCGTTTCGCTGTTGTAGTATTCCAGATTGCGATTCCACTGGAGAACGCCGTCGGCTCCGTACGTAAACGCATAGTTATGAATACTCGAATCGGGTTCGCCGGATTTTCCGCCCTGTTCAATAGGGACATAAAGATTCCGTTCATAGTCCCAGGGATCGATGGAGCGTATCCAGCGCTTGGGCGCATTTTTCAGACGTGTACCGTCAGCCTTTTCTTCCGTATAGCCGAGGCCGTAGGTAAAAAGGTGCCTGCCGTTAGGCGCATAGTTTAAGACGGCATTAACGCCGAGCTGCTTATGCTCCAGCCAGTCCAGCGACACCAAGCCGTTCTGCCCAGAATAAGCGTCGCGCCCTTTATTGTAATAAGTTGTAACGCCCGTATCACGTTCCTTCATTTTGCCGTAGTCCACATCGAGTTTCCAATCCGCCTTGCCGCCGCGGCCTGTATAGGACAGGCCGTACGTATCCCGATCCATGGTGCGTTTGAAAATCTGCATGGGTTCAAAGTATGATTCAATAAATCCTGTAGAGTTTTTATTCCGACGCTGCATGTCCTCTTTCTCTTTCATGCCGCGGAAAGAAATGGCATGATCCTTGTCAATCTCGACCTTCAGCGCGGCACCGATATTCTTGGACGTACCGTAATAGCGCAGAGACGGACGGAAATCATCGTACCAGCCGCTCAGGACAGAGCCTTTCGTAAAAGCCCGCTCGTTCGAATAAACAGGCATGATATCCCGCTTACTGCCGAAAATACTGAACTTGACATTACCGACTTTACCGGAATCGGCGCGTAAATAATAATTCGACGGCCAGGTATTTTTGTTTTCATCCGTGCCGTCGTGCCTATGGTAGCGTGCTTCGGCATTCAGCTGAAAACTCGGCTTATCCGACGGCGCCCTGGTAATGATATTGACGACGCCGCCGATGGCGTCGGCCCCGTATTTAGCGGACGCCGCACCACGGATGATCTCAATGCGTTCAATATTTTCCGCACCGATACGCATTGCTTCATCGCCGGCACCCATGTATTTGGACACATCACTGATAACCGGTTGTCCGTCGACAAGGATCAGCGTATGCCGCGGATCGGCACCGCGGATAGCGATACCTACACGTCCCATGGAATCAACAGTTCGAGTTATGCCGGTTTCACTGAAAATAAGATCTTCCACAGACTTGGCCTGTTTCTTTTCGATATCCGCCTTTGTAATAATCGTAGTGCTTTGCGATTCATATTTAGCCACTTCTTTAGCCGCATCCATCCGAACGACGACATCGCCGGTATCAATGCGCCCCCCCGTTGTCGAACCGTCCGCCGCCAAAGTGGGAGCCGACAGCCACGTAATTACGGCGCAAACCAAAAAAGCCGTTCGTTCCGCTTTTCGTAAATGAGATTTCATGTTTTTCCCTCCCTGTTAAACTGTCAGATTATGCTGCTCAACTATAAGCTCCGCATAACAACTGCTTCACTTATTTAAATTTTGAGTATCATTATCTTTATATAATACACAGGTACATAGAGAATTTTCCACTCCGTTCGGACCAAAAATGCTCCGTTCGGACATAATTAGACAGACTCTTCATATGGATTATGCATTGTATATACCTTACGAATACCTTCAGGAATAACTGTTCCGATGTCGGATTTTCAGCATCTGCACGGCAGCGGCTGAAACAGGAGAAAAACGGCAAAAAGCCATACTGAAGCGTTCGCTTTCAGTATGGCCTGCTCCTGTTCCCGCCCTTACGGAAGAAGGGGTAAGATATCCAGGAGGGAACTGACGATATAATCGGCTTTTTCCCGCTCAAACAACGGTCTTGCCCGTTCTCCTTCCAATCCGGTGAGAACGGCAATCATCACGGCGCCCATAGCCTTGGCACATCGAATGTCGGCCGGAGAGTCACCGATAATATAATAGGTACCCTGCTTGTACTTGTCGGGATGATCAATATAATCCCGATAACACTTCTCATCTCTTCCGAACGCTCCCGCATAGTAGACGAAAGGGTTCGGCTTATCCAAGGCCCTGCCGAGTTGTTTTTCCGCTTTTTCTATATCCGTCGCCGTGGCAATATGCCTGACATCGAATTCATCAAGCCAGCCGCAGGCCGCAAAGGGTATCTCCACCTCCTTGGCGGCTCTGCCTGTACCCACGGCAATAGCGTAGCCTCGCCGCTTTAACTCGATAAACATGGCCTTCGTTTCGGCGGCCCCGCCGAGGGGCACCTCCCGTGTGAGGAATCCCGCTTTGCCCGGACTATCGGGTTTCCTGCCATATGTTTCTGCATAAAATGCATCGCCTAAATACCAGTTTTGAAAACACGCAAAAAGGCTTTGCCAAAGAGTCCCGTGTAAACCGAGCTGACCGGCAAAGACGGCTGCCGTCGCACCAGACAAGGCCTTGTCGACCAGGGAAAAAACATCGTCCTTCTTCGTATCTTCCGGAACAAGCGTTTCAAAAAGGCCGAGTACACGCCGGCCCGACGGAATGGCAAAAGCCCGCCGTCTCAATGCCGTGCCCAATTTCCGCAAGGCCGGCGGGGTCGAAAAATCGGCGCTCAGGCCTCTGAACAAGTTTGCATCCCCTTGCGCGGCAACAAGAAAAGAGCAGACGGCAAAAAGATATACCATATCCCAATTACTGTTGATACCGTGCCGTTTAAAACGGCGCAAAAGTTCATCATCCGCCCAGTAGTGGCGGCGCAATGCTTCTATCTTTTCTTCCGTCGGTTCGGCTATGACGGGTTCTTCACCAATCCCTAAAAAAAGAGGGCTGTTGTACCATTCCCACAAAGCCAGCCCGGATACATCAAAATATCGCTTTTCACTGAGAAGGACTCCGTCGACATCAAAAATAACTGTTTTCATGTTATACCTCTAAAAGGTCTTGTCACAATGACCGGTTTCTTTTTTATTTTCTTCTTTTCGGGAACGTGCCGCCAGGCAGGCAGCCACATCCTGGACAGTAAGTCCGACAGCTTCCCACAGCACGGCCATATGATAGAAGAGGTCCGCCGACTCGCCTATGGCTTCTTCCCGTAGTTGCGGCAACTGTGCCGCATCGGCGCAGACAGTAACATTTTTGGCGGCAATAATCACTTCCGCCGCTTCTTCACCGATTTTTTTACAAATCTTATCCGTTCCCGTTTCCAATAAATACGCAGTATATGATTTTTCCGTCGGATGAAGGCGTTTTTTTTCTATTCTGTCCTGCAGGTCCGAGAAAACGCTGAGACTGCGATCATCTTTTCCGGGCAGGCCGCAAAGCCCCCGGTAAAAGCATGTCTTACGGCCGGTATGGCAGGCAGCTCCCGTCTGCTCCACCTGAAAGAGAAGTGTATCGCCGTCACAATCGACGCTTGCGGCGATAACTCTTTGTCTGTGTCCCGATACGGCGCCCTTATGCCACAGCTCCTGACGGCTGCGGCTATAAAACCATGTTTCTCCCGTTTCAACCGTTTTGGCAAGGGACTCTTTATTCATATAGGCTACCATGAGCACCTTACCGCTTTTGCTTTCTTGGATGACGGCGGGGACAAGGCCTATCTCATTAAAGCGTACGGATTCGATCCCGACAAATTCCATTTAAATTTCCACCCCTCTCACGGCAATTCCTTCTGCAGCCAAATACTGCTTTAAGTCAAAAACGGATATCTCTCCGTAGTGGAAAACGGATGCCGCCAAGGCTGCATCGGCGCCGACGAGAAAAACATCTTTAAAATCCTCTTTTTTCCCGGCGCCGCCGGAGGCAATAATCGGTACAGGCAGCTCACGTGCCAATATCCCGTTCAGTTCCAGATCGAAACCGCCTTTCTCTCCGTCCGCATCAATCGAGTTAATACAGATTTCACCGGCACCGAGGGCGACTCCGTATTTAGCCCATTGTACCGCATCAAGTCCCGTATTCTCTCTGCCGCCGGCGATATAGACCTGCCATTTCCCGGGCCCGCACCGTTTGGCATCGACGGAAAGGACGACACACTGATTACCGAAGCTTTCAGCTCCCTCACGAATGAGTTCAGGCCTTCTGACCGCGGCCGAATTCACGGAAACCTTATCGGCGCCAGCATTAAGCACACGACGAAAATCATCAATGCTGCCGATACCGCCGCCGATGGTGAAAGGGATATCCACCGCTTGAGCGACACGTTCGACAATATCAAGGAAAAGAGGCCGTTCTCCATGTGTTGCCGTTATATCGTAAAAGACGAGTTCGTCGGCCAGCTGAGCCGAGTATAGCGCTCCCAATTTCACGGGATCATCTACGTCGTGTATATTTTTAAATTGTTTTCCCTTGACAACGCGGCCGTCGCGCACGTCCAGGCAGGGTACGATTCGTTTGGCCAGCATCTTACATTCCTCCCAAAGCGCGGATCTCGGCCATTGTCACCCGTCCTTCGTAAAGGGCCGTCCCTGTGATGGCGCCGTAAATCCCCATTGCCCGTAAAGCCTTGAGATCCTCAATTGTACCGATACCGCCGGAGGCAATAAGGCGAATAAAAGGCAGTTGCTGCAGTTTTTCGAGCATGGCCAGATTAGGCCCTGTCAACATACCGTCACGACGGATATCCGTATAAATAAGGGTACGAATACCGATAGACAGCAAAAACAGTGCAAAGGGGATGACTTTTTTATCACTGCCGTCCACCCAGCCGTGAGTCGCGACGACATCATTTTTCGCATCAAGGGAGACCGCCAGGCTCGAAGCGTATTGCCGCGCGGCCTCGACGAGAAAATGCTGATCTTCCGCAGCCTTTGAACCGAGGATAACACGGCTCACTCCATTATTGAGATATTCTTCAATGGCCTCTTCCGTACGTATGCCGCCGCCGACTTCAACAGGAATTTCGACGGACTCACAGATGCGTCTGATGATGTCTTTGTTCTTCGGTTCACCGGCAAAGGCGCCGTCCAAATCGACAACATGGAGAAAGAGCGCCCCTTCATCGCACCACTTGCGCGCCGCTTCCACAGGATCTTCAAAATATTCCTTACCGGCGCCTGCAACCCCCTGGCGCAAGCGAACGACACGGCCGTTCTGTATATCTATTGCAGGAAATACTATCATGGCCTTACTCCTTCCGCACATATGTCAATATATTTTCTAAAAGACGGCTGCCGACGGCGCCGCTTTTTTCGGGATGAAACTGCATGCCCAGGACATTATCCCTGCCGCAGATTGCCGGTACGGCACCGTCGTACTCGGTCGCGGCAATCACATCGTCCGTATGAACGGGCACCTTATGATAGGAGTGGACGAAATATACATACGGCCGTGCCGGCAGTCCGTTCTCCAGCCAATGACGGCGCACAAAGTTCAGCTCATTCCAGCCCATATGAGGTACTTTCAGATGCGTCCGGAAAGGCACGACTTCACCGGGAAGAAACCCTAAAGTCTCATGCTTTCCCCCTTCATGAGAACACTCAAAAAGAGCCTGCATACCGAGACATACACCGAGAAGGAAGGTACCGGAACGAACCTTCTCCGTCAGAACTTCAACCAGCTTTCTTTCCTTCAAATTGCGTACGGCATCACGCATGGCGCCGACGCCGGGAAGCTCAATAAGATCGGCTGTGCGGATAACATCGGCATCTCCCGTAACAATCGGGTTTTCTCCGAGGCGCCGCCATGCGTAAACAACATTGGCCAGGTTACCGACACCGTAATCGACGATGACAAGATTCATTTATAGCACTCCTTTAGTCGACAGTATAACGCCGCTTCCGTCATCATACACGGCTTCACGCAGCGCATGTCCGAGAGCCTTAAAGACGGACTCGACAATGTGATGACTGTTACTGCCGTAGAGATTGGCTATATGCAGGTTCATGCCGCCGTGAACGGCAAACGCATAGAGAAAATCGTACAGCATTTCCGTTTTCAAAATCACCGATCCTCTCTGCCCGCACGGTCACATCGCAGACCAGATAAGGACGGCCGCTCAGATCAATAACAACCCTGGTCAGCGCCTCGTCCATAGGACAATAAAACATGCCGTAGCGGCGAATACCCGCCCTGTTCCCCAACGCCTCAGTTAAAGCATCACCGAGAACGATAGCCAAATCTTCCAATGTATGATGCGTATCGACTGCTAAATCCCCGTCTACGGAAACAGCTAAATCAAAAGACCCGTGGCGGGAAAAAAGCTGCAGCATATGGTCAAAAAAGCCGATGCCGGACGAGCCGGAGAAGATTCCCGTGCCGTCGACATTGAGAGAAAGTAAAATCTGTGTTTCTCCGGTCTTCCGTTCTATTGTTGCACTACGCATGACTGTACTCCTTTCGTAAAGCAGTGATAATGCGATCTGCCGTTTCATTTGTCGTGACGGTAAGGCGCAGACAGTTTTTCAGCGCTTCCGTTTTATATGAACGCACGGCAATATCCGCCGCGGAGAGCGCATTGACCGCAGCGGCCCCGTCAGGTACGCGGATAAGAATAAAATTGGCCGCGCTGTCATAAACGGCGACATCCGGGAGGGTGCGGAGTTTCTCTGCCAGATACCGTCGTGCCGCTGTAATGCGCGGAATCGTATAGGCAAGGATCTTATCACGATTATCCATAGCTACGAGACCGACGAGTTGAGACATGGCATTTACATTATATGCCGGTTTCATCAGGGAAAGGGCCTTTATCATCTCTTTATTCGCTACGGCATACCCGATGCGATAGCCTGCAAGCCCGAAAGACTTGGACAGCGTTCTGAGAACGATGAGATTATCATATTTATGAATCAGGGAAACAGCGCTGTCGGCGGCGGCAAATTCCATATATGCCTCATCCACGAGGAGCGGATTTTTTGCGGCCGCCGCAATCGACTCCACCTCAGCCAGCGACCATACGTGGCCGGTCGGATTATTGGGGTTGCAGATAACCGTCAATTTCGGCTGTACTTCTTCCACCTTCCGCCTATATGCGGCGGCGTTGCGTACAAACCCGTCTTCATCGGGAACACGCACCTCTCTGCCGCCGATCATGACCGCATCAATGCCGTACATATCGAAAGTCGGCCAGTGCGTTAAAACCGTATCACCGGGGTTGATGAAGGTATTCACAGTAAGACCGATAATTTCGTCACCGCCGTTGCCCACGAGGATTTCTCCCGGTTCACACCCCATATACCCGCTCAAGGCAAGGCGCAATTCTTCCGCGTACGGATCAGGATAACGGCAGGAACGAAATCGAACAAATCGTTTCTCGTAATCTCTGCGGACTTCCGGAAAATCAAAGATAGTGTAAGGACTTTCATTGGCATTGATGACAATCGACTCGGAAATGGCCGGAACGACATACGGCTCCGCCTTCTGCAACGTCTTTCGTATCCATCTGTTATCCATCCAATCTCCTCCTCATTGCCAATCCGTGTGCCTCCAGACCTTCCACATCGGCAAAAACCGCTACCTTTTCGGCAACCGCTGTAAAAGCTTGTTGATCATATTGCAGTAAACTGGACCGCTTGACGAAATCATAGACGCCGAGGGGGGACGAAAAAGCGGCGGTCCCCATTGTCGGCAGGGTATGATTGGGCCCGGCAAAGTAATCGCCCAGCGGTTCAGGCGTATACGGCCCCATGAATATTGCGCCCGCATTGACAATAGCCGGTATATAAGATGCCGGTTCCTCAAAGAGTATTTCCAAATGTTCCGGAGCAATACGGTTCATTATCTCTACGGCTTGTTCTTTATCTTCGGTTATGAAGATTTTCCCGTAATCGTTGACGGCGGCCTCTGCAATATTACTGCGTTTCAGTTCTTTTACCTGACGCCGCACTTCTCCTTCTACAGCCTCTGCCAGTTGTTCACTCGGCGTAACCAGGAAAAGAGCGGCCCGTCTGTCATGTTCGGCCTGCGCCAGCATATCCGCCGCAATCCAAACGGGATTGGCGCTGTCATCAGCAAGAATGCCGACTTCACTGGGCCCGGCAATCATATCGATGCCGACCAGACCGAAAACGAGACGTTTGGCCATAGCTACATAGGCATTGCCGGGCCCGACGATTTTAAAGACCGGTTCGACCGTTTCCGTCCCGTACGCAGCGGCGGCGATGCCCTGTGCTCCGCCAATCTTATAAATTTCCTTTACTCCCGCGACAGATGCGGCAGCCAGGATATACGGATTAACGGAGCCGTCCCGATCGGGCGGCGTAAAAACGGCAAGGGAAGGTACGCCCGCAACCTGCGCCGGTATCGTATCCATAAGCACGGTTGACGGGTAGGCGGCCGTACCGCCGGGTACATACACACCGACGCGCTGAATAGGGGTAAACTTCGTTCCCAAATGCACGCCCGGGCGGCATTCTTCAAACCAAGTCGTTTCCGCCTGCCGTTCATGGTAAGCGCGAATATTATTACACGCTTCTTCGAGAATACTTATAAAATTCGCCCCCGCCTGCACCCGGGCCGCTTCCATTTCAGCGGCGCTTACGCGAAAATCTGCAAGTTCAACACCGTCAAAACGCGCCGTAAATTTACGAACTGCCGCGTCACCGCCTGTACGCACTGCTTCCAAAACGGTCTGTGTCCGCTCGTGTATCGCAGTATCGCCGGCCTGCGTGCGCGCCGTAATTTCACGTATAGCCCGTAATGTCAATCCTTCCGCAGGCACCTTTATCCGCTCCATCATCGCTTCCCCCCTGCCGCTTTGCGTTTTTCCATAACTGAACATATCGCTTCGATCTCGCGTTTCTTCAATTTAAACGCGACGGGATTACAAATCATACGGGCGCTGAAATCCATAATGTAATCCCGTACTTCCAACCCGTTGGCTTTTAATGTACTGCCCGTCTCAACAAGATCCACGATGAGGTCGGCCAAGCCGACAAGCGGGGCCAGTTCAACGGATCCGTTAAGCTTGACAATATCAACACTGTAATGATTCTTTTCAAAATACTGTCGTGCAATACGCGGGTATTTAGTACCGATTGTAAGACGTTTCGTCAGCTCCGGCTCATTGCCGGCAACACCGGCAACGGCCATACGGCAGCGGCCTATATTAAGATCCGCTATTTCGTATACGTCCGCACAGAAACACTCTTCAACAAGCACATCCTTTCCGACAATACCGATATCGGTGGCGCCCCGTTCGACATAAACGGCTACATCGGGAGATTTGACAAGAGTTACTTTAAGCTGTCCGCTGCGATCGGCAAAAATCAGTTTGCGGCTCTCTTCGGAATAGGTCGGAAAATCATAGCCGCTCTCTTGAAGATAGGCCATTACCTGCTTATGAATCCGCCCTTTGGCCAAAGCAATATGCAGTGTCATCATCTCACCTCCTGTACGAGTACTTCCATATCGGCGGCACTCAATTCCTTACCGTCTTTACTGTACACGCCGTCGCTGTATTGGCAGATACTCTTATAGTCACGGGTATCGATAAAAACCTCTCTGTTATATATACCGATACGGCAACCGAGCCGGCGCCAGCGGAAAACGTCCGCAACAAGCCGTTCATCACAACGATCATAAATGACAGCCAGCTCCGAGGCCGGTTCATTATCTTTTAAAAGCCCGCCGTCCTTCATGAATTCATAGAGGATATTGATATTCATGCCGAAGCCGCAGGCAGGTCTGTCGACACCGAACAGCCGTGAAAGTGTATTATAACGACCGCCGCTGATGAGTTCACAAAATGCGCCGTTTGCATAAATCTTGAATATCATATCCGTATAATACCCCAACGGGCCGGTAAATCCCAAATCGAGTTGAAGGGTATCTCTATATCCGGAAAATGTAAGAAAACGATTGATTTCTTCCAATCGGGTTAACGCATTGTGCATAGCCCCGTTCAGACAATATGCGCGAGCCTTTGCCGAGATTTCGGAATAAGGGCCGAAGAGCATCGGCAATGCATCCAAAACATCACGGTACGATTGTTCCAGCGCTAATGAATCCGTGAAAACATGATAAGCCACGATATCGCGCTCACTCAATAACCGCCTTAATACTCTTTTTTCTTCTTCTTTTAAGCCGCTCCCATCAAAAAGCGCGTTTCCGTAAGCGGCATTTCCCAAGTCGATATGCATATCTTCAACTCCGACAGAGGTCAAAAGATCGGCCGCCATGGAGATGACTTCTCCGTCGCATTCAGCGCTGTCAATCCCGAGAATTTCCGCTCCGCCTTGAAGAAAGTCGCGGCCATAGGTACTGCGGCCGGAATAATTACGAAAGACCGTACTCACATAGGCAAATTTCAAAAGTTTACGGGCCTGCGGATATTCGCGAGCCGCCGTCTCCACTATAGGCAATGTCACGTCAGGGCGAAGGACGGGAACCGTACCGTCAGCATCGACCGTCTTGACCATTTCCTTGCGTAAATCAGGAAAAACTGTGCTGCACATATCGTAATCAGCAAAATTCGGCGTTTCTACAAGTTTACAGCCGTACCGGCTGAAAACGTCCAATAATCTGCGTTGAATGCGTGCATAATTACGTATTTCATCATGATGCAGCATTTTTACTCCGTCCAGGCTGTTCCCGTCCATCAGTATCTCTCCTTAATTTTCTTCATCGCTTTAATTTGTTAAAGCGATGGATATGTTTATATAATATCAACAGTATCGCCAAAAATCAACCTCAAAAAAAGGCGCTTACAAAACCGGTGCTTCTGTCTCTGTTTTCTAAAAACATTTTGCACAAAAACAAAAGTTAATCGCTGACATACATATAAAAAAGAGCACGACTCTCAACGAATCGTGCTCTTTGCCGCCTATGACTCTTTTTCGGCACGTTGCAAAATTTTTTTTACCGACTTCTCAAATTTCGGACGCGGCACCATGACACGGTGGCCGCAACCCTTGCAGATAATAATAAAGTCAACACCGGTACGCATGACCTCCCACTCATCGGAGCCGCAAGGATGCGCTTTTTTCAATTGAACCGTATCTCCCGTATGATAGCGTATAAAATCGGCCATGCTGTTCTCTCCTCCGCTTTTATTCTTCTTTCTTTTCAACAACATCGGGACCGCCTATGCGAAGGCTCCGCAAAACAATACCCCGTTCATTAAATTCGCCGG
>NZ_JH417605.1:47843-51010 GCF_000239275.1 Megasphaera geminata F0357 | reverse complement strand
CGCAAAACAATACCCCGTTCATTAAATCGCCGGGCCACCTCACAGCGGTAAGCCGCACAGACCGAATAAGAATCAATCCATTCAGCCGGCAGGATAACATCATAAAAGTAAGCATCTCCGTCCATGCCGGACAGGCCGCCGACGGTTGCTCCCGCCTTTAAGCCGGGCCGATCGGCTACGGCTTTTAATGCATCCTGTAAAACGGGAATAATCATATCGGGGCCGTATTCTTGTGAAACGGCTATACGCACTGCGCCGAAATAGGTCTCCTTTGAATAATTCGTCACTGTATCAATAAGACCGTTCGGCACAATATGAACAACGTGATCCGTCGACTCGATCTTCGTTGTCCGCAGCGTAAGTTCAATAACCTTACCGGTTATGCTTTTTATCTTGACGATATCACCCAAAGCATATTGATTTTCCACAAGGATGAAAAAACCCGCCGCGAAATCTTTAACCATGCTTTGTGCACCGACACCGATAGAAAGTCCGATAATGCTGACGCCGGCCAGAAGAGATGTCGTATCAATATCCAGCTCTTTTAATACCGAAATAAGAGCAAAAAAGCAAAAGACGGCAAAAATGATATGTTGTGTAATGGATAACAAAGTCATGCCCCGTTGTCGTCCGGTATTGCCCATCTTGTTGATAGGAAAGCCGACAAGACGGCTGATAATGAACTCAACGGCCTTATAAGCAAGAAATGTACATGCGAGTATGAGGGCAATACGCACGCTCTTTGTAAAGAAAAGTCCGCTGTATTTTTCCAGCATCATCTGCACATGTTCATTCAAAACGGACACCGTCCTTTCATAATCTGTCTTAATCTTACCGTAAGGACATCCTTTACGCAAGGGATACGCTGGATAGATAAGGCATTTTGTGCTACTATATAATATATTTATATCACTATAAAGGAGTTTTTGTCATGGTTACGTCGCCGACGACATTGCGTCGCTTATATATATTGTTATATATATTCGGAACAATATCTCTCCTCGTGGCCGTGTGTGCCCTTTTCTGGATTGCTTACTGTATCCTTATAGGCGCGGAACCGTTGGCAGCGTTGGTTCTCCTGCCCGAGAATACCCGTATCTTCGCCTTGCCGGCTCTCCTTATCAGCATGCTTGCAGGCGGAGCTGCTTGGAACAAGGGCGCCAAATTGCAACAACGTGAAAAAGATTTGATACACAGAAGGTAGAATCGTGAAAAAAACCGAATTTATGGATCTTCTGCGCTATTATTTTCGTCATAGCGACAAAAAGGACTTGCGTGAAATTCTCTCGGATTGTGAAACCCGCTTTCATCAAGGTGCCCGCAAAGGTATGAGCGAAGATGAAATTTGCGCACAACTGGGTTCACCGAAAAATATATACCGCTACTATATGGGTAAACCCGTCATCCCCGCAGATAATCCCGTCATCGAACGGCATTATGCCGGCGGGTATGACAGAGTTCCCCGCTACAACCGCGATAAAGCGCGGGCTTACGATTGGAAGCGTGAGCCGGAACAACGGCGGAGACAGGCAGAAAGCCGCCGCCATTATAGAGATTATGAGGAAATCCGTGAAGAACCGATTTATGAAGATACATACGATTACGATGAGCGTTACAGCTATGAAGACGACTTCTTCGACGGAGAGCGGAAACACCGCCGCAAAAGGCCGGTACAAAGGGGTACAGGCGCTTTAGAGCGTTCGTTTTACACATTTCTGGGCGGAATCTTCTCTTTCCTGGGTAAGATTTTCTTTCTTCTCTTTCTCATTGCCTTTGTCGGTTCGGTTTTACTCTTTAAATTCCCGATGTATACGGAAATACTGCCCATACCGAAAGTAGGCAAAGAAACGGCAGTATTTTCAACGATTTCTATATTTATGGCCGCAATCGTCACAAAATATATTTCATATATCTGCCACGGCGCTGTAAAAGACACGAAAAAAAGCGATTTTTATCGCTCATAATCCCCCACCCTAAGAGGAATATACCCTTTATTCGGAAAGGGTATGTTCCTCTTCTTGCATTTTATCCGGATGGACTTATAATAAGTGGACAGGCTGATTTTGCCTATATTATTCTCTATTTCCCGGTCAGGAGGTTTTTATTATGGAATTAAAAGGCAGTAAAACGGAACAAAATTTACAGGCGGCATTTGCCGGCGAAGCTCAGGCGCATACGAAATATGAATACTATGCCTCTGTAGCTAAAAAAGCGGGGTATGAGCAGGTTGCGGGATTCTTTGATGAAACATCCCATAATGAAAAAGCACATGCGGCAATCTGGTTTAAATTACTGCACGGCGGCATGCCCGACGTACAAGGCGCTTTAGACGACGCTGCTGCAGGTGAACAGTGGGAAAATCAAAATATGTACCCCGGCTTCGCAAAAACAGCTCGGGAAGAGGGGTTTGATCACATTGCCCGCCTCTTCGAACAAGTGGGCAAGATCGAAAAACACCACGAAGAACGGTACCGTGCGCTTCTCAACAACATAGAAACAGGCGCCGCTTTCAAACGGCCTGAAAAGAAGGCCTGGATCTGTCGTAACTGTGGCTGCATCGTAGAAGCGGAAGAGGCCCCCAAAGTGTGTCCCGTTTGTGCGCATCCGCAGGCTTTCTTCGAATTGTGTGCGGAAAACTATTAAAAATTATTTTACATCCATGCCTATACTGCATATGCAGTATAGGCATGTTTTATAGATAACAAATAATGATTTTCCTTGACGTCATCTATATTTGATATATAATATAACCAGTAACGGATAATAATTATTTATTATATATTCCAAGGAGGTTTTTATTATGGAATTAAAAGGCAGTAAAACGGAACAAAATTTACAGGCGGCGTTTGCCGGTGAAACTCAGGCGCATACAAAATACGAATACTATGCCTCTGTGGCTAAAAAAGCGGGGTACGAACAGGTTGCGGGATTCTTTGACGAAACATCCCATAACGAAAAAGAACATGCAAAGATTTGGTTCAAACTGCTCCACGACGGCATGCCCGACGTAAAAGACGCTTTGCAGGATTGTATCGGCGGTGAACATTACGAAAATGTCGATATGTACCCGGAATTTGCCAAAGTCGCCCGTGAAGAAGGGTTTGACAAAATTGCCGCACTTTTCGAAGGAGTAGGCAAGATCGAAAAACACCACGAAGAACGGTACC
>NZ_JH417605.1:19492-47833 GCF_000239275.1 Megasphaera geminata F0357 | reverse complement strand
GCAAGATCGAAAAACACCACGAAGAACGGTACCGCGCGCTCCTCAGCAACATAGAAACAGGAACCGCTTTCAAGCGGCCCGAAAAGAAAACCTGGATCTGTCGCAACTGCGGCTGCATCATCGAAGCGGAAGAAGCTCCGAAAGTATGTCCCGTTTGTGCGCATCCGCAGGCTTTCTTCGAACTGTATGTAGAAAACTATTAAAATATTTTCTTTGTATTTTCTCATGTTGAAAAACGTATACTGATAATACGGCTTTTCCCGCAAAAAAACCGCGGCTTCCAAAAAAGAAACCGCGGTTTTTCGCGTCTTACCGCCCCGTTTTAAGACGCCGGAACCCGTAATCTAAAATAGCAGGCGCGTCGTCCCAACGATTATCATCATTAAAAAGCGCAACGACAAGCGTATGCCCGTCTCTCGTCGCCGATGCGACGAGGCAAACTCCGGCGGCGTCCGTATATCCCGTTTTGATACCGTTAGCCCCGTTATACCCGCTCGTGAGAAAACGGTTTGTCGTTTCAACGTATTTCATGTGTCCGTCCAAATACTTTACATTATATGAAGGCAAGCTCACCGTACGCCGGAATTCAGGATAATTTTTGATACCGTATGCGGCAATACGTGCCATGTCTACAGCGGTAGAATAATGCTTAGGCGCCGTCAATCCGTTCGGATTGACAAAATGTGTATGTGTTGCCCCCATTTTAGCCGCCTCCGCATTCATCATTTCCGCATAGGCCGGTACGGAGCCGGCTAATGTTTCGGCAACGGCAACGGCGACATCATTGCCTGAAACAACCATCATTCCCCGCATAGCTTCACGCAAAGTAAGCTGGTCCTTAGGAGAAATGCCGAGTACGGAAGGCTCCGTAGCGGCAGCTTCCTGCGATATCTTAATAGGTTTATCCAATCTGTCGGCACCCTTATCCAGGGCTGTCAAAAAAGTAACTATTTTTGTCGTGCTAGCCGGATGAATCCATTTATTAGGGTTAACCTGATAAAGGATTTTTCCCGTATCAACATCGATCATGCACGCCGATTCGGCGCTTGTAGGCGGCACATAGGCAAAGACCGCGCTCGCCGTTATGACGGCAGTCGCTGCGACAACAGAGAGAGCCGTCATCATTTTTTTATAGAAACGCATAGGCGTATACTCCTTTGAAAACTAAACATAGTTTCCCGATATCATTTGCTTTTTCGTTTCGGGTTATATCGGTTCATGCCTTTGGAAACTCCCAGTTTCATAACGCCTTCAACCGCTTCCGCCGCATAAGCGACACCGTCGGCAAACTGTGCACAATACGCTTCCGAAAAAGGGGTAAGAACATGATTAATAACATCCTGACGGCCTAAAGGACGGCCTATACCGAGACGGAAACGGACAAAGTTACGGCAACCGTTGGCAAAAAGGCTTCTAATACCGTTATGCCCGCCGTCGCTGCCGTTTTCACGAATACGCAGTTTACCGACAGGTAAATCCATATCATCATAGATAACGTACACATCTTCTTCAGCAATCTTATACCATCTCATCAGCGGACCGACGGCACGGCCGCTGTCATTCATGTAAGTCTGAGGCTTGACGAGAAGCGCCGTTTCGCCGTCAACCGCAACGGAAGCGACAAGGGCCTCCATTTGGCTTTTCCACAGGGAAACATCCCACTTGCGGGCCAGTTCGTCAACAACGGCAAAGCCGGCATTGTGTTTGGACCCCTCATATTCACGGCCGGGATTGCCCAGGCCGACGATCATATGCACTGCTTAAAACCTCTCTTACTTTTCAAACAACTTACTTACCGATACCTGGTGAAAAATACGCATAATCGCTTCGCCGAGCAACGGCGCAACGGAAAGGACCTTTATCTTATCAATAGCCTTTTCTGCCGGTAAGGGAATGGTATTCGTAATCACGAGTTCGGAAATGTCGGAATTTTGAATACGCTCTACGGCGGAAGCGGTGAGGACGGCATGCGCACAGGCGGCAATAACCTTAGCCGCGCCGCGTTCTTTAAGAGCTTTGGCGCCGCCGCAGAGCGAACCGGCTGTATCAACGATATCATCAACAATGATACAGGTCTTGCCTTCAACGTCGCCGATAATGTTCATAACCTCGGCAACACCCGGACGGGGACGGCGTTTTTCAATAATGGCAATAGGCGCATTAACGCGATCGGCCAAATCACGGGCACGGGTCACACCGCCCAAGTCAGGAGAAACGACAACGATTTCTCCCAAATCGGTTTCTTCCTTTTTCTGATTGATGTAACGGGTAATAATGGATGCGGAGCCTAAATGATCGACAGGAACATCAAAAAAGCCCTGAATCTGGCCGGCATGTAAATCAACGGTTACAACGCGGGTGATGCCGGACGTCGTCATCAGATCGGCAACAAGTTTCGACGTAATCGGTTCTCGGCCGCGCGTTTTTCGGTCTTGACGGGCATAGCCGTAATAAGGAACAACTGCTGTAATATGATTTGCCGAAGCACGTTTCAACGCATCGGCCATGATCAATAATTCCATAAGATTGTCGTTCGCCGGCTGGCTCGTGGGTTGAATGAGGAATACATCCTTACCGCGAACGCTTTCGTCAATCATAACCTGAACTTCACCGTTGTTGAATTTTCCAACAAAGGCCTTACCCAATTCCAGGCCCAAGTAATCGGCGATCTCTTTTGCCAGTTTCGGATTTGCATTGCCTGTAAAAATTTTAAGCTTTTTACCGTCTTCGTAACTCATTATGTCCCTCCTGCCGGGTTAAGTATTAAGTAAAGATAGTGCAATCAACCAATATTAAAGATTTATTTACTATATGTATCATTCTTCACCCAATTCTCTATGTTACGCTGTTTTGCCCGTCCCACAGCCAATGCTTTGGGCGGTACATTTTTTGTAACCGTCGATCCGGCCAATACATAAGCACATTTGCCGATCTCCACAGGTGCGACAAGATTGCTGTTGCAACCGATAAACGCATGATCCTGTATCGTCGTTCTATGTTTAATTTTGCCATCATAATTGACGGTAATCGTACCGCAGCCGATATTAACGCCTGCGCCGATATCACTGTCGCCGATATAGCTGAGATGCGGCAATTTAGCACCGTCACCGACGACAGAGTTCTTAACTTCCATGAAATTACCCACTTTGACATCGTTACCTATAACTGTATCCGGGCGAAAGTGCACAAACGGGCCGACCTGTGTGCCGTCTTTTATCCGGCAATCATGAGCATAGGTAAATTGCAAACAGTTATTTGAACCCATATACACATTAGTCATACGCACAAACGGACCGACTACACAATTTTCACCGATAACTGTATCGCCTTCGAGTACCGTACCGGGATAGATGACTGTGTCACGCCCGACAGCGACGGACATCTCCACATATGTATTGGCCGGATCGATAAGCGTAACCCCGGCAGCCATCAGTTCTTCCAATTTCCGTTCACGAAATATTTTTTCAGCTTCCGCCAGCTGCAGACGCGAGTTGACACCCAACGTTTCCCGGAAATCCGGTGCGGCCAGGGCACTGACAGTTTCACCTTTTTCAACGAGCAGGCCGATAAATATCGGTCAAATAATATTCACCTTGCGCATTACTGTTTCCGATTTGATGCAACAAGTCCCAAAGTGGGTAATTTCAAAACAGTAAATACCTGCGTTCACTTCGTTTACGGCCAATTCCTCAGGTGATCCGTCTTTCTGTTCAACGATCTTCGCCACGCGGCCCGCAGCGCCGCGAATGACACGACCGTACCCTGCAGGATCCGGCATCCTCGCAGTCAGTACCGTAGCCGCAGCCGCTGTATCACGATGACAAGTGAGGAGTGCCTCAAAGGTTTCCGTTGTCACCAAAGGAGTATCGCCGCACGTTACCAGCAAGATCCCTTTTCCACCGGTCAACAGGCCTTCAGCCTGTAACACTGCATGCCCCGTTCCGAGCTGTTCCTCCTGAATGACCGTTTCAGCCGCGCCGTTGAGGTACTCCTTTACGGCCGCGGCACCGAAGCCGATAACAACAATTTCCCGCTTCGTGCCTGCGCCCTTGACAGCGCGTAAAACCTGACCGACCATAGGCATACCGCCGGCCTTGTGCAGCACTTTCGGCAAAGTCGACCGCATACGTGTCCCTTTACCGGCAGCTAAGACCAGTGCAATAACATCTTCCATCACCAATGAGCCTCCTGCTGTGAAATACTTTTACATCTTTTTAAGGATACCATAAAATACACGGAAAATACATACTTAGGCCACAATAAATCGGAAAGGGGAGGGGTATGAAAACGCAAAAACAGGGAGATTTCCATCTCCCTGTTTGCGAATTTCCTATAATACGTGGACAACCACATCTCTTCGTCCGAAATTCAGCGCATCCGCGACGGAGTCCATCGCCAAATCAATTCTGTTGCCGACGATTGCGCCTCCCGTATCGGCAGCGACGGCATATCCATATCCTTCGATATATAACCGACTGCCTAACGGAATTACGTCAGGATCCACCGATGCAACCCCGTATGCCAAGGGCTGTCCCGTTGCGGTATATCCGCTGTTGCCGGGATCATCGGCAGTATAAGCAGTAGCTTCCATTACAATAGTATTATCGACCGGTATCGGTTGGCCGCTAGCAGCTGACAACGCATTCATCGTTTGTGTACCGACGATTCCGTCAACTGTCAACCCATGATCCGCTTGGAACCGTTGTACAGCCGCCTGTGTACCGCTTCCAAACACACCATCCGCTCCGTCAGCCAAATATCCGGTGCCGATCAGCATATTTTGAACACTCGCCACACGAGTGCCTGTCATTCCTAAAGAAACATTAGCCATTACAATGATCGAAAATGATAATGTAAAGAGCAGTGTAAGTAAAAGTATTGTGTATTTCTTCAAAAAACCACCTCGCAAATATACAGTGAAGCTCTGCTTACGGAGAGTATAACATAAAGGAGTCCGCCAAGTCAAAATTTTACAGTTTTATGCATAAGTTTTTATATCTTTATACTTATTTGCAACATTCACGCCCACGTTATATCTTCATTCTATCTATGTCCCCAATAATTGAGTTTATCTATCAGTACCATTTAATTCAATTATTATACAGTCTCATCCTCTGCCATATGTCGTACTTTTTCGACAAAACGAGGTACATCGGAAAGTATATAGATGTAGTCACCTGCCTGTAAAACGGCTCCGTCATCAGGAATAATTTCAATATCACCGCGTTTAATGTCAACGAGTGCCACGTGAGGCGGCCATATGACCTGACGGACTCCTTTGCCGTCAAGAACGCTGCCGCTATTCACGGTCAATTCAATAATATTTCGTTTTTCATCCTTCGGGACAACCCGTTCTCCTTCTGTAAGGAGCCGTTCCAAAAGAATATCATAAATGGGTTTTCCTCCGCATATTTTAGCGGTTACCAAGGCAATAAGCGAGGCCGTGCATAAGACGAGAAGGTGCTCATACGAACCGGTCATTTCCATAATCAGCACAGTCCCCGTTATGGGAGAATGGACGGACGCCGTGAAAAAAGCAGCCATAGCAATGATGACGATATCGGATAAATATTTCTCTTCCATCAACCCCGTCTCAATAAAACAAATCCCCAGGACACTGCCCAATAAGGCGCCAATGACAAGAATCGGCAGAAAAAAACCGCCCGGCACGCCGCAACCGTAACTGATCAGGGTAAAGAGGAATTTACCGATCAGAAGAGCGGCAAAAAGTTTCAACGAAAGGGGCATGACATGCAATGAATTGATCAAATCATTACCGCCGCCGAGAATTTGCGGAAAAACATAACCGAGAATCCCCGCTGTGAACAAGGCAAAAACAACAGGCAGCCACGGTTTGGTAAAAATCGGCAAGCGGTAAAAGCGATTCGCCGCAAGCAGCCCTTTATCGAAGACGATACCGCAAACGCCGAGGATAATGCCGACAAGGACGGCAAGCCATGTATAAGTCACGGGGAAAGACGGCAAAACGCCGAACTGAAAAACCGCTTGGCTGCCGAAAATGAGCCGGCAAATTACAGTAGCGATAAGGGCTGCCGCCATAGCCGGCGCCAAAACGACACCGGAGAAATTTCGGTGTAATTCTTCTAAAGCGAAGAGGACACCGGCAAGAGGCGCATTAAAAGCCATGGCGAGACCGGCACTGGCACCGGCTGTAATAAGATAGCGCTCTTCCATGCGCGTACGCCGCAATGCCTCACTGATGCCCTGCGCCGTAACGGCACCTAGCTGAATAGACGGCCCTTCACGGCCCAGAGAAAGTCCCAGCCCGATACCGACAATACCGCTAAAAAGCTTCACCCATAAAACGCGAAACCAACGCATATGGAGCGAGCAGGAAATAGCTCCCTTTACCTGAGGAATACCGCTGCCTGCCGCATCCGGTTCATAAGCAACACACCGCCAAAGGATATATCCCGCTAAGGCAAGCAGAAGAAACCAGGTTACATTCACAACAGGTCCTGATTGTATTAATATAGTATATATATATTTCCGTAAAACCGTTCCCTCTTCCAAGACCCATCGAAAGAACCCGGCTGTAAGGCCGGCAAAGATGCCGACAACAGTCCCTTCCGCAAACAGGCGCAGACGAAAACGGGGCCACGCGTTTAATTGACGAATAGTCGGGATGAGTTGACCGGAAATATGCATATTAGCCTCCTTGAAAATTCATATAGTATGTATTATACCACGGTCGAAAGGAAAGAAGGTTTCTCCTTTTTGAATTGACAAAGTCGGCATAATCATGTTACGTATAGCATTAAGATAAAAAGGAGAGGATCTTATGGCGGAAAAACTGTTATTCATTGCTTGCGGCGGCGGCATCGGAGCGGCACTGCGGTACGTTATTTCTGCGTGGGCAAGTGCGCACGGCGGTGCCGTCTTCCCGTACGGGACGGCCCTCGTCAACATTATCGGCTCCTTCCTCATCGGTCTTTCGGCAAGTTATTTCGCAGTTCACGCCGCGCTCCCCCCGACAGTGAAACTCTTTATCGTTACAGGTATTCTCGGCGGATTCACGACATTTTCCACATACAACCTCGAGTTCATCACCTTACTGCGTACGGGCAGCTTTACATACGCCTGTACGTATGCTCTGTTAAATATAGTTATCACTTTTCTGTGTTGTTTTGCCGGCCTGATCATAGGTGAACTATTATTTTAATCGTATTTTCTCCGGCAAAGATCTTCCCGCCGTTTCATGCCGAAAACTATAAATTTAATACTGTATAAACTCAGAACACGCAGATATAATTTTGCCTGTGGGAGGTGTTTCACATGACAACGTACGCACCCGATTTTTCGATCAGGACAGCCGTCCGTAAAGTACTGCCCTATATGATGGAAATGCGCGAATACTTTCATGCCCGACCCGAATTAAGCGGCAAAGAATTCGATACATGCAAGACAATTTTTCGCGAATTGACGCTCACGGGCGTCGCAGATGTAAAAATAATTGCCGGTACAGGTATTACCGGTATAATTCACGGTGCTCTGCCGGGACCGACAGTGTTGGTACGAGCCGCAACCGATGCCTTACCGCTTGAAGAAACCGATGATTCACCGTACGCCTCTATATTTCCGGGCGTAATGCACGCCGCCGGACACGACGGCCATACAGCAACCCTTCTCGGCTTGGCAAAACTTTTGACTACTCATGCGGACTGTTTACGCGGCAACGTCCGCCTGGCTTTTGAACCGGAATCGGAAACCCGCGGCGGTGCCGAAAAAATGATCGACAGCGCCGTTCTTACTAATCCGCCTGTCGATTGCGCCTTGAATATACAGATAGACGGTACACTTGCGGGCGGCGAAATAGGCTTCTGCAGCGGCACGATCTTCGCGTCACGGGACGATTTCACGATTACCGTTAACGGTACGGGCGGCCATTGCACGCAAGTAGCCCCGCAGGACGACGCAATACGCAAAGGCCTTTCCCTTATCGGCAAAATCAGTGATTATGTCGCTACATTGCAAAAGCAAAATACGGCGGCGCTTATCTCCTTTGGCCGCTTCAACGGCGGTAACACGACTGCGGTAATACCTGACCGGGTCGAAATAAAAGGTACTCTCCGCACCTTTGACGATGACATACGTCGGGATATTCTCGCCGAACTCGAAGAGTTATGCCGTACAGACTGTACATGGGAGCATTGTTTTGTCGCGCCTGTCGGCAAAAACGACACCGCCATTACTGCAGCGTGTGAAGAAATCTGGCAAACATACTGCGCCGATCGTTTTACCGTTATCAAGACGTCCCCCGATTTCAGATCGGACGATTTTGCGCGCTTCGGGGAACACATGCCGATATTTTCCTGTTTTGTCGGTATCCACGAAGGCATCCCTCTGCGCCCTTATTCTTCCTCCTTTATTTGGGACAGCAGTATGCTCAAATATACGTGCGAAGCAACGGCAGCGCTCATTTATTATTTGCCTTCTTACGGCCGGAACCTATAACCGCGAGGCGCAGAACTTTTGTGTTTTTCCATTATAAAAGGGTTACTCCCAAACTAATCTTTACTCATTTGTATGCGCAGATTGAGTGATAACGGCTGTGCCGCATACTACACTGCATCTTTTCCGTTTTTGAACGGCACCCGGTTTCTCAATCCGCGGGCTCTACCGCCGGTTTTAAAAACAGTTCTTGTCATTCTTCTTTCCGGAACATATACATGCTTTTTAAATTATTATATCCTCTTGTATTTCGCGCCATTTAAGCCGCAATAATAGTTATTTTATATTCCGTATTCCGTGTTTGGCAAGGACTGCCGCGTATGATATGATAGGAAAGGTTTAATATACGCGGGAGCCTTTATTTACAGGAGATTAGCATTGGATACATTACTTCAATTAATGGAATCATACGGCTATGTGGCTATGTTTTTTGCTATGGCTGCGGAAAACGCCAACATCCCTATTCCGAGTGAAGTCATTTTAGGCTTTGCAGGCTTTTTGATTTCTCAGCATATTTTCGAATTCTGGACAACCTTCGTCATCGCCTGCGCAGCCGGCGTTTTCGGTTCAGTAATAAGCTATTGGCTCGGGTTATACGGCGGCCGGCCTCTCTTGTTAAAATACGGAAAATATATACTTTTTAACGAAAAAAAATTTACAACAGCCGAAAAAATGTTTACAAAATACGGCGGTATGGCCGTTCTCCTCTGTCGCTGCCTTCCCGGCGTACGTACTTTCATTTCCTTTCCTGCCGGGGTAGCTCGTTATCCCTTCGGCAAATTCATTGTCCTGACAGTTATCGGCACAATTCCCTGGACCTTTCTCCTCGTCTGGGCCGGCTCCGTACTGGGTAGCCATTGGCAGGATCTGATTCAATATAATCATATTTTTTTCATCGTTCTTGTCCTTATCTGTGCACTTACAGGTATTTTATTTCTCTATAAACGCCGCAAAGGGAGACCGTAAGCATGAAGGCAGTTGTCAATTACATTCTGGATAACCGTTACGGGCTGAGCGTTTTCTTCCTGGCAGCAATTTTTTTGCTGCCTTTTTTAGGCATGTTCCCCCTTATTGACCCGGATGAGCCGGTATACGGTCAGACAGCACGGGAAATGCTTGCCGCCGGCGACTGGTTGTCGCCTCGCATTTACGGCAATTTTTGGTATGATAAGCCGCCTCTGTTTTATTGGCTGGAAATGATTTCTTATTCTCTCTTCGGCATAAGCGATTATACATCCCGCTTACCCAGCGCCATAATGGGCCTGGCCACAATCGGTACTGTCTACATTCAGTGTCGGGCTATTTTCAATAAGCATATTGCCTTTCGCGCGGCTGTCGTTCTCCTGACATCTCTCGGTTTTATTTATATCGGTAAAGCGGCCGTCACGGATATGACTCTCGTCTTTACACTTACTTTTACGATGCTCGCTTTTTACAGAAAACAGTATTATACCGCCTATGCAGGCTGCGGCCTGGCACTTCTCGCCAAAGGTCCCGTCGGTTACGCCTTTCCGGCAATAATCATGCTGCTCTATATTATTTTTACGCGCCGCTGGACTTTGCTGAAAGAAATGAAGATCCCCCGGGGGATATTTCTTGCTTTTCTCATCGGTCTGCCCTGGTACATTGCCATGTATGCGGTTCACGGCGCGGCGTTCACGGATGCTTTTTATCGGATATCACAATTTCACTCGCTTTGCCGCCCCTGAACATCCGGGCCAAAACAGTATTTTCTTCTTTGTTCCTATCGTCTTGGGTGCCATGATGCCGTGGACGGGAGCGCTTTTTCAAGCTATGTACCGTATTATCCGCGGTAACGGTCCTTATCACGACGGACTCCTCTTCTGTCTCATCTGGGCAGTTTTTATTTTTGTTTTTTTCTCCTTCTCCAAAACCCAGCTGGTCACATACATCGCCCCTCTCTTCCCGCCCCTGTCCATTATCCTCGGCTGGTATACATACGCACTGAAGCGAATCGGCAGATTGCCCCGCATTTGGCTGGTATCGTCTTATATAGGCGGCCTTATTCTTCTGGCATGTAATGCCATTCCCTTGAACGAAAACGCTCTTTTTTTCTCTACCCCGATCCTCTGGGCCTCCCTGCTTCTCACAGCCGCACTCGTCCTGCCTGCCATCTGTATGCAACTGAAAAATTGGCGAGCGGCTCTTATCTGTACTATCCTTTCCATGTTCGCTTTCATGACAGTTGCCTTTGCGGGAGTTTTGCCGCAAGCACAGGAATACATATCCGGCAAAACCATCGCCGCCGACTATGTGAGTCTGGAAACGGGCAACACAACTGTGTACATAGAGAAATTCCTCTGTCCGGCCCTTGCTTTTTACGGCAACATTACCGGTACAGCTTGGGAAATCAATGAAGCCCCCGATTTCAAAAAAATTCGCACAATACCGCAGAAAGCATATTTCATCATGCAACGTTCAACATACAATAAACTGTTGCAGACACAGCCGGATCTGAATTATTGGCAAATCGTCAGGACAACACCGGGACAGCTTATTTTAGTCAATACAAAGGAGCCGCTATGAGATATATACGCTCTCTCCTGCCTGTCTTCATTATTACTTTTATCTTTTTGTCTATAGGGAACAGCCTTTTGGTCGTCACGGATCCGGTTGAATCAAACTATGCGCTGACAGCCAAAGAAATGGTCCTTGCCGGAGATTGGCTGTCACCGCGCATTTATAACACATTTTGGTATGATAAGCCGGTTTTTACATACTGGTCCCTCTGCCTGTCGTACACACTTTTCGGTTACAGTGACTTTGCGACACGCCTGCCCTTCGCCGTCAGCGGAGCTCTTTCCGTTACGGTCCTCACTTATTACGTAAAACGGCGCGGCAACAGTCCGGTCATGGCTAACTTACTCGCCGCCATGACGGCGACATCGCTTCTCTTTTGGATCCTTTCTCATTCTGTACTGACGGATCAGTGGCTCTTGTTCTTCACGGAAACGGCGCTTTTCAGCCTTTACATCGGTATAACCGAAAACGCCCGTTCCCATACATGTATCGCCTATGGGGCTGCCGCTTTGGCGGTACTTACGAAAGGGCCCGTGGGTATTGTCCTGCCGGGGCTTATTATTCTTCTTTATATTGCGGCAGAACGTAAATCTGTCTATCTGCGGCGAGTCTTCCTCCCCGAAGGAATTCTTATTTTTCTGCTCCTCTGCATGCCCTGGTTTATCTACATGTACAATATGCACGGCCGGGAATTCCTGGACGGCCTTTTGGGCTTCAACAATATTACGCGGGCAACTGTTTCGGAGCATCCGGAAGAAAATGTTTTCTACTACTATTTACTTCTTGTTCCGGCAGCTCTTCTGCCCTGGACAGGTGTTTGTCTTTACGGCATAACGCACTTTTTCCGAAAAAGCGGCTTTCCACTTTTCTTAACTCTTTGGGCCGGTGTGACCATTCTCTTTTATACCCTCATGGCCACTAAATATCCCACATATGCCTATATTGCACATATACCGCTTCTTTACTTCGGTATGTTGGGCCTCGTCCGCATATATGACCGGGAAAAAAACAAGACCTGGTTCATTCTTACGGGGCCGGCGCTCTTTTTCTGGTTACTCATCTGGCTTGCAGCACTTATCGTGCGCGTTGACTACATTGCTCTCGGCAGCATGTGGCCGCTTCTTCTTTTCATTCCGTCGGCCGTGTTCTGCATAGGCACGGCCCAAAAACTGAAAGCTTACACGGCACTGCCGGTTCTGGTTTCCTTAGGCACGGCAACACTTTACATTCTTCTTACATGGCAGGTACTCGTCCCTTTCTATATGTACAGATCTGCCGTGCCCCTTGCGGAAAAGGCCGCTGCCTTAAACGGCAGGATATATTTTTTCGAAGAATTCCGCACTTCCTTTGTCTATTATACGGGCAGAGAGGCCGCCTTCATTGCTCCTGCCGATTACGACGAAAGTATACGCCTGCAACGAGATGCCGTATGGACACAAAAACATCTCTTTGCCGTTGAAGACGCGCCTGTCTTTATGCACCGCCTGCAGCGAGGAGAAGCCGTAAGCCTTATCGTACCGCAAAGCCGCCTTAAGGACTTCGAGAAAAGCGAATTTAAAGACTACATGACGGCAACAGGGCAATACGGTACCTTCACTGTCTATATGCCGCGAAAGGGCACACCATGAGCATATCTTCATTCATCAAGTCTCTATCTTCATATAAAGGCGGAAACACATTTAATCCGTGGCACGACTATGACGAACTCAGCGATATCGGGCCCGAAGCGCCGCAAATCCGACGGGCCCAGCTCCGGCACTATCTGAACCTGCGTCTTGACAAGGTCAAATACGTTGTTATCGCCGAAGCGGCCGGTTATCAGGGAGGGCATTTCACAGGCATCGCCATTACATGTGAGCGCATGCTCTTAGGGCTGCACAAGACAATAGGCGCACAGTCTATTATCGGCGTGCCGGGTAAGCGCACAAGTCGTCCCGATTCACCTTACCTGACTTCAACGGCGCAACGACGAGGCGGTATGAATGAACCGACGGACACCTATATTTGGGGGGCTATTGTAGAAAACGGTCTTGACCCGCAATCTGTCCTCCTATGGAATATTTACCCCTTTCATCCTCACAAAGAAGGCAATCTCTTCTCAAACCGCACTCCGACAAACAGTGAACTTGCCGCAGGCCTCATATATACACAAAATCTGCTGGGCCCTTTTCTGTAAAAATTTACACATCGCCGCAATAGGACGTAAATCTGCGGAAACATTAAATACGGCGGGTATAGCTGCCACAGCCATGCGGCATCCCGCCAACGGCGGAGCAGGGCAGTTCCGCCGTGACTTCGGCGAATGGCTGCGCTCTCTATCGGCAAGATCTTGAAACCCGAAGCTGCCGGCGCGACAGGAAAAGACACGATACCCATGCCTATGCAAGAAATGACCGGTCCTGCAATAAAGTACGATAAACAAACCGAAAGAGACCTTTTGCATGAGGCGCCTCCCAAGTTAGATCAAACACTAACGATTGAAGGTCACCACAGCAGCAGGCCTCTTTTAACAACTGCGGTAAAGAGAGGACATACTATCATTTTTAAGCGGCACTGTATATAATAGACATGTACGTTTACACTAATATAATCCGAAAGGTGATAGTATGATAATCGATGATGCGGAAGGTCTTGTTTTCAGACCTCCCAGCGAAGCCCGCAGCTTTATTCTCCGCGTGACAATCGGCTGCTCCCATAATACATGCCGTTTTTGCACCATGTATAAAGGTTCTAAATTCCGTATTCGCCCGCTTGCTGAAATCGACGGGATCATCGAACGCGCCGCGGCGGCCATGCCCTATACGCGCCGTGTTTTTTTAGCGGACGGCGATGCGCTGGTCTTGCCGGTCCAATCGCTTCTGCATATTCTTAAATCATGTTACGCCGCCTTCCCCGCCCTCACCCGCGTAGGCGCATACGCAACAGTTGCCGACTTGGACAGAAAAACGCCGGAAGAACTCAAAGCCCTCAAGGAGGCCGGTTTAAAAATAGTCTATGTCGGCATCGAAAGCGGCAGCGACAAAGTGCTCCGTTATGTCGAAAAAGGCGAAACAAAAGAACAAACCGTTCGCGCCTGTCGTAAGGCGTTAACCGCGGGCATGAAGCTTTCCGCCATGATTCTCCTCGGTTTGGGCGGACAGGGCCTTTCCAAAGAACACGTCGAGGAAACGGCAGATGTCATTTCAGCCGTCAATCCGACAATGCTCAGCGCTTTAACCCTGATGATCCCCGATGACGCGCCGTTAAAAAAGGATGTTGATAACGGCGGTTTTGTGCCTTTAACGGCACGCGGTTTCTTAGAGGAATTGTACCTTATTTTAAAAAATATTACTGTTACTGATCCTTGTATTTTCCGCAGTAATCATGTTTCCAATCTCTTTGCTCTTGCAGGTACCTTACCTGAAGATAAAGCAAAAATGCTGACGTCTGTAAAACCTTACATACAACGTCTGAATGATACGCTTCCTCTGCGTAATAACACGGGTAACTTTTAACTGATTACGGCACGTATAAAGAAAGGACGGACTATGAAAAAATTTATACTTTTTTTCATCGCGTTACAGGCATTCTTTTTCCCGGTCTTTGCGGCCGACGGCACGGTCACTTTTGATAACAGCCGTACTGTCGTAATCCTCGACACGACACAAGACAATTATGCGGCAACATACTTGAGCAAGAGTATTCGCGAACCCTTCCGCATTCCTTATTGGAACCGCATTGATGCCGGAGAAACAATTTCCTCAAAAGATATTACTGTCGCTCGCTTTGAAGAACTCGCCGCCAAGTACGGGGCGGATCTTGTCATCATCCCCTTTGTAAATCATTGGTACTGGCGTCAATATCACAACATCCTCACCTATGAAGACGACATATATAAGAATACGATTACCGTTTAAGCCTCTATGTGTACAATCGCGAGACCGGTACTGTCGAAACGTACGGAGTGAACGGCAGAGGCCGTGAAGAAGCAATCACTCTGAACAATCCCGATGATGTACTCCGTCCGGCCGTCAAACGGCTCTTAGAAAAGCTCCCGTATAAACGTATTCCCGCAGACCGTCGTTACAACGATACCGACATGTCGGTATTGGATACATATACGACTGCCGGCGGTGCCAAAATCTATCGGGGCCTCGACGGTCCTATACCTATCTAAAAGGGTTGCCGTTCACTTCCGCAGAGGAAGCGTATCATGCAAAAGAATAAAAAAACAGTGTTTCTTTCTCTGCTTTTTATGGTCATCGCCGCGATTGGCGGCGGCCTTCACTACAGGCATACCCATAGCTCCGCACGTCTCGGCATCAGCCTGAATGGCACGGATGACGGTACCATGGCGGCTTTACATGCGGAACAGGGTGTTGAAATGGCGGCGGATATGCTGAATGAAAAAGGCGGCGTTCTCGGTAAACCCGTGCAATTAATCAGTATGAATAATAAAGGTACGGCCACAGGGGCGGCAACGGCGATGGAAGATTTACATCTGCGACACGTTGCCGCCGTTATCGGGCCGTTGCGCGAAGACCTGATAGACGCTTCCGTCCCTGTCGCCGAAAGCCAAAATATAGCTCTTATCAGCCCAATCGCAACAAACCGGGCCTGGTCCTACAGCGCAGAAACAGGAAAACCGTACAATCATGTATTCCAAATGGCACTGCCGCCCGAACGTGAAGGAGCTGCTATGGCAAACTTTGCCGCAACTGTCCTGCATAAATCGAAAAGTCTCATTATATGCGACAATAAAAATGCCGCATCGGCTGAAGCGGCTGAAGCGTATGCCGCCTTTATGAATCAAGATGCTCCTATTGCCGATACGGCAACGGTAACGCCGGAAAACATCGTTTTCCACTTACAATCGGCACCGTACGATTCGGTGTATCTGCCCCTGCCTACCGATACTGCGGCAGCCTACGTCAGCGCCGTACGAAACGGCACGCTGAGCGTCCCCGTTCTCGGTTCATCCCTTTGGTCGGAAGATGACATGGCTGATCTCCTGCCTCTACCATACTTGAACAATCTGTTTTTTACGGACCAATATATCAATGACGCCACCTATGCCCCCGGTGAAACTTTTGCTGAACGATATTACGAAAAATACGGCACGATTCCCGACAAATATGCGGCCCTTTCCTTTGATGCGGCCATGCTTGTTGCGGCAGCCGCGGAAGAATCCGCGTCCCTCAACAGTGCGGATATTGCCGCCGCTCTGACTAAGATCAGCAATTATAACGGGGCAACGGGTACTATTTCCGTGCGCGCCGATCACAGCCCGGACAGAAAAGTTCATATTCTGACCTTCTGGCAAGGCAGTGCCGCGCTGCTGTGCAGACTGGCCCCTTAAATACAGCAGGCGGGTAGAAGCATAACTTCTCTCGGTATAACCGCCAAACAGGCATGATTTTTATCATCCGGCCACAGCAACGCACCGAATGATTGGTTTTCAAAAAATGGCACGGTTCATGGAAAACGGCCTGTTCAAGGTATTCCGCCTCCATTACAGCTAAATACGTATTTAATGTGATCATCGTTTTGAAGGGTACACAGGATCCCCATCGTGAAGTCAGGCGTCACTGCCGAAAAAACCCGGTACCCGTGCCGCAGAGATAAAAGCCAAAACAGGCGAAGGCCCTTCTGATAAATCCGCCTTCTCGTCGTAAAAACACTTCGATATTTCTTAACGGTACCTGTTGCGGCGCCGATATATAACGGAGTGCGATCCGGCCGTACGTGAAAATTGATATTTTTTATTCTCTAGCCGCGCCAATTCATATGTATATTCCTGTAAATCAATACGGATACGTCGTGTCCGTTTCATCTTAGCCCCATAGTATATCCTGAAGTTTTTAGCATATAAAGCCGGAAAGGATTATGTTATGCTCCAATTTACAGCCATAGATTTCGAAACGGCAAATACATATGCCAACAGCGCCTGCTCCCTTGCAGCGGTGAGTGTATCCGGTACAGAGATTCACGAAAGGTATACGCTCATCAAACCGCCCTTTCCAACCTTTGCGGCAGAAAATATCCGCATCCACGGGATTACACCGGAAATGGTCGCACATAAAGAAAAATTCAATGTTCTCTGGCCGGCTATAAAAAAACGCCTGGACGGACGTATCCTCGTCGCCCATTATGCAGTCTTCGACACGCGCGTCCTGCGCAGTCTGATTAAGACATATAACCTTGACGGTATCAATGCGTCCTATGTTTGTTCGGTCGAGTTATCCCGCAAAATCTGGCCGCATCTTCGCAACCATAAGCTTGATACGGTCGTAAATTATTTAGGCTATACGTTCCGACATCATCAAGCCTTGGATGACGCTCGTGCATGTGCCCTCATCGTCAAGGCGGCTGCCGAGAAAACGGGAGCCGTCTCAATGGAAGATTTGCTCGATCGGAGCGGACTTGTATTAAAACGGTTCTGACATTAATTTCATATTTTATCTATTTTGTTAAAGGAGGCACTTTGCCATGAAAATCGTGTTACTTGAATCCTTAGGAATTTCAGACGAAATACTCCAATCTTATGCAGAAGCATTAGAAAAAGAAGGACACCGGTTCACTGCATACGAACGAACGGAGGACACGGCCAGGCAGATTGAAGAAGCAAAAGACTCAGATATCATCATTATTGCCAATATGCCCCTGAAAGGAGAAGTCATCAAGGCCTGCCCCGACTTAAAATACATTGACGTCGCTTTTACGGGCGTTGACCACGTTGACCTCGAAGCGGCCAAAGGCAAAGGCATTAAAGTCAGCAACGCTTCCGGTTACTCTACTGTCGCCGTTGCGGAGCTTACTATCGCTATGATGCTCAATCTTTTACGCAACGTCAGGGCGGTGGAAGATGCGTGCCGTAACGGCGGTACAAAATCCGGCCTCGTCGGCTCCGAGCTGGAAGGCAAGACAGTGGCCCTCTTCGGTACCGGCGCGATTGGCAGCCGCGTAGCCGAACTGGCTCATGCCTTCGGTGCAAAGATTATTGCTTATAACGGTTTCTCAAAAAAGGACGATACCGATCTTATCACCTACCTGCCCATAAAAGAGCTTATGGAGCAGGCCGATATTGTCTCTCTCCACTGCCCCGTTACCGATCAGTCTCGCAATATCATCAATGCAAAAACCCTGGCATACATGAAACCGACAGCCTATCTCATAAACGAAGCGCGCGGGCCGGTTGTCGATTCCCGGGCGTTGGCCGACGCTTTAAACAGCGGCAAAATTGCCGGTGCCGGCATTGATGTCTTTGAAACGGAGCCGCCCCTTAATACGGCTCATCCCCTGCTCCATGCCAAAAATACGATTGTTACACCGCACGTAGCCTTTGCTACACGCGAATCGATGCGTAAACGGGCGGCCATTGTATTTGATAATATCCATACGTTTCTTGCCGGAAATCAACAGAATATTATTCTTTAGCCAAGACAAATCATCGGCTACGATCAGTCTTCCGAAAGAGGGACATCTATTGTTCCGCTTTCGGAAGACTTTTTTATACCAATACGACAGCAACATAGACAAGTATAGATGTACAGGCGGCAGTTCCGACAAGTCCGCCGGTACCGCCTGTATCATCATACGCCGCAGCCCGGGGCCATACATCCAAAGAATGTTTCAACTTCTTTTTGTCAGCTCATCGGGCCTCAAAAAATATCTTCTCCATAGTCACTCCCTTTCTGCCTTTTTCTCGTAGCAAAATGTAAATACATGTCCACTCTTTTTATATCCGTATTACTCATTCAGGTGTACCGATTATCTCAAATACTCTTAGTACCTGTTTTATAAAATTGGTATAATGTTCTTATACAAATAAAAAAATTTTTCTCATCTTATGCGGACGTATAACAGTACTGTGCAGTATAAAAAGGAGGACATGCCATGAAAAAATTGATGACCGGCGACGAAGCTGTCGCCAGAGGCCTTTATGAAGCGGGTGTATCCTTTGCTTCCGCCTACCCCGGCACGCCGAGTACGGAAATACTCGAAAATGTATCACAGTATGATGAAATTTATTCCGAATGGGCACCGAATGAAAAAGCGGCTATGGAAGCGGCTATCGGCGCCTCTATGGCCGGCGTGCGTTCTTTTGCCGCAATGAAGATGGTCGGGGTAAACGTTGCGTCGGACCCGTTATTCACCTTTGCTTATCTCGCCGTAAACGGCGGTTTCGTTTTTGTTTCCGCCGACGATCCGGGCATGCATTCTTCACAGAATGAACAGGATAATCGCAATTATGCCAAATTCGCAAAAATCGCAATGATCGAGCCGTCCGACTCGCAAGAATGTCTCGATATGACAAAAGACGCATACCGCATCAGCAATGAATTTGAAGTTCCCGTCATGATTCGCATGACGACCCGCGTCTGTCACTCCAAGAGTCTGGTCGAAGAAGGCGGCCGTCAGGAGATACCGCCTGTTCTTTACGAAAAACATCCCGAGCGGAATGACGCCATTCCCGCCGTGTCGAAAATACGGCGTTATGTCGTTGAGGAACGGGAAGAAAAGTTAAAAGCTTACTCCAATAACTGTCCCTGGAACTACGCAGAAATAAATGATGCCGAAATCGGTATTGTCGCGGCAGGCGCGGCTTATATGTATGCTAAAGAAGTATTCGGCAACACCGCTTCGTATTTTAAAGTAGGCCTTTCCTATCCGATGCCGATCGAAAAAATCCGTGAATTTCGTGCTGCCGTCAGTGAAATGTACGTTATTGAAGAGCTGGATCCGTACATGGAAGAAATCATCAGGAGTGCCGGCATAGACTGTCACGGCAAAGACAGAATTTCCAAAATTGATGAACTCAATCCGAACATTATTGCTAAAGCCCTTTCAGACAAAGAAAACGCATATACGGATATACCGGAAGACCTCCTTGTACCCCGTCCGCCCACGTTTTGTGCCGGCTGTCCCCACCGCGGCTTCTTCTATACATTGGGAAAGCGCAAGGATACAGTCATGATCGGCGACATCGGCTGCTATGCTTTGGGCGGTGCGGAACCGTTAAATGCCATCGATCTCGCCGTATGTATGGGCAGCGCCTTCTCTGTCGGACACGGAATGTTTCACGCTTTTAAAAAGAGCAGTCAAAATAAGCGAATTGTCAGCATCATGGGCGACTCAACTTTTTTCCATACGGGCATCAACTCTCTGATCGAAGTCGCATATAACGGCTCGGCGACAATTAATGTCATCCTCGATAATCGCATTACCGGCATGACGGGTCATCAGGAAAACCCCGGCACAGGCTATACCATCAAAGGTGATACGACCACATTCATTGATATTGAACAGGTTGTCCGCGCCCTCGGACTGAAACATGTCCGTACTGTCAATCCCCTTGATTTACAGGCAATGAATGCAGCTCTTGACTGGGCCTATTCCATTACGGACAATCCGTCAGTCATCATTGCCAAGTGGCCTTGTGTTTTGAAAAAGTTCACTAAAGAAGATCTTGAACAATTTGACCTGAATACGATCCCCTTCACCGTTGATTCTGAAAAATGTATCGGCTGTAAAAAATGTCTTTCCACCGGCTGTCCTGCCCTGCGCTTTAATGACGAAACGAAAAAATCGACAATTTCCGTCGACTGCGCAGGTTGCAGCGTATGTGCACAGGTTTGTCCTGTAAAGGCGATTTACAGAAAGGAGGCGCGTTAATATGAATGACGTTAAAAGCGTATTATTCGTCGGCGTCGGCGGACAGGGAACTATCCTTGCAAGTAAAATCCTCACTGTCGGTTTGATTGAAAGCGGTTACGATGTTAAAATGTCGGAAGTACACGGTATGAGCCAACGCGGCGGTTCCGTAAGCACACAGGTGCGCTACGGCAAAAAAGTGTATTCACCGATTATCGGTAACGGTTCGGCCGATCTTCTCGTCTCGTTTGAAGAAATGGAAGCGGCCCGTTATTTAAAACAGCTGAAACCGGGAGGAAAAATAGTCGTCAATACACTACAAATCCCGCCCATGCCCGTCTTGTCGGGCAAGAAAAAATATCCGCAAACGATCATGGAAGAATTAAAAAAGAAAGCTGCCGTTTTACCGCTTAACGCGACACAAATCGCCACTCAACTGGGCAATCCGAAAAGCGCCAACATCGTTCTCCTGGGCGCACTTGTCAAAGCCCTTGACCTTACGGATATTGACTGGAAAGAAATCATTGTGCGAACGGTCAAACCGCAATTCGCCGAAATCAATCTGGAAGCATTCGATGTCGGCATGGCGGCCGTATAGAGTTCGGAGCTGCAACATAAACCTCGCACCTTTCCGTTTTCGTCATTCATTTATCAACGTCATCTGCATATTATTGATCTTCTAAAGGAGTGATTTCGTTGGCTTCAAAGGAAATGTATGAATGGGGAGCCCAAGCTTCCGTTATTCGAGATCTTTTCATGTACGGCCAGGAACAGGCTGCAAAAATAGGAGCGGAGAACGTGTTCGATTTCAGTATCGGTAATCCCACTGTTCCCGCACCGCCCTGCATAAAAGAGGCGGTAACGGAAATTATGGAAACTCGCGAAGCGGTCGCCGTCCACGGCTATACAGCGGCGGCCGGAGATCCGACAGTCCGCAAAGGGCTGGCTGAATACATGAACAATACATACGATGCCGGGGTGGCGGCGGAAAACTTTTATATGACCTGCGGTGCCGCAGCCTCTTTAGCTATAACGCTCAAAGCTCTTGTCGAGTCGGGGAACGATGAAGTCATCGTTATCGCTCCGTATTTTCCCGAATATACGTCATTTATTCAAAATACGGGGGCAAGAAAAGTAGACGTCCCGCCTGATCGGAAATATTTCCAAATCCCTTTTGAAAGTCTGGAAAAAGCAATTACCGCAAATAAACGTATCCTCATTATCAATTCACCGAATAATCCGTCCGGTGTCGTCTACTCGGAAGATACATACCGTAAACTGGCGGCGCTCTTAAAGATAAAATCCGCTGAAATCGGCCATCCTATATACCTCATTGCAGACGAACCGTATAGAGAAATCGTTTATGACGGCTTACCGATTCTCTATGTGCCGAAGTATTACGAAAATACGATTATCTGCTATTCGTACAGTAAATCGCTTTCTCTGCCGGGTGAACGCATCGGTTATATTCTCGTACCGCCCTGCGTTACGGACAGTGCCGCAGTGTACACGGCCATATGCGGTGCCGGACGCGTCATGGGCTTTGTCTGTGCACCTCACCTTTTCCAGGATGTCGTTTTGAAATGTCTGGGAAAAACAGCGGATATTTCCTTGTATGACGATAACCGTAAACTTATTTACAACGGCTTAACCGCTTTGGGCTATGAATGCGTTTATCCGAGCGGCGCTTTCTATCTTTTCGTCAAATCCCCCGAAGACGATGCCAATGCGTTTTCAAAAAAAGCCAGAGCCTTAAACCTGCTTATCGTCCCTGCCGACAGCTTCGGTTGTCCCGGGTATGTCAGGATTTCCTACTGCGTAAGTCCCGATATGATCAGACGCTCGCTCCCCGTTTTCGCGAAATTGATGGACCGGTATAATAAAAATCGATGAATCCTTTATCGTCCCGCAGCAAGAGACTTACGAACTATTTATGGAAGGTGATTTCATGGATATTTACGCTGAATACAAAAAAAAGATCCTGACCGCAGCAGAAGCGGCGGAACTCGTACAGTCCGACGATTGGGTGGATTACAGCCAGTGCTGTTCCTTCCCGACAGATTTTGACCGCGCCCTGGCCGCTCGTAAAGATGAGTTGACGGGAGTCAATGTACGCAATGCCATTTCAGCACAACCCGTTTCCATCGTCGAAGAAGATCCGGAACAGAAAGCCTTTACGTATAATCTTTGGCACTGTTCCGCTCTTGACAGAAAATATCTTGATCAAGGCTTCGCCTATCATGAACCGATGCTTTTCCGCGATTGCGGTTCTTATTATTCCCGCGGGTTTGCAAGAGTAACAATTGCCGTCATTACCGTCTCCTCTATGGATAAGCACGGTAATTTCAGTTTCGGGCTGACCAACTGTTGTCAGCAGGAAATAATTGACGCGGCCGATAAAGTTATTGTCTTACCGAATAAAAAAATGCCCGTCATTTCGGGATTAGCCAACGACCATATCCATGTCCGCGATGTTGACGGTATTGTCGAAACGGATGCTCCTTTACCGACTATGCCGAATCGGCGGCCCAGCGAAATCGACAGGAAAATTGCCGAATACATTTTCCCATACCTTCATGACGGCATGACCTTACAGCTCGGTATCGGCGGTATGCCGAATGCGCTCGGTTCGCTTATCGCCGACTCGGATCTGAAAGACCTGGGCATGCACACGGAACTGATGAGTGACGGCTATTTAACCCTTTACGAAGCGGGCAAAATTACGAACAAAAAGAATTCCCTGCATCGCGGCAAGGGAGTTTTCTCCATCTGCATGGGTTCGCCGGCACTTTACGACTTTCTCGACCGCAACGAGGATATTCTCTCAGCACCCATGTCATACGTAAACAGCCCGAATGTCATGGCACGTCTCGACGATTTTATCTCCATTAACAGTTGCCTCTCCATGGATCTGTACGGCCAGGTTTGTTCCGAATCGTCAGGCACCCGACAAATCAGCGGTACAGGCGGACAGCTTGACTTCGTAACGGGTGCCTATATGGCTGAACACGGCAAAGCCTTTCTCGCCATGCCGTCGATGTATGTCGATAAAAAAGGAATATGTCATTCCAATATCTTCCCCTGCTTTACGCAAGGCGATATTATTACGACACCGCGCACACAAGCGCCGTATATGGTGACGGAATACGGCATTGCCAATCTCGTCGGCCTGACAACCTGGCAACGGGCGGAAAAGATTATCTCTCTGGCCCATCCCGATTTCCGCGAAGGCCTTATTAAGGCAGCGGAAAAGCAACGCATTTGGCGAAAATCCAATAAGCGATAAAGGGAATTCTTCACGCCTCTTATACGCGGCGCCACAAAAGGCGGACAACAGTTAGACAAGATCTACCGAGTAAAATTTTTATTCTAAATAAATTTCCCTTACGTAACATGCTTCAAATGCAGGTATGCCCTTTCAATGCCTTTCTGCCGGCAAGATTGACAGAACAGATATTCCCGCCTTTCCGGATAATTACAGCAACATGTTGCGCATAACTGCTAAGCGGTTACCGTACTCGGTCAATATCCCACTATAATAAAGCTGCACCTCATACGATTGAGGATGCAGCTTTATTACGCGTCAAGTACTTTATTGTCCTATTTACTTTCAAAGAAGGCTTTATACGCCAAATACGCACAGTATGCATCGGCCTTGGAGACGAGCTCAAGCGGTGCATGCATGCTCAGCATGGCTACACCGCAGTCAACAACTTCACATCCCCAATCGGCCATAATATAAGCGATAGTACCGCCGCCGCCCTGGTCAACCTTACCGAGCTCGCCCGTTTGCCAAGGCACATTATTTTCATTAAAAATACGACGTACTTCCGCCAGGAATTCAGCATTGGCATCATTGCTGCCCGACTTACCGCGGCGCCGCGTATACTTACTCAAACAAATGCCGTAACCGAATCTGGCGGCATTACTTTCTTCATAAGCACTTGCAAAAATCGGATCAAGGGCCGCGTTGACGTCGGCCGAGAGCACCCGACTATGCCGCAGCATGCGCCGCAAATACAATTCCTCCGTTTTCCCTTGAAGTGCAAGCAGCTCCGCCATAAAATCGAGAAAATACGATGACTGGACACCGGTATTACCGACAGAACCGATTTCTTCCTTATCTGCAAAAAGGGCGATCTGTGTCTTAGCGCCGGCTTTCGCATCAAGAATACCTGCATTTGAAGCATATGAGCAAACACGGTCATCATGACCGTGAGCCATGATCATGGAACGGTCAAGACCGACGTCCCGACTCTTTTGAGCCGGTATAATTTCCAGTTCGGCACTGGCGAAGTCTTCTTCTTCGATACCGTATTTATCTTTAAAAAGTTTTAAAACGGCAGGCTTCGTCTTTTCTTCTTCGCCGTGCGTACCGATAATAGGCATGAGCATTTCGCCCTCAATCGCGTCGTTCAGTTTCTTTGCCGCCTGATCCTTGCCCAGGTGCGGTAAGAGGTCATTAATATAAAAGACCGGATCATCCGGCCCGTCACCGATAGATACGTCCACTTTCCGGCCGTTTGACATGCAGACGACACAGATCAGACTGAGAGGCTGGCAGACCCACTGATATTTAAGGATTCCCCCGTAGTAATGGGTTTTGAAGTAAACAAGTTTATCTTTTTCAAAAACAGGAGCGGCCTTTAAATCAAGGCGCGGACAATCAATATGAGAACCGACGATTTTAGCGCCCGCCTCCAGCGGTTCTTTGCCTATTACCGCAAGAACTACAGCTTTATTTTTTTGATTCCAATAGACTTTATCGCCTGCAGCAAGTTTCGTATACGAATCAATGGACCGGAAGCCCGCACTTTCAGCCTGACTTAAAATTTCTTTTACCGCCAATCGTTCTGTTCGTGCCGTATCCAGAAAGAATCGGTAATTCTTGCAATATTCCTCCATCTTGACACGTTCTTTCTCACTAAAGCGGGACCATACATTATTTTCTTTATCAAAGGCCTTCATTACCTTCCTCCTTTATGGTATAATTAATCATATTTATCGCATATTATTTTATCCCGATATGCCGGTTTTGTCTACGGGCTATTTTATTATAATACATTTCATTAAAAGAGGAAGGGACGGCAACTAAAGATGACGCAACAGGAAATCATTACGAATCTGACAGAAAAATATTTACCTCATATTATCAATTTACGCCGTACTATTCATAAGCATCCCGAATTATCCAACGAAGAACAGGATACAGCAGCCTTGTTAGCGGGTGAATTAAAAGCTCTCGGTTTTGATGTACGCGAAAATATCGCAGGCGGCTATGGGGTGTCGGCACTCCTTAAGGGCAATCACCCGGGGCCTACCGTTGCCCTGCGAACGGATATGGATGCTCTGGCCGTCCAAGAAGATACGGGACTCTCTTTTGCTTCGGAAACAGAGGGTAAGATGCACGCCTGCGGCCATGATGCTCACATGGCCATCCTTATCGGTACGGCTTCCGTTTTGGCCGATATGAAACCTGCTATACGGGGCAACATACTTTTTATTTGTCAGCCGGCAGAAGAAAACGCTCCTACAGGCGGGGCCAAAGCAATTGTCGCAGCGGGCCTCCTTGACGGCGTAGCCGCCGTCTACGGGCTCCATGTTTGGCCCGCCTTGCCGACCGGTACGATCGGGGTAAGAACGGGACCCGTCATGGCGGCTTCCGATCATGTTGTCATCATAATAAAAGGCCAATCCGCTCATGCGGCTATGCCCCACAAAGGCATAGACGCACTCGTTGCGGCGGCGCAATTCATTACAGCCGTTCAAGAAAGTATCAGCAGGCAAATTGATCCCCTTTGCCCCGCCGTTCTCACATTCGGCAAAATTTGCGGCGGCACACGCTATAATATTATCGCCGACGAAGTGGTCCTTGAAGGAACATGCCGGACTTATAATAAAGAAACGCAGGATACCATAGAAAAGCATATAGCCGATATCCTGGCCGGTCTCGATCTCATGTACGGCACGACGAGCACTCTTGTATACGAACGGGGTTACGCGGCTGTCGTCAACACGCCGCAAGAAGCGTCATTAGCTGCACAGGCTGTCATTGGACAACTCGGTCAGGCAGCTCTTGTCGAACCGCCGGAACCGGCCATGACGGCGGAAGACTTTTCGGGGTATCTGCAAAAATACGCCGGGGCTTTCCTCTGGCTTGGCGCGACAGCTCCCGGAGACACCGTTTATCCTTTGCACAGTGACAAGTTTGCGGCCGATGAAAACTGTTTATCCGTAGGCATACAATGTATGACCGCCCTCATCTTGGCAAGTTTATCTATGCATAATCAGAACTGAAACTTTAGCTGTTGTTCCAAATCGATATAAAATTTATAATAAATTTGTACGGATAAAAAAGGATTTTTTGTTCCTATATAGAATGATATAAGTAACGTGATTCTTAGGAGGCGATTGATGTATGAAAGAATATGCAAGCGATAAAATCCGCAACATAGCTGTACTTTCTCATGACGGCGCCGGTAAAACGGCTGTCGTAGAATCATTACTCCTTGCCAGCGGCGCCGTGACCGCAGTCGGCGTAGGCAAAGACAATAAGCACATCATGGATTTCGAACCGGAAGAAATTAAACGTAACGTTACCATTCAATTAGGTATTGCGCCTTGTGAATGGGACGGCTTTAAATTAAACTTTCTTGATACGCCGGGCTACTCTGAATTCTGCGGGGAAGTACGTGCCGCCTTACGTGCATGCGACGGTATTCTTCTTGTCGTATCGGCCGAAGCCGGCATTGAAATGGATACGGAACGTGCTTGGGATTATGGTGTGGAACTCCAGCTGCCGCGCATGATTTACGTCAATAAAATGGATACGGAACATGCCGACTTCTTCGGCTCACTTGAAAAAATGCGCGCAGTCTTCGGCAAATCCATTATGCCCTTGCAGATCCCAATCGGTGAAGGGGCGGATTTCCGCGGCATCATCGACGTTTGCAAGATGATCGCTTGGGAATGGACAAGCGGGAATATCGAAGAAATCAAAGTGCCGCCTCAGTATATGTCCAAAGCCCGTGAAGTACGCGAAATGTGCATGGAAGCGGCGGCCGAAGGGGATGACGAACTGCTGGAAAAATATTTGAACGGTGATGAACTGACCTTGGAAGAACTCCGGTTCGGTCTACACCAAGGTATGCTCACCGGCCGTGTATGCCCCGTCATGTGCGGCAGCGCTACCCGGCATATCGGTACAACAGAGCTCCTAAACCGGCTCGTCCGCTATATGCCTGATGCTTCACAGAAAGTCATGATGGGTACGGACACAAAGTCGGGAGACCCCGTCATGGTTTATCCGAACAAACCCTTCACAGGCTTCGTCTTTAAAACTCTTATCGATCCGTTCTCCGGCAAATTGAGTTATATCCGCATCTTCTCCGGCGAACTGAAAGAAGGGGATAAAATTCTTAATGTGACACAAAACAAAGAAGAAAAACTCGGTAAAATCTTTACTCTCGTCGGCAAAGAACAGGTTCCCGTAGAAAAAGCGACAGCCGGTGATATTGTCGTTTTGCCCAAATTAAATACCGCCAAGACGGGTGACACTTTTGCAACCCCTGAGTTTCCTGTCGTCTACGAGGCTATTCGTTTCCCCAATCCGCTTCATACAGTCGCCCTCGTACCCGCAAAGAAGGGTGAAGAAGAAAAATTAACAAACGCTCTCCTGCGTATCAGTGAAGAAGA
>NZ_JH417605.1:0-19298 GCF_000239275.1 Megasphaera geminata F0357 | reverse complement strand
AACAAACGCTCTCCTGCGTATCAGTGAAGAAGATCCGACATGTCGCATCGAAAAAGATCCGGAAGGCCATCAGATCATTCTCCATTGCATGGGTGACGTGCACCTCGACCATATTCTTACGAAGATGGAACGTAAATATGGAATTAAGGCCGTTCAGAGCGAAATGTACATTCCGTACAGAGAAACAATTCGCGGCACCGTAACGGCCGAAGGCAAACATAAAAAGCAGAGCGGCGGCCATGGTCAATTCGGTCATGTCTTCCTGGAAATCGAACCGCTTTTAACCGGCGAGCCGTTTGAATTCGTCGATGCCATTTTCGGCGGTGCCGTACCGCGTCAATATATCCCGGCCGTAGAAAAAGGAGTCCGTGAGACTCTGGAGAAAGGACTGCTCGCCGGCTATCCGATGATCAATGTAAAAGTTACCTTTAAAAGACGGCTCCTATCATCCTGTCGATTCTTCTGAAATGGCTTTCAAAACGGCAGCATCGCTTGCTTTAAAGAAGGGTGTCCCCGAAGCCAGACCGGTTATTCTCGAACCGATTTATAACGTAGATGTCGTTATTCCTGAAGAGTTCATGGGGGATGTCATGGGTGACTTCAGCGGTCGCCGCGGCCGTATCCTCGGTATGGAACATCATCGTAACCGTAGCGGTATCATAGTCGTAAAAGCACAGGTCCCCCTTGCCGAAATGACAGGATATGTAACGGTACTTCGTTCAATGACACAAGGCAAGGGTACATTCAATATGGACTTCTTCGCCTATGAGGAAGCGCCTCAGAAAGTAACCGAGACCATTATTGCTAAAAAAGCTGCTGAGAAAAGTGAATAAACTTATGTGCAGGGCCGCCCTCACGGGCGGTTCTTTTTTAGCGTGAATTTAAGAACCAGCCGCAACTGTACCGTTATCTTGCCCGGACAAAACATGCATATCGCCCATTGTTTAAATGCGGGTTTTTCCATCTTTCACTATTTTTTAATTGCTTCTTCTATTTTATATCTAATAGTCACTTCATATTTTCGCTGGAATCATATCATTCAAAGTATTCATATTCTTTTCTCATGTAGTATGTGAAATTCATAATTTATATTTTGTTTTATTCCTTAAAGCGTCTATAATGAACTTACATGTACAACGATTAATTTATTACACGCAATACCATTGAAAGGTCAGGTGATTTATAATGTCCCAGTGGACAGATTTGTACAAACAGAAACTGACGACTCCTGAAGAAGCTGTCAAACTCGTCAAGGATCACGATTGGGTGGATTACGGTATGGCTTCATCCCAACCGATTGTCCTGGATAAGGCCTTGGCGGCACGGAAAGATGAATTAAAAGATATCAAAGTACGTACGGCCTTCTCCTTGGCGCCGCGTCAGATCGTCGAAGCAGATCCGAATCGTGATATCTTTTACCATGATGAACTGGCACATGAGCGGCTACGACCGCAAACTCTGTTCCAAAGGATTGAATAACTTCATTCCCATGATGTATCGCAATAAACCGTCTATGTACCGTGATATTCTTGATGTTGATGTGGCCATGATTACAGTCAGTCCCATGAACAAACACGGGTTCTTCAGCTTCGGTACAACTGTATCGGCCTCGGAACAAATTACAAAAAAAGCGAAAAAGGTCATTGTTGAAGTCAATGAAGCGATGCCTCGTGCTCTCGGTGGTCGCGGTGAATGTATTCATATTTCCGACATTGACTCTGTCGTCGAAGCGGGTAATATTCCGATGACGATCATTCCCTTTGTTGAGGGGAATGATATTGACAAAAAAATTGCTTCTCTCATCCTGTCTGAAATCCCGAACGGAGCAACCTTACAACTCGGTGTCGGCGGACTTCCCAATGCGGTCGGTTCAATGATTGCGGCATCGGATTTAAAAGATTTATCCATGCATACGGAAATGCTCGTCGACGCGTTCTACATGATGTATAAAAACGGGCAATTGACTAACAAATACAAAGAACTCGACAGAGATAAGGGCGTTTGGTCCTTCGCTTGCGGCTCTCAAGAGTTATACGACTGGATCGACGATAATCCGGGACTGGCCGCCTACCCTGTATCTTATGTCAACGACCCCTGCATCATTGCTCAGCTCGACAACTTCATTTCCATCAATAACTGTATCGAAATCGATCTGTTCGGACAAGTGTCGTCCGAATCATCCGGCACGAAACACATCAGCGGCAGCGGCGGCCAGCTTGACTTTGCCGACGGGGCGTACCGTTCGCGCGGCGGTAAAAGTATCATTGCCTTCCGTTCAACCTTTACGGATAAAACCGGTAAGATCAACTCTCGCGTTCGGCCCACCTTGGCTCTCGGCACAATCGTCACAGATCCCCGTTCTCAAGTACACTATGTAGCGACGGAATACGGTATCGAAAACCTCATGGGCGCCTCTACATGGGAGCGAGCCGAAAAATTAATCGGCCTGGCACATCCCGATTTCCGCGAAGAACTCATTAACGAAGCAGAAAACATGAAGATCTGGCGTTACAGCAATAAACGATAAAACCACTACAAGGCTTCCCGGAGGGAGGCCTTTTTAGCCCTTGTATTTACAATCCGTATATGCTAGAATATAAAAGCTTGATTAGGTTAAACATCTTTCTTGCCCTTTGTCATGAAGGGCCATATGTCCAGAAGAGGAGGTGATTTCGTGAAAAAGTACGAAGTCATGTTTATCGCAAAGCCGCTTGAAGAAGCTGAAGTATCTCCGATCGTCGAGTTCATCAGCAATCTCCTTACAAAAAACGGCGCAACGATTGAAAAAGTTGATCTCTGGGGCAAACGCCACTTGGCATATCCCGTCAAAAAACAGAGTGACGGTTATTATGTCTTGATTAACTTCGAAATCGAACCGGATGCGATTTTTGAAATTGACCGTGTCATTAAAATCCGTGAAGAAATTTTAAAACACTTGATCGTTAAGATCGGCGAATAACCGGAGGCGCAAAGGATATGAATTCAGTACAATTAATGGGTAACTTAGCTCGTGACCCGGAAATCCGTTTTACAAAAACCGGTAAAGCCGTGGCAATGTTCACTGTAGCCTGCTCACGTACATATATTCCTGCGGGAAGCACGGAACAACGTGAATTAACTGATTTTATTCCTTGTGTCGCTTGGGGTAATTTGGCAGAAAGCGTTGGCAACAATTTGGCCAAAGGCAGGCGTGTATTTGTAGAAGGCCGTATTTCCGTACGTTCTTATGAAGGTGCGGATGGCCAGAAACGTTATCGCACGGAAGTCGTCGCCGATTTTGTAGCCCAACCCATGGGCTCCGATTCCCAACAGGGCATGAACGAACCTGTATCAAAACCGACTTCTACCGGTGCCGGTTTTGACGGCCTTGGCAGCGAATCGGACGAAGAAATCCCGTTTTAAAGTCAAATACATCCCTTCAAATCCAATAAAGGGAGGAATTATATAATGAGAAAAGAACGTTCAAGAAGGCCGAGAAGAAAAGTTTGCAATTTCTGCGTAGATCATATTGATGAAATCGACTATAAAGATACTGCAAAACTTCGTCGTTTTACAACTGAACGAGGTAAAATTTTACCCCGTCGTGTATCCGGCGTTTGCGCAAAACATCAACGTAAGTTGACAGTTGCCATTAAACGTGCACGTGCAATCGCGCTGTTGCCGTATACAGCTGAATAATATAAAAAGACTCTTTTACAAATGTTGGGGTGTGGGTACCCTGCAAGTCTTTCCCGGCACCGATCACGGTAGTGGTCGGTGCCATTCTTTTTACTTATAATTAGGATACGTACTCGAAAGCGTTCAAAATGTCGGAGTCCATAACTGAGTCGTTTTAACGCTTTACCTGTTGCACCCTTCTGTATAGCCGTTGGAAGTTCTTAAATTTGGGTAAATCGGGCTTTTAAACCAAGGCCGGTCATCTGCCGATATAGGCCCAAAATATGATCCTTTCCCTACGCCCTGAACGTTCTTTTCTAAAGTCCGCAATACGGACAAGTACGGGTTGTAACCGGAAGCTGCACTTCATAAATAAGCCCTTCATCGGTTTGGTAACATCCGGTAATATATTCCTCTTTTATATGAAAGAAAGATTCTATATAATTAATAGTAAGCATATGAGTTCGCATCCTTTCTTTAGGACTGGACATTTTATTGTAAAGATGCGAGTCTCATATGCTTTTGTTTTGCAAAAAAAAAAGAATGTTGAAGTCAGCATCTTTCGATGCCGACACCAACATTTATTATAGGACCTTTTATTCCTATGAAAGGCGGCCCCTCTTCAGACTTCACTTTTATAAAGCAAGAGAAAGAATAATTCCCGACGCCATTCCTATAAGGCCCGCTATAATCCCTAAAATACATAAAACCGTAAGGACTGCAAATGTCTTTTTATAGACCTGAATAGAAAACAGGCTGTAATCAACATCCTGACGGTTTATGACATTAGCCGCGGATGCAACCAGCTTGTCTCTTAAACTTGCTCCATCAGTAAGCGCCAGAATATAATCTCCCGCTTCCGCGTGAAAACAATATAACTCCGTCCTTGCAGTATCAAGTCCGTTTATAGTAGTCCTTGTTATCGATTGGCACAGAGGAATTACTTGCCTTGTATCTTGCTTAACGAGTTTAAATCCGAATTCTCCCAGAGGAGTCTTCTTAAACATTTTCCCGCTAAGCCATAATCCATATCGACCCTTTGCAGGATCTTAAAAGTCCCTTCTTCCTTGCTATAGGGCATTTCATAAATCATTTCGGCCTTGGCAAAGCGGACAAGGTATTTAATGCTCATAACAAAGAGAATGAACCCTATCGGAATGAATAAATAAAATAAGGACCTCATACTTTCACCTCAAATCAAGGCTTCAAGAGGGATTTCCGAAGCTCTGTACATGCCGCAACAGGCACTGAATATCGTTTTTTCGTATATGCAACATCCGTAATGAAGGCTCTCGCCGGGTATACATGTAATACGGCAGCACCGAAGGCATGTAATCGGCACATATGCTTCAATTTTTCTATTTGCTTCTCAGTATATCCTCCGCTTCCGTACAGATATACGCCAGTTGCCGAGACAGTTTTCGTAAACGGTGCGAAGAATGAACGTACAGGGCGCAGCATACTGCCAAAACGGCGCTTCCTGCAATATCGCTCATATAGTGTACTCCCGCAAAAACACGAGTCATTCCCTGCAAAAGGCCCCAACCTAAGAGCCGTTTTGCACCCCCTTGCCCGTTAAAGAGCAAGGATACGGCTGCCGTTACGGCATTTAAAGTATGGTTACTCGGAAAAGAAGCGTTATGACCATGAGAAATAAGCGCCCTCTTTCCTCGTGCAAAGGGTCTAGGTCTATGCCATATGCACCGAATAACGGCTGAAAGGGTGCAGGCCGTCAGTACGGAAAATATGGCCTCAATCAAGGCGGCACGCCGTTGCAGTCGATTTTTACGCGGCGCCGTAACCCAAGATATGATCCCGTATAAGGGATAAATCAGAAAGCCGAAGCGGGCCGTCCAAAGAAGAATACGTTCAACTGCCCCGACAAGGGCAGCCATTATATAGATGAAGCGTAAAATACGCGACATAACTTGCCCTCCCGTGTTTATTCTTCCATTTCTTTCACTAAAGCATCGACATGTATATCCGTTACATCCGCAACGGGTACGGGCGAGACCATGGTTTCAAAAAGAAGCGACAGTTCCGTGCAGCCCAAAATAACCGTGTCAATTTTCCGAGTGTCAATCATTTTTTCAATAAGCTCGGAAAAATAATTTTGTGCCGTTTCGGTTACAATCCCCACTTCCAATTCTCTTTCTATAAACTCATGTACCCTTAACTGTTCGTCCGAATCGGGAACGACCGCTTCAATACCCGCTTCTCTGCATGCCTTTTTGAAAAAATCCTCTCTCATCGTAAATAACGTCCCTAAAAGCAAAGGACGGTGAAAACCGCCTTGTGCTACAGCCCGTGCCGTTACGACCACACTGCTGACCAAGGGAATGGGAGAGCGATTGACCAATTCATTAAATACGATATGCGGCGTATTGCCGGTCAACGCCGCAACCTGCGCTCCTGCCGCCGCCAAATCGGCGATACCTTTTGATACGTACTCCGTAAGACCGGTGTAATCCTTTGCCTTACAATAAGCCAAAACCCGATAAACGTCGAGGCTTTCCATGACAAGAGGCGGAAAAAAGTCTTTATCCGCCTTATCGTGAATTGCGTAAACCAGTTTTTTATAATACAGCAGCGTAGACTCAGGCCCTATACCGCCGATTAAGCCTAATTTTTTCATTCTTTACTCCTTCAAAAACGCCAATTCAGGAACGGCCTCGGCCGATCTTTCCAAAATTCCGTTCATATAGGCTATTAAAATGCCGTAATTAATAATCGGGGTGTGTTGCATTCCCGCTTCCTTTGTTCTATATTTCATCTCCTTCTCGTTTAACATGCAGCCGCCGCAATGTATAACCAGAGTATACGGGCTCAAATCTTGCGGGAAAGTCGTACCGCTTGACGTTTCAATGTAAATATTTTTTTGCGTAAAAGCCTTGAGCCATCGCGGAATTTTTACCGTTCCGATATCCTCGCACTGCCGATGATGAGTACACCCTTCTGCAATAAGAACCGTATCTCCGTCAGCAAGCCGATTCACTGCCTGTAACCCTGTCGTAAGATACGGCAAAATCCCTTTATGTCGTGCCATTAAAACGGAAATATACGTCAGTTTGATATGTGGCGGAACAACGGAAGCGACTTCTTTGAATACTTGACTGTCCGTAACGACAAAAGCCGGCTCCTTGCCGAGGAGAGCCAATGTGTCGGCCAGTTTATGTTCGTCCGTAACGACGGCTATGGCTGACGTATCAAGAATGTCCCGTATCGTCTGTTGCTGCGGCAATATGAGCCGGCCCTTCGGTGCGGCCGTATCGACGGGCGCGACGAGTACAACTATATCGCCGCCATGAATCAGAGGAAATAATCGGTACCGCCCCGTCGCCGACTTTAATCAGTCGAGCCAAGTACTGTTTAAAAGTATCTACCCCCGTTCCTTCCGCAGCACTGACGTATATTTCATTATCTGTCTGACAGTCTGTCGATTCTATCAAGTCCGCCTTGTTTCTGACAATACAATAGGGTATTTTTCGCTCTTTTACAAGCGTAATTATATCCTTATCCGTTTCCGAAAGGGGTATCGTTCCGTCCGTAACGATAACGGCGATATCAACCTTACGCAATACTTCCCTTGTTTTTTCTATACGTAAAGCCCCCATTTGTCCCGCATCGTCCATACCGGGCGTATCAATGAGTACGACCGGTCCGAGCGGAAGCAGTTCCATGGACTTGTATACCGGATCGGTCGTCGTCCCCTTTACGTCGGACACGATCGCCGTGTATTGACCTGTGACGGCATTGACCAGACTGGACTTTCCCGCATTCCGATTGCCGAAAAATCCTATATGAATCCGTTCACCGCGCGGTGTCTCATTCATTCCCATGATATTATTCCTCTGCTTCATCTTGTAAAAGCCGTTGTGCCAACTCCCGATAAATACGGCTGATTTCCGAATCGGGCAGTCCTTCGATGACGGTCATGCCCTTATCCTCACATGTCTGGATATCCTTACTGCGCGGAATATCCGCCAAAATCGGCAGATTTCGTTCAACCGCAAAGGCCTTGACCCGTTCATATTCATCTTCCACATTGCGGCGATTGAGAATGATGCCTTTAACCGTGCCGTAGCCGCGGCTGCGAAAATTTGCTACGGCTTTACAAATATTGTCGGCCGCATACAAAGACATTTTTTCTCCCGACGTGACGATACAGATATCTTCGGCATAGCCGTCACGAATGGGCGCTGAAAAACCGCCGCAAACGACATCGCCCAAAACATCGTAAAGAACGACGTCCGGACTAAGAGTCTCGAACACCTCCAGTTCTTCAATGAGATCAAAGGTCGCAATAATACCTCTGCCTGCACACCGATGCACCGGTGTGGGACCGCCCGTTTCCACACAGAATACGTGTCCGAACCCGTACGTACCGATATGGTCAAAATCGGGGCTTTACGTATGTTCTCTGTAGTAATCCATAACCGGTATAAGCGGTTTTCCACCGAGAAGGTTCATCGTCGAATCCGCCTTAGGATCACAGCCGATCTGGATTACCCGTTTACCCGCCGCAGCCATAGCGGCAGCCAAGTTTGCCGTCGTCGTCGATTTGCCGATACCGCCTTTACCGTACATTGCCAATTTTTTCATCAGTCTCTCCGTTCATCCAGATGCGTCGTTGCCCATTCTTCCACAAAAGGGCCTATAAAGCAGGGAATATCCTTTCGATAATGCCGTCCCGAATAGGCTTCGTGAGGGAAGGAAATAAATTTATCCGTCTCGTCGGGTAAAAGCCGGCTGTATATAGGGTCGGCAATAACCTTTCGGGCAACACGACACTCTTCACGTATAGCCGCCTCTACACTGACCGTATCAATTTCACCAAGCAGGAGCCGCGGTGCATCGGCCAACGGGCAGATAAGCCGTATATTGTCGATATTTTTTTCATGGTGTAAATACTGCCGCAGCGACAACAGCCACACGGGCTCACCGATAAGCAATACATCGCACGGCTCAGCCGGCGCTTTACGGTCGTCCTTCCAGGCATTCAGGTCGGCTATGGAAAACTTGACTTTGCAAAACGTCTCGTTTCCTGTCAATCCTGTCAGATAAGATGTATTCCCGTAACGAAGCGCGGCAAGCCACGGTCCTACAGCGGCTGCGCCGACAGGTATGCCGGCAACATAGGGGATGCCGTATGTTTCTTTCATATACTGCGCCAAATAAAACCCTGTCGATGAAACGACAGCATTTACATCGGCATTGGCAGCCTGCGCAAGATTCATCAACGTATCTCCCATAGACCATGACGAATGCACGGTCATGCCCCCTGCTTCAATACAGTTCTTCAACTCCGTCGCGTTCCCGACAACGGAAAAATCCAAAGGTGTAAGACCGAGGATATTTACTCTCTCCGCCGGTACTTGCGGCTCCGACTCTGGCTCTTTCAAGAAAAGTTTCGCCAGCTCCAAATACGCTTCTCCCGCACCGGGAAGATAGCTGTGGATGCCGTCCGTCCGAAATCCGACAGTTCGAATTCCCGTACGCTCAAAAATCATCCGTTCAAGGGCCTTAAAATCCGTGCCGACAACATTGGGCATAGGACTGCCGCCGACCGCGATAAAAGCAGGCGTTGTTTCTGCGGCTACAACGGCAATTTCATCAACTAACCGCAGATCATTACCTTGAATCGTGTCAATTTCACAAAGGCCGGAAATATAAACCATCGACGGGGTATCATACCAGCGCGGTTCATCATGTGTACTGTAGGTGGAGTTGCAGCCCGACGCATCATGCATAACAACCAGTCCGCCCAACTCGTAGAGGGCCGAGGCTATGCCGAACATGTCGACGGCATACGTGGAGAGGACCTGTTGCGCCTGTTTCATGCCTGACACCCCCAAGCTTTAGTTTGAATAATGGCAGGAACATTCTTCTCCTCACGCACTGCTACCGCCATCATGTCAAGAATTTTTAACAGCCCCGTATACCCGTAAAGGCCGCTGTTCTCAATAAGATTAACAAAATGATTCGTGCCTGTAAAATAAGCGGCTTTCTGGCCTATCGCCAGAACCGTGCCGTATTTTTTTACGTCGTCTCTGCACAAAAGACGCCGCTTATAGTGCATTGTCGAACGCAACGAAAGCATGGGCCGGTATTTCTGCAGAAAATAAAAATCGTCTTTTTCAACAGCAGAAATCTCATCCAAAAAAACGGCATATACACGGAAACCGTGCATCAAGAGAAAACGTGCCAGGCTTAGCGGCCTGGGTGTAGCCGAACAGTCAATGGCAATAGGTATATTGCCGATATTTGCTTTAAGTTCGGCGGCTTTTCGTTCTATAGCCTCTTCATAGGCATCACAATCGGGCAACGTCAAATCGAATCGTTCTGCCGCAATTTTGAGATTGGCCCGTATTTCTTCACAAAAAAAAGAATAGGGGTAAATAGAGGCTTTCCTGATGCAGACGTTTTTCCATGTCTTCGGCGGCAGGCCGGGAGTTTTCCAAAAAGAAAATATTCGTTTTCCCCGCACCGAGATCTTTATACTCTTCATACGTTCTGCAATCGGCAAAGTCTCCTATTTCCCATCCGCTCGAACGCAACATGGTACAAAGTTCCGTATCCGGATCGACGGGATAATAGTTGACGATGAAGTTTATCTTCTTGCGCCCGGGTCGTGCCTGCACGGCCCGCATCAACTGCCGCCGCCCCAATATATCGGGAGAATAGCGGCGCTGTAAGGTCGGAATCATGTATCCGTCAATAAAATCTATATGAGGATATCGCTTGGAAAGAACCGCATAAACCAAATGAATGTCAATATGCATAAAATGCTGAATACAACTGGTAAATCCTTCCACGCACCTTGGCGGCGACGGCAGATTATCAATAATATAACTGATACCGTCGATCATCATTTCTTCCAAATTTCCCTTAATGATATTCTCATTCGTCACGGTTACCGTCGAAAAGCGTTCCGCCCCGCCCGGCACCTCATCGGCCGAAAGGACTACACCGTGCAGACAGCAGGCACAGCAGACATACACCTGATGGCTCTGCGGAATAAGATACGGCGAGTGCGCAATCGTCCAATGGCCGCGCGCCGGCGAGGCATATTGCAGGCCTATATGAAAAGGCCGGGGAAAGGTCGCAGCCGCAATATTAAGTTCCGCACCGTCAGGGCTCACTCTGGTAACAGGGACCTGAGCCGGACGTATTTCATTTTCATAAATCATGAGAAGACCTCGACGAACTTAACAAATGCGCGGTAAAAGTTCTCCGCTCGGCGGCGGCAACACAGTCTGTGTGCCGATTTCCGTTGTCATTGTCACAAACCCTTTGTCCGCCGCCGTCACTTCACCGATAACGGCGACATTTTGTGAGTACGGACCTTGGCGGAGTATTTTAATAATCCCGTCTGCGTCCGCTGCCGGCACGATAATGACAAGACGGCCTTCACAAGCCAGATAAAGAGGTTCCAGGCCGAGCATACCGCAAACACCCTGTACAGCCGGCGACACGGGAACGGCTTCCATATCAAGACGTATGCCGACACCGCTCTGTTCACAAATTTCATACAAGACCGTCCCCACTCCACCGCGCGTAGCATCGCGAATAACGTGAATATCATCGGTGACGTCATAGAGTAAATCTATCGTACGATTCAAAGGAGCGCAGTCACTGGTTATATCCGCATCAATACCGAACGTATCACGTGCCAGCAATATCGCACAGCCGTGACGGCCCACATCACCGCTGACGATAATCTTATCGCCGGGTTTTGCCAGCGTTCCCGACGTGTGCGCTTCATCACGGATTTCCCCGATACCCGTCGTCGTAATAAAAAGCTTATCGACCTGGCCTTTACCGGACACCTTCGTATCACCGGCAACAATATGTATTCCTGCTTCGGCGGCGGTTTCAGCCATAGAAGCAACATATCGTTCCAACTCGGCAAGAAGCATGCCTTCTTCAATAACGAAAGCGCAGGCAAGATACCGCGGTATGGCCCCCATACAAGCCAAATCGTTGACTGTACCGCAAATGCTGAGTTTACCGATATTACCGCCGGGGAATTCGGGCGGTGAGACGATAAAGCCGTCTGTAGAAAAAGCGAGGCGTTTATCCGACACCGGCAGGACTGCCGCATCATCTCCCGTAAAAAGCGGATTTATCAAATATTTTTTAAATATATTGTTAATGAGTTCTGCCGTTTTTTTACCGCCTGCACCATGTGCCATTGTAATCAGTCCATCCATTATTATATCCCTCCGTATCGATAAAAAGCGGCACATGTTCCTTCATTTGAAACCATACATGTTCCGACAGCATGCTCCGGTGTACATCCTTTGCCGAAAACAGCGCATTCCGTCGGCTTACACTTACCCTGCAATACATCCCCGCAGCGGCAGGCCGGATCTTCACGTCCTTCTAAAAAGGGAATATCATATTTGGTACGACTGTCGAAAGCGGCATAATCCGCACGCAGTTTCATTCCCGACAGAGGAATCATGCCGAGGCCGCGCCACTGCGTATCACAAGACTCCATAACGGCCGCTACGATCGCCCGTCCCTTCGGGCTCCCCTCCGGGCGCACCACGCGAGGGTAGCAGTTAGTAAAGAAAGGATTGCCTTTCGGCATTTGTTTAATAATATACACAAGTGCCGTAATCAGTTCTTTTGCCGTAAATCCCGCAACAACGCCGGAAATACCGCGCTGCGCCAATTTCCTGCAAAGAGACGTGCCGATAACGGCATGAACGTGACCGGGATACAAAAAGGCATCACAGCTCCTCCACATAGCTTCATAGGCATTAGGCATAGTCTTATTGGCCGTAAGAATGGAAAAATTGGTAAGCCCCGCCTTTTTAGCTTCTGTCACGGCAAGACAGGACGCAGGTGTCGTTGTCTCGAAACCGACGGACAGAAAAACAATGTCTTCATTCCGATGTACGGCAGCGTACTCATACGCGTCACGCGGAGCATAAACAATTTCCACACGGGCGCCTCGGCCGCGTGCCTCGGACAAAGTCATGGTTGTACCGGGCACACGCAGCAGATCGCCGAAGGTGCAAACGGTCACCTTTCTTTCCAATGCCAGCCAAAGAGCTTCGTCAATAAAAGAAACGGGCGTCACACAAACGGGACAACCGGGTCCCGATACGAGCTCAATGTTCGGCGGCAAGAGTTTACGAATACCGAGACGGAAAGTTTCATGTGTATGAGTACCGCAAACTTCCATAATCCGAATCGGCTTACCATTGTAAGAAGCAACAATATGCTTTGCTTCTTCATACGTCGCCATTATAAATCCTCCAGGAGGATATCCGTCTCATCCACATCATCAGCCGTAATCTTGGCAATGGCTACGCCTGCATGAACCATGACGTAATCACCCGGATCAAGTCCGTCAAGAAGTTCCGCAGAAACTTGCCGCTTTGCGCCGTACATCGACTAAAGCCATATTACCATTTATTTACACTACTCGCGCAGCCAGACCTACACACATAATTATTCTCCTTTATTTTTTAAAACCATTGCCGCAACTGCCTGTCCCAAAGCGATACCCCCGTCATTAGTCGGAACAAGATGATGGGTATATACATGAAAATGCGCTTCTTCCAAGCGGCATTTGCAAAGTCTCAGCAAGAGAAGATTCTGAAAAACGCCGCCGCTCAGGCAGACTTCCTCAAGTCCGGTTCGGCACCTCACCTCCTGCGCTCCCTTGCAGATAAGCTCGGCCAAGGCAAGATGGAACAGCCATGCACCTTCATCGGCAGACATACCGACAGCTTTCCGTTCCAGCAAAGAGCGAACCAGATCCGTCGTTGCCAACCGAAATATACCGGGTTCTTCCCGTAAGAACACGTCAAAAGGCAGATCCGTTTCCCCGTGCGCCTCTACCCAAGCTTCAGCGGCGAACTGTAGATTCATAGCCGCTTCACCTTCGAAGGTCTCACTGAGGCAAAAGCCCAGAAGCGCACTGACGCCGTCAAAAAGGCGTCCCGTACTCGTTGAAATGCCGCAGTTAACGCCGCTGTTGAGCATAAAAAACTGCGCCGCCGCATGTCGGTAATCGCACAGCTTATATATATCAACACCTTTTCTTAAAGCATCACGTCCGTACAATTCAAAAAGGAGAGACAGGGCCGTACGCCAGCCGTACCGAACGGCCGCATCGCCACCGGCATGAATAAACGGCATAATCGAGCCGTACCGTGTAAATGCTTGATAATCGGCAACCAGTATTTCACCGCCCCAAATTGTACCGTCCGTGCCGTACCCCGTTCCGTCCAAGGCAACACCGATAACGGGACCGGTACAGCTGTTTTCGGCCATGCATGAAAGAACATGAGCGTAATGATGCTGTACCGGTAATAACGGCAGATTTTGTTCGTGAGCCACAATCGTCGTATTATACTGCGGGTGAAGATCACATGCCCCTAGCCCGGGCATAATTTCCAAAAGATCTTCCATTCTGCCGATAGTCTGACGCAGTGCCGCAACAGTACGTACATCGCTCATATCACCGATATGCGGTGACAAGTAAAAAAGATTGTCTTTACCCAGGCAGAAAACATTTTTTAACTCTCCGCCGATACCGACAACCGTACCGTGAAAGTCTCCTTTTGCCATAATCGGCAAGGGCGCATAACCGCGGGAACGACGGACGGCATAAGGACAATCATCGGCAAGGGCCATGACAGAATCGTCGGCACGCAGAAGGATATCTCTGTTATGTGTCAAAATGAGATCACACATCTCCGCAAGTTCAGCCGCCGCCTCCTCATCGGTACGGCAAATAGGCGCACCGCTTTGATTGGCGCTAGTCATAACCAGGACATCACTCACCAGCGTATCGTCCGGGTAGGAAAAGAGCAATAATTGTAACGGGGCGTAAGGAAGCATAATACCCACATACGGATTGCCGGGTGCCACTGTAATTGCCGCTTCGGCATCCGGCCGCCTGCGCAGGAGAACGATAGGCCTTTCATAATCTGTCAGCAGAGACCTGGCTCCGTTCGTAACAACGCATTCCCGTTCGGCTGTTGCCAAATCTTTTACCATTACGGCAAAAGGCTTTACCGGCCTGTGTTTTAACCGACGCAGCCGCGTTACAACCTCTTCCCGTGTGCCGTCGCAGCAAAGATGAAATCCGCCGAGGCCTTTGACGGCAATAATTTTTCCGTCTGCAATCGCTCTGCGCGCCTCTTTTACAGCATCTGCACCATGTATATCCGTACCCATAACGGTTACATCCGGCCCGCACTCATTACAACAAACAGGTTGGGCATCATAGCGCCGCGAAGCGGGGTTTTCATATTCATCGGCACAGTCCGGACACATGGGAAATTCACCCATGCTCGTTCGCTCCCTGTCATACGGCATGGACCGCAGAATCGTGAGCCTCGGCCCGCAGGCGGTACAATTAATAAATGGATGTAAATACCGGCGATTTCCCGGCTCAAAAAGTTCGGTCGCACAAGTGTCACAGATACCGATATCGGGAGATACGAAAACACGGCCCTCTTCACGAGCGCTTTCAACAATAGAAAACCCCGCCGTGTCTATATCGTCCGTCTCAATACTTGTCAGACCGATAATATGTGAACGGGGCGGCGCCTTTTTAGTGATATTTTCTTGAAAAGCCTCAATATGTGCGGCTTCACCGCCGGCAACTATCTCGACATACGAACCGCGGTTGCAGACATGTCCCGCAATACCGTGTTCTCTTGCAAGACGGCTGATGAACGGCCTGAAACCGACACCTTGAACGATCCCGAAAACACAAATCCGCTTAGTCATTACCCGTCCGTCGTTCCGGAAACGGCAAAATGCGGAAAATCTACATATGTCCCCGAAAAATTGCGTACAGCACGCCGAAAAAGTGCATCCGCAAAAATAATATCATACCCGCCGTTTTCCACCATATCTATAAAATCGTCTTCTTCTTTCAACTGCACATCACCGTCACGACACAACTCTTCCGGGGCCTTGAACCACGTAGCCGTACACACTGTCGCGCCGTGCCGTTCCAAACGTTCCCGCAGAGCGTTCGCCGCTACTTGCTGGTGGACGATAAGTACCCGTTTATCCTGCCAGTTGTCACAAACGCTCTCTTCATTATGCCCTACAGGATAGGTCGCTTCATAAGGCGTCCCGAATTTCTTCTGCAAATATTTGGCAGCTTTCAACCCTGCCGGTGAGAGGACGAGATTTTTTTCAGCTTCTCCTGCAACACGAATCGGTTCAATACCGCCTTCACCGTATACGCGCACATCCATGTAACCGTTGCGCTGCAGACACTCTTTCACCGCCTCTATATCGGCAGGGTGAATACTGTCGAGAGGCGTCAGGCCGAGGATGCCGATGACGCCTTTTCGGCATATATATTCATCTTGCGTAAACGTCTTAAAAAGCTCTTTATACGCTTTTTCTTCACCGTCGTCATAGTAACCCATTCCCGTTGACTCAATGACGATAACGGGTTTATGAATGCGTTTTTCCGCTAAACGCCGTAAGCCGTGATAATCTGTAGCAATAACGGCCGGTACAGGTGTGCCGATAATGGCTGCAAAATCGGCTTCCACATCGGCGACAGCAAGTGCCAACTTGTCAACAAGCCGGTCATCACGCCCGAGAATGGCATCCATATCACGCAACCCGGCGCTGAAAACAGCACTTTTCTGTTTAAACCAGCGAGGTTCGTCGAAACCGCAAATATTACCGGCACAACCGCCCGCATCACAGACCAACACGATACCGCCGAGCCCGTACAAAACAGCGCTGGCCCCTGACTGATCCGGAGAAAACGGAGAGAGATATTTCCACAGGCCTTTCATTATATACCTCCTTCCAATGCCCGTTCCATGCAGGCAAAGAGAGCCGTCACACCGGCATAACCGAAAGGCTGAACTTCTTGCGTCCAAAAAACGTGTGCTGCCCGGGGATGATAGTAAGCCGCATCTTTACCGACAGTCAGCCCGACATCCCCGTCATCCTTATAATAAAGCATTGTCGGCGAAAGATTGGAATAGACTTTTATATACGGCGCAACGACAGTAAGCTGCCTGAGATACACGAAAGACTCGGCTGTAACAGTACCGTATATTTTCTCCACATGCAGCCCGTATTTACTGAGAGCCAGAGCCAACTCGAAAGGATCTGCGTTGGCCATTTCACCGATGGCCAGAGAAATATGTCCGTCCTTCTTGAGAAATGCTTCGACAGCCTCTTCCGCTTCTCTTCTAAAGGAAGTATCATCCAGGGTTGTACCGATTATCTTCGCAAAAATCATATATTGTTTATGAATTTTATCAATTTGATAAAGTCGAGTAAGTTCAATGCCGGGTATGCCCAGATGCTCTTCCATATATTGCGCTGCCAGCCGTGACTCCGGATGGAGGACAAGGTTGAAATTGGCTTCACTCATCTTTTTGTACGCACAGAAATCGACACAGCGGGAAAGCTCACGGACAGTTTTTACACCGGCCTGTTGCAAGAGCGCATAAATCTCGCAATTATCCAAAAGAGGTGAAAAATAACCCAATATATTGACGGCATCACCTCGGCGCTTCGTCTTTTCCAGAAGCGAATACACGGCCCGGCGGACAGCGACCATCGGCGGTTTCCGCCCTTCCCGCGTCAACGCATACATATAACACGGGACAACAGGCAAGCCGACCTTTTTCGTCGCCCTGCGACAGACCTGTTCCATATCCGTACCCAACAGGGCATCGGCACAAGTCACACAGACCATGACGGCAGACGGTTTTACAGTAAGGGTCTCACAAATTTCTTCAATGGCTCGGGGAATAAATTTCAAATGACGCCCCGTTACGATATCCGTTTCATCCATCGTATAGAAAAAAAACCGATCGCTATAACCGCTCATCTCCCCGAGAACAGTCGTATTCCGGCCGCAACAACCGGGCCCGATAAGCAGCATGACAGAACCGGGTACGGCAAGTCCCGCGCGTTTGACACCGAATCCTTCAGCGCCGGGAGAATTAAATGCCAATGATGCGGGAGAATTGTAGATAACGTGTTCCGACGAAATGAATTCTGCCGGTATATCCTTCGGGCCGCGCTTTACCAGGTCGGCAACGGTCTGAAAATAAGCTTCCTTTTTCATTGCATTGCCTCTTCGCCGGAAAGGCGGCGTGCTACGGACAGGAAATTTTGACTGATGGAAAGCTCAGGATCTCCTTCAATAACGGTTTTCCCCATCTCTTCATAACGCGTAATATCGTCATTGCGAGGAATATCGCCGACTATTTCCAAGCCTCGTGCCGACGCAAAGGCGCGCACCTTTTCTTCTTCATCAAGAATATTCCGCCGATTAAAAATAAGACCTCTCATGCGGGCATAGCTGCGATCTTCAAAATTTCGGACAGCCGTAACGATATTGTTCGCTGCATAGAGAGCCATTTTCTCTCCCGACGTAACGATAATAACTTCTTCGGCGTAGCCTTCGCGGATAGGCACTGCAAAACCGCCGCAGACAACGTCGCCGAGAACATCGTAAAGAACGATATCCGGCTTGAACTGCTCGAAAAGCCCCATGTCTTCAAGAAGGGCGAAAGTTGATACAATACCGCGGCCGGCACATCCCAGTCCGGGTGTAGGGCCCCCGGTTTCAATGCAGAGTACGCCGCCGTAACCGATTCGGGAAATCTCCTCTATCGTCTCCGGCGCTTCATCGACATCACGCATATAGTTCATGATCGGCCGGACCGGACATCCACCGAGAAGATTAAACGTAGAGTCGGCCTTCGGATCGCAGCCAATTTGAACAACCCGCTTTCCCAAATAAGAGAAAGCCGCCGCCAAATTGGATGTGACTGTCGATTTACCGATACCGCCTTTACCGTAAATTGCAATTTTTAACATGAACTGCTCCTTATTCGGGAACTTTCGCATAAATTGTTTTTGAACTGACATGGTCAATCATGCCGAGTTTGCCAGAAATAGCGCTGATGACGGCTTGAGGCGCATCGACAGTAATACTGATAATAGAAATATCCCGCTCTTTATAAGGTATACCCAGACGTCCGATAATGTACCGCCGATACTCATGAAAAATATCATTTATCCGTTCTACGGCAGCAGCATCACCGACAATGACTCCGATAAGCGCGACTCTCGTTTTTTCCATACTGTCTCTCCTGATAAAAAAATCCCTGCCGGGCGCAGGGATACAACGTTCGTATAGCAGCGCCTTGTTACGCGGCAATGCCGCCGTAAGTCAGTACGTCCAAATATATTCCGGAAGGTTCCGTGTCAGCATAAACTTCTACTTCACCGTTTACATAATCAGTATATCACTCGCCGCAAGCGCTGACAATTTACAGAGTCATACTTTTTTCCCCACCTTTTCCGTGATATTATGAAAGCATAAAATTAACTCCTGCGGAGATGATACAATGATCTGTAAAACTTGCGGTACAATGCTGCGCGACGGAGTCCGTATGTGTCCTGTCTGCGGTACACAGCAAATCCTGCCGCCGCCTAAACCGCCGCAAACACAACCGGCAAAGCTGGTTCTTACCAGGCAGCGGATAGTAAGTCTGCTCATTGCCCTTTTCTTTATAGCCGTCGCTGTTTGGCGCATAATTATGAAATAAAAAAGGCTACACGTTTTTTCGTGTAGCCTTTTTCTATAAAATTTATTATTTACCTTGGAA
>NZ_JH417604.1:1822-48243 GCF_000239275.1 Megasphaera geminata F0357 | reverse complement strand
TTTATCTTACCAAATCTTTCCCTGCCCTGTCAACTCTTTTTTCCGCCGGAGGGGTGTTTTTTACAAAACAAACGGAGAGCATACAAATTTTGTATGCTCTCCTCACATGCTCCGCCTATTCTTCGAGATCTACAATCTTTGCGGGATTCATAATATTATTAGGATCCAACGCCGCTTTTATAGCTCTTATAATATGTTGTTCCCCTTTCGGTGTATGGCGTTTGAATTCTTTTAATTTTTTAAACCCGATGCCGTGTTCACCGGACATCTTGCCGCCGAGAGCATAAACCTCCGCGAAAAGGTCCTCATGGAAGCCTTCCATCTTCTTCATCCATCCTTCCGGCGAAAGCCCGTCTCTGTTGAGAGGCAGAACATGGATATTCCCGTCTCCGATATGAGCAACCGTAACGGCATAAAGATCATGCTTTTCTTTGAGTGCCGGCAGCTTTGCCGTAATCGCCGCAATCTTATCAAGAGGTACGACAAAGTCTTCGGCAACATACATAATATCGATGTCACGAGCTGCTTCGGCAAACTGGCGGCGGCAGCTCCAGATGCGGTCGTCCGCCTGGATAACGTCTATAGCGCCACATTCTTCACAAATTTCACCGGCTTTTTCCATTTTCCGGTCCAATTCATCTTCATCGAACGTCTCCACCGTCACGATGACATAGCAGACACCTTCATCCACATGAGGCAGCGTAACCTTACAGAAAGCGGAACAAATGCGAAGCGCTTCATTATCCATGTATTCAATACTCGTCGGTTCAATACCCGCTTTCAGGAGTTTATTCGGTAATGTAAAGCCCTGCGTATCTTCTTTGAAAATAGCGACAAGATCAAACTTATACGGCGGCAACGGCCTCAGTTTAAGCGTAATTTCCGTAATGATTCCCAACGTTCCTTCGGACCCGCAGAAAAGCTGCTCTAAGCAGTATCCCGTCGAACATTTCTGCAAACGCGCGCCAATATCAACAATATCACCTGTAGGCGTAACAACTTTCATACCATAAATCTGGTTGCGTGTCGTTCCATACTTGACAGCTTTATTACCGCCCGCATTGGTTGCGACATTACCGCCTATTTGGCAGCTTTCGGCACTGCACGGATCACCTGCATATAACAAGCCTCTGCGACGGCACTGTTCTTGAACTTCGCTGGTACGGACTCCCGTCTGGACGACTGCATAAAGGCTGTCTTCATTGAGTTCAAGAATTTTATTCATTCTGTCCAGCTCCATAACGATGCCGTGATAAACGGGAATAGCGCCGCAGGCAACACCGGATCCGGCCGCACGCGGCGTAATGGGAACTAGGTATTCGTTCGCCAATTTAACAACTGTCGCCACCTGCTCCGTCGTTTCGGGAAAAACAACGACCTCAGGCGTCCGAAACCAATAAGGATTCCCTTCTTCATCTGTCTGATACGTTAAAAGCTTTTCCGGGTCAACAGTTAATCCTTTGGCACCTAAAACATCACGTAATTTCTCAATAAGTTCAGGTGTCACTTTGTTAAATCTAGCCATAATCACTTCCTCCTTTTGATATACTTATACTGTTCCTTCTGATGTATCGGCTGTTCTATTTCCCCAAATAGACGCTACGAAGGAACAGAAAACAGTAGCCCAAACAACGCCGACTGCTGCCGGCAAAGCCGACAAAGGGTCAAAATAAGTAATTCCCAACGCTACGGCCAAAGCCGTATTTTGTACGCCCACAACAAAAGTAAGGGCCTTGCGTCGTGGCGGCGATGCATGTAATATTTTTCCGACACCGTAGCCGATGGCAAGTCCGCAGCCCGTATAGAGAACAATGGCTAAAGCCGCCATCATTGCCACGGCACGCAGCCGTTCCACATTTAACGCAACAACGACACTGATAACCAAAAGGATCGCCAGCACCGTTGCCAGAGGGACAAATTTTAAAACCAGCGGCATCTGTTTGGCAAATAATTTACGAATAAGCAGTCCCAACATAATAGGAATAAGGACAATTTTAACAATACTCAAGAAGAGCGCCATGCCGTCGATAGCTAAATATGTCCCTGCATACAGTAAAAGTAAAAGCGGCATAATGACCGGCGCCAGCAGTGTGCTCAAGCTGGAAATCGTAACGGACAGTGCCTTATCGCCTTTTGCTAAAAAAGTCATTACATTAGATGTTGTCCCCGTAGGACTGCAGCCGAGAAGCACAAGACCGACAACCAGCATGGGGGCAAGTCCCAAAAGTTTGCCGATTCCCAATCCTACGAGGGGCATACATACATATAAAGTAAGTACACCGACAATAACGTCTTTCGGCCTGGTAAAGACCAGTCTGAAATCATTCGGACTCATTGACAGACCCATACCTAGCATGATGATTCCCAGACAAACAGGAATACAGCCGCCGTACGGCATAAACGGTTCCGGCATGACATAGGCAAGTACGGCAATTAAAATAACCCAAAGCGTTACGTACTTTGCAATAAATTGTATTATTCGTTCAACTGTCGCCATCATCTTTCCTCCTTTACAAAATATGTTTACCCAAGCCATAAATTACTTAATAAGATTTTATTTATGATTTATTTTAATGATTATGTAAAAGTGCGTCAAACCGTATACGATATATAGGTATACTGTTTAGCTTTATCGTTTAATCTTTCAAAGTTGTACCGATTTAAATGCAAAAAGTACTTTTACATATTGTGTAAAAGTACTTTTCCGTTTATTCTTCATTACCCATATACAGCCGTTTATCCATGATATCCTTCAAGAAATTTTCCGCAAAGGAGACATGGCGCTGTACAACAGCTTCCGCCATCACCTTATTACGCAATTTTAATACATCGCAAATAATTAAATGATCTTTAGATACGATTGAATAATATCCCTTAGGCGGATTATACATCAAATAACTGCGATAGCGAAAAAGACGGTATTTTATTTGGTCATATATAGCCAGAAGCAAAGGGTGATCGGCAAGACAAATGATTTTTCGGTGGAATTGACGCTCTAATTCTATCGTTTCACTGCAATAACAAATATTCCGACGTTTGGTATTTTCCCATCCTTTTTTCTGCAGCAGATAAGCCAGCTCATACAGTTCATCCAGTTGTTTGTCCGTCATTATCATGACGGCCCGCCCCGCCGCATATGCTTCCAGCTGCACGGCCAATTCCATCATATCCTTACATTCTTTTTCCGAAAAAGAAGCCACACGATACGCACCGCTTTTTTCAACATATTGATTCTTGGCTAATCGCTGCAGAGCCGCATTAACAGGAGAACGGCTCACACCCAAGGTCTTGGCGACATGACTTTGGGTTATTTTACTCCCCGGAAGCAATTGAAAGGTAACAATTTCCTGCAGCAGAATTTCATGAATAATATCCTGTAACGGCATAAAGGGATTTTCTTTTCGCAGACGCTGAATAACCTGCCCGTCCATATATTATCCCTCCTTATAACACAACTTCACCGACCGGTAAAATCTCGGACTATGTTCGTTGTCATCAACATATTATTCTGAATTTACAAATTTCTTCTTTCATACTTTACTATGCATACTGCAGGTATATCACCCTTGCCCGTCTACAGGACACCGCTTCCGAAAATCCGCTCCGGGCACGCGTACTTACTTTATTTATTTTCTTCCCGCATCAGAGTTACGTCCTTATCATTCATAAAATAAACCCTAATAATAACCGCTAAAATCATAAGCACACCGACCTGTCCCATCAAGGGGTATAAAAATCCGATCAATCTGCCAAGACCCAGCTGAGCTCCGAAGTAAGCGATAATGCCCAGCACAAGCGTGACAAATATCTTAACATTTTTATTGGGAATCCATTGTTCCAATTTATTAATGACCACCCAGAACATAGGGGCGGCAGTGCTGTATATACCCAGAAGGAGAATTACAGAAAAAACCGCGGCCAGAACCGGTGCAAATTGTTGTACTAAAAATAAATTAGGCACCTGTAACGCGGCTATCTCTTCAGGGAAGTACAACATAGCCGCCACCAAGATACCGGCTGCCAGGATAATAGCCACGCCGCCAAGAAATCCGCCCCAAAACGCTTCTTTACGGGAATTGGCTTTACTGCCCAGACCGGTAAGAAAAGGAATACCTCCGAAAACCATGCAGGAAGCATATAAAACACCGCTGAACCACGCCGAATCAAGAACGGCATAGCGAGCAAACCACCATGACCCGGTAGCTCTTAATTCATACAGGACCTGCCAGTTCTGCGCCCATGCACCGGACGCATTCAGCATCGTCAGTATGCCGACAAGAATAGAAAAAACAATGATAACCGGGCCGATGGACCCGATAATATCAGCCAATCGCATCAATCCCAACAAAATGGAAGCCACGCAAAGCACCGTCATGCCGATACTGCCTATTTCTTTAGACAATCCGTAATATTCGGAAGTCATGGCTCCGGTGCCGGCTATCATAATGGAAACCACGCCGAAAAGAAAAATAACGGTCACCCATTCCAGAAAAATACCGATATATGTGCCGCAATAATACCGGAAAACCTGCGTCTGGTATTTTAATTTTAAATCATACCCCTTTTGCATAAGGGCCCCGCCCAAAACTGCAAATAAAACCATACTGACAAAACACCCGATCAGGCCCTCCGGACCGAAAGCACAGAAGAACTGCATTATCTCCTGTCCCGTTGCGTATCCGGAACCGATTGTAAAAGCACAATATGCGCCGGCGAAAACAATAAGATTACGTATACTCACAGCCTGCGTCCTGTTTTCCATGCTATTTCCTCCTAACGTTGATTTAATTCCGATTCAATTACATTGAGTCTCTGCAGCAACTCGGTCGTATCTGAGGGGACACGCAAACGTAAATGCCGTTTAGTCAGACCGGGAAAATCCGGCCCGTTCTCTACACGAATACCGTGTTTTAAAAAAATCTCGCCCAAATCTATATCTTTCTTTGTATAGTACAATGCAATCGGCACCTCGTCCGCAGTTACCGATACCTGTATATGCCGCAGCTTCGGATCAATTCATTTTTATTAGTCCGGATACGGGTTCGAGATTCCTCCAAAAACTCCGGATGAGCCAAAACGTGCGGCACCAGCCTGCTGGCAACAGAATTGAGGTTCATTTCGCCCGAATTCTTATTGATCACGGATATCAGATCTTCCGGCATAACGATATAGCCGGCCCTCAGGCCGCCCAGGCCGAAAGCCTTGGAAAAAGATCTGACGACCAGAAGATTATCAAATTCCGGAATCAAAGAGACAGCGGAGCAGCGCTTGTCTAAAAAATCGCCGTATGCTTCATCAACAATAACAACAATGTTCTTTTCTTCCGCAGCCGTCAATATCCGACGCAACGTTCCCAGATCTATATATTGACCCGTAGGGTTATTGGGATTATCCAGATATGCCAGCCTCTGAGACGGATGAAGAGCCTCTATATAGCGTTCCGGACTGAAAGCAAACCGCTCCGTTTCTGAAAGCGGTACCGCATCAATCACTGCACCGCAGAGCCGCGCATGAGATACATAAGAAGAAAAACAAGGTTCCGGAATCAGGACATGCGTATTTTCTTCCAAAAAAATATAATTAATAGTGCACAACGCCGACATCGACCCCGACTGCATACTGATTTGCCGGGGAGACAACGCCGCCAAATCAGAAAAATATTCACAAATTTTCCGGCAATCGGTACCATACGGATAATCCGGATATCGGCTGAGATCACCAAAGGTCTCCAGATACACCTCCTTGGTCAGTGTCGGTGTTACCCCGTAGGGATTAACGCCCAATGAGCAATCAATAACATCATCGGCCAGGACTGCTCCCTCATCTTTCAAGTAGCTGCCGCTCTGTACCTGTTCAAGCACTCGTGAAATTCTGTATTTCATAAATTGCTCCTCCATCGGCTAATCTCTTCGTAATAAAAGTCTTTTTTCGATTTTACGCTACAATACATTATTTGTAAAGCAAAAAGGAGCGAAAAAGGAGCGCCTTAAAACATCAGGTTTTAAGGCGCTCCTTTTTATACTCATAAGCCGTTATTGCCCGTCCCGGCGTTTATTTTATACTACAGCAACGTCCCCTGCACTTTCTCATCATCGTTGCCCATGGGCAGAAATTGTATCCAGCGCTGCTACCTTATCATTTTCCTCAAGCTTCTGAATTTTTACTCCCGACGTATTGCGTCCCTTTTTGATACCGATACTTTCAATATCCGTCCGGATAACAATGCCGTTTGATGTAATGAGAATCAATTCCTGCGTATCGCGAACAACTTCGACGCCGACGATGACGCCCGTCTTTTCGGTAATCTTAAAGTTTTTCACTCCTTTACCGCCGCGGAACTGCACCTTATACGCATCAACATTATTGCGTTTACCGAACCCTTCTTCACTGACCGTAAGGACCTGTGAATCGGGAGCAAGAATATCCGCACCGATAACAATGTCATCTTTGGCAAGACTGATCCCCCGCACGCCGCGCGTATTTCTGCCCATGGGCCGCACATCCGTTTCGCTGAAACAAATCGCCATGCCCTGCTTCGTCGCCAAAATGATATTCTGATTTCCCTTGGTCATGCGCACCTTTGCCAAGTGATCCCCGTCGACGAGAGAAATGGCAATGAGGCCGTTACGCCGAACATTGCGGAATTCATGAAGAGCCGTCTTCTTGACAAGACCTTTTTCCGTCGCCATGAAAAGATTGGCCTGCGGATCGACTTGGTCGATATCAATAAGAGCATTGACTTTTTCACCCTGTGACAGGGGCAAAAGGTTGATAGCCGCAATTCCCTTTGAATTACGACTGTTCGCTTCGGGAATTTCATATTGATGAGGCGATAGACGCGGCCGAAATTCGTGAAGAAGAGAACTGTATTGTGAGCCGACGTGTAAAGCAGATGATTTACCGCATCTTCGTCCTTCGTCGTCATCCCCTTGATGCCGCGGCCGCCTTTATTCTGCGTGTGATACACATTGGCATTAATACGTTTGATGTAACCGCGGCGGGTCAACGTGAGTACCATGCGTTCATTCGGAATAAGATCCTCCACATTGAGTTCGGATGTATCCGTTTCAATCACAGTGCGGCGTTTATCCGTATATTTTTTCTTCGTTTCGAGAAGTTCGTCTTTGATGATACCCATCAATTTATGCTCATCAGCCAGGACGCTGCGTAAATAAGCAATCGTTTTTTCCAATTCGGCATATTCTTCCTGGATTTTATCACGTTCCAGCCCGGTTAACCGGCGGAGGCGCATATCCAGAATGGCAATTGCTTGTTTTTCACTGAGATCGAATCTGTTCATCAAGGCCTTTTTCGCAATTTCGTCCGTCGCCGATTCACGAATCGTCCTGATAACCTCATCAATATGATCAAGCGCTATAAGCAGACCTTCCAGAATATGTGCCCGCGCCAAGGCCTTGTCCAATTCGAACTGACAGCGACGGGTAACGGTGATCTTACGGTGTCCCAGGTAGTATGCCAATACTTCTCGCAACGTAAGAACACGCGGATGACCGTCCACAAGGGCCAGCATAATAACGCCGAACGTTTCCTGCAGCTGTGTATGCTTGTACAATTTGTTGAGAATAATATCGGGATTGACATCGGCACGCAATTCGATGACAATACGCATGCCCTTGCGGTCCGATTCATCACGTAACGCCGTAATACCGTCAATATCCTTATTACGCGATAACTCGGCAATGCTTTCGATAACGCGGGCCTTATTGACCTGATAAGGGATTTCCGTAACGACAATGCGATTTTTCCCCTTGGACATCGGTTCGATTTCTGCACAGGAACGCATTTTCACGCTGCCGCGGCCTGTTGAATAGGCCTTTACAATCCCTTCGCGGCCGAGTATCTTCGCCCCTGTCGGGAAATCGGGCCCCTGGATTTTCGTCATCAACCGTTCAAGCGGCACTTCAGGGTCATCGATCATCATGACGAGGCCGTCAATAACTTCACCTAAATTATGAGGCGGAATGTTGGTCGCCATGCCGACAGCAATACCGGCCGAGCCGTTGACAAGAAGATTGGGGATTTTCGCGGGAAGTACCGTCGGCTCCTGGAGAGATCCGTCATAGTTGGGCATAAAATCGACTGTTTCCTTATCGATGTCAGCCAACATTTCTCCGGTAATCTTAGCCATACGAACTTCCGTATAACGCATGGCCGCCGCCGAGTCGCCGTCGACAGAACCGAAGTTGCCGTGGCCGTCAACAAGAGGATATCGTGTCGAGAAATCCTGAGCTAAGCGAACTGTTGCATCATATACCGAGCTGTCGCCGTGGGGATGATATTTAACCCAAAACTTCACCGACAATACGGGCCGATTTCTTATACGGTTTATTCGGTGTCATACCGGCTTCGTGCATAGCATATAAAATACGGCGATGTACGGGTTTTAACCCGTCACGCACATCAGGCAAAGCACGCGTAATGATAACGCTCATAGCGTAATCAATATACGAATTCTGCATTTCATTTTCTAAGCACACGGGCAACACTTTATCAAATTGCTGTTCGTCCACAATGTCACCTCAATTAATAAATTATTCATAAGCAAAAACAGCAGCTCATAACCGAAGTTATGAGCTTATCCGCTTTATTATAGCAAAAATCGGAAACTTTGAACAGGTTTACTGAAATTGCCATAAATCATTTTTTATTTAGCGAGTCATCATTTCCGCCCGTTCCAGGAACGAACGAATAATATTGCATGATGTGTGGAACTTTTCCTGTTCTTCCGGCAAAAGAGGCACCTCCAGAATTTCTTCAATACCGTTTTTACCGAGAACGCAAGGCACGCCGGCTACAACATTTTTTTCACCATATTGTCCTGTAAGAACTGTCGAGCAGGGCCAAATGAGCTTTTGATCATGCAGGACGGCGCGAATAATCATAAGTGCCGCATTGGCAATCCCGAATTCGGTGCAGCCTTTAAAGTCCACTTCCAGGTCACCGGCACGCTTGACCTGTGTCTGTAACTCCTCCGGATCCACATTGCTCAGCTCTTTTTTGTCTTTAATGAATTCTAAAAAAGGCCGGCCGTTAATGCGAACGGTTGACCATGCAATAAAGCTGGAATTACCGTGTTCACCGAGGCAGAACCCTTGAATGGAATGACGGGAATAGCCTGTCAGATTGCCAATGATGCGCAAAAGCCGGTACGTTTCGAGACTCGTGCCGGTACAAAAACAGCGCTGCCAGTCCCAATTCATGCGGCGGCGGATGTATTCGCAAATAATATCGGCCGGGTTGGATATACTGAGCATAATGCCGCGAAAATCGACTTTTTTCAGATGAGCAATGACCTCATCCGCCATACGGATGGAGTCATCAAACATATCAAGCCGCGTTTCACCGGGTTTACGGCTGCGGCCGAAGGCCATGACAAGAATATCCGCATCATTAAGTTCTTCATATCCACCGGCACGAACGGTCGAATCACGGCCGCAGGCGGCACCTGTAACGGCGTCATCCAGATCATATGCCTGCCCGACAGCTTTATCTTTATCAATATCAATAAGAACAATATCGTTCGCTTCTCCTGCCTGAATAAGCGCCAATGCTACATGCGAACCGACATGACCGGCTCCGACAATAATTATTTTCCGTGTTTTATACATATCCGCTCTCCTTTATTTCTAAGTATGCCTTTTATTCAAAATATGCTACCCCCGCCGCAAAGATAGGCTGTATCTTGTTACCGGAAATATTTTTGAAGGATGTTTCCCCTGTATAACGCTCCGTATGAGCCATTTTGCCGAAAACACGCCCGTCGGGACTGGTAATCCCTTCTACAGCCATGACGGACTGGTTAGGATTATACATACTGTCGTATGTCGCCGCCCCGTCGGAAGCAACATATTGTGTTGCAATCTGCCCCTTAGCGGCAAGTTCATAAATCTGTTCCACTGAAGCAACAAAGCGCCCTTCGCCGTGTGAAACGGCAAGCGTGTGTATATCACCCGTCTTGGCATTACTGAACCAGGGGGACATAACGGATACGATCTTTGTATCGACCATACGCGAAAGATGACGGCCGATTGTATTATATGTAAGGGTCGGGCTGTACGCATTAAGAGGCTGAATATAGCCGTACGGCAAGAGGCCCAGTTTAATGAGCGCCTGAAAACCGTTGCAAATCCCGAGGACCAAACCGTCCCGTTTATAAAGGAGGTCTTCCAACGCTTGGGCAAGAACGGGATTACGGAAGAGGGTAGCAATAAATTTACCTGAACCTTCCGGTTCATCACCGGCACTGAAACCGCCGGGAACATTATGATCTGCGCCCGGGCAATACGTTTTTCCATTTCTGCAATAGAGGTCATCAATGCCTGCGGTGTTTCGTTACGCAAGACAAACGTATCCGTTACGGCGCCGGCAGCTTCAAAGGCGGCAGCCGAATCATATTCGCAGTTCGTCCCCGGGCAAACGGGAATAAAGACGCGCGGTTTACCGAAAGATTCACTTCGTTTCGGACCGTAAGTCGTGAAAACAGGCAACTCGGCACTGCCTGTTACAGCGGTACTCTGAACAGGGAATATTTTGGCAAGCGGTTTCTCCCAAGCTTGCAGCAACTCATCCAGGGCGATGTGAACATTTCCGACAATCGCTGCGTCAGTCGTCGTTGTCGTCGCGACAACGGTTCTGTACGCATGCGCGGTCCATGTCTTTGCCGTTTCACAATCCGTTTCGACGACAAATGCACCGTAGCGAAGAGCAAATAGATCCGCTGCCGCAATATCAGCTGCCGTCATAAAGCCGATCCCGTTGCCGAATGCCATCTGTGCAAGCGCGGCCGCTACGCCGCCTTGTCCCACAGCACGGGCGGCCTTTACTTTGCCGGAAAGAATTTGTTCATGAAGGAAGTCGCATTGGTCTTTAAATATAACCCAATCAATAACATCGTCATCGTCATGCGGTACATCAAGGAGAATGACGGCATCACCGGCGGCCTTAAATTCGGGAGAGATCACATTTTTGGCTTTTTCCGTAACCACGGCAAAGGATACGAGTGTCGGCGGTACGGTCAGGTTTTCAAAGGTACCGCTCATACTGTCCTTGCCGCCGATTGCGGCAATTTGCAGCTCCCGTTGTGCCGTATAAGCACCTAAGAGTGCAGCTACAGGTTTCCCCCACGCGTTAACCTCCGTACCGAGACTCTGGAAAAACTCCTGAAACGTTAAGTACGCCTTTTTACGGTCACCGCCGAGAGCAACCAGCTTCGCCACGGACTGGACTACTGCATACAAGGCGCCGTGGAAAGGACTCCACAGAGCCAGATCGGGATCGTACCCGTGCGTGAAAATACTTGCCGTTTCCGTCGTAGAACCGACATCTACGGGTATACACGTACCATACCTTCAACCGGCGTCTTCTGATATTTACCGCCAAAGGGCATCAATACCGTACGGGCACCGACAGTACTGTCAAAACATTCGGCTAAGCCTTGTTCGGACGCGATATTGAGAGTTCCCATCACATCAATGAACCTCTGTTTAACGTCCTTCACGCCTTTAGGCGCAAAAAAACTGTTGCCCTGCGGTGCCGTTACATAAGCCTCACGCTGCTGCATGACACCGTTTGTATCAAGAAAAGCACGAGAAAGATTAACAATTTTATCACCGCGCCAATGCATGATCAGCCGCTGCGAAGCGGTAGCGGAGGCAATAATCGTCGCTTCCAGATTTTCTTCCGCCGCGTATGACATGAATGTGTCCACGTTTTCAGGCGCTATGACGACAGCCATACGTTCTTGGGACTCGGAAATAGCCAATTCCGTACCGTCAAGTCCTTCATATTTTTTCGGGACCGCATCAAGATTGATATCGAGACCGTCCGTTAGTTCACCGATAGCAACGGATACACCGCCGGCGCCGAAATCATTGCACCGTTTGATGAGTGTCGTTACTTCAGAACGACGGAAGAGGCGCTGAATTTTACGTTCTGTCAGTGCATTTCCCTTCTGTACCTCGGCACCGCTCGTTTCAAGTGACGTAAGGGTATGCTTCTTCGACGAACCCGTGGCGCCGCCCATACCGTCACGTCCGGTTTTGCCGCCGAGAAGGATGATGACATCGCCGGGCCGCGGCGCTTCACGCACAACATTGCCGCGCGGCGCCGCACCGAGAACCGCGCCTATTTCCATACGTTTAGCCAAAAATCCGGAGTGATAGTATTCTTTTACTTCTCCTGTAGCCAAACCGATCTGATTGCCGTACGAGCTATACCCTTTAGCGGCACCTGTCGTTATCGTACGCTGCGGCAATTTACCGGGAATCGTATCTTTTACGGCCTGACGGGGATCGCCCGAGCCGGTAACACGCATAGCCTGATATACATAGGCACGGCCGCTTAAAGGATCGCGGATACACCCGCCAAGGCAAGTGGCCGCGCCGCCGAACGGTTCAATCTCCGTCGGGTGATTGTGTGTTTCGTTCTTAAAGAGGAGGAGCCATTCCTCTTCCTTACCGTCTACATCAACGGGAATAACAATCGTGCAGGCGTTAATTTCTTCCGATTCATCCAGATCCGTAAGCTTACCGGCAGCTTTTAACTCTTTCACCGCCACAGTCGCCATATCCATCAAAGTCTGCGGCTTTTTAAGCCGCAATGCTTCACGCGTTGTTTTATATGCCTCATAGGCACGCTGTACCGGCCCGGCAAAGGGTCCGTCTTCAAACTTGATATTCGTCAGCTCTGTCATGAAAGACGTTTGCCGGCAATGGTCGGACCAGTATGTATCAATAACGCGAATTTCCGTAATCGTCGGGTCTCGTTTTTCTTCATCCCGGAAATAGCTCCGGCAAAAGACCAAATCGGCAAAACTCATCGCTAAATTGAGACGGACGCGCAACGCCGCCAACTCCGTCTCGGACATAGCCGTAAACCCATTGATATATGCCACATCAGCCGGTCGCTTCCAAGTCATTTCCAGTGTTTTCGCCTCATCAAGAGACGCTTCACGCGCTTCAACCGGATTAATGCAATACCGTTTAATAGCTTCTTTATCGTCAGGCGACAAGACCCCCGTAAAGACAAACACACGCGCCGTACGCACAACGGCATCATTTTGCATCGTCAACATTTGCAAACACTGCATCGCCGAATCGGCGCGCTGATCATACTGTCCCGGCAAATATTCGATTGCCAGGATCATATCGGCGCCGTCTCCGGGCAGTTCACTGTAAACAGTGTCAACAGGCGGTTCAGAGAAAATCATATCTTCATTGCCGGCAAACGTCTTGTCATCAAGACCGCTCACATCATAACGGTTATAAAGCCGGACATCCTTCAGTCCGCGGATCAGTAAATTTTCTTTTAAATCCGTAAGCATACGCCTTGCTTCATCAGCAAAAGCACGCCTTTTGGCAACATATAAACGACGGATGGATTGCATCAAGTGACCCCCTCAAATCGATATAGAACTCCAGTCATGTACGAGTTTATTGTACCCCTATACAGCTCTCACTGGCAAGGAAAAATGCCTGCGCTGTACGGTTTATATGGACAAAAACAGAAAGAATGTGTAAGATGTGAACAATGGAAGGATCAGTCCTTATAACCGGAGTACCTCCGCAGACGGAAAAGCGCGGCGATACTTTAAAAACAGACTGTATTTCACAACCGTTGCAGCGACTCAATCAGAGACACGCGAATCGTTTTCGTATAAAAAGTCTCTGCGATGATAAATGGGCTTTGATATATCCCGATGCTGCCAAAACCACGTAAATCACTGCTATTGTCCCTTACAGGAGGCATACATGCGCGCTCAATTTTTTGACGGGTTTAACTTTAACGACCGTAAATACAGTATTGTCGCCATAGAAAGGCCGGAAGAACTCTTTTCTATAAAAGATGTTCCCATTCGGCCGACCATGTTTGATGAATCATGTATTCGCGGCTGGTCCGCCATTTATACATTATCGGACGGTAAGCAACTTATTCTTTCCCGTCTTTTCACTAATAACGGCGATGAGCCGGCGCCTGCACTCTACGGAGTCGAACCGGTTTCTTTCCATTCACCTGCAGGTGATCTGCAATATAATTTAAACCTGTCTTTAACTTATACGGGTTCCTTTCTCATTGCCTATGATTTTATTCATGAATATTTCATGCCTTTCGGGTTTCAACTCCCTCATGCCTTCAAAACGGTATTTGAGCTGTCCTTCGAAAACGGTATATATACTCATGTGGAGAGTCGTTCCGAAGCGGCCCGCCAATTGCGCATCAATTATGAACCGCCCGTAAATTCACGGAAGAAAATGCAGTTGAAATTCGGCACAGCGCTTAAAGGTAAATCTCAGGAACACGGATTTGATGATGAAATCATAAGCCAATTCATGGATATCAGTTATGATACGAAATACTTATTCTGACTGAAAAAAATCACTTGAGACAAGAAAATTCCAACAGGAATATATACATTTATTATCATTGCACACTCCTTAATATATTCCCTGAAACATTATGACGGTAAACAGCGTATCACTACAATGCGGAGGTAACAGGCATGAACAAGCACATACAAGAACTGGTTAGCCGATACGGAAATAAAGTAGTTGAAAACAGACGTTACCTGCACGCCCATCCGGAACTTTCCTTTCAAGAAGAAAAAACGGCCCGGTGGATACGCGATGCTCTTATAAAAGCGGGTATCCCTATGCTTGAAGGCATCAGCGGCAACAGCACGGTCGGTTATCTCAAAGGAGAGCGGCCCGGTCCTTCTATCGGTCTGCGAGCCGATATTGACGCCCTCGGTCTTGTTGAAGAAAATAAGCTCCCTTATAAGAGCATTACTCCCGGCGTCATGCACGGCTGCGGTCACGACGCGCATACGGCCGTCCTTCTGGCGGTCGCCGAAATCCTTGCGGCACATCGAGAGCTTATCAAGGGTACGGTCTACTTCGTCTTTGAGCAGGCCGAAGAGTTTCTTCCCGGTGGTGCCGTACAGCTCGTGAAAGACGGGATTATGGATAAGATCGACTACATGTTTGCCATTCATGTCGATGCTGAAAATCCGGTCGGCACTATCGACATTGAAGAAGGCAGCCGCTTTGCAGCCGTCGGCACGTATGACTTCAAAATCACGGGCAAAGGCGGCCACGGCGGCTTTCCCCACACGGCAAACAATCCGCTTCTGCCGATAAGTCACTTGATTTCGTCCCTTAACCTTATACCGGCATTAAAATGCGACCCTTTGGCGAACTGCACAATAACGGTCAGCTATCTTCATTGCGGTATCGACGGTGTAGCTAACGTCATACCCGAAAAGGCCGTCATGGGCGGCTGTGTACGCGCACTTGACACACATCTGCGCGATTTCATGATGTCTGAAGTCGAACGGCTCGGCCGCGCCGTCTGTGCCGCATATAACTGTGACATTGAGGTATCCACGGTCTACGGGTATCCGGCAGTCGTCAATAACGGCAACTGTGTTGCTCTTATGGCTGATGCGGCAGACGAGCTAGGGATCACGCGTCTCCATGTTCCTCCGCGTTTGGGCGCCGAAGATTTCTCTTACTTTGCGGAAAAGAAACCGTCCGCCATTGCCTGGTTCGGCCTGGCCGATCCGTCAGGAACGCATGAGCCGACACCGCATCACAGCCCGAAGTTTTATCTGTCCGATGAAGACGGCTTACCGCTGGCCCTGATGTATATGCTCACAGTATACTGCAAAGCATGCGAACGGTTTCATTAAGATAAAAAAAAACGGTGTACAAAAAGAGACGACAACCGTGCGGTTGTCGTCTCTTTTCCGTTTACATCATGATTATTTATCCGTCGCGTATGCTTTTTCCATTGCCACATACGATTCATAACGATCTTTTGCATCCTGTTCGGCCTTTTCAAAGAGCGCTTCCGCACTGTCGGGGAAGGTCCGCAAAAGTGAAGAGAAGCGGGTTTCGCCCATGAGGAAGTCTCTGAAATTAGCTTTAGGCGGTTTCGAGTCAAGAATGAACGGGTTTTTACCTTCCTTCTTGAGAAGCGGGTTGTATCTCCACAAGTGCCAGTATCCGGCCTCTACGGCGCGTTTCTGTTCAAGCTGACTCTGGCCTTGTCCGACTTTCAGACCATGATTGATACAAGGCGCATACCCGATGATGAGGGACGGACCCGGATATGCCTCCGCTTCCTGAAGCGCTTTCATGAACTGATTCTTGTCGGCGCCCATAGCAACCTGAGCTACGTATACATAACCGTATGTTGCTTCCATTAAACCGAGGTCTTTTTTCTTCGTCTTCTTACCGGAAGCGGCGAACTGAGCCACGGCCGCTGTCGGTGTAGCCTTGGAAGCCTGTCCGCCCGTGTTGGAGTATACTTCCGTATCGAAGACAAGAACGTTAATATCTTCATTCATTGCGAGAACATGATCCAGGCCGCCGTACCCGATATCGTATGCCCAGCCGTCACCGCCGAAAAGCCACTGGCTCCGCTTAACGAGGAACTGTTTCATCTTGTACACCTGTTCCAAGGCGGGTTTGCCGTCTTTTTCAGCTTCCAGAAGCGCAATGACTTTAGCCGCACGGTCACGGGTACCGGTGCCTTCATTCATCTTTTCTTTCCATTCAACCAGCGCCTCTTTCAGCTCCGGACCGGCAACTTCGACAGCGGCGTCAACATAGGTGGCAAGAAGTTTACGTTCCGCTTTTTCAGCTACGAGCATACCGAATCCGTATTCTGCATTATCTTCAAAGAGGGACGTCGCCCATGCGGGACCTTGCCCTTTTTCATTTTTTGTGTAACCGCAGGTCGGCGCACTGCCGCCCCATACGGACGAGCAGCCGTGAGCATTGGCAATCATCATGCGATCACCGTAAAGTTGTGTAATAACCTTACAATAAGGAGTTTCGGCACAGCCTGCGCAGGCGCCCGTAAATTCAAGTAACGGCTGTTCAAACTGACTGCCGATAACCGTCAATTTGTCACCCGGGTTCGGTTTAACCGGCAAATCAATAACATAATCCCAAATAACGGACTTATTCTCTTCTTCGTCAAACGGTTTCATTGTCAACGCCTGCTTCGGGCAAACATGCGTACAGCTGCCGCAGCCGAGGCAATCAAGAACAGATACTACAATACTGTACTTATAGTCCGGAGCTATTCTGATGTCTTTATTCGTATACCCTTCCGGTGCACCGGCAGCTTCTTCCGGCGTGAGGAGGAAAGGACGGATCGCCGCATGTGGACATACGAAAGAGCACTGGTTACAACCGATACATTTTTCCGCATCCCAGCTCGGTACGAACATGGCAACGCCGCGTTTTTCTTCAGCAGCCGTACCGGTCGGCCAGTGGCCGTCTTCACGGCCGTCAAAAGCACTGACCGGAAGGTCGTCGCCTTCAAGACGATTTGTCGGAAGAGCAAATTCCTTATAGAAGTCCGAATGCCTGGACAAGTCCGCTTCTTCGTCCGCCGCTTCGGCCCAAGCTGCGGGAACATCGATTTTGACGATATTTTTAAGGCCTTCGTCGATAGCCGCATAGTTCTTGTTAACAACTTCCTGACCTTTCTTGCCGTATGACTTGACAACCGCTTCTTTTAACTTCGAAATAGCGAGGTCAACCGGAATAACTTCAGAAAGCTTGAAGAATGCCGACTGCATGATCATGTTGATACGGCCGCCCAAACCGATGGACTGCGCAATCCCTACACCGTCAAGGATATAGAACTGCACGTCGTTCTTAGCGAGAGAGCGTTTCAACTGTGCCGGTAATTTTTCTTCCAATTCTTCCGGTTTCCAGACCGTATTCAAAAGGAAGGTACCGCCCTTCTTGATGCCGCGGAGGAGGTCATAACCATAAACATAGGACTGCCTGTGGCAGGCGATGAAATCGGCACTGTTTACGAGGTACGGCATATTAATCGGGTTGGAGCCGAACCGCAAGTGTGAAACGGTTACACCGCCGGATTTCTTCGAGTCATATGCAAAGTACGCCTGCGCATACATATCCGTGTTATCGCCGATAATCTTGATAGCGCTTTTGTTTGCGCCGACTGTACCGTCAGAGCCGAAGCCCCAGAACTTACAGGCTTTAAGCCCTTTCGTGTTGAGATGAACATCTTCCTTGCGCGGCAAGGATTTAAACGTAACGTCATCAACAATACTGAGCGTAAAGTCGTTCTTCGGTTCATCCTGTTTGAGATTGTCAAAAGCGGCAATAACGTCAGCAGGTAAAAATTCTTTTGAAGCGATACCGTAACGGCCGTTATAAATCTTCGGATGTACGTCCGCCCGTGCAAAGGACGCGGCCACGCTGTGATACATAGGTTCACCGTTGGCACCGGTTTCTTTTGTACGTTCCAAAACGGCAATTTTCTTCGTCGTTTTCGGAAGTGCTGCAAGGAAGTGTTTTTCCGACCACGGACGGAACATATGAACGTTTATACAGCCGACTTTTTCACCTTTATCAACCAGGTATTTGACCGTTTCTTCAATGGTCTGTGCGCCGGAACCGATAGCAACGATAACATATTCCGCATCGGGAACTCCCGTGTAATTAAAGAGATGATATTCACGGCCCGTAATTTCGTGAATCATCTGCATGTACTTTTCCGCCGTTTCAGGCACCTTATCATAGAACTTGTTGAGTGATTCTTTGTGCTGCATGTAAACTTCAGCAGACTCGCAGAAAGCGACGGCTTCCGGATTGTCCGGATTCATACCGCGTTTGCGGAATGCTTCAACCGCTTCCATATCAAGCATAGGACGAAGATCTTCGTAGTCGATAACTTCGATTTTCTGTAATTCGTGAGATGTACGGAATCCGTCAAAAAAGTTAATAATAGGCACACGACAGGAGATTGCCGTAGCATGCACAACAGCAGAAAGGTCCATAACTTCCTGGACGCTTGATTCAGCCATCATACAGATACCTGTGCCGCGCATAGCCAAAACATCATCGTGCCCGGCGAAAATAGTGTACCCGTTTGATGCAATCGTACGGGATGCGGCATGAAAAACTGCCGGCAAAAGCTCGCCCGCTACCTTAAACATGTTTGAAAGCATGATCATCATGCCCTGAGATGATGTAAATGTTGTCGTCAAAGCACCCGCATTCAACGCGCCGTGCAACGTACCGGCAGCACCTTTTTCGGACTGCATTTCTTGTACGAGTACAGGCACGCCGAAGAGATTTTTGCGGCCGTGAGCCGACCATTCGTCAACATGTTCCGCCATAGGCGAAGACGGTGTAATCGGGAAGATAGGCGCGACTTCCGTAAAAGCATAGGCAATGTGAGCCGCCGCTTCGTTACCGTCCATTGTCTTAAAAATTTTCTTTCCAGTCATTTAATTCACTCCTTTATATTTGTAAAAACATACATCGCATATAACGTTCCACTATAGCATAATAATGTATGCATTCTTTAAAATCATTGTATCTAAAAAAAATCGGCGCCACAAGGAAATTTCGGAAGCTTCGTTCTCCGTGAAAGTTCACCGGAAAAGTACATAAAAAGGGAGAATGCGATAACAAAGGCATTCCCCCTCTTTTGAGCAGGTGGCACTAAAAAAAGTACCACTCTCAAAATTTATGAAATTGTCACAACCGGCTTATTTAAGCTCAGCCAATTTTTCCAACGTACCGCTCAATAACCGTGACAAGCTGGGCTACCGTATCAAGTTCAACACATTCGTCGGCACTGTGTATATCGTGAGTTTCCGGTCCGACGGAAACAATATCAAGTTCCGGATTCAGAGCATAAAGGAATCCCGTTTCCAGACCGCCGTGCATGGCTTCAATACGCGCCTCTTTATTCATTACTTTTTTATATACGTCAGCCATGAGAGACCGCAATTTACTATGCGTGTTTTCTGTCCAAGCAGGCATGGGGGTACCCATATGCACTTCTGTGCCGGTCCGTTTAGCAACGACAGGCATGGTCAGAAGGAAGTCGCGTAAGCGAGCATCACTGGAGGATCGGGGGAAATATTGAAAAGACAGCGTCTTTTCCGTCGTCGTAATCGTGCCCAGACTGGCTGAAAGATCGGGCAAGGTCGGAATTGAGCGATTCATGGCAAAAACGCCTGAGTGAAGCAGGTTAATGACATCGACAACAGCTTCCGTATCTTCTTTGGAAAATACGGTTGCCGGAACTTCCGCCGCAGTTGCTTCAAACACGGCTTGCTGTTCGAAATCGCCGTATATAAGGCGGAATTCTTTTGCCGCTTCCTGTACCGTCGCTTCAACAACAGGACCGTCTTCTTTCCGGACAACGATTGTCGCCGCCGCATCGGACGGAATAGCATTCGCCGCAACGCCTCCGGTATAATCCGCCAGAGCGTACTCAATCCCCTTGTCGGCAAGGCGACGTAATACCGCAGCCACGGACTTAATTGCATTAGCACGGCCTTCGTTAATAACTTCACCGGAATGTCCGCCTAAAAGTCCGTGTACACGGACAACTACGGCAGCATCACCGCCGGGAACCTGCCGATGAAGAGTACGGCTGAAGTCCATATGGCAGCTGCCCGCCGAGGCAACGCAGATAACATCAATCGATTCGGAATCGCAGTTAATGACATACTTGGCATCTTTTACATGGTCGGCACTAAGTGTCGTAGCACCGGTCATATTCGTTTCTTCATCAACCGTAAAAATAAGGCGCAACGGGCCGTGCTTGATTTCCTGCTGAAGGAGATAGAGCGAAACGGCAACGGCAATGCCGTCATCAGCACCCAGGCTGGTACCGTCCGCACGGAGAATATTTCCTTCGCGGACAAGTTTAATCGGATCCTTTACGGGATCATAGACAACGCCCGGTTTAGATACACAAACCATATCCATATGGCCTTGCAATACGGTTACGGGCGCATTTTCATATCCCGGTGTAGCCGGTACATCGGCGATGATATTATACACGTCATCCTGTCTCGCCGTAACACCGAGTTCGGCAAGACGACCGACAATATAATCGCTTACTTCTTTTTCATGATGAGACGGCCGGGGATGTCCGGCAAGACCTTCAAATTCCTTTAAAACGCCGGCAATAATGTCTTCCTTTGTCATAACAGAACCTCCTCAGAGCAATAGTGGCACTACTTCCTAATTCTATTGGTATTATTATAACACGGTCACCGGAGTACGTCTTAAAAAAGCGCGTCTTACTCGGCAAAGAACAGACAACAACGATACTTTATTCGCAAAATGGTGACAAAAAAACAAACAATATAGTATACTGTTTGTAAATTAAGGTGCAAAAGGCGTTGCTTTCGCACACAATTAAAAAGGAGGAAACTATATGGTTTCAAACACTGAGCAGACCGTATACCCGTCCCTTCCGGAATTAACCTTCAGGGGTATGTTCCTGGGGATGCTTATTACGGTCATCTTCACGGCCTCTAATGTATATCTGGGGCTGAAAGTCGGCTTAACGTTCTCATCATCTATTCCGGCCGCCGTTATCTCCATGGCTATTTTGCGCATGTTCAAAGACTCGAACATACTGGAAAATAACATGGTCCAAACACAGGCCTCCGCTGCCGGTACGTTGTCGGCTATTATTTTTATTCTCCCGGGTCTTTTGATGATCGGTTACTGGCAGGGCTTTCCCTTCTGGGCAAACCATGATCCTCTGTGCCTGCGGCGGTTCTCTCGGCGTACTGTTTACCATTCCTTTACGTCGCGCCATGGTCGTACACAGCGACCTTCCTTACCCGGAAGGCCTCGCTGCGGCTGAAATCCTGAAAGTCGGCTCCGCCTCCCACGAAGAAGTGACAACCGACAAAAAAAAGAGTACGGGCATGAGGGATATTGTACAGGGTACGGCTCTCGCCGGTATTATCGGTCTCTGTGCTAACGGTTTTCATATTCTTTCATCCGAATTCAGTTATTGGCTTTCTTTCGGCAGAGCCACCACACAGATCCCCCTGGGCTTTTCCATGGCTCTTCTCGGTGCGGGCTACCTTATCGGTATTGCCAGCGGTATGGCTATTTTAGTCGGTACAGTACTGGCTTGGGCCATCTTCGTTCCTTATTTGACATCGGTCCTCTCGCCGGCCGAAGGCCAGGCAGCCGCCGCATTTGCTAAAACCGTCTGGGCTCAAAAAGTACGTTTTATCGGTGCCGGAACCATCGGTATCGCCGCAATTTGGACATTGATCAAACTCTTGGGGCCCGTTATCGACGGTATCAAAATGTCGATCAGCGCCATCCGCGAGAATGACTCGGCGGAAAAGAAAGCGCTTCATCATACGGATATCGACATGAGTCCCAAATCGGTAGGCCTCGTTTTCCTCGCTATCCTTGCCGGCCTCTTCTTTACATTCTACACCTTCGTCGCGGAAGCGGGTTTGCCCGGCACGGTGACGCTTATATATATCGTCATCGGCATTGTCGTCGCCGTTCTCATGGGCTTCTTTGTAGCAGCCGCCTGCGGTTACATGGCCGGTCTCATCGGTACATCCGCCAGCCCGATTTCGGGTATCGGGATCCTCGGTATTATCGTTTCATCCCTCGTCGTTCTCGGTGTCGGTCAATCCTTCGGCATCTTCGAAACGGCAGAAGGCACGAAATTTGCAACGGCTTTAGCCATCTTTATTACAAGCGTTATTGTCAGCATTGCCTCTATTTCTAACGATAACCTCCAGGATTTAAAGACCGGTTTCATCGTCGGGGCAACGCCGTGGAAACAGCAGGTTGCTCTCATTCTCGGCTCCGTTATCGGCGCTTTCGCTATTGCTCCCGTATTGAATCTGCTTTATCAGGCATACGGGTTCACGGGCGCTATGCCTCGTGCTTCCATGGATCCGAGTCAGGCTTTGGCCGCTCCTCAGGCAACCTTGATGACGACAATCGCTCAAGGTATTTTCAGTTCCCAACTTGAATGGAATTATATCCTCTTCGGTATCGGGGTCGGCGTAGTCGCGATCATCGTCGATGTCCTCTTAAAGAAAAACACGGCATCCCTCGCTTTGCCGCCATTGGCGGTAGGCATGGGAATCTACTTACCGCCGACCTTGGAAGTTCCCTTGGTCATCGGTTCCGTCATCGGCTATTTTCTTAATAAACATCTCTACGCCCGGGCTGAAAAACGCAGCCCCGATCATGTGGAAGAAGATGTGGAAGCATGCAAACACCGTGGTGTCCTCTTTGCATCAGGCCTCATCGTAGGTGAAAGCCTGTTAGGCGTTATCATTGCCATGATTATTGTCTTCTCCATTACTTCGGGCGGCAGTGAAGATCCGCTTGCTCTCGTCGGCAAAGATTTCAGCAGCACGGCCGATCTTCTCGGTTTAGCCGTCTTTGTACTTTCCATCGTCTACTTCATCTATCATGTTCTATCGACAAAGTTCACGGCAGAAGAAAAAGAATAATTTCTCTGCCGACGGGTACGGTTCCGCCGTACCCGTTTTTTAATTACATGCTCGCCGCCGATCGCCAATATTATAAAAACAGCCTGAGTGAGTAAATATAAATTCTTATTGTCCAGAACGGAAACTTTAGTATATACTACTGCCTAGGAGATGATTGCCATGGGCACATTACAGTGGAAACGGGTTTACGAAAAACCGACGGACTCTGACGGCTTTCGTATTCTCATTGATCGCCTCTGGCCGCGAGGCATAAAAAAGGAAGCGGCCGGACTCGACAGTTGGGCCAAAGAAATCGCACCGTCCGCCGAATTACGGAAAAGTTATCATCACGGTGAAATCAATTATGATGAATTTGCTGCCGCTTACCGTAGGGAATTGGATAAAAACAGTGCATTTACACCTTTCATCGAGCTCATTAGAAAACATCTTGAAACGGAAAATGTCACTCTCCTCTATGCGGGCAAAGACCCGGAAAAGAGTCAGATCCCTACATTACGAAATCATATTAATACTATATTACGGCACGAAGGAAAGGATGTTTACGAATGAAGAAACTTAAAGTTGAAATGATCGCAGGCCGTGAGATTATCGACTCTCGCGGCAATCCTACAGTAGAAGCGGAAGTTATCCTCTCCGACGGCACAAAAGGTATGGGGGCGGTTCCCAGCGGTGCATCTACCGGTCAATTTGAGGCATTGGAGCTTCGCGACGGCGATAAATCCCGTTTCGGCGGTAAAGGAGTATCTCATGCGGTCGAAAATATAAATACGCATATCCGCAAAGCTCTTATCGGCACCAATCCCTTTGATGCATACGCCGTTGATAAGGCCATGCTTACAGCCGACGGAACGAAGGATAAGTCAAGACTCGGCGCCAACGCCATTTTGGCAGTATCCCTGGCTACGGCTCAGGCAGCTGCGAGAATGCCCTGGAGCTTCCTCTTTATCGCTACATCGGCGGCATCAGCGGTAATCGGCTCCCCGTACCGATGATGAATATTCTGAACGGCGGCGCCCACGCGGCAAATACTGTGGATGTACAAGAGTTTATGATCATGCCCGCCGGCGCTCCGACCTTCCGTGAAGGACTCCGTTGGTGTACGGAAGTATTCCACACCCTTTCAGGCTTATTAAAAGAAAAAGGGCTCGCTACATCCGTCGGTGACGAAGGCGGTTTTGCGCCTGATCTCTCAAGCGACGAGGACGCAATCCGATACATTCTCGCAGCTGTTGAAAAAGCCGGTTACAAACCGGGCACAGACTTCGTTTTAGCCATTGACGCCGCTTCAAGTGAATGGAAAGGCACTAAGACAGGAGAATATATATTACCGAAATGCGGTAAAAAATATACATCTGCAGAACTCATTGAGCATTGGAAATCCCTTATTGAAAAATACCCGATCTGCTCCATTGAAGACGGTTTGGATGAAGAAGACTGGGAGGGCTGGCAAGCTATGACCAAAGCGCTCGGCAATAAAATACAGCTTGTCGGCGACGATCTCTTCGTCACAAACACAAAACGGCTCTCCCGCGGTATTACGCAAGGCAGTGCCAACTCTATTCTCATCAAACTCAACCAGATCGGATCCCTCACGGAAACACTTGACACTATAAAACTGGCGCATCATGCAGGATATACAACAATCATATCGCATCGCTCCGGTGAAACGGAAGACACGTCGATTGCCGACCTCGCCGTCGCTTTAAACGCGGATCAGATAAAAACGGGTGCTCCCAACCGAAGTGAACGGGTCGCTAAATACAACAGACTGCTTCGCATTGAAGACGAACTCGGCGACAGTGCCGTATATCCGGGATTCGCTGCATTCCAACAAAAGTACTAAAATGATTAAGACGTATGGCTATATAGTCATACGTCTTTTTTATTGGCTCTTTTACAAATGTTGGGTGTGGTACCCGGCAAGTCTTTCCCGGCATTGATCACGGTAGCAGTCGATGCCATTCTTTTGGCTTATCAATAAAATATGTATTCGAAAGCGTTCAAAATGTCGGAGTCCGTAACTGATATGCTTTTGTTTTGCAAAAAAAGAATGCTGAAGTCAACATCTTTCGCTGCCGACCCCAACATTTATTGTAGAATCTATAAAATCCGCAAAGACTATCTTTCTTTGCGGATTTTTTGTTGCAAGAACACTGCCGCAGCTGCCTACCCTTCTCATCCATGAAAAAGCTCTTTAGGTACAACAACCGGACTGAACCCGGTAGATGTCACCTTACGCGGGACATACACGGTTAAAAATGACGGCAGTACTGTTAATTCTAAAGGAAAATCCGGCCCCTTGTCGCCGTCCATGTTAGTTGTTAATTTTTCATCGTCTACAACGGAAATTCTAACCTTTTTCACCTGCTGTAATGTCATATACTCCGAGTTGATCGGAAGGCCCGCAAGGATCTCCGGAATAATTTTTAGGATGTCGAGATAGTTGAATTCCTTAAAAACAGCCAACCAAATAGTTCCGTCGTCGACTTTAGCCAGAGGAGCGATATTATTAAAACTGCCTACAGAGTTTGTCAGCATGGCCACGATCAGCGGCGATCGCCGCACTTCTACACCTAATTCGGACTCGATCTTAAAGAGAGATGTTTCTCGTGACTGCAATGCTTTAATGCCTGTCAGGAAATAGGCCATAGGCCCCAGACGCGTCTTCTGCTCAATTGATACATTACCGACCGCTTCAGGCATGGCGCCTGCAGCTATCGTATTGACGAAATAGCGGTCGTTAACTTTGGCTATATCCACTTTTACAAGCTTTGAATCCTTTAATGCGGCAATAGCTTCTTCCGGCTGCAAAGGAATATGAAGAGCCCTGGCCAGGTCATTTACCGTACCAAGGGGAATAAAGCCGAAATTAACAGCTTGCCCGGCCCGGGCCAACCCGTTTACGGTCTCATTGAGAGTCCCGTCTCCACCCATGGAAAAAACGGCGTCATAGCCTTTTTCCGCTGCCTCTTTTGCCCATGCGGTCGCATCTCCGGCTTTTGTCGTTTCACGCAATTCCACGACTTTAAACATAGTCCGAAGTTGTGAAACCAGATCGGTTTTATAATATTTCGCCTTTTCTTTGCCTGCCGTGGGATTGACAATTAATATGCAGCGGCTCAATGCTATTCCTCCCTCTCATCGGTCTCTATTTTATTATAGCGATAATAAATGGATTAGTGAAGATACGTAACGCATATGCTATAGTAGAATAGAATAAATGGCTTTGGAGGCTTATAGTTTATGTCATCATACTTCGATCCCTGCAGTTATCCCTATCCGTCACGACGTGAAATTGTTTACGGGCGAAACGGCATGGTTTGTACATCTCAAGCCTTAGCGGCGCAAGCAGGGCTGGATATGCTCAAAAAAGGTGGAAATGCCGTTGATGCGGCTTTGGCCACAGCCATAGCTCTAACCGTATTGGAACCTACCGGCAATGGCCTGGGCAGCGATCTTTTTGCTCTTATCTGGACAGACGGCCGGCTCTACGGGCTTAACGGCAGCGGTCATTCTCCGGCAAAAATGACCCCGCATATATTGGCCGAGCAAGGATATACGGAGATGCCTCTGTACGGCTGGCTTCCCGTGATGGTTCCCGGCGCGCCGGCTGCATGGTACGTCCTTCACGAACGGTTCGGCCGCCTCCCATTTGCCGAGTTATTCGGGCCGGCTGTCGCCTATGCCCGCAACGGCTATGCCCTTATGCCCACTGTGGGAACGCTGATGAAGAGCGAATACGAAAAATATGCCTCCTTCAATGATAACCCTGCCTTCGCAGGTCTTTTTAAAACCTTCTACACAAACGGCATTCCTCCGGTCGGCTCGCTCCTTACCTTGCCCGACCACGCAAAATCATTACAAAGTCTGGCCGAAACGAATTGTACCTCTCTATATACAGGTGAACTCGCCGACGCAATTGACGCATTTTCGCAAAAGACGGGCGGTCTTTTGTGCAAAGATGATTTAGCCGCATACAAACCGCTTTGGGTAGAACCGCTATACACAACCTACAAAGGGTATGATGTTTGGGAATTGCCTCCAAACGGACAGGGAGTAGTTGTACTCATGGCACTTAATATTTTAAACGGTATGGATTTTAAAAACCGCGACGATACAGGGTCTGTGCATACACAGATCGAAGCCCTGAAACTAGCCCTTACGGACGGTAAAAAATACATTGCCGACGCCCGTTTCATGAAAACGCCCCCCGCCTATTGGCTTTCAGAAGAGTATGCGGCAACACGCCGTGCACAAATCAGTGCCGAAGCCCTTTTACCGGAACCGATTGACCCCGGCAGCGGGGGAACGGTCTATCTCTGCAGCGCCGATCATGAAGGCAACATGGTTTCTCTTATTCAAAGTAATTACGACGGTTTCGGTTCGGGAATCGTTATTCCGGGCTACGGCATTGCATTAAATAACAGAGGCCATAATTTCAGTAACGATCCGTACAGCGATAATGCCATCGGTCCGCGTAAGCGCTCATACCATACTATTATTCCCGGGTTTCTCAGTAAAGACGGAGCGCCTATCGGCCCCTTCGGTGTCATGGGCGCATTTATGCAACCTCAGGGACAGTTGCAGATCCTGACAAATATGATTGACTCTCATCTCAACCCGCAGGCAGCTTTAGATGCACCGCGATGGCAGTGGAAGGGCGGTAAATATATTGAAGTTGAGACGAACTTTCCTGTAAAATTAAGAGAAGCATTACGTCAGAAGGGGCACGATATAACGATAAACCCGGAAGTCGCACCGTACGGCCGCGGGACAAATCATCTGGCGCACTGAAGATAAAACTTTCATGGGAGCAACAGATCCTCGCGCGGACGGGACGGTAGCCGCCTGGTAATTTAATAAAGGGGATATTCACGATGACCGATACGCAAATTTATGAACGGATAGTAGAAATTTTACACAAAGAAGTAGTCTATGCAACGGGATGTACCGAACCGATTGCCCTGGCCTATGCGGCAGCCGTTGCACGCAAACACTTAGGCTGTACGCCCGATAAAATAGAAGCTTTCGTGTCGCCCAATTTAATGAAAAACGGGATGGCTGTAAAAGTCCCCGGTACGGGACTACCGGGCATGGATGTGGCCGCCGCAGTCGGCGTAACCGGCGGTGACCCGAACGGAGGACTCGACGTGTTACACCATCTTTCTGCAGAAGCTGTCGAAAAAGCAAAAAATTTACTTGCAAAAAAACGGGTTTTAGTCGATATTGCCGACACGGAGCTTCCCTTATATGCAGAAGCCAAACTCAGTCGCGGCAATCATTGGTCTCGCGTGGTCATTCAAGGCAGCCATACCAATATTATTCGCATTGAAACCGATGAGAAGATCTTTCTGTCCAAAGAAGATTCCGGCAGTGTAACTAAAGATCCAAATGAGGATTTTCTTCATTCCTTAAACTTGAAAATTCTCTATAATTTTGCTACTGCTGTTCCACTCAACAGGATAGAATTTATGGAAGAAGCAGGTCTTGTAAACGATGCCTTGTCCCGCGCAGGGCTACAAAAAGAGTACGGCCTTTGTCTGGGCAAATCAATGCAGGATGATCTGCAAAACGGATTGTCTATAGATAATCTTCACGACCGTATCGTTATGGAAACAACCGCCGCGTCGGATGCCCGCATGGGCGGAGCCCCTTTACCCGCAATGACTAATGCCGGTTCGGGAGATCAAGGCATTACGGCGACCGTGCCGGTCAATGTAACGGCACGGTACGTAAACGCATCGCGTGAAAAACATATTCGCGCTCTCACTCTATCTCACATTACGGCAATTTATATTCACAGTTTCTATCCAAAGCTTTCCGCTCTCTGTGCCACTGCCACAGCCGCCATGGGCGCGGCCGTCGGTATGACGTTACTCTTTGACGGCGGCTACACGGAACTGGAAGCAACCATTGCCAATATGACGGCCGAACATATCGGCATGATTTGTGACGGGGCCGGTGACGGCTGTTCTCTGAAAATTGCCACAGCCGTCGATGCCGCCTATAGAGCGGTCTTCCTTTCACGCAGGGGAATTCGCGTTAACGGGACTGAAGGGCTGGTCAGCAATACGGCTGATGAGTCTATTCGCAATATAGGCACCTTGGCAACTAAAGGCTTGAAAGTCGCTGATAAAGAAGTATTGCAGATCATGATTTCCAAAAATAAATAATCTCCTGTCTTTATATGATATCAAATATTTGCCCTTATTCCGAATAATTGACATATGTCATTATCCTCCTATAATGTATATGAAGGGGGGGTATTCCCTATGGCAAGACCGCATCGTTCCAGATGTATCTGTTCTCTTCCGACAATATGTGAGTTTTCACCGAAAACAGGAACAACTGTCCGCAAGAATATTATCATGACCGTTGATGAATATGAGGTTATTCGTCTTATCGACCTGCTCGAACTGACACAGGAGGAATGCGCCTTACAATTGGAAGTATCACGTACAACCGTAACGGCTATCTATACCGCGGCTCGGCGTAAGTTAGCCCAGTCCATAATCGAAGGAGAAACCCTGCTTATCCAAGGCGGCAATATAACAGTTTGTTCGCACACGGAATCTTGCAGTCATTACTGTTGTAAAGTTCCCCGTAACCGCATACATAAAGGAGATTGATTGAAATGAGTGAAAATTGCACAAAAACCACCTGTTCCGGTTGCAGCAGCGACTGTTCAGATCGCAAAGAACCGCAAAGCCTCTTGGCCGCGCCTCATGAAGGGACACATGTAAAACATGTTATCGCAGTTGTCAGCGGTAAAGGCGGCGTCGGTAAGTCTCTCGTCACATCTTTTTTAGCTGTAAAAATGCAAGAAAAAGGGTATAAAACAGCTATCCTTGATGCCGATATTACAGGCCCGTCTATTCCGCAGGCATTCGGCCTCAAAACTCGTGCTAACGGCAATGAAACAGGAATTATTCCGGTTAAAACTAAATCGGGGATCAAAGTCATGTCCATGAATGTCCTTCTCGACAATGCCGTCGATCCTGTTGTTTGGCGCGGCCCCGTTATCGGCAGTGCGGTAAAACAGTTCTGGACAGATGTTCTATGGGGCGATATCGACTATATGTTCATCGATATGCTGCAACCGGAACGGGGGATGTCCCTTTAACGGTCTTCCAATCTTTACCGATCGAAGGCATTATCGTTGTTACATCACCGCAGGAACTCGTTTCCATGATTGTAGAAAAAGCGCTCCGTATGGCCGATCTCATGAAAGTCCCAGTACTCAGCGTAGTCGAGAACATGAGCTATTTCGAATGTCCGGACTGCCATAAAAAGCATGCAATCTTCGGCAAGAGTCATGTGGATGAAGCCGCTAAAAAATATAATATTCCTCATGTTGCCAAGTTACCTATCGACCCGGAATTTACCGCCTGTGTTGACAACGGCGACATAGAAGGATACGGCTCGAAATATCTTTCTGAAACGGCCGAATTCCTTGTCCAAACCTTGGGATCCTAAAAATACAATACAGCTCCTTTGCCATATGGTGAAGGAGCTTTTTATCGTTTACACTTATAACGCTTCTTTTTTTGTGTTTACGATTCCGATAATACCACCGCCGACGAGACCGACAAGAAAAGGGCCAAGCCAACCGAATCCGATCTCAGACAAAGGAGCAGCCATAACGATCGTCCGGGCGAAATTGAGATTACTGAGACCGGGTAAAGCTTCCAGAAGCGCATAAATAACAACCAAATAGGTAGCTCCCTTATAAGCGCTGTCATTAGGAATAATTTTAGAAAAGGTGCCCAATACCATGAGAGCCAACACAGGCGGATAACTAATACTGAAAATCCAACCGATATATGTGACAATACCGTCAACGCCTAAAAGCGCAGTCAATGCGGATAATATACATGTTCCTACAGCCAATGTCTTGTAACTGACTCTTGCCGTTTGATGCCGTATGAAAGAAATCCGCCACTGCCGCAATCTGACCGACAGCGGTAGTTAAACATGCAAGAATAACAGCGATACCCATAGGAATCATAAACGACCGGCCAACACGCTTAATCACGGCGACAAGAAGTTCTGCTCGGCCGATATTTGCCGAATAATCACCGCTTACACAAGCACCCATAAAAAGAAGGCTGCCATAGATAACTTGGCAACAAAATAATCGTCACCACACCACAATAAAGCATCATCTGATTACGTTGTCCCGCCATCTTATAGCCCTTATTTTCTATAGAATGAATGAACAACGCTGCCATAATAAAGCTGACAAGGACATCGCCCGTATTATACCCGCCGAGAAAAGCATTGACAAAAGGATTATCCACTGTTGCCGTTACAGGCGTGCCTATAGGCAATATAACACCGAGGCTCCCTATAACAATCAAAATCAGCGCTAATAAGGGCGTCAAATATTTGCCGATCTTATCAAGTACACTGTTTTCATCAGCTGTAAACCAAAAGGAAATCAAAAAGTAGCCGACGACACAGGGTATAAACGGTACTTCCGGAAAATTCCCCTGAATGCCGAGCTGAATAGCTGTCGCACAGGTTCTGGGAATAGATACAAACGTACAAATCACCATAAGCAACGCCAGTAAAATATTATATGTATATATGCCTACATGATCTGTAATACGACGTACCTCCCCATGAAAAGAAATAATGAGCAAAGCAAAAACAGGAAGTAAAATGCCCGATAGAGTCAAACCGATTAGGGCGGAACCATATGATGAACCGCTTACCAATCCTAATTGGGGCGGAAAAATCAAATTTCCTGCGCCGAAATAGGTTGCAAAAAAAGCAAATCCCAAGATTAAAACATCTTTTACTTTGATGCTTTTAGACTCCGACGGCATATTATTCATTAAAACGTCCCCCTCATTATAAATATAAAAAACGTCATCTTTACAGATGACGTCATGTACGTTAGGTCAATTATCATCTGCCGATACCGGTGATATCGTCGGAATTGGCACCTTTCCGTCCGGAAGGTTGCCGCAGCTTCATCGGGCCGTTCCCTCAACTGCTCTTGATGAGTATACAATTGTATGATGAGATAATACACAAGTAACATAAAAATGTCAATACATTACCGACACTCTCAGCAAAATATATTGAATCACTAAGTGGATAAGTGGTGCCGCTTGAGTGAGTAAATCAGTTATTTTACTGTTTTCCTAATAAATACCTTCGAAATACCTTCGAATTTACGTGCATAATCCGAAGAATAATATGCCAGTCATCCATAAATTCACACATTCTGTACACATAAACCACAACATTATCATAATCCCCTGTATTCCCTATAACCAAGCCATTTATAATGATAATCCAGATGTTATTGCAGTCCTGTCGAATTCAAGTTATCAACAATCTCCAAGAGTCTTATACTGAATCGCTTCCTGTAAAAAAGGCTGAAATAGACAATAAAAAAAGTTATGCACAATGATACTGGTCTCTGTGGCATGATTGTGTATAACTTGTGAATAACTGTCTAGACTACAGGGCGGCTCCAGTCAATATGTACTTCTATGTCTTCCCAAATTTTGCCTAATGCAAGTTTAAATATTTCTAAACTTGCATTAGGCATAGCATTAATCAGTTCATATTCAGAAAGGTCGGTAAATTTCTTTAGCGACTTTACGGTCGTTAAATACTCAACAACCTTCCGGTTAATACCGTCATCATTTAAAAAAACCTGCACCTCTTTCGTATCTCATCATACTGAATGTACCCTTCATTATCAGCGCCCGTATGAGCAGCCACTTTATAAATAGACATATATCCTACTCCTTTTCTTTCCTTTGAGACTGAACCGTTTGCCAGAAAAATCCTTTCATAATAGCCCTTCTACCGAATCGTTCCTGTAACTTATCAATAACGGCAGTCACTTTTTCCTTGGACATTCCGTCACGAGAGAAAAGATCTTCCTGTATGGCTAAAGGCTGTAATCGGCTGACACTAATGCCCAACAACCTGACTGCCCTTTTTCCTACCTTTTTAGCATATAACTTTTTCGCTGAAAAATAAAGTTGTTCTTCTGAATAGGCACCTGTACTATCGAAAGTCGACGAACGGGTAATCGTTTCAAAATCAGCATATCGCACTTTTAAAGTTACCGTTCTCCCCATAAGGGAATTTTGTCGCAGACGTTGCGCCACTTCCCCGGCTAAAATCCGTAACTGTGTATCTATTTCTTCAAAAGCGCTCAAATCACGTTCATACGTGTGTTCACTGCCCACCGTCTTAAGCTTGCAGCCGACTTCCAAAGGACGATTATCTCTCCCGTGCGCTAAATCAAGAAGGCGTTGTGCTTGATTTCCGACGAGGGGCTGTAATATTTCAGGCGAAGCGGCAGCAAGATCGCCAATATGTTTCAAAACCTGCGGCAAGAAGCTTTTCTTCTGTTACTTTACCGACACCCCAAATCTTACGGAGCGTCAAAGGGGCTAAAAATCCTTCTTCTTTTCCGTAAGGAATACAGACAAGGCCGTCCGGTTTATTCAAATCGGATGCCAGTTTAGCAAGGAATTTATTCGGCCCGATACCGACTGAAGCCACTAATCCTGTTGTTTCTTTGATCTCCTTTTTTATATCAAATCCTATTTCACGAATATCCTTATAATGCCAGCCCATGCCGGAAATATCCAGAAACGCCTCGTCGAGTGACAGCGGCTCAATATACGGCGAATAGCGTGAAAAGATCAAGCGGATTTGATGAGAAATACGACGATAATGTGCCATACGCACAGGTAAAAACACTCCGTCAGGACAAAGCGCGCGTGCACGTTTCATGCTAAGCGCCGAATGAATACCGTAATGCCGCGCTTCATATGAAGCCGTTGCCACAACGCCCCGATCACTCAGACCGCCGACAATAACAGGGCGGCCGCGCAGTACCGGATTATCTCTCTGCTCAATAGAAGCATAAAATGCATCCATATCAACATGCATGATCCATCGCTTTGTCACTTCCTTTCACCTCCTGCCCAAAGTGTATTCTATATAAGGTATGCCTATAAAAACATGGGAATGGTATATATTTTTCGTTCTATTCTTAAACGAAAAATGTTAATATATACACATATGATATAATGATATAAATGGAGAAATGAGGCCCGGAAAATGGATTTATTCCAACTAACTTACTTTATCGAAGTAGCTCATAAAAAAAGCTTTACGAAAGCGTCGCACTCCTTACACATCAGTCAGCCGTCCATCAGCAAAGGAATTAAAGCCTTGGAAACATATTGGCAGGTACAGCTCTTCAACAGAACAGGAAAACACGTAGAGCTGACAGAAACAGGCGCCTACCTCCTGCCCAAAATTGAGGCTATTATTGATGAGCTCTCACAAATCAATGAAGAACTGGAATCACCGCAATACTTTAATTCCGGGATCATTTCCGTCGGTATTCCGCCCATGATCGGCTCTACTTTTATTTCCCCCTTCATTCACAGATTTGTAACAACTTATCCCGAGATAAAACTGGAACTGACCGAAGTCGGTTCGCAAGAAATAATTTCTTCAATCGATAACGGCACCATTCAAGCCGGTTTTGTAGCATTACCCATTAATACAGATACACCCTACGACTTTTTCATTTTCGACCAAGAATTCTTACATGTTGTTTTATGGCCCGGACATCCCTTGTCGGACAAAAGCGAGTTGACCTTGGAAAATATAAAAGACGAAGCGCTCATCTATTATCCGGAAAGCTTTTCCCTCCATAATTATATTCGCTCATTCTATCAAAAAATCTCCGCGCGACCGATAATTATCGGTCAAACGAGTAACTGGGATTTTATGGGCGAGATGGTACGTACTAAATTAGGTATCGCTCTTTTACCTCAATCTATTTGTAATCGTTTCAACTCAACTCAATTAAAGACAATCCCTTTAGTGGAACCAAAAATACCCTGGACGTTAGCCATGGTCTGGAAAAGCAGAGGATTTCTTTCTCATTCGACACGTATGTGGGTGAACAGTTTTAAAGAATACTATAAAAATCCTCGAATTAAATAACGCATCCCCCTGCGGATGAATCATTTCAGCAAAATATACGTTTAGCTCCCCTATAACGAGGACTCCAATATTCATCAAACAGATTGTCCATACTTACACCGTTGTTGCCGGCATGGATAAACTGCCCATTTCCTATATAGATACCCGAATGAGAAATCCCGGATGCATACGTGGAAAAAAAGACAAGATCACCGGGCTGCAAATTAGCAGTCTCTACAGCACTGCCAACTGTAAACTGCTCATCTGCCATACGCGGTAACTCTATTCCTACAGATTCATACACATAGCGCGTAAAGCCGGAGCAGTCAAATCCGGCAGGCGTCGTGCCGCCGAAAACATAAGGTACACCGAGATTGCCGTTAGCAACTGCCATAAGGCGTCCGAAAAGTTCTTTGTTACCGGCTTTCCCGGTATTGCCGATACAGCGCAATGACCCGCCCTGTAATGTCTGTCCCGTTAAGGAAGTATACGTAAGGTTACCGACTATACCGTCTGCATCAAGCCCTTGTTTAGTTTGAAAATCACGAACGGCTTGTTCCGTGTTTATACCGAAAATACCGTCCACGGAAAGATCATAACCACGTCCGGCAAGTGCCGCCTGAACGGCGGTTATTTCTCTTTCTGCCACCATAAGCTCAGCATCAGGTAAGCCTGATTTCTGCACGAAATACTCGGAATGATTTTCGGGCATAGGCCGTTCCATTAAAGCCGCATAGGTCTGAGCTCCAAGAATACCGTCACATTCCAATCCATGAGCGGCTTGAAATTTCCGGATCGCCTCAGTCGTACTCGTGCCGTAATCCCCATCCACGCTTAACGATATACCATTATTCACCAATGCCTGCTGTATTTCTCTGATTTGTGCCCCTCTGTCACCGGGATGAAAAGTAGCGCCGCAGGTGATTGTCAGAACTGCAGAAAAAAGCCACAACAACCATGCTGTTTTGCGAAAAAACTTCATATAATCGCACTCCTTAAATCTCTAGCAAGAAAATAGCTATCGGCAAGGCATCCCTCCACCGATAGCTATTAGATTTACTGTACTGTAATTAGTTTATCACTCGATACAGGCCTTGTCAAAACCCTCCGGAACAACCGTACAAAGTTCTGAACAAAGGCGTTTGAACACATCTCTATCCACGCCTTTAACAGGACAGATGAATGAAAACGTATTAACACAAACAAGACCATGTATATCTATTTCTCGCAAAATCCCGCGTTCAATGTCATCACGGACGGCACTTTCATAAAGAAAGGCCACACCTATATTACGTAAAGCTAATTTCTTTACCAAGTCGGGTGTCCCTAAATCGACATGAAAGAACAAATCATCCAAGAAAACATTGTGCTCTTGAAATGCGTTCTCTAAAAGACGACGCGCCGGAGTTTCCTTTGCACAAAGAAGCAATCGATGATCAGTTAGGTTCAATAAATTAATCGGACTGCCTATATCATAATCGGCACCGCAACAAGCGATTAATCGCTCTCTTGCAAAGGGCACCGACTCGTAGGAAGGGGAATCAACAGTTCCTTCAATCATGGCAAAATCAATTTTTCCTTCTTCTAAATTTGCCAATAATTCATCTGTAGTACCTAAAATAATACTCACCGTTACACCGGTATGCCGTTTTAAAAATTCTGTCAAACGGTCACAAATATCGTATTCCGCAATAGTTAAAGTAGCTCCAAAAGATATCTTTTGTTTGCGATTTTTTATACGTCGCTTTAAAAGATTTGTATCATGGTAAACATTTGTTGCCATATTACGCAATAAAAGCCCCGATCGGGTCAATTTCAGCTGATGTTTTGTATAAATAAAAAGCTTGGTTCCATAATACTCCTCGAGATAACGGATATGATATGTTACCGCCGGTTGACTGAGGTGGAGTTCCGACGCCGCCCTTGTGTAATTCATATGGCGGCAAACACTTAAAAACGTATACATCCGAAAATCTAACATAAAACCGCCTCTTTTACTTATAGATTATTATTTTGTTGTACTGCTTGCCTCTGTTGTTTTTATTTTACTCCCAGAGACCTTCATCTTGCAAGGATTTGTTACAGAATATTGTAATTTAAATTTCAATTATAAATATTTTAAATTAAGAGCTATAATAAAATGAAACTTTTATCTCATTTTATTATAGCCCTTGTTATTTTCTATTATTTCTAAATTTTAAACCACGGTTAAACTCCATACTTAAACCAAAACATGGTCGTTTTATCAGATTACCCCATTATAACTCCGCCGTAACAGAGAGTATTAATACGTAAAAAAAGCACAGGCGTAACTGCAGAAGAAACTTTACCCCGCTTTATATTACAGCAGCCGATCTCTTTACCATCCGAGGTGCTCCTTCAGTCCTGACAGTCAAATTCTTCATATCCTGTCTTTTTAGAAATAATTCTGTCTAAGGGATGGCAAAAATACGCTTCCCGTTCTCCAGCGTCAACTGTTGAATCGTATCCGTATCCGTATTGCGAAGACGGGCGATTTCATCAGCAACATACCGTACGTACGCCGGCTCGTTCCGTCTGCCTCGATATGGCGGCGGCGTCAAGTACGGGCAATCTGTTTCAATAAGAATCCGGTCTTCCGGAACCTTTGACACAATATCCTTGAGTTTAACTGATTTCGGAAACACGGTCGTGCCGCCAAACCCCAGGTAAAATCCCATTTTAATAACTTCTTTTGCCATTTCCATGCTGCCTGAATAGCAATGAAAAACGCCGCGGCTTCCCTTTCCGTATTTACGGAGTATATCAACCGTATCACCATGCGCTTCTCTGTCATGAATATCAAGGGGTACATCAAGCGCAACAGCCATCTTTACCTGTTCAATAAAGACTTCCTGTTGAAGTTCTCGCGCCGGTTCGGGCCAATAATAATCAAGACCGACCTCTCCGATAGCAACAACTTTCGGATCATTTACAAGCCAATTACGTAACTGTTCAAACCCTTCAGGCGTAGCAGATACCGCCTCTTCAGGATGATAGCCGACGGCCGCATATATTTGCTTATATTTATGAGCCATAGCAACGGCTGAAGCCGATGTTTCCAGGTTCGTACCCGGGCAAAGCAGATAGTCCACGCCTGCCGCAAAAGCACGTGTCAACATTTCATCACGATCTGTATGATAAGCCTCATCGTTTACATGACAATGTGTATCGAACAACATCAGCGAACTCTGCTTCCCGGCGCCATGCCGTCGACGAAGACAACCCGCAAGTTATCATTACCGTCAGAAGCAGCCAGCAACATACCGTACGATTCGATACCGCAAAGTTTTGCCGGTTTCAGGTTCGCAACAATAATAACCTGATGCCCGATGAGATCTTCCGGTTTGTAGTACTGGGCAATACCGCTGATGATCTGGCGCCTTTCAGAGCCTAAGTCAATTTGCAGCCTCATGAGCTTTGTTGTTTTAGGCACTTTCTCACATGCTAAAATTGTACCCACACGAAGATCCGTTTCGGAGAATTGATCAATTGAAATTTCTGATTTGAACGGCTCTTTTGCAGCCGGAACAAGTTCAACAGTATCTGCTTCCGGTTTTGCTTCAGCTACTTCTTCAGCCACGTCATACCTCGGAAAAAGCGCATCTCCCTTGTCAATACGCGTACCTGCAGGATAGCCGCCCCATATCTGTGCGTCTTGCAACTGCACTTTATCGAAGTTTTTTAATCCCAACTGTTTCCATATACCCGCTGCGCCGACAGGAATAACGGGGCTGACAAGTATGGCAATGATACGCATTACTTCTAGCAGATTATAAAGAATCGTATTAAGGCGTTCTTTTTGATCCGGTTCCTTAGCAAGTACCCACGGTACCGTTTCATCAATATATTTGTTGGAACGGCGGATAAGTGTCCACGTATCACTGAGCGCATCGTCAATCTTCATGTCGTCCATCTCCCGTTCAAACTTCTTCGCTGTTTCCACAGCCAGGGCAGACAACTCATCATCAATCGGTTCCTTTACGGTCGGACCGGCAACGACGCAGTTTTCATATTTTTCAATCATAGCGAGCGTGCGCTGCAAAAGATTCCCCAAATCATTCGCCAGATCGGAGTTAATACGATTAATAAATGTGGGTAAAGAAAAGTTGCCGTCCTGACCGAGACGAACTTCCTTTAACAGATAATAGCGAAGGGCATCGGCCCCATAACGGTCAATAAGAGGAATCGGATCAATAACGTTACCGAGGGATTTACTCATCTTCGTACCGTCGACAATGAGCCACCCGTGTCCAAAGACCTTTTTCGGCAGCGGTAATCCGCAGCTCATAAGCATGATTGGCCAAATAATCGTATGGAAACGAACAATCTCCTTTCCGACAAGATGAAGGTCGGCAGGCCAGAATTTTTTAAATTTCTCCGGATCATCCAAATAGCCGGCAGCCGTTACATAATTTGCCAAGGCATCAAACCACACGTAAACAACGTGTTTCGGATCCCAAGGCACTTTGATCCCCCAATCAAAGGATGTACGAGATACACTGAGATCTTCAAGACCGCTCTTAACGAAAGCAATCATTTCATTACGGCGCGATTCAGGTTGAATAAAATCAGGATTTTCTTCAACGAATCTGAGCCATCTGTCGGCGTATTTATTAAGGCGAAGGAAGTAGCTTTCTTCTTTTACCAGTTCCAACGGGCGACCGCAGTCGGGGCAAACATGTTTACCGTTAGGCAACTTGTTTTCCGGCCAGAACGTTTCATCAGGCGTGCAATACCAGCCTTCATATTCGGATTTATAAATATCGCCGTTATCAAAGGAACGTTGCATCAGAGCCTGAACAACCTTTTCATGACGCGGCTCAGTCGTTCTAATGAAATCATCGTTGGAAATGTTGAGCCGTTTCCACAATTCTTTGAAAAGTGCAACAATTTCATCGACATATTCGATAGGTTTCATGCCTTTGGCTTCGGCAGCACGCTGAATTTTTTGGCCGTGTTCATCAGAACCGGTTAAGAAAAATGTATCATCGCCACGAAGACGATGATACCGTGCCAGCGAGTCGGCAATAGTTGTGCAATATGTATGCCCGATGTGAAGCTTCGCACTAGGGTAATAAATCGGCGTAGTAATATAATAACTGTTTTTTCCTTTATCAGACATGAATATACCTCCCGTAGTCAACAAACGGACCGGATCAACGAATACCCGTACCGGTGTACCGGTCTTATAGATTCAGTACAGTTCGATACACTTCGCGTTTCGGTACGCCGCAGCATTCAGCCACAATACGAATTGAATCTTTTTTATTTATACCCTCCGCCATAAGACGGGTAACCAGGGTTATATACTCTTCAGGTCCGAAGTTCCTCTCTATATGTGCTTCACAGCCCGCGACGAGAATAACGAATTCACCGCGCGCCCCTGTAACGGCAAGTTTGGCCCGTACTTCCGACAGTGTACCGCGTATATATTCTTCATGTTTCTTTGTCAATTCCCGGCAAAGAGTAATCGTCCTGTCGCCGAAGACCGCTTCCATTTCGGCAAGTACCTTCTCTATTCGGTGCGGTGCTTCATAGAAGATAAGCGTTCCTGTATACTCTTTCATCTTTTTTAGGACAGGAAGGCGATGTTTTTTTGTCTTCGGCAAAAAGCCGGCGAACGTAAACGCTGTCGTATCCATGCCGGAGGCAACGAGACCTGTTAATCCAGCATTGGCACCGGGCAGGGGAACAACCGGCACTCCTGCCGCCAAAGCCAAGTATACAAGGTCATTGCCGGGATCGCAAATAGCCGGCATACCCGCATCACTGACAAGAGCGATCATTTCTCCCTGCAAGACCCGCTCAATGATGACCGGCCCCTGTTCCGCTTTATTATGTTCATGATAAGAAAAGAGAGGCGTATCTATATCATAAGCCGTTAAAAGAAGCTTTGTACGGCGCGTATCTTCGGCGGCGATACGATCCGCTTCACGTAAACAACGAACCGCTCTGTACGTAATATCTTCCAAGTTGCCGATAGGTGAAGCACATAAATAAAGGGTTCCTTTGCGAAATATTTCCGCCATAAATCCTCCTCAGGCCTTTCCGTAAATTCGCAGTACTTCATCGGTATACGTACCGTCATTATTATGGGTGATAAGAGGTTCCTGTAAGACCATTCCCTCCTTGCCGCCGCGGAGACCCTCGACAAGAAAAAATTTTGCCGCTTTTCCACGCCGACCGTAAACGGGCCGCAATATTTTGGGCTCGATTTCATATCTTCGCATGGCCTCTAAAATTCCAGCTAATCGTTCACTAATGTGAACCATGCGAAAGCGGCCGTGGAACTTAAGAGCGTACGCAGCTATACGGAGGACATCATCAAGGGTAGCCGTCTCTTCATGACGAGCACGGCGAACCCCTTCCCTCCCGCTTGACGCGCCTCGAAAGAGCTCGCTAAGGGGGGTTGACATAAACGGTCGTAAAATACCCTGCTGAATACTTAGTCGCAAGTTGTCGGTAATCACTGTTCTCGACATTGATGACCGCACCTTTACCATTCAGTTCGACATTGCGTGCCGCAATGTCGGCCATAACGGGATTAAGCTCAAGCGCCGTGATCTTCTTCACGCCCCGTGCCGCTAAGATAAGCGGAATAGCTGCCGTGCCCGTGCCGAGATCCAAAACGGGACCGCGCGGCACATCACCAAAATGAGCAAGGAGAATCGTATCCAGAGAAAAACAAAATTGATCGGGCCGTTGAATGACCTTCATACCGGCCAATATGAGATCATCCAGCCGTTCTCCGTCATGAAGTTTAACTGTCATGATCCGGTTCCGCAACATCACTCCAGGCAACGTTCACAGTATGACCGTTTTCCAACTGTACTTTGACCGTATGATCTTTCATGTGGACGCGCAAAACCGTCCCCAAGCCGTCCTCTGTTATGACGCGCTGACCGACAGCCGGCGGTTTCTGTTGTTCTCCACATTTATGGCAGCCCGGGCATTTCAGCTCACCTGACGTGTAAAGAGAATTTTCATAGCGAAGACAACACATAAGGCGCCCACAGATACCGGATATTTTTGTCGGATTAAGAGACATTCCCTGACTTTTAGCCATACGAATAGATACGGGTTTAAAATCTCCAAGAAAGGCTGCACAACAAAGGGGGCGGCCGCAATAACCGATACTGCCGATCATCTTCGCCTCATCACGCAACCCTATTTGGCGTAGCTCTATACGTGTCCGGAACACGGACGCCAAATCACGGACGAGTTCACGAAAATCAATACGCCCTTCGGCCGTAAAGAAAAAAATAATCTTCCCCATATCAAAAGTATAGTCCACATCAATGAGCTTCATAGGCAGCTTATGTTTGGCAATTTTTTCAAGGCACACGGAAAAAGCCTTCTTCTCTCTCTCTTTATTTTTTTCTACTTGGCGTAAATCTTTAACAGTCGCTCGCCTGACAATAGGCTTTAAAGGCTGGACTACTTCTGCATCTTTAACCCCTCGCGGTTCAATAACAACCGTACCGAATTCCATCCCCCGTGTCGTCTCGACAATAACACCGTCTTGTATATTTAAATCAACACCGTTCGGATCAAAATAATAGACCTTTCCGGCAGGTTTAAAACGTATACCTACAACAATCAACTAATAATCTCCCCTTCCTTGGAGAAATGAAATACAGAGATAATCCCAAATCAAATGTATATTAACATGTCTCGCAGTACCTTCCATTCCTTCTTCAATTGCCTGAAGGCCCTTCATAATTGCATCTTCGGACCATTGGGGTGCAAAAGTCCTCAACCGGGAGGTATATTGCTTTAAACGTAACCGCTCCCGTGAAGCATGAGTCCGCAAAATAAGCAAATCTCGTAAGATCATGGCAATCCACTTCATAATATCAACAGACTCGTCATCTTTAAAATCGGCAGAATAGGCAATCCATTCAGCATAAGGGGCTTCGCTTTCGGTTACGGTTTTAAAAAAGAAAAAGGCTCTGTCCAAAGCCACTGAGTTACCGTCTTGAAGAAAATTCAAGGCAGTACGCACATTGCCGTCACTGATTGCCGCTATCTGTTCGTAATCCGCCCCCGTATAGCCATATCTTCCTTTAAGGACATAATCAGTTCTTCATCGGGAACCGGCTCAAAATGAAATACGACGCACCGTGAAATAATCGTAGGCAACAACAGGTGTCGGCCGGTTTGTAACTAAGATAAAGTATATTCCTTCAGCCGGTTCTTCCAATGTTTTCAACATGCGATTGGCAAACTCGGCATTCATTGTTTCCACATGGTCGATAATGAAGACACGCCGTTTCTCGGAGCTGCCGCGGAGAGAAATAATATCTTGCAAATCACGGAATTGACCGGTTTTCAACATTGTTTTTTCAGGGCCGATATAAAAAACATCTTCGCCATCATGAATCATGCTTTCAGCCGTGGAGAAGTCAATATGTTTTAAAACGGGACGCCCGACCAGAGCCGCCGCAACAGCACCGGCCGCAACAGTTTTCCCCAATCCTGCCGCGCCGGCAAATATAGATGCATGAGGCATTCTACCCGTTGTTATAAGCTCCGTAAAGCGTTTCTTCAACTGTCTGTGTCCGATAAGATCTTTAAAAAAAACGCTGGTCACATTATTATCCCCAAACATACATATTTTAATTCATTATATGAGAAAACAACGGCAAAGTCCAGTTATGCCGCCGCGCGGCCTTATTATACAGTATTAAAGGCTTTACCTGTACCGATATAGCCACGTAATACATTGGGAATAGATAAGTCCTTTGTCCCGGCTCCATACGCCACTTTTTCATGAACAAACCCTTCCGGCCGCGGCCCGGCATACGTTGCTAAAACCCTGACCAGTGCTGCCCCTGTAGGCGTGACTAATTCTCCACCTATCGTACCGCTGTAAAAGGGCAGACCTGCCAACAGTTCTGCCGTCGCCGGGGCCGGCACAGGCATACGACCGTGAGCGCACTGAACAAAGCCGCTGCCTACATGAAGCGGCGATATCCCTATCTGCTTAATACCGAGACGTTCAAGAGCCCAAACAGTGCCGACAATATCTAAAATACAATCGACAGCTCCGACTTCGTGAAAATGAACCTCTTCAGGCGGCATACCGTGAACCTTGCCTTCCGCCTCCGCTAAAACCCGGAAGACGGCAAGACTTTTTTCTTTAACCTGCGCGGACAAGCTCGCTGTCTCAATAACGGCACGAATATCTTTAAGCTTTCTATGTACATGATGATGGTCATGCTTGTGCCCGCAAAGACGAGCCAGAAAATGATGGATACCGACACTATAACTATGAACGTGATCATAATGGGAATAATGCTTTGCTTCATGTACCAAACAAACATTATAATATATAGCCTGAATGCCCATTTTATTTACACTTTCACAAATCAGCGAATATCCGTCGAGACGGATACCTGAAAAAGTTTCTTTCAGTTCATCAAACGGGATACCTGCCTGTAAAAGCATGCCAACAAACATATTGCCGCTAATACCGGAAAAACAATCTAAATATAAGGTTTTCAAAATCCATTCCTCCTGCCTATCATCCTTCACGATAATATTCGCGCATAAGCCGAACCGCATTATCTAAACAAGAAAGACCCGCTACCGAACCGATCCCTCAATCGTATATTCCCTTTCCATGTACAATCGGGATCAAACCGAGCTCTCGCAGTTGTATCTGTGATACCGGCGTTCATAAGAAAGCGTTGGAGCGGTCTGTTCGCCGCCACCCCGGCATCATTTAAGACAGACTCAAGAGAAAAATCGCTGCGGACAAAAGCCGCCGGCACAGCCAGGGCGGTCAATGGTCGGCACTCACCGTATTACCGATGCCAAAAGCTTCCCCTGTCAACCGGACTTTGGGCCATTTCCACATCGATCATAAAAGAATCTGCCATAGCCTGATTATTCATAGCAGCGGCCTTAATAAAATAACAGCGGCCGCGCGTCACCTTTAACGACTGGACACCTGCCGATTCCGGCAAATCCTATTGTAATCCCGTATCCAGAAGAATTACATTAACATCCGCTTTATGGGCGATCTTGTTAATATCAGCCCCCCTGTCGCAATCGCCTCAGCTTGTTTTCGTCTCGTCTTCTCACATGTTTTATTCTCTACGTCAACAGTATGATCCGCTGTAAAATCGCACATTCAGGTTGAGCCGGTTCAATCGAATCCCCGTAATGTTCCTATCAACTTCTTCATACCCGCATCCTATAAAAATCAGTATAACATACTCCCGTTATAACACTTACAAAAGTCTTTCAAAAATTATACACCTCTATAGTGCACTCATTTTTAATAATAGATTGTCCAACTATTTATTGTATTTATAAAACATACTTTTATATTGACAGTATCCGGCATCCCCTCTATTGTTAGAATATCGTATTGCCATACAAAGTATCTACTCGGAAGGAGGTTTATTTTGAATTTTGATTTTTCTTACTTTGCCGCCGTATTGCCGAAAGTACTGGATCATCTGGATGTAACACTCCAACTCACAGTATCATCGGCAGTGTTCGCCTTGGCTATCGGGCTTTTTATTGCCGTTATTGCCTACTATAAAATTCCTGTGCTCTACCCGTTCACGAGAATTTTCGTTTTTCTTATGCGCGGAACACTTTTGAGCGATATATTTATGCATAAGCGTTAAAATACCGATAATGACAAGGTAAACGACCATAACGGCCGCATAGATTTCAAAGTAACGGAAGGTATAGCTGCCTTCTATTTTGGCAGCTCCCATGATGTCTATGACTCCCAGCATAAATGCCAGAGATGAAAGCTTGACAATATTGATAATATCATTAAACAGTGCCGGTAAAGCGACACGAGTCGCTTGAGGTATGATGATACGGCGAATCATTTGTAAATTGGACATACCCAGTGATAGAGCCGCTTCTTTCTGACCTTCATCAACAGCCATTAAGGCACCGCGGATGCTTTCAGACATAAAAGCACCTATGTTCAGGCTCATGACGATAGCTACGGCAGGAACGGGGTCCATATCACGAATAAGTTTGCTGAATGTAGCTATGCCGTAATAAAAGAAATATAATTGAACAATAGCAGGCGTTCCGCGCATAAGAAAAACGAAAATTCTCGTGA
>NZ_JH417604.1:0-1800 GCF_000239275.1 Megasphaera geminata F0357 | reverse complement strand
ATAAATATATCGCTCAAAAGTGTTCCGAAGCATATTAAACAGATATTATACAAAAGGAGAAGCTCATGAACAAAAAAATTCTTGCCTTTATTTTATCCCTTGTCTGCACCGTTTTCGTACTTACAGGTTGCGGTTCCCCAGACACAGTAGAAGAAAAAACGGTTATTATCGCAACAACCGGCACAAATGTACCGTATACAATAGTTGACGATAAGGGCAACTGGACCGGCGTTGACGGTGATATCTGGAAAGAGATTTCTGCTCGTAAAGGCTGGAAAATACAGTTAAAACGCGTACCTTTCGATTCTATTTTCGGCGAACTTGACACAAAACGTGCCGATCTGGCAGCCAACTGCTTTGCCGTAAAGAAAGAACGCACGGATAAATACTATGCCTCCATTCCCTATTATGGTGATGCACAGGCTATTGTAGTCAAAGAAGGCAGTCCGCTCAAGACGTTTAAAGACTTATCCGGTAAAACAATCGGCATTACCAACGGCCAAGCCAGTCAGACTATTATTATGGATATGGCAAAAGAATACGGTTTCTCTGTAAAAACATATGAAGACTCAAACGCCGGTATGCAGGATGTTGTCTTAGGTCGTATTGATGCTCAAGCCTGTGCCGTCTCCACAGCACAGCAATTTATGGAAAAAACGGGCAACAAACTCGACATTATGGATAAAAAGCTGAAGGCCAATAACGTTGCTTACTTCTTCCCTAAGACAGAAGAGGGCGCAAAATTACGCGATGAAGTTAATGCAGAATTACAGAAAATGCTTGAAGACGGCACACTTGCCAAAATTACGGTCAAATACTTCGGCGGCGACATGACTAAGCTAATCATTAAAGAATAAGATTGGGGATAAAATAATGAATGCTTCGGCCCCGTTAGTAAAGATAGAACATCTCAGTAAACAGTTCGATACGGATACGACCGTTTTGGACGATATTTCTTTGGAAATTTATAAAGGTGAAATTCTCGCCTTTATAGGTCCGTCCGGAACGGGCAAGTCCACATTCTTACGTTGTCTCAATTATTTAACTGTACCTACGACGGGTATCATCACAATCGATGATGTCCGGGTTGATGCAAAATGCTATACAGCCAAAGATATACGAGAGTTACGCAAACATTCTTCCATGGTTTTTCAAAACTATAATTTATTCAAAAATAAAACAGCTATTGAAAACATCATGGAAGCCCTGATTATCGTACACGGCATGGCAAAAAAAGAGGCTGAAAGCCGGGCCATGACCCTGTTAAAAAAAGTCGGACTCGAAGAATGGCGGGATTTTTATCCGTCCAAGCTGTCAGGAGGCCAGCAACAACGTGTCGCCATTGCCCGGGCCGTTGCAGTCAACCCTTCTATTCTGTTATTTGACGAACCTACATCGGCACTTGACCCGGAATTAGTCGGTGAAGTACTGAACGTTATCAAACAATTGGCAAAAGAAGGTGTTACTATGCTACTGGTCACACACGAGATTGCCTTTGCCAAAGAAGTGGCAACGCGCATTATTTTTATGGAAAACGGTAAAATAGCCGTTGCCGGTACACCCGATGAGATTCTTATTGCTCCGAAAAATGAACGGTTACAGCAGTTCCTGCAGCATGTAAAATAAAACAATTATACAATCGGTAAAACATAACAGATATGGCCGAGGATTGAACTTTATTTAGTAGCTAAGAATGGCCCGTATAAGGAATGACAATAAATTAAGAATGTTGAATTTCAGGATCCCGATAACCGGCTGATATAAGACGGGGACCAAAGATTGAACACAAAAAATGCCGTT
>NZ_JH417603.1:54015-87780 GCF_000239275.1 Megasphaera geminata F0357 | reverse complement strand
CGGAGCTTTTTGTTTTTACTGATTAATGTCAGCCGGGGCTTGAGGCGTTATGCCGTCAAGCTTCCATGTGTTTTCCAGGACCCTGAAATTCAGAGAGGTCCATTGGCGCTGAATTGAAGTTACCGTTTCATTCAGACTGTAGAGCATATGGTTATGCCTGTCGTAGTCCTGTTCCGCTTGGGCAATGCGGGTTTCCTGCATGCTGACGGCAGATTCCAGTTCAAGGAGCTGCACTTGTAAGAAAATGATATAAGCCCCTTCCAGAATGATGATGATTACGGCTGCGAAAACGAAACGTCGGAGCAGATCATCATGCGTATGCTCCCTGTCGGGAAAGGTTCTTACAAATTCCCGTAATGCCGATAACCTGCCTGCGTCGGGCCTGCTGTCAGACATTTGCGGAAATCCGTGTTCTGTTTTTTACGAAATCAAGCCATAACTGCGCCGCATGGGACAGATAATGGCCGCGTTTCCAGATAACGTACAGGACATGGAGTATCTTCGGTTCCACCAGGGGCCTTACGACAACGGATTCATATACGCGGGGGGCCGTTTCCTTGGTAGGGCAGAGCCGGCTCGGCAAGAGCGCGATGCCCAGATTGGCGACGGCTGTCTGGATCATGAGATCGCGCTGGCTCGTTTCAAAGACGATTTTAGGCTGGAACCCGATTTTTTTACAGTTTGTAATGATCTCGTCGTGCAGATTGAAATCGTCCCGATACAGGACGAGAGGCTCATTGGCCAATTTTTTCAGGGGAATGGTTTTTTCCTTGCTGAGAGGATTGTCGCGGTGAATGATCACGTTCATCGGATCCTGGTCGAGAAAAAACGACTCGAAATCTTTTTCCTTCGGCTGCGTGCAAATGATGCCTAAATCGATCAGCCCTTCCTGAACGCTGATACCGACCTTTTTGGAGCCATGTTCGTATAAGTCCAGTTCGATCTGCGGGTATACCTGTTTAAAAGCTCCTAAGAGGTTGGCGAAGACCGGCGCTCCGGTTATAGGAGGTAAACCGATGAGTACCGTGCCTTGTTCCAGTTTAAATTCATTTTCAAAATCCATCTTTAAGTGCTCGAACATGAAAACGACCCGTTTTGCGTGCGTCAGGAAGATCGCACCTGCATCCGTGAGTTCGACGGCCTTGGCGTTGCGCATAAATAAAACAACCCCCAGCTCGTCCTCCAACGCTTTAATGGTACGGCTGATTGCGGATTGGGAAATGTGCAGCGTTCGGGCAGCTTTGCTGAAGGATTTTTTGTCGGCGACTTCAGTGAAATATTTCAAATGATGAAAATCCATCTCAACACCTCCTATAAAGATAAGATACTAAACAGGTATACGTTTACAAATTTGCACATACTGATGGTAAAAACAGCAAAGCTACGCTATTGAATTTCAAATTTGCAAAGCATATAATGGACGTGAAAAAGTTAGAAAAAATGTTCATGTACTGGTCGAAGGCCGCAAAAAAATGCCAGATTATAGACACGTCCAAATGTAGTATTATTATCCAGTATATTACATGATTTGTCTGATGGCAATATTTTTTTGGCGGAATTCAGCACCTTCACTGGCTTTATACCAAATAGGTATCGCCGTGACGTGTATGTATATAATGATACATATGAGGGGACAGGACTGGTATGTTTTTAACTTTATAGATTGATATAAATATTTATATCAACGGTATTTTTTTCAATAAAGGAGCGTGTATTAGTAATGAGTAAATTCAAAACCATGGACGGTAATGAAGCGGCAGGCTGGATATCCTACGCATTCACCGAAGTTGCGGCTATTTACCCGATTACGCCGTCTTCCCCGATGGCGGAACATGTCGACGACTGGCAGGCGGCGGGTCTTAAAAACATCTTCGGCAACACGGTGAAGGTTATCGAAATGCAGTCCGAAGCGGGTGCTGCAGGCGCGTTCCACGGGTCCCTGCAAGCCGGTGCGCTGACATCGACGTATACGGCATCCCAGGGGTTCTTGTTGATGATTCCGACCATGTATAAAGTTGCCGGCGAATTACTCCCCGGCGTATTCCACGTAGCGGCTCGTGCGTTGGCCAACCATGCGCTGAGCATTTTCGGCGATCATCAGGACGTCATGTCTGCTCGTGCAACCGGCTGCTGTCTTTTGGCGGAATCGAACGTACAGGAAGTTATGGACCTTTCCGCCGTTGCTCATTTGTCGGCGTTGAAAGGCTCATTGCCGTTTATCAACTTCTTTGACGGGTTCCGCACGTCTCACGAAATTCAAAAGGTCGAAGTCATGGAATTCGATAAGCTTAAAGGCCTTGTTGATACCGAAGCGTTGCAGAACTTCCGTAACCGTGCGCTCAATCCGGACGCCCCCGTTATTCGCGGCACTGCGGAAAACCCGGATATTTACTTCCAGCACTGTGAAGCCAATAACAAGTATTATGACGCCATGCCCGACATCGTAGCCGATTACATGGCCAAGATTTCCGAAATTACGGGACGCACATATAAGCCTTTTAACTACTACGGCGCTGAAGACGCCGAATATGTAATCGTCTCTATGGGCTCCCTGTCCGACGTCGCGTATCAGGCCGTCAAATATTTAAACAAAACCGGCGAAAAAGTCGGCGTAATAAATGTACATCTCTATCGTCCGTTCTCTGCCAAACATTTGCAGGCCGTACTGCCGAAGACCGTCAGAAAAATAGCCGTCATCGACCGTACGAAGGAACCGGGCGCTATGGGCGAACCGCTTTATCTCGATATGGTAAACTTCGCTAAAGAAGCGGGGCTTAATGTAGATATTATCGGCGGCCGCGCAGGCCTCGGCTCTAAAGACGTGCTTCCGGAAGATATTCACCCCGTATTTGCGGAACTTAAAAAAGAACATCCTCTGAACGGCTTTACCATCGGCATCGTCGACGACGTTACAAATCTTTCCCTGCCGCGTGCCGACAAAATGCCTATGGATACGACAGGTCTTACGTCCTGAAATTCTGGGGCTTCGGTTCCGACGGTACGGTCGGCGCCAATAAATCGGCCATCAAGATTATCGGCGACCATACGGACATGTATGCGCAGGCTTACTTTGCGTATGACTCCAAAAAATCCGGCGGCGTAACGATTTCTCACTTGCGTTTCGGCACACAGCCTATTGATATGCCTTATCTTATCGACGCGGCGGATTATATCGCTTGTCACCGTCAGTCCTATGTAAAGCGCTTCGATCTGCTCCGCGGCATTAAAGACGGCGGCACGTTCATGCTGAACTGTACCTGGTCCGATGACGAACTGGAGCATGAATTGCCGGCCCGTATTAAACGCGCTATCGCCAAACATCACGTTAAATTCTATACCCTGAACGGCGACGCTATCGGTCAGAAACTCGGCCTCGGCACCCGTATCAACATGGTTATGCAGGCTGCGTTCTTTGCTCTCGCAAAGGTTATCCCCCTGGAAGACGCCGTTAAATATCTGAAAGATTCCATCGTCAAGTCTTACGGCAAAAAAGGACAGAAAGTCGTTGACATGAACTGGGCCGCTGTTGATGCCGGTGTCGGCGAATTCCACGAAGTAAGCTATCCCGCTTCCTGGGCCGATGCTGTGGACGAAAAGACGGAAGGCCGTCCGACGACGGAATATTTCGAAAAGGTGGCGGCTCCCGTTCTCGGCCAGATTGGCGACGACCTCAAAGTTTCCGACTTCACGGGCCGCGAAGACGGCACCATGCCTTCGGGTACCGCCAAGTTTGAAAAGGCCGGCCCCGCCTTGTATGTTCCTTCCTGGGATCATGAAAAGTGTATCGGCTGCACACAATGCTCCTTTGTCTGCCCGCATGCGACCATCCGTCCCGTTTTGACGACCGAAGAGGAACGTGCCAAGGCGCCGGCGGGCTTCCAAATTGCGCCCAAGGGAAAATCCGGCAAAGAATACGGTTTCACCATCGTCGTTGACCAGCTCGACTGTCTTGAATGCGGCAGCTGTGCCAATGTCTGCCCGACCAAGGCGCTTACCATGGTCCCGAACGATGACGACGAACGCGGTAAGATGGATCTGTGGTACTTCGCGCAGGACGAAGTGTCCCCGAAAGCCAATCCGCAAAATAAGAAGACCGTTATCGGTTCTCAGTTCGAACAGCCGCTCTTTGAATTCTCCGGTGCTTGTGCAGGCTGCGGCGAAACACCGTATGTCAAATTGACGACTCAGCTTTTCGGCGACCGCATGATGATCGCCAACGCTACGGGCTGCTCCTCCATTTACGGCGGTTCCGCGCCGGTGGCCCCGTATACGACGAACGAAAAAGGCCACGGCCCCGTCTGGGCCAACAGCCTGTTTGAAGATGCCGCGGAATACGGTTTCGGCATGTTCATGGGCGTCGACAAGATCCGCAAAGACCTGGCGCTCAAGGTTGAAGCCGCAAAAGCGGTTGCTTCCCCCGAACTTCAGGCCGCGCTCAGCGACTGGGCAGCCAACCTCCTCGAAGGGGAAGGCACACGTGAACGCGCCGATAAAGTGACGGCCCTTCTCGAAAAAGAAGCGGCAGGCAAGCCGGTTCTTGAAGAATTCCTGGCAAAGAAGAAATATCTCGTCAAACGTTCCCACTGGATCTTCGGCGGCGACGGCTGGGCTTACGATATCGGCTTCGGCGGCGTGGACCATGTGCTCGCGCAGGATCAGGACGTCAACATCCTCGTCCTCGACACGGAAGTTTACTCCAATACGGGCGGCCAGTCCTCCAAGGCTACGCCGACAGCCGCTATTGCACAGTTTGCCGCTTCCGGTACAACGACGAAGAAGAAGGATCTCGGCATGATGGCCATTTCATACGGCTATGTATATGTAGCACAGGTAGCTATGGGTTCCGATAAGAACCAGCTCATGAAGGCCATGACCGAAGCGGAAGCTTACCACGGCCCGTCCGTAGTTATTGCGTATTGCCCGTGTATCAATCACGGTATCCGCAAGGGCATGGGTAAGAGTCAGGAAGAAGAAAAACTGGCGGTCGCATGCGGGTACTGGGATCTCTTCCGCTATAACCCGGAACTTAAAGAACAGGGCAAGAATCCGTTCAGCCTTGATTCCAAAGAACCGGATTACAGCAAATTCCAGGAATTTCTCGAAGGCGAAGTTCGATATGCGTCTTTGGCGAAAGGATTCCCCGAATTGGCACAGTCCCTTTATGAAAAGACCGTTACCGACGCGAAAGCCCGCCGCGAATCGTATGTTCGCCTGCAAAAAGGCTTCGAAGCATAAAGTCCGGCAGCATTGTTTTATACCGGCAAACGAAACGCCTCTCCGGAAGGAGAGGCGTTTTTTGAGTCTTTTTATTTTTATCATTCTCAAAATAAACAGGAAATTTATTTAAAAGCAGCTGTTTTCTCAAAAAAACTTTATTTGAGAATGAAAATATGGTAGAATGAAGTAACTTAATTGATAGTCGTTATTTGTTTTGCGGAATGTGTGGATATATGGAAAAACGCTGGCTATATAACGAGGCTCCCGCCGAAACGGTAGGGATTCTCTGTGAGAAACTGCATATAAGCACTGTCCTTGCCACGGCTATGGTAAACCGCGGAATTACCGATCCCGCCGCGGGAAACCGTTTTCTTTATGATACTGTGGAAAGCCTGGCCGACCCGTTTCTCCTTTCCGGCACGGAGAAGGCCGTGCCGCGTATCCTTGACGCGCTGGCAAAAGGGGAAAAGATCGTTGTTTACGGTGACTACGATGTTGACGGCATAACGTCGACAGCGCTCGTGTATCAGATTCTGTCCGATCTCGGCGGCGACCCGATCTTTTATATTCCCGAACGTCAGACCGAGGGCTACGGCCTCAACAGGGAAGCGCTGGAGGAATTGATCAAAGAACGGACGGACTTGATCATTACCGTTGACTGCGGGATTTCCTCGGTTGAGCTGATTGAAGAGTTCAAGGATAAGACGGACATCATTATTACGGATCATCACGAACCGTCCGACCGGATACCCGATGCCTATGCGGTCCTTAACCCGAAAAAGCCCGGTTGCGCCTACCCCTGTAAAGAACTGGCCGGCGTCGGTGTGGCGTACACGCTTTGCCGGGCTTTGTGGCGGGAGCGGTACAAGGAAAATCTTGTCGGGTATACGGCCTTGGTCGCTTTGGGCACGGTTGCGGATCTTGTCCCCCTAACAGGGGAAAACCGCGTGCTCGTGGCTGACGGCCTGACAAAAATTGCCGACGGGTGCAGCTGCGGGCTGCAGGCGCTGGCGGAGGTTTCCGGTATAGACGCGGCGCAGGTGACGGCCGGCAACATCGCCTTTTCCCTGGCGCCGCGGCTTAATGCGGCGGGCCGTATCAGTCATGCCGAAAAGGGCGTATTTCTCCTTCTGGAAAAGGATCCTCTCAAGGCCCGGGAGACGGCGCTTGAGTTACATGAACTGAACAAAGAGCGGCAGGATATTGAAAAGGCCATTACGCAGGCGGCCGTGGATGAAATTGAAAAAAACATGTACAGTGACGACAATGTGCTCATCGCTGTCGGTGAAGGCTGGCACAGCGGAGTTATCGGCATAGCCGCGTCGCGCCTGGTTGAGCGGTATTACCGGCCGTCCCTCGTCATTACCGTTAAGGACGGTATCGGTAAAGGGTCCTGCCGCAGTATCAAGGGGTTTTCCATGTATGAAGCCCTGACGTATTGTAAAGACCTGCTTATCCGGTTTGGCGGGCATGCTATGGCGGCGGGTTTCACGGTGCTTCCGGAAAATATAGACGAACTGCGCAGGCGAATGAATGAATATGCGGCCGGCGTGTTACGTGAAGACGATTATATTCCGGTGCTTAATGTGGACGCCGTTCTTGACGGTCATGAGGTTACTGTCGATACGGTCCGTGAACTGTGCCTGCTTGAACCCTACGGTATGGGCAACGGCCGTCCTCTCTTCGCGTTGCGTCAGGCCAGGGTATATGACATCAAAGAAATAGGACGGGATAAATCGCATATCCGGCTGTCCCTGGACAGTGCGGACGGGACCAGGGTGAACGGTGTAGGCTGGTCCATGGCGGATCTGGCCGGGCATATTCTGCCGGATGACGAGATAGATGTGGCTTTCCAGCTTCATGTCAATACATTCCGGGAGCTTACGGAAGCGCAGATGATTTTGCAGGATGTGCATTTTCATACTGACGATATACGCTTGAACCGGGAAACGATGGTCCGCGTCTATAAAAAACTGAGGGAGTACCTGTCGCAGCGGCCTCGGCAGGTGCGGCTTGTGCGGCGCCATTTACTGGAGGCCCTGCCCGATTTCCCGGGACACGTCCTTTTAGCGGCGCTGCAGGTATGCCGGGAATTGCAGCTCATAGAAACGGTGTGCCGGGAAGACGACATATATTATGAAATGCCCGCACGGACGGAAAAGCTTTCACTGGCAGATTCCCGGACCTTCAGATTGTATAATGGAAAATAGGAGGCGATATGGATGGAATTTACGGATAAAGATGAAGCCTATCGGCATCTTATTGACACCATAAAAAAGCATCAGCCCGATGCGGCTTGTGAAGATATCCGCAAGGCGTATGAATTGGCGAATGACGCGCATAAAGAACAAAAACGCGTCAGCGGTGAACCGTATATTTTACACCCGCTGGCAGTGGCCCAGATCCTGGCGGACATGGAAATCGACACAACGACTATAACGGCGTCGCTGATGCACGATGTCGTTGAAGATACGACGTATACTCTTGAAGATATGGAGCGGCTCTTCGGTAAAGAAGTGGCCTTTCTCGTCGACGGCGTTACCAAGCTGAACCGGCTTGATTACCGGACGAAGGAAGACCAGCAGGTCAACAGTATGCGTAAAATGTTCCTGGCCATGGCCAAGGATGTGCGTGTCGTTGTTATCAAGCTGGCGGACCGGCTGCATAATATGCGCACGCTCAAGTTTATGCGCAGCGAAAAACAGAAGCGCATTGCCCAGGAAACGTTGGAAATTTATGCGCCTCTGGCGCATCGCCTGGGTATTTTCAATATTAAATGGGAACTGGAAGACCTGTCGTTCCGTTATATGGAACCGGACAAGTACTATGACCTTGTCGACCAGATGAAGGAGAAACGGCAGGTACGTGAAGAAATTGTCAATGAAGCGATTGATGTCCTGAAAGAGACCTTGAGCGAATCGGGCATTTCTTTTGAGATCAACGGCCGGCCCAAGCACTTCTACAGCATCTATAAAAAGATGAAGAAAGATAACCGGGATCTGAGCCAGATTTATGATTTATATGCTATCCGCGTCATTGTCAACACGGTGCAGGACTGTTACGGCGTTCTGGGTATTGTGCACAGCTTGTGGAAACCCCTGCCGTATCGGTTTAAGGATTATATTGCCATGCCGAAGCCGAATAATTATCAGTCTCTCCACACGACGGTCATCGGTACGCGCGGACAGCCTGTGGAAATTCAAATCCGCACCTGGGAAATGCACCATATTGCCGAATACGGTGTCGCCGCTCATTGGCGCTACAAAGAGGGACATGCGGCCGGCCGGACATCGGAATTCGACGAAAAGATGGGATGGCTCCGCAACCTCCTGGAATGGCAGGATACGAGCAATCCGCAGGAATTCGTCAATGCCCTGAAGCTCGACGCTTTTTCGGACGAAGTGTTCGTCTTCACGCCGCGCGGCGATGTCATTGACTTGCCGCAGGGGGCGATCCCCATCGATTTTGCCTATCGCATTCACACGGATGTCGGCCATCGCTGCGTCGGCGCCAAGGTTAACAGTAAAATCGTCCCCCTTGATTACGCTTTGAAAAACGGGGATATTGTCGAGATCATTACGTCAAAAACGGGCCGGCCCAGTCTGGACTGGCTGAAAATCGTCGGCAGTTCCGAAAGCCGTTCGAAAATCCGCAACTGGTTCAAAAAAGAGAACAGGGAAGAAAATATCGCTAAAGGGCTGGAGGCGCTCGAGCGGGAATGCAAGCGCCTCGGCCACGATTGGAAGCTGGTCAGCCATTCCGGGCGTATTGCCAAAGTGGCCAAACAGATGAACGCCGGTACGGAAGATGACCTGCTGGCCGCCGTCGGGTATGGCGGTTTTGCGGTAAACACGGTTCTCATCAAGCTCCTGGAGCTTCATAAAGAACTGGATCGCAAAGAAGAAGACAGCAGCTCTTTAAAACTCGTAGAAAAGCTCCGTCCCAGAAAGAGTTTCGGCTCTCACAACAGTTCGGGCATCCTCGTCAAAGGGGAACCGGGTATCCTCGTGCGGCTGGCCAAATGCTGCAGTCCGGTACCCGGCGACCCCGTTATCGGTTTTGTCACGCGCGGCCGCGGCGTTTCCGTCCATCGTGCCGATTGTCCTAACGTGAAACCCGAAGACAGTGACGTGGAACGTCTTATTGACGTGGAGTGGGATTATGGCGCCGCCGAGTCTTTTGAAGTGAATATGGAAATTGTCGCATACGACAGGACCGGTATTATGGCCGAAATTATGGCGACGTTGGCGGAGATGAAGATTTCCGTTACGTCCGTCAACGCCAAGGTGAACGATTCGAAAAATGTTACCGTCCACCTGGGACTGAGCATCAAAGATCTGGCGCAGTTCGAATTTATTGCCACTAAGATCCGGCGTCTGAAGGACGTTTATACAGTCCAGCGGTATACGGGAGGTAATCAGCAATGAGAGCGGTTGTACAACGGACGCTGCAATCGAAGGTTATAGCGGCGGGCAGAGAAACGGGGAAAGCCGGTTTCGGCCTGACCGTTCTCCTCGGTATCGGCAACGACGACGACAGCGGCGATGTCGCCTATATGGTTGAGAAAATCGTCAATTTGCGTATTTTTGAAGATGAAGACGGCAAGATGAATCAATCCCTTCTGCAAAAAAACGGCGATATGCTGGTCGTCTCACAGTTTACCCTGTACGGCGATGCGCGCCGCGGCAGACGGCCGAGCTTTACGGCAGCGGCGCCGCCGGAAAAGGCGGATCGGCTGTATGAAGCGTTTGTCGCGGCTGTCAGAAAAAAAGGAATTACTGTCGGGACGGGCGTTTTTCGCGCGGAAATGGTCGTATCTCTCGACAATCACGGTCCCGTAACCATTTTATTAGACAGTAAAAAAATTTTTTAGGAGGAATTCCTATGGCAGTTCAATACAAAGCCCTGGTACTGGGCGAGCTGATGACGAATTGTTACATCGTCTACGATGATGTGACAAAAGACGCCATGCTTATCGATCCGGCATGGGATTATGACAGGATTGACCGCGAGTTGACGAAGCTCGGCGTGACGCTTCGCTTTGTCTTTCTCACCCACGGCCATGCCGATCACATCGGGGCGCTCCAGGAAGTGCGCAACTATAAAGATGTTCCCGTTTATATCGGCAGGGGGGATGTTGAACTCATTTCCAATTCGCGGAATAATCTGTCCGCCTTTTTAGGCAGGAATATCAGTATCACTTCACCGGAGCATATCCTCTATGACGGAGAAGAAATTACACTCGGTACATTGCACTTTACCGTGCTCGAAACGCCGGGACATACGCCCGGCGGCGTCTGCCTGTACGGTGAAGGCCTTGTTTTTTCGGGGGATACGCTGTTCCAGTATTCTGTCGGCAGAACGGATTTTTACGGCGGCGATTCGCATCAACTTATAGAGAGCATCGAAACAAAGCTCATGCCTTTGCCCGATGACACCGTTGTTCTGCCCGGTCACGGACCGGCTACGGAAATTGGCCTGGAACGGCGCAATAATCCTTTCCTCACGGGAGGCTGGTAGGGTGATTAACAATAAAAAAACGGAATTCCGGCTGCGCGTTGTCCTGACGATCCTGGCCGCATTGCTCTTCTTTGCCGTGAAAGAAGTATATTGGCCGGTCATTGTGTCTCTTATCATAACATTTATCCTGGCGCCGGTACGGGATGTCATTCAAAAGGGTCTGACCCGGTTCGTCCATCGGAAAATCCCCGTGGATATTTCCATCCTCCTGTCCTTCGTCGTTCTCATCGGCGTGCTTGTTATTATGACGAACAGTATTGTCAAGCCGTTAATCAGCCAGTTGAAGCTGTTGGACAATAATTTCAGCACGATTGTCGGACGGACGTATGAACTCGTCATTCAGCTGGAAAGCGATCAGGCGCCGTTTTATATTCCCGACCAGGTAAAGGCGATTATCAATGAAACCTTTATCAAAATCAGCAATTACGGTATTGACGGAGTGACCAACCTGGTGAAATCCGTCTTTGTCATAGCCGGCACGGTTGTAGAATTCTTCGTCGTCCCTTTTATTACCTTCTACTTTATGAAGGACGGCACGAAGATGATGAATGCCTTTGTCGGCATCTATCCGGAGGAGTACAGGCGTCATTTGCACGCATACTTCAGTGAACTCCACCATGTGCTCAGCCGCTACATTCGCGGGCAGCTGCTCATGAGCTGTATCATTGCCACCCTTACATCTTGCGGCATGTGGCTCATGGATGTGCCGTATCCGCTGGTCATCGCCCTTATTGCGGCGATTACGGAGTGGATTCCCGTCATCGGCCCTATTGTCGGGGCCGTACCGGCGATTCTTCTCGGTGCGACCGTAAGCCCGGCGCTTGCGCTCAAGGTGCTCGTTTTCTATGTTATTGTCCAACAGCTTGACGGACATCTGATCCTGCCGCAGGTCATGGGCAAGGTCATCCGTATCCATCCTGTTGTGATTGTTATTTCTTTATTGATCGGCGGCACCCTTTTCGGTGTGGCCGGCATGATTCTGACGGTGCCGATGGTAGCTGTCCTGCAGGTAACGTCCGAACACCTATGGTTTTTCAGCTCGTACAGAGAAAGGATGACGAAAGAAAATGGAAAAAACTAAAGAAGATGTAATGGAATTAATGATGAAGCGCATGAAAGACAAAATCAGAGACAAAAAGTACAAGATGACGTCGCAGCGGCAAGTCGTGCTACGTGCTTTCGTAGAAAGCACGGCGCGTCATTTAAGCGCGGAAGACGTATTTGAGCTCGTCAAGGTTACGGCTCCGGACATCGGTCTGGCTACCGTGTACAGAACGCTTGACCTCTTTACGCAGATGGATCTTCTGAAAAAGCTCGATTTCGATGACGGCTGCAGCCGTTATGAGTTAAATGACTGCGAAGAAGACGGCCATTTCCATCATCATCTTATTTGCCTGGACTGCGGCAAAGTCTGGGAATGCAAGGATGATCTCCTGGAAACGCTGGAAACGATTCTGGAAAAACGTCTCCATTTCCATACGGTCGATCATCAGCTCAAAGTATACGGCTATTGCGAAGAATGTGAGGCGAAGCGTAAAGCTCAGGGCCTGGACGGCGGCCTGCCGATATAGAGGGCGCGGAACGTGTCTGAGCGGACGAAACGCTACGTATATACAGGACCTGACGACTATCACGGCTTTGTCGGTCAGGTCCTGACGTATTTAGGGTATACCCGTCATGAAGACGGCCCGCCCATGGCGGACGTGCGGATTGACGAGAACGCGGACGGCGCGGCGCTTACCTGTTCTTTCAGAGATGAAGCGGGACGGGAGCGGCGCTTCGAGCCCCAACGGTTCACTCGTAAAAGTGAGCTGAAAGAATTACTCCTGTCCCGGTACCGCGAAGGGACGGGGGCGGCCGCTTCCGTGTGGGGCGTTTTGACAGGGGTCAGGCCGACCAAACTTGTCCACCGCCTTTTTGATGAAGGCGTGCCGGCTGATGAAGCCGTACACCGGTTGCAGCGTTGCTACGGCGTAGCGCCGGATACGGCGGCGGAACTTGTGGCCGTGGCCGCGGTCCAGCGGCCCTATGTCCTTGAGACAAAGAAGAAGACGGCCCTCTATATCGGCATCCCTTACTGTTCCAGCCACTGCTTGTACTGTTCTTTCCCGTCCCGGTTGATTGGCGCGGAGACGGTTTCCCGATTACATGACTTCGTTGCCGCCGTTACGGCCGATCTGGAGGCGGTAACGCGCCTTGCGGCAGAAGCGGGGCTGGAAATCGGTTCCGTTTATGTCGGCGGCGGTACGCCGACATCATTGCCGGTAGACGCTTTGGCGCCTATCCTGAAAGCCGTAGAGCCGCTTGTCGGGCCCGGTACGGAATGGACCGTTGAAGCGGGGCGTCCCGATACGGCAACTGACGCTAAACTTGCCTTATTACGCCGCAGCGGCGTCACGCGTATCAGTATAAACCCGCAAACGATGCAGCAGCGGCTGCTTGATACATTGTCCCGGCGGCACAGTGTGGCTGATATATATGCGATGTTCGCGCAATGCCGCAAGTTGGGTTTTCCGATTATCAACATGGACTTCATTGCCGGTCTGCCCGGGCAGACCGTGGCGGATATGGCTTCAAATATGGAAGCTGTTTGCCAACTGAGGCCTGAAAATGTTACAATTCATACGTTGGCATTAAAGAAAGGCGCCCCTCTTTTCCGGCACCCGTTACGGGCGGAAATCCCGTCTGAAAAAACGGTGGAAGAGATGCTGGCGCTCACGAGAACCGGCCTTGCCGAGTTGACGTATACGCCGTATTATCTGTATCGGCAGCAGTACATGGCCGCCGCGTTTGCCAATGTCGGCTATGCGCTGCCGAAGACGATCAGCGCATATAATATAGAAATGATGGCGGAACGGCAATCCGTCCTGGGCGTCGGTCCGGGCAGCGCCACGAAGTTTGTCGTACAGGGGAAAAAGTTGGAGAAAATGTACATGCCTAAAGATATAGGGCAGTATATCCGGGCACTGCCGGAACGGATAGAAAGGCGGCGGTACTTGTGCGCCGCCGTGTATGAAGGAGTGAATTCAAAATGACTATTACCGCGCCCAGAGGCACACAGGATTTCCTGCCGGAACAAACGGGGGATTGGCAGAATTTGGAAGCGAAGATCAGGGACGTCTGCAGCCTTTACGGCTGCGGCGAAATACGTACGCCCGTATTTGAAAGTACGGAACTCTTTTTGCGCGGCATCGGTGAAACGACGGATGTCGTAACCAAAGAAATGTATACCTTTGAAGACCATGGCGGCCGCAGTATGACCCTTCGTCCGGAAAATACGGCGTCCGTCGTGCGGTCTTTTTTGGAACATAAATTGTACGGTGACGGGAAAATCCATAAATTCTACTATATGGGGCCCATGTTCCGGCATGACCGCCCTCAGGCGGGACGGTACAGACAGTTTAATCAATTCGGCGTTGAAGAGATCGGCTCGCAGGATCCGGCGGTCGATGCGGAAATCATCGCCCTGGCCCTTCAGCTTTTCCGTGAGCTCGGCTTACATGACCTCGTTCTGCATTTGAATTCTGTCGGCTGCCCGGCATGCCGCCCCGTTTATCGGCGGAAACTCCTTGAATTTTTTGCAGGCAGGCGCGCCGGGCTCTGTGAGGACTGTCAGTCCCGTCTCGACAGGAATCCCCTGCGGGTGCTTGACTGCAAGGAGGATGGGGCTCGTATGCTGTCTGCCGGGGTGCCGCTCATTACGGATTACCTCTGTGCGGAATGTAAGAGCCATTTTGAGAAGGTGCAGGCCTATCTGACCGAGGTCGGTATCCCGTTTACTCTCGATCCGCGCCTTGTCCGCGGCCTTGATTATTACACGAAGACCGCCTTTGAAATCATGTATGCGCCCCTGGGGGCGCAGAGCACGGTTTGCGGCGGCGGCCGCTACGACGGGCTCAGCGAAGAGCTCGGCGGCCTGCCTGCGCCGGGCATCGGCTTTGCCGTCGGCATGGAACGGCTCCTGCTTACCTTGAAGGAGCAGGGCCTTCTGCCGCCGGTTAAAAAGCTGCGCCCCGTATTCATTGTAGCGCTCGGTGACACGGCCAGAGAAAAAGCCTTCGGCCTGCAACAGGCGCTGCGCGGTAAAGGGCTGTATGCGGAAATGGATATGGCGGGGCGGAGCATGAAGGGGCAAATGAAGGCCGCCGACAAAGCGTCTGCCGATTTCACGCTTATTATAGGCGCAGAAGAATTGGCCGCCGGCCGCGCGCCGGTGCGGAATATGGAAACCAAAGAACAGGAAACCGTTCCGTTTGCGGAGATTGTTGCATATATTGAAAGACAGAAGAAGGGATGAGTGTAATGGATACAATGTTGGGTTTGCAGCGCTCCCATTAACTGCGCGGCAGTAACGGAAGCGGATCGGGGTAAGGAAGTCGTGCTTTGCGGCTGGGTGGAGCGGCGCCGCGATCACGGCGGGCTTATTTTCATTGATTTGCGTGACCGTACGGGTATCGTGCAGGTAGTCGCGTCGCCGGATTATGAGCGGGCTTCGTTTGCTGAAGCGGAACAGGTGCGCACCGAGTATGTGCTTGTTGTCCGCGGTGTTGTCCGCATGCGTGATGAAGCGACCGTCAACAAAAAAATGAAGACCGGCACCATTGAAATCCGCTGTGAAGAACTGCGTATTTTAAACACCTCCAAGACACCGCCCTTTTATATTGAAGACAATATCGACGTGGATGAAAAAATCCGGCTGAAATACAGGTACCTTGACCTTAGGCGCCCGGAAATGCAGCGTAACCTTATGATGCGCCATAAGGTCAAGCACGCTATGCGCGATTTCCTGAACGAGCACGGGTTTATCGATATTGAAACGCCGGAACTCTGCAAGAGCACGCCGGAAGGGGCACGCGACTATTTAGTGCCGAGCCGCGTCAATGAGGGGAAATTTTACGCCCTGCCCCAGTCGCCGCAGATTTTTAAACAGCTCCTCATGATCTCCGGTATGGACCGGTACTATCAGATTGCCCGCTGCTTCCGCGATGAAGACTTACGGGCGGACCGGCAGCCCGAATTCACACAGCTCGATATGGAAATGTCCTTCATGGATCAGGAAGATATATTGCAGCTGACGGAAGGATGATCGGCTATGTTTTCAAAAAAGCGCTTGACTATGACATTAACGGCCCCATTCAGCGCATGACCTGGGATTATGCCATGGAAAACTACGGTTCCGATAAACCGGACCTTCGCTTCGATATGAAGTTCCATGATATTACGGCACTCGTTAAGGATACGGAATTCAAAGTGTTCCGCAATGTCATCGAAGCGGGCGGGCAGGTTAAGGCCATCAATGTTAAGGACTACGCCCGGATCCCCCGTCGTGAACTTGACGGCCTCGTAGAATATGTCGCCGCGTACGGCGCAAAGGGCCTGGCCTGGATCTGCTTTACGCCGGACGGGTTGAAATCTCAGATTGGGAAATTCCTCGGCGAAGAAACGCTTAAAGCTATAGGCAGGGAATGCGGCAGTGAAACGGGCGACCTCGTCCTCATGATTGCCGATAAACCGGCTGTCGTGGCGGCGGCTCTCGGCGAACTCCGCAAAGAAATGGCCCGCCGTACGGGCAGTATTGATGAAAATGCCTTTGCTTTCACGTGGATTATTGATTTTCCCATGTTTGAATATAATGAAGAGGAGAAACGGTATACGGCCGTGCACCATCCCTTCACGGCCCCCCGTGAGGAAGATCTGGATAAACTGGAAACGGATCCGGCGCGGGTTTACGCGAAAGCCTATGACCTCGTCCTGAACGGCGTGGAATTGGGCGGCGGTTCCCTGCGTATTTATCGGCCCGATATTCAGCAGCGCGTATTCAAGGCTGTCGGCCTCACGGCGGAGGAGGCGGAACAGAAATTCGGCTTCCTGCTCAGAGCGTTTGAGTACGGCGCTCCGCCTCACGGCGGTTTGGCATTCGGATTGGACCGTATGATCATGCTGATGCTTCAGCGCAAGTCCATCCGCGATGTCATCGCTTTCCCGAAGACCCAGAACGCTATCGACCCCATGAGCGAGGCGCCGTCACCGGTTGCGCTCAGACAGCTGCATGAGCTGCATATCCGGGTCGAAGAAGATTTGGTAAAAAAATAACGGCCCCAACGGCTGCAAACAATAAGTCCCGCCGGCGGAAGCACGGTTCGCCTTCCGCCGGCGGGACTTATTTGTTGCCGCAGGGCCGTAGCTGAAAATACGGCTGTTGCGGCACAAATATATTACCGTAAACAGTCGAAAATGATACATAATTACCGATATTGACACAAAGGAAAGTTTATATTATATTGATAGTGTTATTCATTACTGATTATATTATAAAAGGGGGATTACTGTGAATACAATGAAATGCCCGTATTCAAAAAGGATAATTACCGCTTTGGCGGTAATTGCCTGCACTTGCGGCATGAACGCGGAGGCGGCGTCTGTCGGAAATCTGGTTGCAAGTGATTATTATAACTTATATTGGGGCGGCTCTTATAATGATGTGACCAAGACCGGCGGTTCATATAATACGGCTTTGGGCAGCGGGACGTCTGCAGGTATGTCTGTAACAAAACGATATGACGGGGAATATGAGACCACGACGGCTCAGACGTATCAGTACGGGATGGCCTGGGGAAAAGAGGCGAGAGCGGCCAATGATGCAGCCACCGCTTTCGGCCATAAAACGGTAGCCACGGGAAAAAAAGCTACGGCTTTCGGTGAGAAGTCCGTCGCGTCCGGACAGGCGTCAACGGCCTTCGGGCAGATGACGGAGGCGTCGGCCGACAATGCGACCGCTTTCGGCTATAAGACAAACGCGTCGGGCAAGGCATCTACCGCCTTCGGGGCGCAGAACACCGCGTCCGGACAGAGTGCCGCCGCTTTCGGACAGAACAATAAGGCGACCGGCGAGGCGGCGACCGCCTTCGGACAGGATACGGTTGCAGGCGGCAGATCCGCCGTCGCTATGGGAGAATTTTCCGACGCGGCCGGAAACAACTCCCTGGCCGCTTTGGGCGGTCGGACCCTGGCTGCCGCAACGGGATCCGCCGCCGTCGGTAACGGCGCCGTAGCGGCCGTGGAAAATACCGTGGCCCTGGGCAGCGGCTCACGTGCCGACCGCGAAGCCGGCAAAGACGGCTATTTGAAATCGGCGGCCCGGACCGGGGCGGCCTGGACGTCCACGGCCAATGCGATTTCCGTAGGAAATGTGAACGGTACGGACGGAAGCGGTAATCCCGCTCCCGTAACGCGGCAGATTACGGGAATCGCCGCCGGCTCGGAAGATACGGATGCCGTTAACGTGGCGCAGTTAAAAGCTGCCGTCGCGGGGGCTTCCGCCGTAAAAGCGGGCAGTAACATCAGTGTCAGTGCGGATAATACGGTTTCACTGAAAGACGATGTATATCTGGGCGGCAATCATGATGCGGCGACGAGCAATATCCATCTCAACGGGAATGACGGCACGATTACGGCAAACGCCAAGGGCGGCATGTTCCAGCCTTCTAAAACCATGGAGTTTAATAAGGACGGGCTGACCGTATCGGGCACGGACGGTTTAGGAAACAATACGGGCAAGACGACGACGGTCAAAGACGGCGTTGTCCGGGTCAGTGACAAGTCTCTGGCGTCCGAACATTACACGGAGATTGACGGCGGCACCGTCCGGACGGAGATTTTAAAGGTAAATCCCGATACGCAAAGCAGATTGAAATTTGACGGAGGCGGCTTGGCCACCAATGTCGGGGACAGCGCTCTTTCCGTCGATAAGAAATATATATACCAAGCCGTTGACGACGGCAGCGGACGCAGCAACAGCATGAAGATCGAAAAAACGGTCACGACCTTTAAAGCTGCCGGTATCGCGTCGGCGGGAACCACGACCATTGAAGGCAAGAAAGTCACCGCCGGGGATGTCGTCATCAACGGGGAAACGGGACAGTCCACGATCAAGGGGCTGACCAATAAGACGCTTACGGCGCCCGACTTTGCGAAGGCGGGCCGTGCGGCGACGGAAGAGCAGCTGAAGGTCACGGATGATAAAGTGACGGCTCTTGACGGCCGTGTCGGGACGCTTAACACACAGGTAGGAACGCTTAATACACAGGTAGGAACGCTCAATACGCAGGTAGGAACACTTAATACGCAGGTAGGAACACTTAATACACAGGTAGGGACACTTAATATACAGGTAGGGACACTTAATACACAGGTGGGGACACTGGATACGCGCGTCACCTCCCTGGACGGCCGGATGGATTCCGTAGACGCCCAAATAGGCACTCTGAGCGGTCGGGTTGACGGCGTAAACGATCGCATCAATCAGTTGGACGGCAGGATCAATAAGGTCGGGGCAGGGGCGGCCGCTTTGGCGGCGCTGCACCCTCTTGATTATGATCCCGCTTACAAATGGGATTTTGCCGCAGGCATGGGGAATTACCGCAATGCCAATGCCATGGCTATCGGCGCGTTTTACCGTCCCAATGAAGTGACCATGTTCAGTCTGGGCGCTTCCATAGGCGACGGCGGCGGTATGGTCAATGCGGGCATATCGCTTAAAGTGGGGCCCGGCGTTAACGGCGGGACGACGCGTTCCGGACTGATGAGCAAGGTGCAGGATCTGACTGCCGAAAACAAGGAGCTGAAAGCCCGTGATGACGCGCAGGATGCTCTTATCAATCAGCTGCGCCGGGAACTGGAAGCGCTTAAGGACGATTTGCGCAAATAAAGCCCGAACGGCGGGGCATAACGGGAACAACCGCGCGTTACCCCCGGAGGGACTGTGTTGTCACAGTTTCTCCGGGGGTTTTTCGCAGGTAGCGGCATTACGGCGCGCAATGTGATATACTGTTACGTAACGTACGGAGAATATAATGCTGTCCGGGCCGTATCTTTGGGTTATCGCTGTACGGGAGGAGATTTTTTGAATATATCGTATGTAAAAGCCGATCCCGGCGGGAATACGACAATTCTTGTGTTGGACGCCGTCCCGGCGTCACGGCGCGCCGCCGTTGCCGGGGCGATCCTCACCTGCCCGGACCTGGCGGCCGAACAGGTGGGATATATCCGTTTTCCGGCCGGGGCGGAAAACGGCGTGCGCATCGACATGATGGGCGGGGAATTCTGCGGTAACGCGGCCCGCTCGGCGGCCGCCTACGCCCTGTCTCTGTCGGGGCGGGAAAAGGGGCGGTACGACGTGTCCTGTTCCGGCTATGAGGGCCTCTTGACGACGGTTGTTGAACGGACCGGGAACCGAACGTACAAGGTCTGTATCGACATGCCCCTGCCGAAGAGCATTACGGCTCTCCGCATTCCCGTAGACGGTAAGCCGGAACGCTTTTTTCGCGTCGATCTGCCGGGGATAACACATTTCGTCCGGATCCTGGACGGTTCGGGGGAGACGGATAAAGAAGCGTACTGGCGGGCTGTGAAGGAATATACGGCAAACGGCCGCTTTGATGCGTTCGGTCTCATCCTCTTTAATCGGGAAACCCGGTTTATGATACCGGCCGTTTATGTGAGCGGCACGGATACGCTTTATTGGGAGAACAGCTGCGCTTCCGGGACGGCAGCTCTTGCCGCCGTCCTGGCTTGTGCAGCCGGTACCGGGACGGCACTGCGCGTTAACCAGCCGGGCGGCGCGCTCCTTGCGGCGGCGCGTCTGAAAGGAGGGCGGCCGGCGGCACTGCGGTTGAGCGGTACGCTCACCCTTTCAGAGAAAGGACAAAGAGAAATCTGACATTCCGGATTTATTGACAGAAAAGCCTGTGCAACTATATAATGATACAAGGTTATGTAACTGACGGAAGTGGAACAACCACGGGGAGCATAATCATGTTTCGAGCCGACCGTCTGGGCTGAGATTCCGGGCAGTGTCGGCATTTTTTATGCCGTTGCCCCGTATTGGTTAGGAGAGAGGGACTATGACAACTATGGCAAGCGATATCGAGATCGCGCAGCAGACCGCGTTAAAGCCGATTACGGAGATTGCCGCGCAAATGGGTCTGACGGAAGACGATTTGGAGCTTTACGGCAAGTACAAAGCAAAAATTTCTTTTGCCGCCGTTAAACGGATGCAGCAACATGAAAACGGTAAACTCGTCCTGGTAACGGCTGTCAACCCGACTCCGGCCGGAGAAGGGAAGTCCATGACAACGGTCGGTCTGGCGCAGGCGTTTAACCTTCTCGGAAAGAAGGCGGTTGCGGCCATGCGCGAACCGTCTCTCGGCCCCGTCTTCGGGATCAAGGGCGGCGCCGCCGGCGGCGGGCATTCCCAGATCCTGCCGATGGAAGATATCAACCTTCATTTCACGGGGGATATGCATGCCGTTACGGCGGCTAACAATCTGTTGGCCGCCGCTATTGACAACCACGTTCACCAGGGCAATGAACTGCGCATCGATGTGCGCCGCGTCATCTGGAAGCGGGTTCTCGATATGAACGACAGGGCGCTGCGCCATACCGTCGTCGGCATGGGCGGCAAAACCTGCGGCTTTCCCCGGGAAGATCGGTTCATGATCACGGTGGCTTCGGAAATTATGGCCGTACTTTGCCTGGCCGATGATCTCACGGATTTAAAACGCCGCATGGCGAATATAACGGTGGCTTATGATCTGGACGGCAATCTCGTTACGGCCGGCCGGCTCGGTGTTGCCGGCGCCATGGCGATTCTCATGAAAGACGCGATCAAACCCAATCTTGTACAGACGACGGAAAATACGCCGGCCCTTGTGCACGGCGGGCCGTTTGCCAATATTGCCCACGGGTGCAATTCCGTCATAGCTACGAAGCTAGCTATGAAAACGGGGGATATTGCGATTACGGAAGCCGGTTTCGGCGCCGATCTGGGGGCCGAAAAGTTTATGGATATTACCTGCCGTTTTGCCGGCATCAAGCCGGATGCGGTCGTTATAGTCGCCACCGTCCGTGCCCTTAAAATGCACGGCGGCGTAAAAAAAACGGACTTGCAGGCGGAAAATACGGACGCCGTGAAAAAAGGCTTTGCCAATCTGGCGAAACATATTGAAAATATGCGTAAATTCGATGTGCCCGTGGTCGTCGGGATCAATCGCTTCCATACCGACACGGCGGCGGAAATTGCCTGCCTTACCGCATTATGCCGCAGTTATGGCGTTGAAGCGGGCGTGAACGACTGCTGGGCCGAAGGCGGCGAAGGCGGCAGGGAAGTTGCCGAGATCGTGCTCCGTTTAATGGAAGGCCCGAAGACACCGTACAAGCCCCTGTATGATGCGGAGGCGTCCATCCCTGAAAAGATGAAGAAGATCGTCACGGAAATTTACGGCGGCAAAGACGTTATTTTTGAAACGAAAGCGGCCAGACAGGTTAAAGAGCTGGAAGCCTTCGGTTTGGATAAAATGCCTGTCTGCGTCGCGAAGACGCAGTATTCCCTTTCGGACAATGCGGAGCTTCTCGGTGCGCCTGAGGGTTTTGTCGTCACGGTCAAAGATGTCCGCGTCTGCACCGGGGCGGGGTTTATCGTCTGCGAGACAGGCAATATTATGACTATGCCGGGGCTGCCGAAGGTGCCGGCTGCGAACAGGATGGATATTGATGAAAACGGAAATATTACAGGACTTTTCTGAGCGGCGCGGGCTGGAAAATTTAAAAATAAACGAGTTTCTCGAAGCGGCCGCATCGGCGGATCCCGTCCCGGGCGGCGGCAGTATTGCCGCTTTAACGGCCGCGTCGGCGGCGGCTCTTATTGAAATGGTGGCTAATTTGACGGTCGATAAAAAGAGCTATGAAGCGGTACACGCTCAAATGATGATTATCAAGTCGCAGCTTCCCGTGCTGCGTCAATCCTATCTGCGTGCCGTCGATGAAGACGCGGACGCGTTCTCGGCGCTGATGGACACGTTGCGTTTGCCGAAAGAGGAAGCGGGCAGGGCGGAAAAGGTACAGGCCGCGTTTATGCGGGCCGCGGAGGTGCCTCTCGCCCTGGGGCAGGCCGTTTTCCCCCTCCTCGGCATGGCCAGGACCGTTGTCGCCGACGGCAACGCCTGGGCCATTACGGACGGCGTCATCGCGGCCATGAATGCACGTTCCGCCATGCGTGCGGCCTTTTACAGTGTGCGCGTCAATTTGCAGTCTGTTGAAGATGCGGCGTATGTGTACCGCACGCTGGCCGTTATGGCGGACTATGAAGACCGGGCGGATTATGAGGAACGCCTTATTGAGTCCATTTATAAAAAAAGACGGTAAAGGAAGCGGCGGCAGCGCCGCTTCCTTTACCGTACACAGTTCAATCCGTTTCCGGACAGTTAACGACCGGACGGCCGGTTCCTTTTCCGGGGCCGCGCCTGCCGCGGTGAAAGCGAGAAACTTACGTATTTCCGCCTCTCCGGCGAATGGGTAAATATTCCCGTATTCGGCGTAAACGTCCCGGAAGTCGCGCAGGTGAAGATTGGCATACGTACGGCCGTAGACGGCAAAGCAGGAAGGGCAGAGCGTAATAAAGACCGCTTCTTCTTCATGCTCTCCCGCGTCGTCAAAGCCGCAGCAGCGGGTGTATAGCGTAATATTGCCGAAGAGCCCGCGCAGATAATCGTATATTTTCCGGATCATTTCCGGTTCCGACCGTAAGAGCCTGCACCCCGGCGCAAAATAGATCGGATATTGTGTCAGGTTGTCCAATGTGTCCATGTGAAACGCCTCTTTTGACAGATACCTGTTGTTTTTGAATATATCATAAACGATAGAGATATACAACACGGGCATACGGGGACTGCGGCCCGTAAGAAGGCCGAATATATGGAGGAGGAAGATATATATGGTACACAGTGACCTTCTTCGAAAATATGACAGATTGTGCCGTATCCTGCGTGATCTCGGCAGCGTTGCCGTGGCTTTTTCCGGCGGTGTGGACAGTACGTTTCTCGCTTACGCGGCACATGAGGCTCTCGGCAGCAAAGCCGTCGCCGTAACGGCTTTATCGGCCACCTTACCGGCAGGAGAGCGGCAAGAAGCGAGGGACATGGCGGTAAAAATCGGTATACCCCACGTCCTTGTCCCGTCTTCGGAGTTTGCCGACGAAAATTTTGTCGAAAACCGTGTCGACCGCTGTTATATATGTAAGAAAATCCGCTTTGCGGAGCTCGTCGATTTTGCGCGGGCCAACGGCTATACGTGGGTTGCGGACGGCAGCAATACGGATGATCTGAAGGACTTCCGCCCCGGCATGAAAGCCCTGGCGGAGCTGGCCGGCAGCGTCTGCAGCCCCATGGTGGACGCGGCTCTTGCCAAGGCGGATATCCGCGCGTTATCCCGCCGTTTCGGCCTGCCGACATGGAATAAACAGAGCGCCGCCTGCCTTGCCAGCCGTGTCCCTTACGGGACGGCGCTTACTTTGCACAGGCTGGCGCAGATTGATGCCGCCGAAAACGTGTTGGCTCCTTACGTGAACGGTTCATTGCGCGTCCGTTATCACGACGACGTCGCCCGCATTGAAGCCGGGACGGATGAATTTGAAGCGATTCTGGCGCACCGGGAAGAAATTACGGCGAAAATAAAGGCCGTCGGGTTCACGTATGTCACCCTGGATTTGAACGGATATAAAACGGGCAGTTTGAATGAAACGCCGGACGTGAAGAAAGAGGAACTTAGAATGATACTATCGAAAAAAAAGAAAGACGAAATGCTGCAACGCTTCCAGGATCAATACGGAATCATGAAACCGGCCCTCCTGTACCATTCAAATTTCGAACTGCTCGTGGCGGTTGTCCTTTCGGCGCAATGCACCGACGAACGGGTCAATATTGTCACGGCCGATCTTTTCCCAGCCTACGACAGCCCCGACAAAATCCTGCAGCTCGGCCTGCGCGGCCTGGAAGATAAAATTAAAACATGCGGCCTCTATCACAGCAAGGCGAAAAATATTATGAATACCTGCGCCATCCTCTGCAAGCAGTATAAGGGCGAAGTGCCGCATACCTTCGATGAACTCGTCAAGCTCCCGGGCGTCGGCAGAAAAACGGCCAACGTGCTTGTGAGCGTCCTTTTCGGTATACCGGCTATCGCCGTGGATACGCATGTATTCCGTGTTTCCAACCGGATGCGGCTGGCGACGGGAACTACGCCCGAAGCGGTGGAAAAGGGGCTGCAAAAGGCCATTCCCCGGAAGTGGTGGAGCCGGGCCCATCACTGGCTTATTTGGCACGGCCGGCGTATTTGCAAGGCCCGTAAGCCGTTATGTGAAACCTGCTTTCAAAATGATCTCTGTCCGTCGAGTACGGCCGGGAACAGAAAGAACGGTATTGATTGACAAGGGAAAAGACGATAGAGTAAGATAAAGAGGTCTAAGGCAGAAGAACAGGCAGGAAAAATTTTTCTTCGGCGGAGGTTTATGATATGAATTTACGCTATGTCAAGGGCAGCTATATCGATGAAATTCCCGTAGAAGGCAGGCCCGTCCTATTCGTACTTGAAGGATTGGAAGAAGGGCGCTGTAAAGAAGCCAAAACGTACAGTGAAGCTGTATGGGAGTGGATCTTGAGCCATCGCCTGCGGGTCATGGCGCACGCGCCGCTTCTGGCCAAATTTAAGAACGAGCGGTGGCGCAATGACGGCGAGCCGGAAATTACGGCGGATCAGATCCGCGCGTACCTGGAGCGGATCAATTCCGTTTATGTAACGTATAACGGCGACTTCGATGTCTTTTTTGCGACAAATGAAATATTCGGCGATTATGCTATCGTGATTACGATGAGCAGGGATTATCAGTTTAAAGGCCTGCGCCTTTTATAAAGATTGTGGAAAACATATTTCTGTGCTATAATACAGCAGATACCAGTAGTGAGGTGAACCGACATGGCAAAGCATATTATCACGATTAATACGGAATCTATCCAGAAAACGGCTCAGCACACAGGGTGCAGCGAATGTCAGACCTCCTGCCAGTCCGCCTGCAAGACATCTTGCACGGTAGGCAACCAGGTCTGCACAAAATAAGTTTTCAGGAGGGGACACCCTTTACCATTTTCGGTAAAGGGTATTCTTTTTGTATGGAGGAAACATGATGGAAAAAATCGGACCGATGATCCATAAATATATTCAGAACGGCGTGCATATGCTGCTTGATGTAAACAGCGGCATCATTAATGTCATTGACGCCGTCACGTACGATATACTCGATACATATACGGGGCATAATAAAGAGGCTGTTTACACAGCCCTTGCCGGCAGGTACGGACGTGAAGAACTGACGGAAGCCATGGCCGAACTGGATGAACTCATCAGGGCGGAAATGCTTTTTGCGCCCATGTGTGAAGCCTTTGAAGTCGTGGCCGACGAAAAACCCGTCGTCAAATCACTCTGTCTCAATATCGCTCATGATTGTAATCTGCGCTGTAAATACTGCTTTGCCTCGCAGGGGGATTATGATACGCATAAACGCGAGCTCATGAGCTTCGATGTCGCCAGGGCGGCCGTTGATTTTCTCATAGCAAGCTCCGCCGGCAAACGGCGGCACTGTGAGGTCGACTTCTTCGGCGGCGAACCGCTCATGAATTTTGATGTCGTGAAACAAACGATTGCCTACATCCGGGAACAGGAAAAAATCCATGACAAGGTATTCAAGCTGTCCCTGACGACAAACGGTACGCTCCTCGACGAGGCTAAAATCAAATACCTTACGGACAACCGCATCAGCCTGATCCTCAGCATGGACGGCCGTGAAAGCGTACATAACCGTATGCGTCCCGATGCGGGCGGGCGCGGTTCATATGCCGCGACGGTGAAAAATTTAAAGAAAGCCGTCGCCCGGCGCAACGGTGAAGAGTATTATGTGCGGGGCACGTATACAAAGTATAATCTTGATTTTGCAACTGACGTGGAACATATGGCGGACCTCGGCTTTGAAGGACTCTCCATGGAGCCTGTCGTCGGCGACGATCTGTCTTATGCTATTGACGCGACCGATTTGCCGCGTGTTTATAAAGAATATGAAGCCCTGACCGACCTGTATCTGGAGCGGTATTTCAGCGGGAATCCGATTGTCTATTACCACTTTATCATGGATCTTTACAGGGGCCCGTGCATTGCCAAACGTCTCCGCGGCTGCGGTGCGGGACATGAATACATGTGCGTCGTGCCGAACGGGGACATTTATCCGTGTCATCAGTTCGTCGGGCAGGAAGCGTATATTGTCGGCAATGTGTACGACGGCATTACCGATACCGTCCTGCCCCGGCGTTTCCGGGATATGCACGTTCTCAACAAGCCGGCATGCTGCAAATGCTGGGCCAAATTTTTCTGCAGCGGCGGCTGTCATGCCAATAATATCAAGTATGGCGGCAGTATGGAAACGCCTTATGAGATGGGCTGTCAGATTCAGAAAAAACGCATTGAATGCGCCATGTATATTCAGGCCGTCATTGCCATGAAAAAGGCCGAAGAAAGGCGGGCCGTGATAAATGAGTAAGCTGCGGATTTTTCTCTGGGTTGTCGTTTTCGGATATTTATTATATGCAATTAATAAAGAAGGAATGTCGGCCCTGCTCGGCGGGCTCCTTATCCTGGCCTGCACCACCGTACTCATGCAGCTTTGGCTGCATAGCGATAAACGGCGGAAACTGCGTGATAAATACGGTATGGATGACGATGAAAAAGAAAATAATGAGTAGTATTTTTAAAATGCACTAAAAAGGTTGACTTTGCGAAAAGGTTGGAGTAATCTAAGTGTAGCAAAAAATGAGAGTTAAATGTTTATACAGGAGTGATACGCAATGAGTGAATTATTACGAGTGGAAAACCTTAAGGTAACCGTGGAAGGAAAGGATATTCTTAAGGGACTCGATCTGGTGATTAATAAAGGTGAAATACATGTGATCATGGGTTCTAACGGCGCCGGTAAGTCAACTCTGTTTCATGCGATTATGGGGAATCCCGCATACCGCATAACCGGCGGCAGGATCTATTTTGAAGGCGCCGATATAACGGATATGCCGGTTAACGAGCGTGCCAAGCTCGGTATCTTCATGGCTTTTCAAAATCCTATCGCCGTACAGGGGATCAGTGTGGAAAATTTTATCCGCAATGCCAAGAGCACCGTTTCGGGAGAAACACAACGCATTATGCCGTTCCGCAAGAAGCTGCGCGCGCAAATGGATCAGCTCCTGATGGACAAGTCCTATGCCGAACGGTACGTGAACGACGGTTTTTCCGGCGGTGAACGGAAGAAAACGGAAATTCTCCAGATGTGTATGCTTGAACCGAAGCTGACCATGCTTGACGAAATCGATTCCGGTCTGGACGTCGATGCGGTCCGCGTTGTTTCCGGAACGGTTTCCCGGTATCACGACGCGGGAAACGCGGTCCTTATCATTACGCATCACAGCGAAATTTTGCAGTACTTAAAACCCGATTTCGTGCACATCCTTCTGGACGGCAAAATTGTCAGGACCGACGGGGCGGCTCTCATCGGTGAAATCGAAGCCCACGGATATGACATCTACAGGACGCGGTTGCAATAGGAGGCGCAGGATGGCTGAAGAAACAAGACTGGCCCGGGAACGGGAAACGATTAATGCCTTTTCCGATTTCGGCAATGTATATAACTTTAAGAAAGATTTCAACTATGCTTATAAGACGGAAGCGGGCCTTACGGAAGACATCGTCCGGGAAATTTCCGGGCAAAAGGATGAACCGGCCTGGATGCTCGAAGAACGCCTGAAGTCCCTGGAGCTGTTCTATACCATCGATTATCCCGACTGGGGGCCCGATATCAGCGAACTTCAGATGGATAATATTATTACGTATGTACGTCCCGATGCGGGCCTGAAAGCCGATTGGAGCGAAGTGCCCGAAGACATTAAGGATACGTTCGATCGTCTCGGCATCCCCGAAGCGGAAAAGACATCCCTTGCCGGCGTCGGCGCGCAATATGATTCGGAAGTTGTGTACCACAGTATTCAGGAAGAACTGGTCAAGCAGGGCGTCGTCTATACGGACTTTGACACGGCCCTGAAAGAGCATGAAGATATAGTACGGAAGCACTTCATGAAACTCATTCCGCCGACAGATCACAAGTTTGCGGCTCTCCACGGCGCCGTATGGTCCGGCGGCTCCTTCGTATATGTTCCCGCCGGCGTGGACGTGAAAATCCCGTTGCAGAGTTATTTCCGTCTGAACGCCCCCGGGGCCGGCCAGTTCGAGCACACGTTGATCATCGTGGAAAAAGGCGCGAAAGTGCACTTCATCGAAGGCTGTTCCGCGCCGAAGTACAATGTCGCCAACCTGCATGCCGGCGCTGTCGAGCTCTTCGTCGGTGACGAGGCGACGTTGACGTACTCGACGATTGAAAACTGGTCGAAGAATATGTACAACATGAACACGAAACGGTCCGTCGTCGGCAAAAACGGTACGATGAACTGGGTAACCGGCTCTTTCGGTTCGCATACATCCTGTCTCTATCCGATGACCATCCTCCAGGGCGAAGGCGCGCACTGTGAATTTACCGGCGTGACTTTTGCCGGTAAGGGCCAGTTTCTGGATACGGGCTCGAAGGTGGTGCACAATGCGCCGCATACGACGAGCAATATTGATTCGAAATCCCTTTCCAAGAGCGGCGGCGTTTGTATTTATCGCGGCGCCGTCATCATCAACGAAAAGGCGGAAGGTGCAAAATCAAACGTCAGCTGCGAATCGCTTATGCTGGATGAAATTTCTCAATCCGACACGATTCCCGCGATTATCGTCAAAAACGATAATATCGACCTGGGCCATGAAGCCAAAATCGGCCGCATCTCCGATGAGGCCGTTTATTACCTGATGAGCCGCGGGCTCAGCGAAGAAGAGGCGCGGGCCATGCTGGTCCGGGGGTTTGTGGAACCCGTTTCGAAAGCGCTTCCGCTGGAATATGCGGTGGAAATGAATAATCTGATTAATCTGGAACTGAAAGGTTCATTGAAATAGGGGAGGGTAATGAATGAGTAAAGAACTGTACAACGAACTGCCTCGTCCTACCTTCCGCTGGATGAAGGTCAATCACCTGGAATTGGAACGGCAGGAAGCGCCGTATCTTCCGTCCGTCGACATAGAAAACCGGACGGTCGGCGATGTGACCGTTTCTTTTTATCAGGGGAACGGCCTTGACGATTTGGGTGATTTTGCCGGGGCAAGCGGCGAATCGCTGCGCGACGCCTTGAATCACAGCATGAACGGGTGTTCCGTCACGGTTCCCGAGGGGGCTAAAGGTTCCGTGCGCCTGACGTATAACGTAAGCGAAGCCGTTCCCTATCTTGCGGCGCAGCTGAAAATTGAAGCGGCCGCCAACAGTGAGGTGGAAGTATATCTTCTTTTTGAAGGAGATGCAAAAAACGGCGCCGTAAATATTGCGGAATACATTGAAGCGGCGAAAGGCGCTAAAGTGACCGTAAAAAAAGTGCAGTTCAACGGCGAACATGTACGCCATATTGAACATCGCTATGTCCGTTCCGGGGAAAACAGCGATGTCCGCTATGTAAATGCCGAATTGGGAAGCCGGGCGGTTATTTTGTATTACAAGACGGATCTTGACGGCGCCGAAAGCAAGTTCGGCAGCCGCGCCATGTACATCGGTCATGATGAGCAGGTTCTCGATTTTTCATATTGGGTGGCGCAGAAAGGCGAAAAATCACATGCCGATATCCTCGCGACCGGTGCCCTTACGGACAGGTCGAAAAAGAATTTTCGCGGTACTATCGATTTCCTGCGCGGCTGCAAAAAAGCGGTCGGTTCGGAAACGGACGAATGCCTGCTGCTGAGTCCCCGGGTACACGCCGTATCGTTGCCTCTTCTGCTTTGCAAAGAAGACGACATGGAAGGGAATCATGCCAGCAGCGCCGGCCAGATTGACAAGGATAAGCTCTACTATCTGATGAGCCGCGGTTTCAGTGAAAAGGGGGCGCAGCTCATTATCGTCGAATCGAACATCCGTCCCGTAATCGACGCATTGGGCGATGCGGCGCTTGCAAAGCGCGTACTTGAAGCGGCGCGTAAAAAAATGCGGGCGCGCGAATAGAAAGGGGATTGCCATGAAAAATATTCGAGAAGATTTTCCTATTCTGAAAAAAATGCATAACAGCCATCGGCTTGTGTATTTTGATAATGCGGCTACGACACAGAAACCGAAACAGGTTATTGACGCGATTGTCGATTTACTGGAAAACCATAACGGCAATCCCCACCGCGGCGCCCATATTCTCAGCGTGGAAGCCTCCCGGCTGTACGATGAGGCCCGTGAAGCGGTACGAAAACTGATCAACGCAAAATACGGCGAAGAAATTATTTTCGTACGCAACGCCACGGAGGGGCTTAACCTGATTGCGCGCAGCTATGCGGAAACCCGGCTGAAAAAGGGCGATAAGATCGTCATTCCCATTTCGGAACACCATGCCAATCTCGTCACCTGGCAGCGCGTCTGTCGGGTGACGGGCGCCGAATTGGTGTACATGTATCTTGACGGGGAAGGCCGCTTTACGGACGAAGACCTTGCCAAGATCGATGAAAAAACGAAGATCGTGTCTTTTGCGGCGGTCAGTAACGTGTTGGGTATGAAGCGGCCCGTAAAAGAGCTGGTCGAACGGGCACACCGTGCGGGGGCGATTGCCGTCGTGGACGCGGCGCAGGCCGTCCCTCACATGAAAGTGGACGTGCAGGACTGGGATTGCGATTTTCTCGTCTTCTCGGGTCATAAAATGCTTGCGTCCGCCGGTACGGGCGTACTCTACGGAAAACGGGGCCTTCTGAATGATATGGAACCGTTCCTTCTCGGCGGTGACATGATCGAATATGTCCGGGAACAGACAACGACCTTTAACGTACTGCCCTTTAAATTTGAAGCGGGTACGGAAAATGTGGAAGGCGCGGTAGCCCTGCATGCGGCTATTGATTACCTGGAGAAAATCGGCTGGGACAATATTGAAGCGCACGAAGAAGGACTGACGAAACGCTGTCTTGACGGTATGAAAAAGCTACCGTATATTCATATTATCGGCAGCACGGATCCCGAAGAAAAAACGGGCGTTATCTCGTTTACTATCGACGGCGTACACCCCCATGACGCGGCGACGATCCTTGACAGCTACGGCATCGCCATTCGTTCTGGCCATCATTGTGCGCAGCCTTACGGCGCGCATATCCACGCGGAAGCGTCGAACCGCGTAAGCTTTTATGTGTACAATACACCGGAAGAAGTGGATTATTTCCTTGAAAAACTGCCGCTTGTCCGTAAACAAATGGGATTTAAAGACTAAGGAGCGACAGCAGCATGGAAATGGATCAATTATATTCCGATATTCTTCTGGAGCATAACCAGGCACAGGCGAATAAACATGAATTGGCGGGAGCGAACCTGTCCGAGCACGGGCATAACCCGAGCTGCGGCGACGACATCACACTGGCCGAAAATTGAAGACGGAATCGTCAGAGATGCGGCCTATACGGGCCACGGCTGCGCGATCAGCCGGGCTTCGGCCGATATGATGATCGACGTTATCAAAGGTAAAACCGTGGAAGAAGCGCTCCGCCTGACGGACCTTTTTCTCAGCATGATTAAGCGGGAAGTGACGGACGAAGACGAGCTGGAAGAGCTGGAAGACGCCATTGCCCTGAAGAATATCTCCAATATGCCGGCCCGCGTTAAGTGTGCGGTCCTTGCCTGGCATACATTAAAGGAAGCATTGGAACATAAAAAAGACAAGCCGGACGGCGGCGAAAATGCCGGTAACGCCTGTAAAGAGGAAGAGCATGAAGGGCGGTGAGCGGAAAGGGGTTGTACGTTACCTGTGGCTAGCCGCGGGCGCCGTCAGTTTCGGGCTGGGTACGGCAGGTACGGTATTGCCGTTGCTGCCTACGGTGCCCTTCTATATGGTGACGTTGTTTTGCCTGGCCCGCGGCTCCGAGCGATTCCATCGCAAATTCCTGAATTCCTCCCTGTACAGAAAAACGGTGGGAGCGTATGAAAAGGATAAATCGCTGACGCTGCGGGCAAAGACGGCTATTCTGCTGTCCGTATCCGCCGTCATGGGAACGGGGGGCTTATTTTTCCCGTCACATACTGCCGGCCGTCGCGGTGATAGCCGTTGTCTGGACAGCGCATGTGATAGCGCTGGTATGTATCGTAAAAACAAAAAAGACGGGTCGCGGCTATCCCGCCGAATAAGAAAAGGAGTTATGAATAAATGTTGGGGGCGGCATCGAAAGGTGTCGCCCCCCAACATTTATCATAGAACCTAAAATAATCAATATACAGAATCTCGCTGTCACTTCTCCCGTGTAGTGAACAGGAGAAAAATATGATATATTACAGCTACCGGTATGAACATGGCCGCAAGCGTGAGGGTTTGGAGGGATTTTATGAACTGCAGCGGACAGAGAGAAAAGCTTTTACTGGGATTGTCCATCTTCTTGGATGTGTTTCTGTATGTTTGCTTTTTTTGCGGTATGGCAATACTCATAGGCGGTTCCGATATGGGAGGCTACATGCTTAGTGTTGCGTTCTTAGGCGGAGCGTTTATAGGCGGTCTGAGTGCGCTCTTGAAGTTAGCGGTTATCGTTTCGGGTTTTCGCAAGGGAAGAGAACGGAATCAGGAATTATTGATTATCGCCGCCTCTTCCTTAGCGTGTTTGTCGGTAATCGGTGCTTTTATGGGCGGTATTTATTATATCGGTAAAGTTATGAGCACGGTAGGATAAAGCGGATGTCCATGGATATACGGAAATCTTTTATATACAAGTACACCCTGTATAGATTTAAGCAGACTTGCCTAAGAAGCAAGGTGTTGGCGGAACTCAGCCAAGAAGATAAAGAACGCATTTGTATGGAAACTGCAAAAAAGACGAGAAAACGGATGTTGTTTATCGGTCTCGTCTATTTCTTTGCCATGTCTTTCCTCAATATGAAAATCGTTTCGGATCCGTCTCAAAATGCGTTTACGCGGTGGTATACGGATACCTTATATTCGCTATATCCCCTGATTGGCAGCCATTGGGGCCTGATTACGCCGGAAGGGAAGGGAGTTGTTTTGCTCGTTTGTATTAAAGCCTTGCCTG
>NZ_JH417603.1:45845-54005 GCF_000239275.1 Megasphaera geminata F0357 | reverse complement strand
TTGGTTTTGCTCGTTTGTATTAAAGCCTTGCCTGTTTTCCTTATCGACCTGCTTCCTTTACTGTTGATTGCGGCCATAACGGTGAATATATTCATAAAAAGGATCGAGCGCGATATATTGCACCGCCTTGAAGAGGCCGGGCCCGACTTAGGGAAAAAGGTTGAGTAAGTGTAGTTCGTGTCATACGGGGAGAAAGTTGCCGTGAGAAAGCCTATGTGCCTGCCGACGGCGGAACGGCAGGCATGAAAGGCGTTGCCGTTCTTGCCGCAACGCGCGCCGTTTCTTTCGGGCTATTCCGTTTTCGTGTCTTCCGTGCCCTTGCAGTGGAGCCATAAAAATATGGCAAAGCTTATGACAAAGGCTGTAATGCTCGTTATTTGCGCCGATTTCAGGCCCGCTGCGAGGACTGAATAGTCGCCGCGCAGGAATTCCAAAAAGAATCGTTCCAGTGCGTAGAGCATGACATAGACGCAGAATACCTGCCCTTTTTTATGGGGAAAAACGCTGTAAAGAAGAAGCGCGACAAAGATGAGAATATCCAATTGCCCTTCCCAGATTTCCGCGGGCCACAGGGGCCGGCTGCCGTAAGCCCGATAGGCCAGCGTGGTATCGGGATAGACGATGCCGTAGTTTCCGCCGGTCGGATGGCCGAAGGCGTCGCCGTTCATGAAATTGGCCATCCTGCCGACTGCCTGCCCGAGGATAACGGCCGGGGCGAGAAGGTCGCCGAAAGCCCAGGTGTCAATATGATGGATCCGCGTGTATATAATGCCGGCTGCGGCGCCGAAGAGCAGGCCGCCCTGGATAGCCATGCCGCCCTGCCAGACGTAAGGGATTTCGGTGAGATGATTGTGGTAGTACGACCAGTCAAAAAAGAAGACGTCCCAGAGCCTGCCGCCGACGATGCCGGAGAGGCCGCAACAGAGGGTAAAGTCAAAAATATGAAGATGCCAGCCGCGGCCGTCTTTTTTCATAATGTAAAAGGCAGTGATGCCTGCCGATACGATCCCGAGCATAAAGAGCAGGCCGTAGGCGCGAATGGGAAAGGTCCCGATATAAAAGAGATATTGATGCATGCCGAAAGACTCCCTTGCGTGTGATATAATGAAAAAGCTACATACAAATATATTATACATACTCATAAAGGTCGTGAACAGAAATTTATGCTCCTATGGAAAAAGTCTCTTATATCATTACTTTGTTGGGGTTGTCTGAGTGCGTCCGTTTTTGCGGCGCCGACGTTAACGGATATCCGCTCGGAAGGGGCGGCTGTTGAAACGGCGGTTCATGTCGTGCAAAAAGAGACACCTCATATAAAAGAACGTGTTCCGGAAGACCGAAGCGACGGCGCGCCCGCAGCAGTCGGGCGGCTCTTCGTGAGTGAACGTGTCCTGCGCACCGCAGGCATTTATCCCGTAGCCGGCAAGGCCGGACAGTACAGGGTGTTTTTACCGGAACACGCTGCCTGGCCGTTAAGTGATGCCAAGTCCGTAGTCCTGACCTTTCCGCTTGTCAAAGAAGGCGGGAAGTCATTTATCAATGTGACCCATATCCGGTCCTCCCTGGGCCTTACTTTTGCAGAGGGTGATGCTGCCGGGGATACCGTCCCGTCTTCGACAGGAATGCCCGTTCTGCGCGATCTTACCGAAACGCCACCCGTTTCCGGAGACGGGCGCCTCGGTATGGTTCTGTTCTGGGACCCCGATATGAAGACGGACGGAAACATACATAAGCCGGCCGCGGCTCTGCCGGTTATTTCGCCGACAGCGTTCCGGATAGCCGGGACGGGTGTCACCTTGCGCAAAGAAAATTTCGATGACTATATAAGCTCCTATACGCAGGCGGGGTATTCCGTCTGGCCTTTAGTGGACAATAATTTTGATCCGGTGGAGACGCATGTATTTCTGACGGATGAGCGCGCTCAGAAGGAAGCCGTTAAAACGCTGATCGGGTATGCGCTCCTGTATAAATTCGACGGGTATAACATTGATTTCGAAAATGTTGATTATGCCGATCGGGACAGGCTGACGCGTTTCGTTGCCGATTTTGCCGAGGCTGCTCATGCGTACGGCATAAAGCTGTCTATGGACATTACGCCTCTTTCCGACAGTAAAAACTGGTCACAAGTGTACGATCGCGCCGCTTTGGCTCCCAACTTGGACTATGTCATGCTCATGGCGTACGATCAGTTCGGCCGGACCAGCCCTGTGCCGGGCCCCTGTGCGACTCAGCCTTGGACGGAAAGGGCCGTGGCCGTGACCGTGCCCCTCGTAGGAGCGGATAAGCTCGTCCTCGGCATGCCTTTGTATATGCGCATCTGGTACAGCACAAACGACGAAGACATGCTGCCTGTCAATATAGACGAGTGGCCTGATCCGGTAAGTGATAAACCGGGACCTGCGGACAATTACAAGGCGTATAAATCCTTGAAGGTGAGGACCTTGACCATGCGGGACAGTTCGGTATTCAGACAAAAGTATGCCGCCTACATCGGCTGGAATGAAAAAGAAGGTCTTTTTTACCTGAATCTGCCCCTGCCGAAGGGCGTGGTTCAGGTCTGGTTTGAAGACGACATGTCTTTGGAAAATAAGAGAAACCTCATCGGGTCTTATCACTTGGCAGGCGGAGCCTATTGGCGGAAAGGCTTTGAAAGCGAGTCTTTCCGTGATGCGTGGGCGGACGGTTGATTGACTTGACATGACGGGAACACTATAATAAAAATAATTCGTTTTTTGCTGTCCGCAGTTTGATATAGGAGGCTTATCAATGGAAAAATATATTCCTCAGGAAATTGAAAAGAAATGGCAACGCCAGTGGGCGGAGTCCCGCACCGACCGGACTCCCGACGACAACGGCAAACCGCCGTATTATGTACTGGAAATGTTTCCGTATCCGTCAGGCAACCTCCATATGGGCCATGTCCGCAACTATACGATCGGCGATGTCATTGCCCGATACCGGCGCATGAACGGGTACAATGTCCTCCATCCCATGGGCTTCGACGCGTTCGGCATGCCTGCGGAAAATGCGGCCATTAAACGCAATATCCCTCCGGCGGAATGGACGTACGGCAATATTAAAAATATGGAACGCCAGCAGAAAGCGTTGGGCCTTTCATACGATTGGGAACGGGAAGTGGCTACCTGTCACCGTGAATACTATCGCTGGACGCAGTGGATCTTTGAACTCCTCTACAAACGCGGCCTTGCGTACCGCAAGGACCACGAAGGTCAACTGGTGCGGCACCTGTAATACCGTCCTGGCCAATGAACAGGTTATTGACGGTAAATGCTGGCGCTGCGATAACGATGTCGTCAAAAAAGACTTGAAGCAGTGGTTTTTCAAGATTACGGACTATGCGGATCAGCTTCTCGCCGACTTAGAACTCCTGCCCGGCTGGCCCGAACGCGTGAAGACGATGCAGAAAAATTGGATCGGCCGCAGCGAAGGGGCCGACTTCGCGTTTTTTATTCCGGAAATCAATGAAAAGCTGGAAATGTTTTCGACCCGTATCGACACCATTTTCGGTACGACCTTTGTGGTCCTTGCGCCGGAACACCGCTTTGTCCGGCGTTTGATCAAAGGCAGGAAAAATGAAGCGGAACTGCAGGAATTCATTACGCGCATGAAAAATCAAAGCGATATGGAACGTACCTCCAACGAGGCGGAAAAGGTCGGCATGTTCACCGGCGCCTATGCGGTAAACCCCGTGAATCATGAAGAAGTCCCCATTTGGATCGCCAACTACGTTCTCGCCGATTACGGCACGGGCGCCGTTATGGGCGTTGCCGGCCATGACCAGCGCGACTACGAATTCTGCAAAAAATACGGTATTCCCATCCGTTTCGTCATCGAAGATCCGACCGGCGAATATGATTATTCCGCATCGGGCCCGCAGGCCTACGTCGGTGAGGGCCGTCTCATGAATTCGGGTGAATTCAACGGTCTTACCGTCGAAGAGGGCAAGAAGGCCATTACCGCATGGCTGGAAGCGCACCGCGTCGGCAAGGGTACGGTCAACTTCCGCCTGCGCGACTGGCTCATCTCGCGGCAGCGGTACTGGGGGGCGCCCATTCCCATCGTGTACTGTGATACATGCGGCGAACAGCCGGTCCCCGAAGATCAGCTTCCCGTAGAATTGCCGGAAGATGTCCGATTCACGGCCGGCGCCGTGTCGCCGCTGGCCACGAGCGAACGGTTTGTCCGCTGTACCTGCCCGAAATGCGGCGGCCCTGCCAGACGCGAAACGGATACGATGGATACCTTCGTATGTTCGTCATGGTATTTCCTGCGCTATACGGACGCGCGCAATACCGACGCTCCGTGGGATCCGGAAAAAGCCGAGTACTGGATGAATGTCGACCAGTATATCGGCGGTATTGAACACGCTATCCTTCATCTGCTCTATTCCCGTTTCTTTATGAAAGTATTCCGCGATGCCGGCCTCGTCAAAGAATCGGAACCGTTCGAACGGCTCCTCACACAGGGAATGGTTTTGAAGGACGGCAGTAAGATGTCCAAATCAAAAGGCAATGTCGTCTCGCCTGAAGAGATCCTTGCCGAATACGGCGCCGATACGGCCCGGCTTTTCATCCTCTTTGCCGCTCCGCCCGAACGCGATCTCGAATGGTCCGAGCAGGGCGTGGAAGGCGCGTACCGGTTCCTCAATCGCGTGTGGCGTATTGTACGGCAGTTCGCGGCAATTGCCGGGACGGGAGAAAAAGCGAACGGCACGTATACGGCTGCGGATAAAAAATTGCGTTTCGTTGAATATACGTCCGTTACCAAGGTTACGGAGGACGTGGCGGGCAAAGACGGCGCTTATGCTCTCAATACGGCCGTCAGCGCCGTTATGGAATTTGTCAATGCCATGCATGCCTATGTCGGTGAGGGCAACAGCGTATACCATGCCGATGTTGCCGCTGAAGCCAACGAAACCCTCCTGCGCCTGTTGGCGCCGTTCACCCCGCACATTACGGAAGAGCTCTGGCATGAAATCGGCGGGGAAGGCAGCGTGCACGCGCAGCCGTGGCCCGAAGTCGACACGGAGGCTCTGGCCGTAACGACAGTGGAACTCCCCGTTCAGATTAACGGTAAGGTCCGCGAACGGATACAGGCAAGCGCGGACAGCTCCGCCGACGGCATTAAGGAGCAGGTGCTGGAGCTGCCGCGTGTCCGGGAGCTCCTTTCGGGGAAGTCGATTGTAAAATGCATCGTCATTCCCGGTAAGATCATCAATATCGTGGTGAAATAAAAGAGGGTACCATGGACAAAAATATGATCCTGTCTCCCTGGCCCAAGCGTACAGTACGGCACATGTCGAGCTTCAACAATACGCCCAGCGCCGTACTGGTGCCTATCGTGGAGGTGGGCGGGGAACTACGCTTTTTATATGAAGTGCGCAGCATGGCGCTGCACTGGCAGCCGGGCGATATATCCTTTCCCGGCGGCAAAATCGAGCCGTCCGACAGTAACGCGGAAGCGGCCGCGATCAGGGAGACCATGGAAGAACTGAGCGTGCGCAGGGAAGATATACATATCCTCAGCCCGCTTGATTACGTGGAATCCGTGACGGGGGTCGATATATATCCGTTTGCGGCCCATTTGGATGCATACGAAAATATCCGCTGCACGGCCGAAGTGGATCATCTTTTTACCGTACCGATACGCTGGTTCATGGACCATCAGCCGGAAAAAGCGGACATGGATCTGGCAACCCGTCCGGGCACTCATTTTCCCGTGGATATTTATTATCCCGGAAACCCTATGGACTGGCGCCGCCGCAAATCCTATTTTGTGTATGTGTACCGTTATAACGGCTACCGTATTTGGGGCATGACTGCACAGATCACGAAACACTGTGTGGAACTCATACAGAAAATGTAGCGTACAAACAGCATAGCGCACCCGAAAAGAGGCCCGGCAGGGGCCTCTTCTTTTCCCTCTGATCGAAATGACAGAGGGATTTTTTGAGGTCAACATGGATGTTGAGCAAGGATAAATGAGCGGCAAGGAAAACGGCGACGAATAATCTGTGCCGGGGGATTTTTTACATATAACGGTGTCGGTTATGTATTTTTTATGAGAAAAAATCTCTTAAATTTATTTGACATTATTTATCATAATGGAGTAAACTATACGTGCAAATCGGTACATCTGTAGGCGATTGCAATCGGACAGTGTATGGGTTACGGCGGTACGCGGAGAGGAAACATGGACAACTCGCCTGTGAAAGCCGTGAAGTATACTGTCTCAACTGTGACGAAGAAAGAACACTATTTAAGAAAAGAGGCAGAAATTATGAAAAAGAAAGTACTTGCATCATTGGTTGCTACAATGGCCGTTACGGCTACGTGCGCCTTGGCGGCCAACCCCTTTGCAGACGTTCCCCAGGACAGCTGGGCGTACAACTCTGTAGTAGAATTGGCTAATTCCGGCATTGTCCAGGGTGTGGACGGCGTCCACTTCCAGGGCGAACGCAACATTACCCGCTACGAAGCGGCGGAAATGGTTGCTAAAGCGATGGCTCATGAAGACCGTGCCAATGCGGAACAGCGCGCGCTCATCAACAAGCTGGCCGATGAATTTTCCGATGAACTCAATACGCTCGGCGTGCGCGGCATCCAACCTGGAAGAACGCGTGGGCAACGTGAAACTGACCGGTGACGCCAATATCCATTACCAGCACCAGAAGGGCAATATTGAAGATGACGCTTCTTGGGAATATGCGGTTCATCTCCTCGCTACGGCGAAGGTGAACGACCGGATGAACGTCAACCTCGGCCTCAGCACGGACGATATGAGCTTTGATGATAAAAATTCCGCGTCGAGCGGGGAAGACCACAAGCTCTATGTGGATCACGCCAATGTCGAATACAATGCGGGCAAGAACGTGAATATCCTTGTCGGCCGCTATGACTACCAGATCGGCAACGGCATGGGCCTCCAGTACGGCGATACCTTCGACGGCGCGCAGGTGCAATTCGGCGGCGACCACTGGTCCCTGACGGGCGGTTACGGTAAGTTTAAGGAAGCGGATCCGGAAGCTCCAGATCCGAGTCTCCTTGACGTAAAAACGGGCTATGTATCCCTGGACGGCATGTGGGATAAGTTCGGCGCCGGCGTTTACTACAACCAGTTCGGTGATACAAAGGCGGATGCCGCGAACTTGGATCATATTTTGGGCGGCTACGCGTTCTTCAAGTTCGGTGAAAAATGGAATCTTATGGGCGATTACCAGCGCGTAAGCAAGGACAAAGAAACTTCCGCCGATAAGGACGGCAACCTCTGGGGCGCCAAACTTCAGTACGGTGAAGCCGTTCCCGAAGAAAAGGGCAGCTGGGACGCATGGGTTGATTACGTCCATGCGGACAAAGGCACCTACTACGGCAGCACGGCCGGCTGGCGCGACGGCGGCTATCTCGGCTACGAACACGGCGTGAAGGGCTGGGGCGTAGGCTTCGACTATGCTCTTGCCAAGAATGTCGTACTTGCCGTTGGGCAGACTTTCGGTACAAAGAATACGGACGGTGACGGCACGAAACAGAAAGAATACACCAGTGCCGAACTGGATTTCTTCTTCTAAGAGAAACACATACAAAAAGAGCAACGGAATTTAATTTCGTTGCTCTTTTTGCATGAATGAAAGAGCCCGTTCCCGGAAAACGGCTGTACAAGAAGGATTGCGGCATGGGAGGGGAGCGGGCAAAAATTCATAAAAACACAAAAATATAACGGGAATATCGTAAAGAATTGAAAAACAGCCGATAAAATTTTGACAAACATGAAGAAATAAGGTAAACTTATACACAGCTTATTGGTGGCGGTGTGTCAGGCAGTAGGCTTCAGGAATGGAAGAAATAGATGCAAGCCAGTAAAAGAGAGGAAACATGGACAACTCGCCAATGACCCCTTGCAAATATTTCCGGTATTCCGAACCGTAACGAAGCAGGAAGAATACTAGTATATTTGAAAAGGAGTTTTTACAATGAACAAAAAACTTATCGCTTCTTTAGTGGCAACCATGGCTGTAGGCGCCACGGCATTTGCGGCCAACCCGTTTGTCGATGTACCGGCTGACAGCTGGGCGTACAATTCGGTTGTAGAATTGGCTAATTCCGGCATCATCCAGGGTGTGGACGGCGTCCACTTCCAGGGCGA
>NZ_JH417603.1:42972-45835 GCF_000239275.1 Megasphaera geminata F0357 | reverse complement strand
TGGACGGCGTCCACTTCCAGGGCGAACGCAACATCACCCGTTACGAAGCGGCTGAAATCGTGGCTAAAGCGATGGCTCATGAAGACCGTGCCAATGCGGAACAGCGCGCGCTCATCAACAGACTGGCCGACGAATTCTCCGACGAACTCAACAACCTCGGCGTGCGCGTATCCAACTTGGAAGACCGCGTAGGCAACGTTAAACTGACGGGTGACGCTCGTATCCGTTACATGCACCAGAAGGACGAAGGCCAGAAGAATGACAACTCTTGGCAGTTCCGCGGCCGTCTCCGTGCCAACGCCATGATCAACGACCGTGCAACGGCCGTATTGGGCGTAAACTATGTGAATAAATTTAGCAATAATACGCCTGCGTCCGAGCCATCGGACAGCAAAGACAAGTTCTATGTTGACCGTGCTTATGTGGATTACAAGCTCGGTGGCGACAAGAACTGGGATGTCATGGTCGGCCGCTACGACTATGAACTGGGCAACAACAGCGGTCTCTTATACGGTGAAGCGTTTGACGGTGCTCAGCTGAAATATGAGAACGATAAATTCGCCGCAACGGCAGGCTACGGCAAATTTAAAGAAGGTGAACTGAATAATACTAAGACCGGTTACGGTGAATTGGAAGGTTTCTTCGGCGGCGGCTCCGCGGCCGGTTCCCGCATAGGCGTGTACTACAATGATTTCTCCGACAACGGTCCTGAGGATGTGGATCTTTGGGGCGCTTACACGAGTATCAACTTTGCGAAGAACTGGAACTTCAACTTCGAAGGCTATCGCGTAAAGAATGATTCCGAACATGCTAATGCTTATATCGGCAAGCTGAAGTACGGCAAGGCTATGTTCACGCAGCCGAAGTCTTGGGATATTTGGGTCGACTATATCAATGCGGCTAGTGGTACGGCAGACGACGGTGCGACAGGCAACTGGAGAAACAACGTAGACGATACGAAGTCTTGGGGTGTCGGTGCGGACTATACCTTCGCCAAGAATGCGCAGTTCCAGGTATTCCAGACCTTTAATTCCAAAGTTAAGAGCACGGATGCAGATCGTGACGAACTCACACGTGCACAGTTCGTATTCGTATTCTAATCAATCGTTTGAAAGTAAAAAGACCGCCCATACGGGCGGTCTTTTTGCGCGTATTTTACAGAAATATGACAGGCGTGAAAAAAGGCATGCCTGCGGTACTTATGCCGTACGGAAAGTTTCCACATATACGGGCGATGATAAATTATGCAAAAATTCCTGTATAAAAGGGGATAAACCTGTGACAGAAATTACATGAACATGGAAACTCAAAGGCTTTGACAAGTTTTCTTTTCTGCGGTATACTCACTACAAGATCCGTTGGTGGACACAGTTCAGGCAACGGATTATCAGGAAAATAAATATACTTGAGTCAGGCAGTAAAAGAGAGGAAACATGGACAACTCGCCGATGACCCCTGACGGTAAAGGTATATTTTCCGAACTGTAACTATGCAAGAATATACATTTACTGAAAAGGAGACTTTACTATGAACAAGAAACTTCTGGCAGCACTCGTAGCAACCATGGCTGTAGGCACGACCGCCTTGGCAGCCAATCCGTTTGAAGACGTACCGCAGGACAGCTGGGCCTACAACTCTGTAGTACAGCTCGCAAATTCCGGCATCATCCAGGGCGTGGACGGCGTCCACTTCCAGGGCGAACGCAATATCACCCGCTATGAAGCGGCGGAAATCGTGGCCAAAGCGATGGCGCACGAAGATCGTGCCAACGCGGAACAGCGCGCTCTTATCAACAAACTGGCGAACGAGTTCTCCGATGAGCTCAACAACCTCGGCGTGCGCGTATCCAATCTGGAAGAACGCGTAGGCAACGTTAAACTGACGGGTGACGCCCGTATCCGTTACATGAACCAGAACGGCACATCCAACAAGGATGACGGTTCCTGGCAGTTCCGCGGCCGTCTCCGTGCCAACGCGCGCATCAACGACCGTGCCGATGCGGTCCTGGGGATCCAGTACAGAAATAATTTCAACAACGCATCCTCCGCATCGTCTGGCGACGATGACAATTTCTTTGTAGATCGCGCTTATGTCAATTACAAACTCGGCGGCGACAAGAACTGGAATGTCATGGCGGGCCGTTACGATTATGAACTGGGCAATGCGTCCGGTATTCAGTACGGCGACGTATTCGACGGCGCGGAATTGAAGTATCAGAACGATAAGTTCGCCGCAACCGCCGGCTACGGTAAATTTAAGGAAGGCGGCCTGAACAATGTCAAGACCGGGTACGGTGAATTGGAAGGCTTCTTCGGCGGCGGTTCCGCGGCAGGTTCCAAGCTGGGCGTTTTCTATAACAGCTTCAACGTCAGCGGACAGCCGGCCGGCACTCCGATAGACAGCCCGGATGACCTCTGGGGCGCGTATGCAAGCATGAACTTCGGCAACAAATGGAATCTCTTCGGTGAATACCAGAACGTAAACAATAGGGATAACACAAAAGACGCCGATGTGTACCTTGCAAAACTCCAGTACGGCAAGGCGACTTTCGCGCAGCCGAAATCGTGGGATCTTTGGGTAGATTACCTCAATGCCGAACAGAACGGTATTTACGGTTCTACCGGCAACTGGAGAACGGACAGCCTTCTCGGCAAGTCACACGGTATTGAAACGTGGGGCGTCGGTGCGGACTACACCTTTGCCAAAAATGCGCAGTTCCAGGTTATGCAGTCCTTCTCTTCCAAGACGAAAGACGATACCAAGGATCCTAGTGAACTCACACGTGCGCAATTTGTATTCGCATTCTAAGCAAATGATGGAAATTGCAGGATGGCCGCTCGAAAGAGCGGCCGTTTTTGTGAGC
>NZ_JH417603.1:3248-42763 GCF_000239275.1 Megasphaera geminata F0357 | reverse complement strand
CGGCCGTTTTTGTGAGCACGATTTCTCGGGCGGACGGTCCGGTGTTTTCCCGTATACGTTTACCGGCTGTATGCCGCGTTGCAATGCGCGCATAAACTTTAATACGGAACCCGTTTTATTCCGGCGGGTCCTTGCTTGACGTCCATTTCAAAGCATGATACACTGTCAGAGTATGTACGGAGCGGTATCGAAGTGGTCATAACGGGGCTGACTCGAAATCAGTTAGGCCGAAAGGTCTCGTGGGTTCGAATCCCACCCGCTCCGCCATTGTACTTAAATCAGGCAGGAGTATACAGATACAAAATAGAGGGGGAACAAGTATATACCCCTCCCATGAAAGGCTGTCAATGTAAACAACAGTTACGTTGACAGCCTTTCTTTTTTGTCTGCAATCGGAAACGGCACTTGCAATACGTGTTTAAATGTAACGTATAGAAAACCGTCAGTTAATGACCTTAGCAGGTCATACTGACGGTTTTCTATAATCATCCTTCTGTCCGGGTGCGGCTCGGAGTTCCGGCCATATGGAGATTACGGCGAAATTGCCGATTCGGCGCGGTGCAGGCTTTCTTTTATGCGCCGTTTATTTTCTTTGACAGCATCCATATCTTCTTTTAATTGATCCTCCGTATTTTTAAAACGGCGCATGCCTTCTTTCAGGCTTTTTATGTTTTCCCGGACGGCTTTCATGTTCTCTTTCGTGTTTTGCCACGTATCGTCGGAACTGTTCGGCGAAAAAAGGTTAAAGGTACGGAGCTCGCCGGGAAAGACGACATTAATGTCGCTGAGAACGACGTGGCCGTTAATGATATGAAGCGCGTCCGTCGTGATCAGCCCGAATTTCGTATTGATGGCGATATCGTAAAAATCGAGATGCCTCCGCCTGTTCGAGAAACTCCCGGTAATGGAGTTGAAATGGATGAGGGAATAGTGGCCTTTGCCGGAAGAAAAGGTGCCGTATGTGAGGAGATCCTCCGGATTGCCGTCACATTCCATGGTAATGTCCATATCTACAAAACATTTGAACTCTATCCGCTTTAAAGCGACGCGGCTGTCAAGGCCTGTGCCCCTGCCCCATATATGGTAAGCCCGCGTACTGATGTCATAATCGCCGTGGGCCGTGAGTTTACCGTTGTATACATCGGCAGTGACATTTGTAAATGTGAAAATACCGTCGTTGTAGGTGATGTCGCCGTTGACATTTGTAAAGTCCAGAGCAGGAATGGACAGTTTTTCCATGGACAGTTTTCCCGCCGCCTGCGGATGAGCCGCGGGACCGGTGAAATATGTTTTTAAGGTTAGCGGATCATGAATGGCCCGGCCGAAACCGAGGGAGGAAGGATCAACGTTGAGAAAATTCACGGACAGGTCCAGTTCCGGCATATCCGGGCGTAAATTGATCCGTCCCTGTACGGTAATGCCGTCACCGACGGAAGTGCCCTGGAACGGGCCGGATGCAAAGTCCACGCTCAGCACTTCGTTTGACTTTAAGCGTATGGACGCATCGACGGAAGACATGGCATAATAGCGGTTTTCGTGATACGCTTCAAAACGGCAATTATTCAGGGTAAGGAGGATATTGAATTTTTTCCCTTTTACGTTAAGATTGCGGAGTTTCTCGTCCAGTGTTTTCGGCGTGCCGCCTCCGTTTTCAGCGTCATCCGGGCGGGGGATGATGTCGGCCTGCATGTTTTTGTCGAATTGTACGGAGACGACGGAGTCGTTTAAGGTTATTTCGCGCAAGGTTGTCGTTTTTATGCGTTTATGAAGAATAAAGTCCCACGGATTAACGCGGAAACTGCCGGACGGTACGTAGAGAATACGTTTGCCGTCCGGCGTATTCCATTCAAGATCGGTAAAATTAACACGGCCGCGGATATCGGCGGAAAGGGTGTTTACCGTAATCGTACCCTTGACCACCGACTGATCCGCCATGACCCGGTTAAAAATAAAGGCTGCGCCGTGCGAAGCGGACAGAGCCAGGATAAAAAGGACCGCCGCCGCCGTGCAGAAGATAACGGCGGCCCGTTTACCCCAGGCGCGTACCCTGCTGTGTCCTTCGGAAAATGGGTTTTTCATAGGTTTCACGACTTTCAAAATAAGAAGATGTACTGACTTATTATACCATAGGAACCGTGCAGATTAAGGGGAAATTAAACTTTCCCTTTCCCGGATTAGAAGTTACTTAAAATCCGCAATTTTAGCCCGCAGCGCGTTATGATGCAGGTGTAGGGCGGTGAAGCATATGGAGAACTGCATATGGACGGAGAAAGAGGGCATAACCGGTACGGCGCAGGACTTATTGGATCGGCTTCTCGGCTACGCCGTCAGGGAAGGAGCCAGTGACATTCATATTGAGCCGTTGGATGAGAGTGTAAGAGTGCGGTGCCGGTTCGACGGCGTTCTGTATACGGTGGCCGCGGCGCCGCCGGAAAAGGGTGAACCTTTTCTGATCCGCCTGAAAATCATGGCCGGCCTTGATATCGCCAATAAACGGCTGCCGCAGGACGGGCGCATCCTTTGGGAGAGCGGGGCGGTGAAAACGGACCTTAGGCTCAGCACGATGCCGACGGTTCGCGGTGAAAAGGCGGTTATTCGTATTCTCGGCAGCCGGACGGCAGAGCTTAGTTTAGACGGGCTGGGCTTGCCCGAACGGGGCGTGGCTCTTATACGCGGCGCATTGACGTATACGAACGGCCTCGTTATTATTTGCGGCCCCACAGGCAGCGGGAAAACGACGACATTGTATGCGGCGCTGCGCGAACTGGACAGTGATGCCGTCAGCATAGCCACGCTTGAAGATCCGGTAGAGTATAAGATAAACGGGTTCAGCCAAAGCCAGGTCAATGCCAAGGGCGGTGTGGAATTTCCTCAGGGGTTGCGTGCCCTCTTGCGGCAGGATCCCGATATCCTCGTCATCGGTGAAATCAGGGACGGCGAAACGGCGACCATCGCCGTGCGTGCGGCGTTAACGGGACATCTTGTTCTCAGTACGCTGCACGCGGCAACGGCGCTGCATGCCCCGGGACGCCTTATCGACATGGGGATTGAGCCGTATTTGCTTGCAGACGCCCTGTTATGCCTTATGGCGCAGAGACTGGTGCGCAGAAAGTGCTCTGTCTGCGGCGGCAAAGGCTGTGAAGCATGTCACGGCAGCGGCTACGGCGGCCGCCTGTGTATCAGTGAAGTCGTACCGATGAATGCGTCGCTGCGTAACGCCATACGCAGCGGAAAAAGCGAAGGAGAAATGCAGCGTCTTGCCGGTGAAGGGCTGTTGTTTTCCGAATCCATCCGTCGGAGTATCGGTTCGGGCCTTACGGATGCGGCCGAGATACGGCGCGTATACAAGGAGTAAGCTATGGATATCGATCAAGTATTGGCCGGAGCCGTCGCCGCCGGCGCTAGTGACTTGCATTTACAGGAAGGGCGTGTTCCGCTCATGCGCAGAGCAGGGGCAATCACAGCGGCAGGCGACGAAATTACGGTACGCCGTGACCTGCTCGACTGGCTGCGGCGGCGCGGTAAGGATATGGAGACAAATCAATGCCTGTCCTTTTCTTTCCGTTTTGCCGGGAACCTGCGCTGCCGTGCCCACTGGTCGTTTGAATATGCGGGGCTGCACGGTGTATTGCGGATATTATATCCTCTCGAGGAGCTTCCGCCTGACGAAGATATGGAATTTCTTGCCCGCCTGAGCCGGCTGCAGGCAGGGCTGGTGCTCGCCGTAGGCGCGACGGGCAGCGGCAAAACAACGACGCTTTGGCGCATGTTGTCCTATTTAAACAGTCATAAAGCATGCCATATTATTACGCTTGAGGATCCGATCGAATACGTCGTGTCGGGTGAAAAGGCCCTTTTGGCGCAGCGTGAGTGGCAGTGTCATTTCGATTCGTTTGCCGCCGCCGTGAAAGACGCTCTCCGGCAGGATCCGGATGTTATCCTGGTCGGCGAAATGCGCGACAGGGAAACCATGGAAGCCGCCCTGACGGCCGCCGAAACGGGACATCTTGTCTTTTCCACCCTGCATACACAGACGGCGGTCCAGACGATTACCCGCCTTGCCGCAATGGGGGAAAGAGGGCAGGAAGACGCGCTTCGTTATCGCCTGTCGTTGTCGTTACGGGCCGTCCTGGCCCAGCAACGCCTGTTTGCGGGAGGACGGGCCAGGATTTGCCGGGAAATACTTGTCCGCACCCCTGCGGCGGCGCAGCTTATCCGCAGCGGTAAAGAGCATCAGCTGCAGACGCTGATGCAGACCGGCGGCGCCGACGGGATGAGGACGATGGAGCAGGCTTTGAGAAGATGCGGTGCGGCGAGATGAAGCGTTTTTCACTGCGGTTTGTAGACGGTACGGGCCGGGAGGTTGAGCGCATCGTCTTCGCAAACTCGAAAAAAGAAGTCCTGACCAGGGCTGGAGAAAAAGGCATAGACCTTTTGTCAATAGATGAAAAACGAACCGTTTCCGACTGCCTGACGAAAAGCAGGTGCCTGTCTCCGGAAAAACTGTCTTTCTTTTTTGACCAGTCCGCCCGCCTGACCGCGGCGGGGATTCCCTTCGTGGAAGCCTGGAAGTTGTTGGCCCACGATATAAAAAAGCGGGAACAGCAAGCTTCTTTGCGGGCCTGCATAGCCAAAATGGAAGGCGGGGAGAGGGCGGCTGCGGCCATGGAAGAATCGGGCCTTTTCCCCCGCCTTGCCTGTGCGCTCGTCAGGGCGGGGGAACATTCGGGACGGCTTGATGAGATGCTCCGCCTTTCGGGCGATTACTATGAAACGGCGCGGGAACAGCGGGCGCAGGTACGGCGTATTTTAATTTATCCCGCTTTCTTATTCGTCTGTATACACCTCGTATTTTTCGGCGCCGTCTTTTTTATCCTGCCTGTTTTTGCCGAGCTTTTCGCCGAAATGGGGACGCCCTTGCCGGCGGGAACGCGCATGTTACTGGCAACGGGAAATTTCCTGTGCGCGTACGGCCCCTTACTGCTGGGGATATTCGCGGCCACAGGTGTTTCAATATACTGTGCATTACAAAGGAGGCGATATAGAGAAGAAGTGGAGAAATTACTTTGCAGAGTCGCGCGGATACGCGCATTATGTGCGATTTGGTCGTGGCAACGGTTCAGTCTGGTCATGTCCGTTCAAATGGCGGGCGGTATTCCCATTCTTTCGGCGATTCGGGACAGTATGTCCGTTATACCCCTGGCGACCTTTCAAAACCATATTGCGCGTACGGCTCGTTGTCTGGAGAACGGTATGTCTTTCAGTGAAGCCGTCAGAACGGGAAGATTCGGGACATCTTACGTAGAGACAATGCTTCGTGTCGGTGAAACGACGGGAGAATATGATACGGCTCTCCGGACAATTTCCGCCTATTACGGGCAACGGCTGCGTGAAGCGGCGGCAATGGCGCAAAAAATAACGGAGCCGCTTATGCTTGTTTTTGTCGGTATCGTAACGGGCGCTCTTGTTTTGGGCCTGTTACTGCCTCTCTTGGATATGGTTACTGCTGTCGGTGAATGAGAAAGGAGAAACTTATGGTAAAGATACGTAAATTAGCAGGGAAACCTGTACGAAACGGCTTTTCACTTTTGGAGATGCTTGTTGTTGTCGGTATTATTTTAATCCTCGCGACTGTGGCGGTACCGAAGTTCATGTCCGCCGGCAAGACCGCCAAGATCGCCAAAATCAGTGCGGATATCCGCACGATTGACAATGCCGCCGCCCTGTATGAAATCGACAAGGGAAAATATCCGGACAGTGTCGCCGCATTGGCGGAAAAAGACAGTGACGGCAAGGCGTATTTGCAGTTCGAACCTAGACTTCCGGACGGGGGGACATACGAAATCAGTGCGGACGGTGTTGTATCCGGCACCTTTGACGGGAAGACGTACAATTCACAGATGCAGGATATTAAGAACGGCGGCGGACAGTAAAGGCGCGGATGATGGAACAGTTCGGCAATGTATACGCCTCTCTTTATCCGTGGCTTATGGGGGTACTTACGGTGATTGTTTCCCTGACCGATCTGCGTTGGTATTGGGTACCCGATACAGCTGTCGCGGCTCTTATATTGATTCAGCTTGCGGCGTTGCGGGCGGGGCTCGTTCGGCCCGACCCGTACGTATCGGTAGGTGTGTGGATTTTTATGCTTGTCCTGTATACCGTATCGCACGGGCGAATGGGACGGGGCGATCTGAAATTACTGCTTGCCCCTCGTAATCGGCTGTAACGGCATAAGCGCTTACGGCATGCTTGTCTTTGCCTTTCTGACGGGGGCGCTCGTCGCCGTGCCGTTACGCGTGGTGTGGTCCGTTAAATACGTGCCGTTCGCTCCTTTTTTATTGGCCGGGTGGTGGGTTTCCCTGATCTTTTATGAAGAGTGGCTGACATGGCTGTGCGTCTGAAAGTATATGAGAAAGGGTATATGCTGACTGAACTGCTGGTTTGCGCGGTGTTGTTTTTCCTGCTTATGACGGCGGCGGTACCTGTTACCCTGCACCGCCGCCATGAGCAGTATGCCGTTGATGAAACGGCGCGGGAACTCGTATCGGATTTACAGATTTTACGCACCCACTCGATTGGTAATCAGGCTGCGGCGAAAGAGGTGAAAAAAATATATGTCCGTTCCGGAGAGTATGTGCTTACAAACAGTATTTTCAGTATTGAAAAACGTAAGGTTTTTCCTGAAACCGTCCGCTCCCGCTCAAACGGTAACGGGATTGTATCCTTTGATGCGGCAGGGCGTCCGGAAGGAAAGACGATGCATATCGTTATTGAGTCGCAGGATAAGGCGTATAAACGGGATATCATTATTGCCGCGCAAACGGGGCGTATCCGTATGGAATAAAACGGGCGGTTTTCTTCTCTGTGAGGCGCTTATTGCCGTTACGGCGGGACTGACGGTGTTTGCGGCGGCATTTCTTACTTTCGGGACGGCCCTGCAGTGTATGAAACGGGCGGAAACTGTCCGCGCCGCCGTTACGGCGGGAAGGACGGCGCTGGAAGAAAGCCGTGCCGGCCTTCCCGTTTCTGAAATTGACGGATTGAGCAAGCGATATAATCTGTCCGTGCGGACGACGCTCCGTCCTGCCGGCCCTTATAATAAACGAGCCGTTTCAGTGACTGACGGTTACGGCAAGACATATGAATTCAGTGTTCTTGAAAAGAAATAAAAACGCTTTTTTCCTGACGGAAGCAGTAATATACATCGGGCTGGCCCTTCTTTGCCTTACTCTTTTCTTTTCACTCTTCGTTCAGGCCGTACGGCTGTACCGGCAGGCCGTCGCACGGGAGAATCTGGTGCGTCAGGCCGTTGTCTGTGAAGAAACGATCTGGTTTTCCCTGCGCTACGGTACGGATATTGTTGTCGCACCGAATGAAGTGCGGTATCGCGACGGCAACGGGGAGATGAACGGCTTTTTTGTGCGTAATCGAATACTGTATAAACGGTTATCCAACGGTACGGGGCAGCCGATTACGGGAAATGATGCCGGCGAGCCGGGTGAGACGGATGTTTTTATGGAGCCCCTTCAGGGGACGGCGTATTTTTCGGAGACTGACGGTATGGTGACTTCGGCGTTCCGACTTATCGACAGAAAGACGGACGTGAAACAGATCTGCCGTATTTCCGTGTGGCCCCTGCCCCGTATCTGGAGAAGAGACGAATGAAATTTCATAGAAACGGATTTATGACATATACCGTTTTAGCGCTGGGCCTGTCTGTCCTTTCCGTCGCGTTGGTAACGGCACGGCTGGCCTTGCAGGAAGTCCGTCAGGCCGAAGCTTTTTATGCGGCCGTAAGAGGCGCTTATGAAGCGGAAAGCGTTTTGCTCATGAGCTGTGACGATCCGGACAGCCTGCCTGCAGGCGGAACGCGGGAGGTTCACGACATATACGGCATTTCTGAAAAAGGCGACGTCCTCGGCGCCGGGGTGCAGCGGTTTGCAACAGGTAAAACCGTATTGCGGACATATGCCGTTACGGCGGAACAGAGAATCGGCAAAACCTGCGCCGTTAAATTTGGAGAAAAGGACAAGGACATGAAAAATAATCGTATTGAATGGATCTGGTATTGATGGAAATAGGCAGACGTACAATTTGGCTCGGCAGGCGTAAGGCCGTCATTCTGCCCGGGAAGAAGGGCGCCCGTATCCTTAAAATCGAACGGAATGTATGGCGGAAAATGATATTGTGTCAAAGTCTTTATCATGAGTATCCGCCGGTACGGGCAAAGGCGCCGGCAGACCCGTTCCCGGCGGCTGCTCTCGCCGATATGATACGTGTATACGGGCTGCGGGGCTATGAGATCGTCCTCGTCATAGGCGATGAAAATCTTATTTTAAAACAAATAGCATTGCCTACCCGCAACTATAAGGAAGCCTGCCAGTCCATTGCCTGGAGCGGTATGCTCCTGGACAGCTCGGAAGAATATCTTTTTGATGCGGTTCTTGTCCGTAAAGACGCCCGCAGTAATGAATATGAGTGGCTTGCGGCAGCGTATAAGCGCGGTTGTATCGAGGCGGCCGCGGCAGCCTGCCGCAGAGAAGGCGCCGTACTGACGCGTGTCGATATTCTGCCGGCTCTCATCAAAGAGTTTTGTCCCGCTTATGAAGGGACGCTGACCATGTGTGACAACGAAGAGGTATATTCGATTGTTTTATCGGCGGCCTCCGTGGAAGCTTACGCCTGCCGTGCCGCAAATGAAGGGACGCCGCCCGATGAGGCGGCTGTTTTGCTCCGTTCGTGCGGTGACGGGAAGCAGGTAAAAAAAGCCGAAAAATTAGGCCTTACCGGCATGGATATGGTATTGGCCGTGAGAATTCAGGTGTAGCCCGTGAAATTTAATCTCCTCCCTTGTGGAAGTACAGGAAAAAAGACGGTCCGTAAGACAGGAAAAATGGCTGACTTATATGGAAATCGGTCTTGTCGCGGCCGGTGTTATCCTCGGCGTGTACGGGCAGGCCGTGATCCGGTACGCCGAAAATGAAGTGTCCGTGTATGAAGAACGGTATAAGTCCGTAGCGGAGACGGTTGCGGCCGGGAACAGGACGGCCGAACTTGCGGCCGAACGCGCAGAAACCGTTAAAGGAAGCGAACCTGACGGCATGAGCGCGGCCGGCCTGCTCGTCTGTCTGGCCGAAACGAGACCGCCCGATATATATGTTGAGTCCGTTTCCCGCGGACAAAACGGGTTTATCATAAAGGGGACGGCCGGCAAAAAAGAAGCCCTGTCCTTGTGGCAGGGAAAACTGGCGAAAAAAATCACACCGGGGAATATCGGGGTTAAACATATGGAAGCGAAGGATACGCGTTGGCGTTTTGAACTGCTTTTGGAGTCCGGATATGAAGAACGTCCGTAGGTTCATAAAAAACTATATGTCTGCCGTACTCGCCGCCACCGTTATGCTTACCTTGTTTTTGGCCTACAGGGACAGGGTCGCTTATGAACACTGTATTCTTTTGATACGGCGGAATACTCTGCTGCGGCAGTATGATGACCGGGCGTTCTCTCATAAGGCGCAGCCGTTCCCCGCTGCGGCCGTTACGGAGTTGCCGCTCAGACTGGAGGAGGCGGCGGCCGGGTCCGAAGTAACCCTTACCGCCGTGGCCGGCAATTCCCCGTCCGGCGAGTCCTATACCTTTACCGTACGCGGCTCCTATGGCGGCATAATACGCATTCTTAACGGAGTGGATATGATTTTTCCGCCCCTTACAACGGAACTCGACGAACTGACGTACAAAGACGGTGCCGCAGAAGGTGTTTTTACGGTGAAACAAAGAAATATAAAACGATGACCGTCCCGGATCAACCGGAGCAGTGAATTTATGCATACATATAACAAAAGTATGCAGAAAATGCACTGCTTTTTTAATTTGAGTGTATTATTTTTCCGTGATTTTTGCTATAATATTAGCCATGTGTTACGTATAGATTTTCAGAGTCTGCGCAAGGGGGAACAGATGATGAAACGCAATATTGTTTTAGTCGGCATGATGGGGAGCGGGAAAAGTCACATCGGCCGCAAATTGGCCCGCCGCCTGAAATGGCAATTTGTCGATACGGACCGTCGTTTGGAGCGGAGCGTAGGCATGTCTATTGCGGAATTTTACAAATATGCGGGAGAAAAAATATTTCGGGAAAAAGAAGTAAATATTTTGCATCAGGTCAGCAGATATCATGAAGCGGTTATTTCTTTCGGCGGCAATTTCCCGATGAATGTGGATACGTACCGTATCCTGCACCGTTACGGCGTCATCGTGGCGCTTGCCTCGGAACCGTACCGCGTGGAAGAGCGGGTAAGCAGGCATATCGGTAAACGGCCCACTGTCGACTACGATAATTTACACCGCTTCGTGCGCCTTATGATGAAGCAGTGGGAAGAAGTATACCCGTACTGTGATTTTACCATCGATACGACCTGCGGCGGGGCCTCTCAGATAGTTGAAATGATCGTTAAAGCGATCCATGACGCGCATCTTCGTTTTGCGAAACGGGAAGGGAGGACGGAAAACGGTGGAAATACGTAAAATAGCGGTATTGACGAGCGGCGGCGACGCGCCGGGGATGAATGCGGCCATCCGCGGCGTTACGCGCTATGCTATTCATAACGGCCTGGACGTGGAAGGCGTCGTGCGCGGTTACGACGGCCTGGTGGATGAAGACATGCGCCGCCTTGACCGGCGCTCCGTCGGGGAAATTATACAGCGCGGCGGTACGTTCTTGCGCACGGCCCGGTGTCTTGAATTTATGAAACCTGAAGTACAGAAAAAGGCGGCGGATTTTTTGCGTTCCAGGGATATTGACGCGCTGGTCGTTATCGGCGGCGACGGCTCCATGAAAGGCGCCGAAGCGATCAGTGCTTTCGGCATGCCCACCGTGGTTATCCCCGGTACGATTGACGGCGATATGCTGGGTACGGACTACACTGTCGGTTTTGATACGGCTGTTAACACGGTTCTCGCGTCGGTCAATAAAATTCGGGATACAGCCTTTTCTCATGACCGCGTGGCCGTTATTGAGGTCATGGGCCGCCATGCCGGGTTTATTGCCCTCCGCGCCGGCATGGCCGCCGGCGCGGAAATGGTTTTGACGCCGGAACATCCCGCAGATTTTCCTTCTCTTTGTGAGCATCTCCTCGAATCGCACCGCATGAATAAGATGAGCAGTATTATTATTGTCGCCGAAGGGGCGGCGCGCGGTACGGACGTGGTTGAATATATTAAGGAGCATACGTATCTGGAAGCCAATCTGACCGTCCTCGGCTATGTGCAGCGCGGCGGGCCTCCCAGCGCGTACGACTCCCTTATGGCCGGCCTTTTCGCGCAAAAGGCGATCGACACTCTCCTGGCGGGAAAGTATAACTGCGTCGTCGGCTCCGACGGCGGCAGGATAGTCGCTACCCCTTACGGGGAAGCGGGTAAAATTAAATTCGTTTTCGATGAGAATTTATATCGGCTCATTCATCAGTTAGGGAGATAAGTTGTAAGGAGTGGAGAGAGTATGAATTTTAATTTAATTTGGGACAACCTGCCTCTTCTCTTGTTAGGTGCGGGCGTCACTATTAAGATTACGGCTATTTCCGTCGGGCTCGGCTTCCTTTTAGGGCTTGTTGTCAGTGTTTGCCGCATGTCAGGCATTAAACTGCTCAATGCCGTTTGCGTTTGCTATGTCAACATTATCCGCGGCACGCCTATCCTGGTTCAGATTTTCCTGATTTATTTCGCCTTGCCGCGCGTCATCGGCCATCAGATCGATCCGTTCCTGGCGGCCGTGGCGGCGTGCTCCATTAACAGCGGGGCCTATGTTTCGGAAATTTTCCGCGCCGGTATCCAGTCCGTGGACAAGGGCCAAATGGAAGCCGGCCGTTCTTTAGGCTTATCGTGGATGCAGACGATGATTTATATCATTATTCCGCAGGCCTTCAAGCACGTCATTCCGCCGCTCGGCAATGAGTTCATTTCCATGACGAAGGAAACGTCTCAGGTTTCCGTTATCGGCTTTGAAGAGCTTACGCGCCGGGGCCAGCTGATTATCTCCAAGACGTACGGTTCCCTGGAAATCTGGGTGGCCGTTGCCGTCATTTATCTGATTATGACCCTCGGCATCGCGCGGCTGGTCAACTACTTGGAACGGAGGTTTGCGACTGATGATAGAGATTAAGGAACTGAGGAAATCCTTCGGCAGGCACGAGATCTTAAAAGGCGTCAGCCTTACTGTCGCGGACAAGGAAGTTGTCGTCATCATCGGGCCTTCCGGTTCCGGGAAAAGTACGATTCTCCGCTGCATCAATTACCTGGAAGAACCGACTTCGGGAGAAATCGTCGTTGACGGCATCAGTATGGACTCGGCAAAGAAAATCAACGAAGTCCGCATGGAAGTGGGTATGGTGTTCCAACGCTTTAATTTATTCCCGCATATGACGGTATTGGAAAACATCATTCTCGCCCCGATGAAAACACGTCACATGCCGAAAGACGAAGCCGCGGAAACGGCCGTCAGGCTTCTTGAAAAAGTAGGGCTTGCCGAAAAGAAGGATGTCTATCCAGAAACCTTATCGGGCGGCCAGCAGCAGCGCGTCGCCATCGCCAGAGCCCTGGCGATGAAACCGAAATACATGCTTTTTGATGAACCGACGTCCGCCTTGGATCCGGAAATGGTGCGCGAAGTGCTGGATGTCATCAAGGAACTGGCTGAAGAGGGTATGGCCATGGCTATCGTCACGCACGAAATGGGCTTTGCCAGAGAGGTGGCCGACAGAGTCCTCTTTATAGACGACGGCGTTGTCCTGGAAGAGGGTACGCCGGATGAGATCTTTGCTCATCCGAAGGAAGAACGGACGAAAGAATTTTTATCGAAAATATTGTAATGTAAAAGACGGGGTCCCGGATCCCGTCTTTTACACGAAAAATACGTTTTTCTCATGCTAAAGGCGTTTACATACAAATTAGGTATATTTTAAAGTAACGGGTATCGGTTGAGGTAAACAGGAGGATAGCATATACTATACACAACAGGAATATAAACATTCTGCAAGAGGAGGAAAAAAGATGAATATTGCCGTATTAGTTAAACAAGTTCCGTCCGTTTCGGATATCGAGCTCGATCCGAAGACGAATAATCTCGTCCGTATCGGCGCTCCGTCCATGTTAAATCCCGTTGACATACATGCAATTGAAGCGGCCCTGGCCGTAAAAGACGCAAGAGGCGGCACCGTCACTCTTATTTCCATGGGAATGGCAACGGCTGCTGAAGCTATGCGGGAAGGCATCGCCATGGGCGCCGATACGGGCATCCTCGTTTCGGACGAACGCATGGCAGGATCCGACACGTTGGCTACCGGTAAGATCCTGGCAAAAGCCGTAGAAAAATTAGGCCCCGTAGATATTGTATTTACGGGCCGTCAATCTACGGACGGCGATACGGGGCAGATCCCGCCGGCAGTGGCGCAGCGCTTGGGAATGTCTTTACTTACGTATGCCGATGAAATTACAGTCGATGAGAAAGCCGTCAGAGCGGTCCGTCATACCCGCGGCGGTGAGGAAACCGTGGAAGCGGCCCTTCCTGCCGTGTGTTCCGTCACGGAAAAGGCCAATTCCCCACGTTCTGCGAATATCCGCGGTAAAATGAATGCGAAAAAAGCCGTATTCGCTACATGGCGTCTGGAAGATTTGGGGCTTGCACCGGAAGAAGTCGGAAAATCCGGATCCGCAACGGTCGTATCCGGCGTGTTCGCTCCGGAGAAGCATGCCGTAGGCGTTATGATCAAAGCGGGTAACGAAGAAGACGCGGTAAAAGAATTGATCGGTAAGCTCGTTGCCGATAAGGTATTGTAAGGAGGGCCGACTGATGGATATCAAACAGAGTGTGTGGGTGTATATAGAAGCCGAGGACGGTAAGGTCAGCCGGCTCAGCCAGGAATTGCTCGGAAAAGGCAGGGAACTGGCCGACAGCAAAGCGAAAAAACTGGTTGCCTTTGTCCCTGCGGGCGGCGAAGAGATCGCCCGGGAGGCTGTCGGCTACGGCGCCGACGCGGCTGTAGTCCTTGATAATGCGGAACTGGCGGACTATGAATCTTCTCTGTATACAAAAGCCGCGACAGACGTCATTAAGAAATATGAACCGAATGTGCTGCTTATCGGGGCATCGTATAACGGCCGCGATTTGGGCGGCCGTCTTTCGGCCGCTATGAATTTGGGCCTTGTGGCGGATTGTATCAATTGCGCCTATGAAGGCGATGACGACTCGATCACCTGGATTCGGCCCGCTTTTACAGGCAAGGTATATGTTAAGATTCTGACGACGACGAGACCGCAGCTTGCCACGATCAGCGATAAAATATTCAGAGGCACTGAATTCGACGCGTCGAGAGCCGGTGAAATTATCCATGAAACGGCCGAGCTTCAAGGCGCGGCTGCAATGCAGAAACTGATCAGCTTCACGCCGATACCGGCTGAAGAACAGGAGCTGACCGTTGAAAATGCGGATATCGTAGTCGGTGCGGGCCGCGGTGTAGGCGATGAGGAAGGGTTTGCCAAGGTTGCGGCCTTTGCGAAATCGATCGGCGCCGCGTTGGGCGTTTCCAAACCGCTGGTAGATAACGGCTGGGCGACACATGACCGCCAGATCGGGATCACAGGCAAAAAAATTGCGCCGAAGATTTATATCGCTCTCGGTATTTCCGGCGCCATTCAGCATAAACTCGGCCTTGCGGAAGCCCCTATGATTATAGCGGTCAATACGGATCCGGAAGCGCCTATTTTTGAATTTGCGCACTACGGTATTGTCGGCGATCTTTTCGCGGCACTGCCTGAATTGGAAAAAGAGTTTTCCCGTTATAAACCCTGAGCAGTCATACAAAATGATAAAAACCGGTTCGGTCAACTGACCGAGCCGGTTTTTCCCGTTTATTTCGATTATTTTAAGTTGGACTGCGCTTTGCCGCTGACCGTGCCGTTTGTAAAGGTAAGCTGTACACTCGACTGATCATCGTTCATCCAAATGTAGACCTTGGCGCCCGTGCCCATCATTTCGGCTTCGCTTAAAAGATACCCTTCACGGTTTTTCAGTGTTTCTTTTGCCTGCTCATACGTCATGCCGGGCTGTATCTTGTCGAACTGGGCGAGTTTGATCGTTTCGCCGTTGGTTTTAAAGACGCTCGGGCTGACTATCGCCTTGGTGATCAACGCGCCGTTCTGGAAGAGGCCGGTTACGGCCGTGGAACCTTCTTTCCATTCGTATGTCTGTGTTTTCATGCCGGCAATCTCATTTTCCGTTGTCAGATTACCGTCACTGCCCAAGACTTTTTTGACATCCATCATACGATGCGCCCATGGGAATGGTCAGGAAATTTTCATATGCCTGCATTTCGGGGCTCTTCTGTTCCTGTTTCGCGCTGCCGCCGCCGTTATGGCCGGCCGTATTGCCGCAGCCCGCCATAAATGTGCAGGCCAAAAGGCCGGCCATAACGAGAACACTGATTTTTTTCTTATTCATCGGGATCACTCCTTCAATATATTTTAAGGCGAAAACCTTGAAAACAGGGGTATAAAGCAGAGTATGAACAGCTTAAAAACGGACGGCACCCTGCAAGGCAAGACGCCGTCCCGCTGGTGCGAGTGGAGGGACTTGAACCCTCACGTCGTAAGACGCCAGATCCTAAGTCTGGTGCGTCTGCCGTTCCGCCACACTCGCATGACCGTTTTTTATTGTAGCACGGTCATTTTACAGACGTCAATCCGGTCAGTCGATAATGAGTCCGACCGGGCAGTGGTCACTGCCTTCGACAGCTGTATAAATTTCGGCTTTTTTCAGACGGCCGTCAAGAGCCTTTGACGTAATGAAATAGTCGATAGTCAGCCCGCATTGTTTTGACGGGCTTTGAAACGATAGGACCACCATGAGTAAACGCCTTCTTTATGAGGATAAAAATAGCGCCATGTGTCAGTAAAACCGGCGTTTAACAGTTCCGTCATTTTGGCGCGCTCTTCGTCGGAAAAGCCGGCGTTCCTGCGATTCGATTTCGGATTTTTCAGATCGATCTCTGCGTGGGCCACATTGAGATCGCCGCAGAAGATAACGGGTTTTTTCGCGTTGAGGGCGAGCAGATAATTGCGGAAGTCGTCTTCCCAGCGCATGCGGTAATCAAGGCGGGCCAGTTCATTCTGGCTGTTGGGGGTATAACAGGTAAGGAAATAATAGTCGTTGAATTCGAGGGTAATGAGGCGGCCTTCGTGATCGTGTTCGTCAATACCCATGCCGTAAGCGGCGGACAGCGGTTTGATACGCGTAAACACAGCCGTGCCGCTGTACCCTTTTTTATCGGCATAATTCCAGTACTGTTCATAACCGCAGGCAGATCCATGCTGAGTTGTCCTTCTTGCAGTTTTGTTTCCTGCAGGCAGAAGACATCCGCGTCGAGTTCTTTAAATATTTCGGGGAACCCTTTTTTCATGACCGCCCGCAGGCCGTTGACGTTCCAAGAAATAAATTTCATTGCGGTTTTCCTTTCTTTAACAAGGTACGTGTAATTTGGTATAATAATATAGCTTTTTAAATTAATGATATGGCCGCTTATTGTAGTGTATATAAGATTAACGGCCTTGTCAAAAGGAAGGTGTGCGTGCAGTGTCCATTCATCAATTGGCCGGGCAGAAGGTGCGGCCGGCGGATTATCCCGACTTGGAAATGATAAAAAAGGCCTATGAAAAGATAGTTCCCGATCCCGATTCGGAAGAACAACGGGTTTCCTTCGGCACATCCGGACACAGGGGAAAGGCGGCCGACGGCAGCTTTACAGACGCTCATGTGGCGGCTATTGTGCAGGCGATCTGCACTCTCCGTGAACGGTTCGGCGCGACCGGCCCCGTTTTTGTCGGCGCGGATACGCATTATCTTTCCCAGTTGGCGTATCAAACGGTCCTGCAGGTTCTGGCGGCCAACGGGCTCACGGTTTGCATAGATTCCGAGCGCGACTTCGTGCCGACGCCGGCTTTATCGCGTGCCGTCATACGGTATAATGAAGGCCGGGCGGATAAATTGGCCGACGGCATCCTTATTACACCCTCCCATAATCCGCCCGACTACGGCGGGATCAAATACAATCCCGTTACGGGCGGGCCTGCCGGCGGGGTGATTACGAAAGCCGTTGAAGCGGAGGCCAACCGGCTTCTGACGGCGGGAAATAAGGGCGTACGCCGTTATGCCTGCGGTGATGAACATATCGATGCGGCCTGTGAACGGTACGACTATAAGGCGTTGTATGTGGACGAGCTGGATGAGGTCATCGATATGCGTGCCGTCAGTACGGGAAGGCTGGCTGTTCTGGTCAACGCCCTCGGCGGCGCCGGCATGAACTACTGGCACAAAATAGCTGAAAAATATGATATTTCCCTGGATTTTATCAATGACAGCTACGATCCGCAATTTACCTTTATGACTTATGACCATGACGGCAGGGTGCGCATGGACTGCTCCTCGCCGTATGTGATGGCCGGCGTCATGAAAAGCGGGTGCGCTTATGACCTTATCCTGGCGAATGATCCCGATTATGACCGCTTCGGAATCGTCTGCGGCCCCGACGGCATGCTTTTGCCCAATGCCTTTCTTACGGTAGCGGCCCATTATTTGGCTACGCATCGCGATTTTTCCGGCAAGGGTATCGGCAAAACCGTCGTAACGACGGAATTATTGCATAAAATCGCGGTAAAACTTAGTGTTCCCTGCTATGAAGTTCCGGTGGGATTTAAGTATTTTGTCGAGCTTTTGTCCGGGGGTGACGTGTTTTTTGCCGGCGAAGAGAGTGCGGGCGCGACGTGCATTAAAAAGGACGGCGCTCTTTGGACGACCGATAAGGACGGTATTGTCATGTGTCTTTTAGCCTGTGAAATAACGGCCGTTACGGGTAAAAGCCTGCCGGCGTATTATGCCGACCTTTGCAGGGATATAGGCCCGGCGTTTACGTCAAGAAGCGATACGCCGGCTACCAAAGAAGAAAAGGGCCGCATTGCCGCCGTAAGAGGAGCGGACATTAAAGACGTATCGCTTTGCGGTAAACCTGTCACGTCAAAATGCACGGAAACCTCTTATGGAAAGCTTGCCATAGGCGGCATCAAAGTGACCACCGACGACGGCTGGATTGCCGCCCGTCCGTCGGGAACCGAAGACCTGTACAAGCTGTACGGAGAAAGCTATATATCCACCGCGCATGCGGAACGGCTCCTGGAGGCGGGGCGGGAACTCATCGATAAGGCGATAAAAAACGCGGAGTAGGCGTCGGTCATAATGTTATAGTATTTTTCGGAATACCTGTGCTATAATGTCCATGGACGTACACGCTGCGTGTATCTGCCGGGAACGTACGGTTACCTTGTTTCCGGCTTAATAACTCGAACGGAAAGTAGGCGTATTCGGTGCTTGCGTATGTTGTGCCTTTCTTTATTGCGTTAATAGTTTCCTATGCGGTGACGCCGGGTGTAAAAAAACTGGCAATCAAAATCGGTGCCATTGATAAACCGGATGAACGTAAAGTGCATACTCATGTCATTCCGCGCTTGGGCGGATTGGCCATCTATATCGGTTTTATGGCGGCCGGTTTGTACTCCATGCCCGTGTTTCCGGAATTTTTCGGTTTCCTTTTAGGAGCCGCCGCCATTGTTCTGCTCGGTATCTGGGACGATATCCGCAATATTCCGGCCAGGGTGAAATTGGCCGGACAGATCATTGCCGCCGCGATCCCCGTAGCATACGGCGTGCAGATCGAGTGGGTAACGAACCCGTTCGGCACTATCCTGATCATCCCCGAATGGCTGGCCGTCCCTGTTACTGTTTTCTGGATTGTCGGTTTTACGAACACCGTTAATCTTATTGACGGCCTCGACGGCCTTGCAGCGGGTGTTTCCGTCATCGCGTCGATTTCCATGTTTTTCATGGCCGTCAGTATGAATCAATATCTGCCCGCCATGATCCTGGTTGCCATGTCCGGTGCGGCACTCGGCTTCCTGCAGTATAATTTTAATCCCGCCAAAATTTTTATGGGTGATACGGGCAGCATGCTACTCGGCTATACAATGGCCGTCGTCGCCGTTCTCGGACTAGTTAAAACGGCTGCGACAGTGGCTCTTATCGTACCTATTATCGCTTTAGGCGTGCCTATCATGGACACGCTGTTTGCCATCATCCGCCGTAAGATGAGCGGCGTGCCCGTATTCCAGCCCGATAAAGGCCATCTGCATCATCGCCTTCTGGCGCTCGGCATGACGCAGAAACAGGCCGTGCTCAGCATGTACATGGTCAGTGTTTTATTGGGGTTCGTCGCCGTTTTCGTTGCCAATGTGGGCTATAAGACGGGGATCGTAACGATAGTCGCCGTTTTAGCCGTCTGTATTTATTCGGCGCGCAGGATCGGGGTACTCCGCCGGTCCGATAATTGCAATACGACGAAAAAATAAAGGGGTTACCCGTCAGAGGAGGGCGCTTCCATGATTAAAGTAATGGCCGTGTTCGGTACGCGACCGGAAGCTATCAAGATGGCTCCCGTCGTTCTGGAGCTGAAAAAGCACACAGATTCCGTTCAGACTGTCGTGGCCGTAACGGCACAGCATCGTCAGATGCTGGACCAGGTACTGCATTTGTTTTGCATTGTTCCCGATTATGATTTGGACATTATGTCCCGGGGGCAGACTCTCTATGATATTACGGCGCGGGCCATGATGGGGCTCAAGGCCGTCCTGGAAAAAGAAAAACCCGATCTCGTCCTCGTACACGGCGATACGACGACGACCTTCGCCGGCGCGCTTGCCGCATATTACCAGCAGATCCCTGTCGGACATGTGGAAGCGGGACTGCGGACAGGCAATATATATTCGCCTTTTCCGGAAGAGATGAACCGTAAACTGACAGGTGCCGTGGCGGCTCTTCATTTTGCCCCGACGACGACGGCGAAGGAAAATCTTCTGCGTGAAGCAGTGAAGGAGACCGCCGTGTACGTGACCGGCAATACGGTTATTGACGCGCTGATGAAGACGGTCCGCCCGGATTACCGCTTTGACGATGAAGACTTGCGCAGTATAGATTTTGCGAAACGCCGTATCATTCTTCTGACGACGCACCGGCGGGAGAATCTCGGTGAGCCTATGCGTCATATATATAAAGCGCTGCGATCCATTGTCGGGGAGACGGAAGACGCGGAAATTGTTTTCCCCGTCCATCGCAATCCCCTTGTGCGGCAAGTCGTCAATGAGGAATTGGCGGGCGCTGATCGGATTCACCTCATTGAACCGCTTGATTACGAGCCCTTTGCCAATCTCATGAGCCGCAGTTATCTTGTCCTCACCGACTCCGGCGGCATTCAGGAGGAGGCTCCGTCATTAGGCAAACCGGTCCTTGTATTACGTAATACGACGGAACGGCCGGAAGCCGTAAAAGCGGGTACCGTAGCCCTCATAGGAACGGATAAGGATGCCGTTTACAATACGACGAAGACACTCCTCACCGATGCAGACGCCTATAATGCTATGAGCAACGCCGTTAACCCGTACGGGGACGGAAGGGCGGCGGAACGGATCGTGCGTGCCATCCTTCACGTTTTTGCCGGAAAAGGCGGCAGGCCGGATGAATTTATGTAAAAATATGGATTACTTATTTACGGATTTGTATAAAGACAGTAAGGAACGGCCCCGACAAGCCGTTCTTTTTTATATTTATTTAATTTGGGCGGCCGCTTATTTTATTGCAATTTCAATAGGGAAAGAGTAGAATAAAATCGTAGTATAATTTCCCGCAGACATGGGAAATAACAAGGGAAAAGCACCTTGTTCTGCTGCAATCGCCTGATAGGAGTTCGGGAAACTATGCGTGAAGGTAAGGATCAAAAAGACAGGACCCGGAACGGAAATAATACGATGACCGCGCTGCAGCTTGTTGCCGCGGCCGGATCGTTGGGGCTGACGCTTTTTGTGAATATCTTCGCCGGCGTCCTGATCGGCCGCTTTATAGACTCCTGTTTTGAAACCAATCCTTTCGGATTGATAGGGTTTTCCCTGTTAGGCGCCGTTACAGGGTTCTGGTCCCTTTACAGAAAGGCCGGAAATCTGGACGAAAAGATCAAGTAGTCGGGAAGAGAAAGGCACGCGATGGAAGAATTTGTTGCCTATGTAAAGCATACAATAGTTCGACTCCTCGTTATGGCTCTTGCCGGCACGGTTGTTATAGCCGTAAGCGGTTACAGCATATACCTGTCCGGATGGCTCATCGGCAATCTGGTTAACCTGCTTTACTTTATCATGCTCAGCAATCGCCTGGCGAAATCTTCAAAAATGGCTCCTGAACGAGCGCTCCTGTTCATTCGGGGAGGAGCAGCCGTTCGCCTGTTTTTTATCGCGCTGGTGCTGATTGTCGTACTGCAATTTCCGCAAATCAGAATTTTGCCGTTCGTGGCGGGCGTCATGATGTACAGGATACTGATTTTCGGAGAAACCCTTGTCAGTGCTTTACGACATACTAAGTAAGAAGGGAGGTGCAGCTTATGGAGTTACACGCGGGGCATCATACGGTTGTCCGGTTGTTAGGCCTGAATGTTAATCTTGATACGCTTATCATGGCTTGGATAGTAGCCGCGATTGTCATCGTCGTCACCCTTCTCGCCACGCGGGGGCGTTCCATGGTGCCGAGCGGATTGCAGAACGGTATGGAAATGATCGTAGAGGCCTTGCTGGACCAGTTCAAGGAGAATCTGGGGCCCAAATACGGTCAGGTTACGTCCGTCCTGTTGACGATGTTCCTGTTTATTTTCTTTGCCAATGAGTTCGGGTTATTACCGAATCCGGGCGTGCCTTTCTCTTCCCGACGAACGATTTGAATACAACTGTCGCTTTGGCGTTGGTCGCATCGTTTTTGACGCATGTGCTTTACATCCGCAATCAAGGCGCGGGCAATTATTTCAAACATTTCTTTCAGCCTTTCGCCCTGTTCTTACCCATTAACATTATGGAAGAATTTACAAAGCCGCTGACATTGTCTTTCCGTCTTTTCGGAAACATCCTGGCCGGTGAAATTCTGATGGAAGTCCTTTACGAACTGGTTCCGTTCGGAGTGCCGGTGATCTGGCTCGTGTTCAGCCTGGTTATCGGATTGATTCAGGCCTTTATTTTTACGATTTTGACAACGTCTTACCTGGCTCCGTCATTCCGCGGGTCACACTAACTTACACTGTTTTTATATTAGGAGGTTTTTACTTATGGAAAAGGCAATTGTTTTGGCAGTATCCGCATTCAGTGCTTGCTTTTGTATCGGTTTGGCCGCTTTGGGCGCGGCGCTCGCGGACGGCAACGCGGCATCTAAGATGCTGGAAGGTACGGCGCGTCAGCCGGAAATGGGCGGTAAACTTCTCACCAACATGTTGATTTCTATCGGCCTGATCGAATCTATCCCTATCATCGCGGCCGTTATCGCTATCGTTTTGGTATTTGCCAATCCGTTCATAAGCCTGCTCTAATTAGGAATAAGGAAGTAAACTTACGTTAACGGGGAGGGAATACTATTGATCAGTATAAACGGTACGTTGCTTTTCCAATTCCTCAACTTCTTTATTCTGGTTGCCGTTTTGGCAAAATTCGCGTATAAACCGATGTTGAAGGTTCTGGAAGAACGGAGAAATAAAATTTCGTCCGACTTAAACGGTGCAGAGCAATCGCGTCTGGCTGCGGAACGGCTGAAGGCCGATTATGAGAAACAGCTGCAGACGGCCCGGACGGAGGCGCAAGCCATTATAGACAAAGCTGTCAAACAGGCTGAAGCGGAAGGCCGGGTGCAGCTTGAAGCCATCCGTCAACAAATAGCCCGTGAAAAGGAAATGGCCCATGCCGAAATGGTCAGCGAGCGTGAAGCGGCCGTTCGTGAAATGAGAAAAGAAGTAGTTTCCCTGTCTCTGGCTGTGGCAGAAAAATTACTTGAAAAAAATATGAATACGGACATGAATTCCAAACTCATCAAAGAGTGTATGGAACGCATGGATGCGAAGCAGCTCGCCAGGTAGATACATATGATACCGGAATCCGTATACAGAAAATACAGCCAGGCCATGTTCGATATTGCCGGGAAGACGAATTCACTTGAAACGATGGTCAAGGATATGAAGACCGTTCGTGAAGTCCTTCGGGAAAATGAAGATCTTCGTAAATTCCTAAGCAATCCTCTCATAACCGACGGGGTCAAGAAAGAAACGCTCGAACAAATCTTTTCCGGCGCCGTTGCGCCTGTTGTCTGCCAATTTCTCTACGTTATGGTGGATCGCCGCAGAGAAGGGGCGATGACGGAAGCCGTCGATTGTTTCATTGATCTGGCCCGGGCCGCTCAAAATATCGAAGTGGCAAAGATACGTCTCATCAAGCCGTTGACGGCAGAAGAAGAACATACGCTTGTCGCTAAACTGGAAGAGCTGACAGGTAAAAAGATCGAACCGTTGTATTATATTGATCCGACTATTCTCGGTGGCGTGGTCATCCGTATCGGCGACCAAGTAATCGACGGCAGCCTGAAGCGACAAATCCGCAATATGGAACACTCCTTATTACAAGGCAGTGCAGCAAACGAGGTGACGGATTAGAAATGAATATTAAGCCTGAAGAAATTACGGCTATAATCAGAAAACAAATCGAAGACTACCATGTCGAAACGAATGTGGACGATGTTGGCACGGTCCTGGAAGTAGGGGACGGTATTGCCCATATTTACGGTTTGGATAAGGCCATGTCCGGGGAATTATTGGAATTGCCTCACGGTGTATATGGCTTAGCCTTAAACTTGGAAGAAGACAATGTCGGCGCCGTATTGCTCGGTGAAGACGATTTGATCAAAGAAGGCGATACGGTCCGTCGTACCGGCCGCGTTATGCGTGTGCCCGTCGGCGATGCCATGGTCGGCCGTGTCGTCAATCCTCTGGGTATACCGATTGACGGCAAGGGGGAAATACGTACGACAGAATCCCGCCTTATCGAAGTCAAAGCGCCGGGTATCGCCGACCGCCAGCCTGTAAAGGTGCCTTTGCAGACCGGTATTAAAGCTATCGACTCGATGGTCCCTATCGGCCGCGGCCAACGCGAGTTGATCATCGGGGACCGCGGTACCGGCAAAACGGCTATCGCCATCGATACGATCATCAATCAGAAAGACAGCGGCGTAATTTGCGTATATGTTGCCATCGGTCAGAAAGCGTCCACTGTGTCGCGCGTTGTCCGTATCCTGGAAGAACACGGCGCCATGGCATATACTATCGTTGTCGCCGCAACCGCTGCCGACGGTGCGCCGCTGCAGTACCTGGCCCCGTATGCAGGCGTTTCCATGGGTGAATATTTCATGGAACAGGGTAAAGATGTTCTTTGCGTGTACGATGACCTGTCCAAACACGCGCAGGCGTACCGCGCCATGTCCCTGCTCCTGCGCCGCCCGCCCGGACGCGAAGCGTACCCCGGCGACGTATTCTATTTACATTCCCGGCTGCTGGAACGCGCCGCCAAGCTTTCCGACGAATTGGGCGGCGGCTCCATTACGGCCCTGCCGATCATCGAAACGTTGGCAGGTGACGTTTCCGCCTATATCCCTACGAATGTAATTTCAATTACGGACGGACAGATTTTCCTGGAAACGGAATTATTCAACTCCGGCGTACGGCCGGCCATTAACGTCGGGCTTTCCGTATCCCGTGTCGGCGGCTCCGCGCAGATTAAAGCCATGAAAAAAATCGCCGGTACGCTGCGTCTGGATCTGGCTCAGTATCGCGAACTGGCCGCATTCGCCCAGTTCGGGTCCGACCTTGATAAGAACACGAAGGCCCAGATCGACCGCGGTGAACGGACGATGCGGATGCTCGTTCAGCCGCAATATCAGCCGATGCCCGTAGAGGATCAGGTCATGCAGATTTACCTGGCTGTCAAAGGGTTCCTGATGCCTGTAAAGGTAGAAGATATTTCTGAATTTGAAGATCAGTTCATCAAGTTCATGCATACAAACTATCCCGATGTGGGCAGCCGTATTAAGGAAACGAAGCAGCTCGGCGAAGAAGACGAAACTATCCTCAAAAAAGCGGTTGAAGAATTTATGAAGCTCTTCGGCGCTAAGCATGAACTCATTAAAGAGGAGGAATAGTCTATGCCGAGTGCACGCGAGATTAACAGGCGGATTAAATCCGTAACGAATACTCAACAGATCACGAAGGCCATGAAGATGGTGTCTTCCGTACGTCTGCGTCGTGCACAGGAGCGCGCCATGGCGACGGCGCCTTTTACGGATAAGATAGAAGGCATGCTGCACCGTCTGGCTGCTGCGGCGAGCAGCGAAGTCAGTCCTTTGTTTGAACAACGCGAAGTGAAACGGACATGCTATATTATCGTCGGTGCCGATAAAGGTTTGGCCGGCGCGTTCAACTCGAATAAAACAAAGCCATGGCCGCCGTTCTCATGGAAAAAGGAAAGTCCGGCACATGCTTTCTGGTGACGGGCCGCAAACCGCTTGAGTATTTGAAACGGCTTCATGTTACGCCTGAAGGAAGATGGAGCGGGTTCTCTGATAAACCTCAGTTTTATCATGCCCAAACCGTTATGAAAGAAGCGGTCAGACGCTTTGTTGACGGCGAAGTCGACGAAGTGCATGTCGTGTATACAAAATTCCGTTCTGCCCTGATGCAGGACGTAACTGTATCCAAACTGCTCCCTATTGACGCCGTAGCAGCCGATACGGAAGGGCCGAAGGAAGAATATATCTTTGCACCCGGCGGAGAACAGGTTCTGGCAGCGTTATTGCCGACCTATTTGGAATCATTCGTTTATAATGCGCTTTTGCAGTCCGCCGCCAGCGAGCTGGGCGCCCGTATGACGGCCATGAGAACGGCGACGGATAATGCCGGTGAACTGATTGAACGGCTGACCGTCCACTACAATAAAGTGCGCCAGGCGGGCATTACGAGTGAATTGACGGAAATTGTCAGCGGTGCGAATGCGTTGCAGTAGGATATTAGTCTAGAATAGAGAGGAGAACCTCTTCATGAGTGATAAATTTGGTAAAGTCATCCAGGTCATCGGCCCGGTAATTGACGTTCGGTTTTCTGTAGAAAAAGACTTGCCGCAGATTTATACCGCTATTCACGTCAGAGGCGGTGAAGGAGACCAGGCCGTAGATCTTATTGCGGAAGTCATGCAGCATTTGGGTGACGACGTAGTGCGCTGCGTTGCCATGAGTTCGACGGACGGCATGGTACGCGGTATGGAAGCTGAAAATACGGGCGCGCCCATTCGTGTTCCCGTCGGAAAGGGCGTGCTGGGACGTATTTTCAATGTTTTGGGTGAAACGGTGGATAAGGTTGACGAAAAGGTTGAAGCTGACGACTATTGGCCCATCCACCGTCCTACCCCGAAATTTGACGACCTGTCTCCGACCATGGAAATTTTGGAAACGGGCATTAAGGTCGTCGACCTCATTGCGCCGTACTCCAAGGGCGGTAAAATCGGTCTGTTCGGCGGCGCCGGCGTCGGCAAGACCGTACTTATTATGGAACTGATTCACAATGTCGCGACGGAACACGGCGGCTACTCCGTATTTACGGGCGTAGGGGAACGTACGCGCGAAGGCAATGACTTATGGAACGAAATGAAGGAATCCGGCGTTATCAGCAAAACCGCGCTGGTCTACGGACAGATGAACGAACCGCCCGGAGCCCGTATGCGTGTAGGCCTTACGGGACTTACCATGGCGGAATACTTCCGCGATGAGGAACATCAGGACGTGCTTCTTTTCATCGATAACATTTTCCGGTTCATACAGGCAGGCTCGGAAGTTTCCGCCCTGCTCGGCCGTATCCCGTCCGCCGTCGGCTATCAGCCGACCTTGGGTACGGACGTCGGTACGCTGCAGGAACGCATTACCTCGACGAAAAAGGGGTCCATCACTTCCGTACAGGCCGTGTACGTACCTGCCGACGACTTGACCGACCCGGCTCCGGCAGCTACCTTTGCTCATCTGGACGCAACGACGGTACTGTCCCGCCAGATCGCCGAACTCGGTATTTATCCCGCCGTTGACCCCCTGGATTCGACGTCACGTATTTTGGATCCGCATATCATCGGGGAAGACCACTACGAAGTGGCCCGTGAAGTACAGGCTATCCTGCAGAAATATAAAGATTTGCAGGATATCATCGCTATTCTCGGTATTGACGAGTTATCGGAAGATGATAAACTTACCGTTGCCCGTGCGCGTAAGGTACAGCGTTTCCTCAGCCAGCCCTTCGCCGTTGCGGAACAGTTCACGGGACAGGCAGGCCGTTATGTCCCGCTGAAAGAGACGATCGCGGGCTTTAAAGAAATTCTTTCCGGCAAGTGTGACGATATGCCGGAACAAGCTTTCTACATGGTAGGGAATCTTGAGGAAGCATACGAAAAGGCTAAGACTCTGAAAGGAGAATAGTCTATGGAAGAAAACAGCAGAACACTTCGACTGGAGGTTATTACGCCGGACGCTTTCGTCTTTAACGATGACGTGGAATTTGTCCTTGTCCGCGCTTTGGACGGGGATCTCGGCGTTATGCCCCATCATGCGCCGCTTATCGCTTCCTTGGGCATTTGGCCGCTCACGTATACGCAGAACGGCGTAAAAAAGAAAATTTCCGTAGCTAAAGGTTTTATGGAAGTCAGTGACAACAAAGTTACTGTCGTCACGCCGGCGGCGGAACTGCCCGAAAGCATTGACGTAAAACGTGCTGAAGCGGCAAAAGCCCGTGCAGAGCGCCGTCTGGAAAGTAAAGACGAAGGCGTCGACTATGATCGCGCCGAACTGGCGCTGAAAAGGGCCCTTCTTCGCCTTGACGTGGTAAAAACCTTTTCCGGACAATAAAAAAAAGAGTCTCTCAGGAAGCGGGATATCTCCAAAAAAGCCGGACATTTGGGGGTACCTCAGAAAGAGAGGCTCTTTTCATATACCCTTTACAGGGAAAAGGACAGAGGGGCCTGTGTAAAGCTAAGATGATCACGCATACAGGTAAAACTGCCGCCGTCCGTGCCATGCCGGCGGCGGTAAGGCCTGCAAAGCGGCATTTATAATTCGGCGCAATGTTTTTGACATGATTGATTACTGTTTGTTATCATAAAATTAATCTGTATAATTATTTTGATGCCGATGTAAAGGAGGGAAAAGCGTGAAGTACGATTTTGATGAAATTATAGACCGCAGGCATACGAATGCCCTTAATACGGACGGTTTCCGCGGGTATATTTTCCATGACTTTGAAGGGAAAAAGACATTTCCCTTTAAAGATGAAGAATTTATCCGGATGTGGATTGCCGATATGGAATTTGCCATGTGCCCCGCCATTATCGATGCCGTTAAAGAACGTTTGGACAAGCGTATTCTCGGCTACAGCCAGGTATTCGAGCAATCCTTCTATGATGCGTACAATGCATGGAACGAAAAGATGTACGGCTGGACGTATCCGCGCCGGGATATATGCTTTTCCCTGGGTATCATTCCCGCCTTATACAAGTTGACGGATTTCTTGCTGACCGATAAGGAGTATGCCGTCGTCAATACGCCGGCGTACGGCTATTTTCGGAACGCCCTGGACTACAACGGGAAAAAGGCTATATATAACAAGCTGTATAAGGATAAAGAGGGCCGGTGGCGGATTGATTTCGAGTCCCTCGAACGGGATGCGGCCGACCCGCAGGCAACGCTTCTCATCTGGTGCAGTCCTCATAACCCGACGGGCCGTATCTGGACGGAAGAAGAACTGAAAAAGGTGGCGGCCATTGTGGAAAAAATAATCTCTGGATTATCAGCGACGAGATCCATTGTGATCTCCTGCGCCAGGGGCGGAAACATATTCCCATGGCTAAGATCATGCCCGGTTATGACAGGCTTATTGTCTGCACGTCCGCCTCGAAATGCTTCAATATGGCCGGTCTGATGTTGGCGGAAATAATTATCCGCAACCGGGATTTGAAAGACCGATGGATTACTTACACCAATTCATATGCCATGAATATCAACCCGCTGGCTATTGCGGCTCACCGGGCCGCGTATGAACACGGGTACGAATGGCTTGACCGGATGAAGACGTACTTGGACGGTAATTTTTCTTTTGTTAAAGAGACATTGGACAGAGACCTTCCGGAGACCCGTTTTGAAATTCCCGAAGCCACCTATCTGGCGTGGGTTGATCTTAATCCGTATATGGGTGATATAGAAGATATTCCCGATTTCTTCGCCAATAAGGCGGGAGTCCTCCTCGAAGGGGGAGACGCGCTCTTTGTCGACAATGCGAAAGGATATGTGCGTCTGAACCTGGCCATGCCCCGTTCCCTTCTTGCGGAAGGGCTGAAGCGTATCGTTGCGGCGGTAAAAAACAGATAGGACCTTTGTAACGGCGTTTCCGGCACCGTAAAAGCGGCAAGGCGATCAGTTTAACGCATTGCGCCGTGTCGGCGGTAAAAACAATAAAAACGTCCGGCCCCGTTTTACCGACGGCTTACCCGATATTTCCGGTTATGACCGTCGGCGGGACCCAGTAAAAAGACATGCCGGCAGGCATGTCTTTTTACTGGGATATAGAAGATACGGCGCGGCGTTTAACATCGGGTAAGTCACTGCCGTCTTATTCTTGTTCGCTGAAAAAGGTTGAGCCTAATACGAGGAATGCACCGAGTGCGCCGACAGGGGTTAAACTTTCACCTAAGAAGAGGACCGAAAGAAGAACGGCGACAATGGGGTCTAAATATGTAAATATTGCGACCGATTGGGCGGGAAGGTCTTTTATGGAACTGAAAAACAGAACGTATGTAATTCCGGTATGAACGATACCTATAAACAGAAGTACAGCCAGTGAAAACGGAGTAATGTATATCGGTGTGCCGTATTCCGTTAAAACCGTATAAGGCAGCAAAGCCAGGCAGGCAATAAAAAGCTGGATAATCGTGCGGTCATATGACGCGACAGATTTGATTTTTTGGTTGCAAAGAATTACGGCGGCATAGAAGCAGGCCGCCAGCAAGCCGAAGAAAATACCCGATATATCGGCAGCGGCGGAAAAGCCCGTGCGGTATATTCCGGAAATACAAATCATTCCGAGCAATGCCCCGAAGACACCGCAAACCTTGCGGGGCGTCAGCCGTTCACCGAGTGTGAAGGGTGATGCCAGAATAACGATGACGGGAGCCATGTAGTAACAAATAACGGCTATGGCTATACTCGTATGCTTAAACGCTTCAAAAAGAAAAATCCAGTTAAACCCTAAAAAAGCCCCGGACACGGTCAGCAGTTTCAGATTTGCTTTGAGGGCCGTTCTTGAAAGAGAAATCTTTCTTACCCGTATGAACACGAGTAAAAAGAGACAGCCCACGGCGGCCCGTATGAGGGCGATTACGGAGGAAGGGATTTCTCCGATATAACGGATAAACAGCCCCAGCGTTCCGAAAAGAATCATGGCAGTGAGCAGCATAAGTTTCGCTTTTTTTTGATTTGCCGGATTTTCGATCATTATGGAAGATTCCTTCTTTCAGGGTTAATACAATAGAATGTCGCCGGAACAGTGAGAGCTGCGGCAAGTTAAATAAAAGCGGTCCCGCATATATGTGGATATGTAAGTAATATACCCTCTATCAGTATATAACGCAAGCGGGAGGACTGTAAAACCAACCCTGCACACGCTCCGGTAAAAGTGTATGCGGCTTTAGATATTGCCTGATACGGGACCGTTACCGGAAAACGGTATTCTTGCGGCAGAGTATGATCGGCATTGCCTGGCGGAAGCGGAAGTATGGCTTTAAATTTCTGTATACCCGTTACAGGCGGGCATGACCGAAGCAGCGGCGGGAGCGGTGTACGGAGGTCGTTTTCCTATCGGTGCGGCCGTATTTTCTTACCGAGAACAGTAAGGGAAGGAATTTCGCGTGTTGCCGCATCTAATTTTGAGAGTTGTTGTCTGTGCTGGTGAATATACGCCGTATATGGTATTATAAAATGTAAAACCGAACTTTATGTTGTAATAAACGGAGTGTATATAGAAATGGATTTGCTGACCAATAAACAGTATTGTCTCATTACATACGGATGTCAAATGAATTCGTCCGATTCGGAGCGTTATGCCGGACAGCTTGAAGAGCTCGGCTATACGATGACGGAGGATGCGGAACTGGCCGATGTTATTTTGATGAATACATGCTGTGTCCGTGAAACGGCGGAAGACAAGGTTCTCGGCAAAATCGGCGAGTTCAAGCACCTGAAAGCACGCAATAACGATCTGATCATCGCCGTTACCGGGTGTATGGCTCAAGAGTGGCAGGAACGCCTCTTCAAACGGGCCCCTCATCTTGATCTCGTAATCGGCACACATAATATTCATAAACTTATCGACCTCATTAAGGAACGGGAGGAAAAACGGGGACACGCCCTGGCAACGGATATGGACGGCAATGTTTTTTATGACATTCCTACCAGACGGTTTCAGAAATTTTTTGCCTGGGTGCCTATTATGAACGGATGCAATAAATTCTGCACCTACTGCATTGTCCCGTATGTGCGGGGCAGAGAAGTGAGCAGGCCTCTTGAAGAGATTGTTGAAGAAGTAAGAAATCTTGCCGATGAGGGGTATAAAGAAATTACGCTTCTCGGACAGAACGTCAATTCTTACGGCCTTGATTTTAAAGACGGCACGGATTTTTCGGCACTCCTGTATGCCGTTGAAGAGATTGACGGCATCGAACGGGTACGGTACATGACGAGCCATCCTAAGGACATGACCTTTGCCATGGTCGACGCCATAGCTCAGTGCAGTAAGGTAGTAACCCATCTCCATTTACCCGTTCAAAGCGGCTCGACAGAACTGCTGAAGAAGATGAACCGCGGCTATTCGGCCGAACATTATCTGGAATTAATTGAGTATGTCCGTGAAAAAATACCCGATGTTGCCCTGACGACGGATCTCATCGTGGGGTTTCCCGGTGAAACGGAAGACATGTTTCAAGACACGCTGAAGCTTTTGAAAAAAGTACGGTATGACATGGCTTATACATTTATCTATTCACCGCGGACAGGAACGCCGGCGGCAACAATGGGCAATCAGGTTCCGCAGGAAGTGAAAAGCGATCGCTTGAGGCGGCTGATGGCCGTGCAAAATGAGATCAGCCTCGCCTGCAACAAAGAAATGGAAGGCCGTGATTATGAGGTTATTGTCGAAGGGCCGACGAAGAACGATGAGAATCATTGGTTTGGCAGAACAAGCGGCAATAAAATGATTATCTGGGAAAATGACGGTGCCCTCGCTGTCGGCGATACGGTACCCGTGCATGTCGATAAGGGACAGACATGGGTCCTGAAAGGGCATACCCTGAAGCAGGAGGCACACATTGGCTGAACAGACGAAATTGACCCCTATGATGCAACAGTACTTGGAGGTCAAGGAGCAATGTAAAGATAAGTTGTTGTTTTTCCGTCTCGGGGATTTTTATGAAATGTTCTTTGATGACGCCTTGACGGCTTCCCGCGAGCTGGATCTGACGCTGACCGGCAGGGCCGGCGGCAATAAAGAACGGGTCCCTATGTGCGGAGTGCCGTTCCATTCGGCGGAAACGTATATAGAACGGCTTGTCCACAAAGGCTATAAGGTCGCCATTTGTGAGCAGATGGAAGACCCGAAAGCGGCGAAGGGGATCGTGAAACGCGAGATTATCCGTGTTGTCACGCCCGGCACGGTTACGCTGGAACATGCCGTATCGTCGAAGAAGAATAATTATATCGCCTGCGTTACGGAAGAGGCCGGCACGGTGCAGACCGTCCTGGCGGATGTCACCACCGGCGAGACCATGTGGCTGACCTGCCCGGCAGAGGAATTTGAAGATAAAGTTTTTGACGTGTTTGCCGTGTATGAACCGACGGAACTGGTATATGCTCATGTAGATGCACATATTGCGGCTTTAGAGCAGTTTATTGCGAGCAGACTCAAGCGGTGCGCCCTGACGCCGTATAAAGCGGATGACACGGTTGCGTATGAACGCGTCGGCGCCGCTTACTACGGGGCCGAGGCTATGGCCGAAGCCGCGGGGGCGGCCCGTGCCGTCGGCATTCTGCTGACCTATGTCAGAGAAGTACTGAAAGCCGATGTATCACATATTTCGGTATTGCATCCTCTTACCTGTAAAAAACAGATGCTCATCGACGCTTCGAGCCTGCGTCATTTGGAAATTACGCAGAACGTGCGTGACGGCAGACGGAAGGGAACGCTCCTCGAGGTACTGGACAAGACGGAAACCGCTATGGGCGGAAGGCTTCTGCGCAAATGGCTGGAAGCACCGCTGTTGCGGCTCGTTGATATAGCCGCCCGTCAGGACGGCGTCGAAGACCTGCTTAATCATGAGATTATGCGTCAGGATCTGGGTGACACACTGCGCAGCATCTATGATTTCGAACGTATTTTAACGCGTATCGGCACAGGCACGGCCGGCCCCGGGGATTTAGTGGCGCTGCGCGAATCGCTGCGTGTTCTCCCCGCATTGAAGAACGTGCTGGGGCAGAGCGCGGCAGGTCTTTTAACGTCGTTGCATGAGCGTGTATCCCTTCATGAGGACGTGTATGATTTAATCGACAGCGCCATAAAAGATGAGCCGGCGGCGGTCCTGCGCAACGGCGGAGTTATCCGCAGCGGCTACTCGCAAGAGCTTGATGAAATTCGCAGTATTTCTGAAAACAGTCATGCCTTCTTGAGGGAATTGGAAGAAAAAGAAAAGGAAAGTACGGGCATTAAGCTGAAAATCGGCTATACGAAGGTCTTCGGCTATTATTTTGAAATCAGCCACGCCAATACCAAGCCCGTGCCGCCGTATTATGTGCGCAAGCAGACCCTTGTCAATGCGGAACGGTACATTACGCCCGAATTGAAGGATTTTGAAATTAAGGTATTGACGGCACAGGAACGGCTTCTTGCGCTGGAACATAAACTTTTCGGCGAAGTGCGTGAGCGCATACAGGCCCATATCGGCGTCATGCAGGTAACGGCCAGAGCCGTGGCGGAAATAGATTGCCTTTACAGCCTGGCCTGCGCGGCGCATAATAACCGCTATGTGGCCGTCGCCCTTAACAGGGATGACATTATCCGCATTGATGACGGCAGGCATCCCATTATTGAACAGTATTCGCGGGATGAAGTATTTGTCCCCAACGACGTGACGTTAAATCACAAAGATCATGAAGTCCTCGTGATAACGGGTCCGAATATGGCCGGCAAGTCGACATTTATGCGTCAGGTTGCCGTACTCGTCTTGATGACGCAGATAGGGTCGTTCATTCCGGCTAAAAGCGCCTCCGTCTGCCCGGTGGACCGTATCTTTACGCGCATCGGCGCAAGCGACGATATTTTAGCGGGCCAGAGCACATTTATGACGGAAATGAAGGAAGTTTCATATATACTGCGGCATGCGACGGCACGGAGCCTTTTGATTCTCGATGAGATAGGCCGTACAGGCACGAGTACCTTCGACGGCATGTCCATCGCCAAGGCGGTTATTGAGTATTGCCTGAAAAACATCCATGCGTTTACACTCTTTGCAACGCATTATCATGAGCTTGTAGCCATGGCGGACGAGTCGGCGTCATGCTCAAAAATTATACAGTTGCCGTGAAAGAAAGAGGCAAGACTATCAAGTTTTTGCGCCGTATTATTCCGGGCGGCGCCGATCGCAGCTACGGCCTGCATGTCGCCCGCCTGGCCGGTCTGCCCGAAGGGCTTTTGAAGCGGGCGGAGGTCATTCTTGCCGACCTGGAAAGCTCCGGCGGCGCCGTGCCTGTACGGCCCGAACCTTCAAAAGCCGTCGCGGCTGACGGGAGCGACAGCCTTTTTGCCGACCCCGTTACGGAGAAGTTGTTACATGTCGACATTATGAGCATGACGCCGATCGAAGCCATATCGTTTTTACATACGTTGCAAAAAGAAGCGGAAGAGGGGAGTGGTATTACGTGAGCTCAATCATCCATGTGCTGGACGAAGCGACGGCCAACAAGATAGCCGCCGGTGAAGTCGTAGAACGTCCCGCGTCGGTTATAAAAGAAATGGTGGAAAATGCATTGGATGCGGGGGCGACGGCGATAGAAACCGAGATAGCCGACGGCGGCCGGACGTATATGCGCGTCAGCGATAACGGCAGCGGTATGAGCCGGGAAGATGCGAAAAAATGTATTATCCGTCACGGCACCAGCAAGATCAGTACGATTGAAGATATATTTTCCATGAGCTCTCTCGGCTTCCGCGGTGAGGCCGTACCGAGTATCGCGGCAGTTTCCCGTTTGACGATTACCACGCGCACGGAAGATGATGAATTCGCTTTCCGGCTCACCTTAGCCGGCGGGACGGTGACGGGAGAAGAACAGACCGGCGCCGCCGTCGGTACGACTATGGAAGTGAGTGATCTTTTTTTCAATACGCCGGCCCGTAAAAAATTCATGAAAAGTGAACGGACGGAAAGTTCGAAAATCAGTGACATTTTGACAAAGCTTGCCCTGACCCGGCCGGACGTTTCTTTTACGTTTATTAATAACGGCCGTACGTCCGGCCATACGGGCGGCAACGGCAGCGCTCTTGACGCGGTCGCCGCCGTATACGGCGCGTCCGTGGCAAAAGAAGTTTTTCCCGTTACATACGCTGCCGACGATATTACTCTGGACGGTTTCATCGGCAAGCCGTCGCTGTTAAAGAGCAGCCGCGCCTGGCAGACATGTATTGTCAATAACCGCGTTATTCATAATGCCGTCGTGTTCAAGGCGATAGAAAATGCGTACCACGCCATGCTGCCCAAAACGGGTTATCCTTTCGCCATCCTGTATCTCCATATCGATCCGGCGGCTATTGATGTAAATGTTCACCCTGCAAAGACGGAAATCAAGTTTGCCGATGAACAGCGAGTATACCGTGCCGTGTACCACAGCATTATTACGGCGCTTATGGGGCAGGAAAAGCCGGAACAGGTCGCTACGCCGGCAAATCTTTCGCCGCGGCAGGTTTTAAAGGCGGAACTTGCGGCAGCGCCGACGGAATTCGCTTTTTCCGGGCAAAACACGCCCGCGGATATCGTCCGGGAGACCGGGCCGATGCCTGCCGGAGATAAAGCCGCGTTACAGCACGGGTATATTCCTTTAAAAAAGGATGCCGCCGCACCGTATCGCCCTGCGGCGCATGTCCGGCTTTATGCGGCGGGCAACACGCTCAGCGATGTCCTTGAAGGACGCCGGGAAATGCCTGTGCCGGCAGAAAAAGAAGAAAGTATTGCTTTTGAAGGAGATGCGGAACTTTTTGTGCCCTTGGGCGTTGTTGCGGACTGCTATATTCTTGCCAAAAAAGGGGAAGATCTGTATATTGTTGACCAACATGCCGCCCACGAACGGGTGCGGTATGATAAATTTTGCAGGCGGGCCGGCGCAATGCCGAGTCAACAGCTGCTGACAGCCGAGTTCGTTGAGGTGGACGCCCATGATATGGAGCTTTTTGCGGAACGGGCCGATGTTTTTACCGATCTCGGCTATACGTATTCCGAAGCGGGTCCCGCCACACTGCGCATAGAGGCCGTACCCGCCGATTTACCGACATCGTGTATAGCCGACTCCCTTCAGGAGATCTGCCGTATCCTTCATGAAAGCCCGACGACGGACAAGGCCGTGTTACGGCATCGTTCGCTGGCTTATTTATCTTGCCGCGGCGCGGTTAAAGCCGGCGACAGATTGACTGTAAGAGAGATGAAAGAGCTGCTGGAAGCCCTGTTCCATACGGAAACGCCTTATGTCTGCCCTCACGGCCGGCCTGTCATCGTACGCTTTACGCCGGCTGAATTGGCTAAACTCTTTAAGCGGACCTGAGAAAATGAAAGACCGGGTATATGTAACGACGTCTTTGAAGGCGTCCGAAGAGCTGCGTCGGGAAGCGGCCGTCTGGGCGGCCGCCGCAGGGGCCGTATATGTTTCCCGCGGCGGCAGAAGCGTGACGGAACTGCAGAACGCGTATAAACATATTCTGATTTATACGGACAGAGGTCCTGAAATTCACAGCGAAGCCGGTATCCACCGCTTTCATCTGAGCATGGCGGAGCTGCGTATTCAACACATACGGGAAGGTGATGCGGATCATTTTCTTGAGGCCGTCGGCGCACGGGAAAGCATATCTTTTCTTGATTGCACGTGCGGCTTCGGTGCCGATGCGGCCGTCGCGTCTTTTTGGCTCGACGGGGCGTCCCGGATCGATGCCGTGGAAGCGTCTCCGTTATTGGGCCGGGTGACAGCCTGGGGCTTCTCACGTTTCCGGCATGAACGGGACGACGTCAATGCGGCGCTGCGCCGTATCCGTCTGCATCTAGGTACGTATGAAGACTTTTTGCGGCGCTGCGCCGAAAAATCGTATGATGTCATTTATTTTGATCCCATGTTTTCCCGTCCTGTTGTTGAAAGCTGCAGCTTTACGCCTGTACGTGCCGTCATGGAACACGGCTCATTGACTTACGGCATACTGGAGCGGGCTCTGTCCGTTGCCCGCCGGCGCGTCGTCATAAAGGGGCGCGATCTGCACGGAATTCGCCGCGTATATCCGCAGATGAAACAGTACGGCGGCAAATACAGCCGTATTGCGTATGCTGTTTTGGAGTGTGACCGATAAATATGAATAATGTAATAGCTGTCGTCGGACCCACGGCGGTGGGAAAGACGTCTCTCAGCTTTTCACTGGCCGCATACTTTGAGACGGAACTGATTTCATGTGACGCCTATCAAATTTATAAAGGCATGAATATCGGCACGGCCAAGCCGACAGCACGGCAGCTTGCCGCTTACACGCATCATCTCATCGACATAGCGGAGCCGGGCGAAGCGTATTCGGCTGCAGCCTTTCGGGCCATGGCGGCTGAAAAGATCGAACAATTACAGAGCCGGCACAAGCTTCCGATTCTCGTCGGCGGTACGGGACTTTACATCCAGTCCTTGCTAGAAGGGTACGCTTTTGCGGCGAAACGAGTATCCCCGACGGAAAGAGCGCATGCCGAAACGCTCGTTAAGACACTATCTGCAGCTGAATTGCAGGCGTATATCGTTCGAAATACGGGGTGGGAACCGCCCGACTGGCATGAATTTCTTGCCAATACGCACCGCCTTATTCGCATGGTCGCGGCAATTGAGGCCGGTGAAGGCAGGACGGCGGCGGTTCCGGTAAAAAAGCGTTCTCCCGTCTATGACGCGTATGTTATCGGCCTTACATTACCGCGTCACGTCATGTATGAACGCATTGAAAGACGTATTGATTCCATGCTGGAACAGGGCTGGGTTGATGAGGTGCGGCGGCTTCTCCGGCAGGGCGTACGCAGAGACTGCCAGGCTATGAAAGCTATCGGTTATGAGGAACTGGCGGCGTATCTGTCCGGGGAAACGGCGCTGGCTGCCGCCGTGGATTCCATCAAGACACGCACCAGGCGCTTTGCAAAACGGCAGTTGACATGGTACAGGAGAATGCCGTACATTCATTGGTATGAAAAAAATACATTTTCTACGGAAGCCGCCTTGGCTTCCCGTGTTATTTCGGATATAGAGTCTTATTATAAATCTCCCGCGACGGAAAGGTGTGCATGCAGTGTCAATTAATATGGAAGAACTGAAAGCGGAAGCCTTGCGTGAATGTGCGGCGCAATTCGCCCGCATCGACGCCGTCAGTCTTAAAAATACGGAAAAGGTATTAGCGGCTTACAAAGAAGCCCGCGTATCCGCCTTTCATTTTGCCGGTACGTCCGGTTACGGGTACAATGATCCGGGCAGGGAGAAGTTGGATGAAGTGTTTGCCCGCGTTTTTAAAGCGGAAAAGGCCGTTGTCCGGCCGCATTTCGTTTCCGGGACGCATGCCCTGGCAACCGTTCTCTGTGCGCTTCTTGAAACAGGGGATATGCTGGTTTCCCTTGTCGGGGCGCCTTACGATACGATGCAGGGCGTTATCGGGTACGCCCGCGACAGCCGTAACTCATTGAAAAAAAAGGGCGTCCTTTACCGGGAAGTGCCCCTGCGGGACAACACCTATGATTTACAGGCTATTCGTAAAATTGTACTGAAAGAACGTCCCAAGATGGTGCTTTTGCAGCGTTCACGCGGCTACAGCACGCGCCCGTCCCTGCGGATAGAAGATATTCGTGAAATCCTGGCAGTCGTTAAAGAGGTCAGTCCGGAAACAATTTGTTTTGTTGATAATTGCTACGGTGAATTTGCCGCCGGGGAAGAACCGATTGAAGCGGGTGCACATATCATTGCCGGCTCCCTCATTAAAAATCCGGGCGGCGGGATTGCCCCGACAGGCGGCTATATAGCGGGGCGGGCCGATCTGGTAGAAAAAGCCGCCGATTATCTGACAGCCCCGGGATTAGGTGATGAGCTCGGTTCGTATGCCTCGGGGTACAGGCTTTTTTTCCAGGGCTTTTTTATGGCCCCTCATGTTACGGCACAAGCCATTAAGGGCGCCGTTTTTGCCGCCGCC
>NZ_JH417603.1:0-3073 GCF_000239275.1 Megasphaera geminata F0357 | reverse complement strand
CAAGCCAATTAAGGGCGCCGTTTTTGCCGCCGCCGTATTTTCCCGTATGGGGTTTTCCGTATCGCCGGCCGCCGCGGCGCCCCGATGCGACCTCATCCAGACGATCGCCCTGAAAAACAGGCGGAATATGGAGCTTTTCTGTCGGGGAATCCAGGGGTTTTCTCCCGTAGATGCGCACGTTACTCCGATTGCCGATGATATGCCCGGTTACGCCGATAAAATTATTATGGCGGCCGGTGATTTCGTGCAGGGGTCGTCCATTGAACTTTCGGCGGACGGCCCTGTGCGCGAGCCGTACCTTGTGTATCTCCAAGGCGGTATTGTGCTTGAACACAATATTCTTGCCGTCTTGCAGGCAGCACGGTTTATTTGTGAAGCGGGAGGCGGGCCGCTGTCATGATCAAAGAAGTGCTGATTGTCGAAGGCCGTGCCGATGAAGCCCGCATCAGGGCCAGTAAAATTGACGTCGATATGATTCGGACAGACGGATTCAATCTCCACCCGCATACGCTGGAGCAGATTAAACATGCCTATGAACGCCGCGGCGTTATCATACTGACCGATCCGGACAGCGCGGGCGAACGGATCCGCAGCTATCTGGCCGAACGGTTTCCCCGTGCCAAACATGCTTTTGTGCCGCGTGAAGAGGCGATAGGCAATAATGATCTCGGCATTGAACAGGCTTCGGGGGAAGCCATCCGTAAGGCCCTGGAAAAAACACGGTGTGCCGTATTTGAGCCGCAGGAAGAATTTACTTTTGCCGATTTACGGGCCCACGGGTTGAACGGCACGGCTGCGGCCGCCGGCAGAAGAGCCGCGTTAGGCGCTGCCCTGGGCATCGGTTACGGCAACGCCAAACAGTTTCTTCGCCGCCTGAATCATTACGGCGTGACGCGCTCCGAATGGGAAGCCGCGCTGGCAGATCTGGATGAGGAGAATTGAGATGAAAGAAACGGAAATAGCAAATCCCGACGTTGTCAGGTATATAGTAAAACGGTTCAATCTGCGGGCGAGTAAGAAGTGGGGGCAGAATTTCCTCATCCGGCCTCAGGTTGTCCGTGATATTGCGGCGGCTGCCGGTGTGAGGAACGGCGATCCGGTCCTGGAAATCGGTCCGAGGTACGGCACGCTTACACAGGCCCTTGCCGAGACGGGCGCCGACATTACGGCCGTCGAAATTGACGGCCGTTTGTTGCCGATATTGGCTAAAACATTGGAAAAATACGACAATGTGCGTATCATTCACGGCGATATCATGAAAACCGATATAGCGGCGGAAATGAAATACGAGCCTTTTACGGTTTGCGCCAATTTGCCTTATTATATTACGACGCCCGTAATTATGCGTTTACTTGAAGAAAAACTTTCCATCAGACGCATGGTCGTCATGGTGCAGAAAGAAGTGGCCGAACGGATGACGGCAAAACCGGGCAGCAAAATCTACGGAGCCCTTTCCGTTGCCGTCCAATACCGCACGGAGCCGCATATAGAATTTGAGATCGCGCCGAAGGCGTTTTTACCGCCTCCTGCGGTGACATCGGCAGTTGTTGCCATGAATGTGCGCCCTGAACCGGCAGTGAAAGTAAAAGAAGAAAAAAGATTTTTCCGGATCGTCGCCTTTTCTTTCGCGCAACGCCGCAAGACTTTAGCGAACGCATTAAAAGGCGGCGGCATTGCGGCCGAGGAGGTCCGGGATATTCTGGATACGGCCCGTATTGACGGCAGCCGCCGCGGCGAAACCCTGAGTCTGGAGGAATTCGCCGCTCTTGCCGACGCGTGGTCGTGTATCCGTGCAGAGTAAGGCCTCTGTATAAAAATTTTTCGGGACAGGCGGAAATAATGAAGCATAACTCCGTTCAGAGTAAAAATTTAATTTTAATATTGGCGGCGGCGGTTTGTTTGACATTGCTTTTTGCCTGGTGGAACGGGAAATCGCCGGAACGGCTTGCGCGTGAAGGCAGAAAAGAATCGGCGCCCCTTATTCGGGCCGAAACGGAAGTACTGGCCCCGAATATAGTCCTTATCGACGGGGACGGACGTCGGGTCAAACTGAGGACCTTATACAATGACCGGCCTGTCTGTCTTTACTTCTGGCACCCCTGGAATGCCAATACGGCAGACGGGCTCGATATGCTTCAGGAATTCCGGGATACATGGGGGGACGGTGTTTATGTCTGCGCCGTCACCTTAACCGGCCGGCGCGAAGAAGCCGATCGGTTTATTGCAAAGAAGGGATATACCTTTCTTACCTACACGGCAGATGCCGGTGTGCTTCGTGACTATGCCGTCAAAGCGCTGCCTGTATGGATCATGATTGATAAAGGCGGCCGCATGCTTGATAAATCCGAACATATGACGCTGCGGCAGGGGCTTTATGACTTTTCTAAATAATAATGATTCTTGACAATTTACAATCCATCCTTTACAATAATACACATGATAATAAGTATCATTTAAAGTTAAATATTATTTAAAGGAGGGTTTAATATGTCTCTCAACGGTAAAAAAGTTACTGATTTTTCTCTTCAAGCCTATCAAAACGGCGCTTTCAAAGAAGTGACGCAAAAGGATTTGGCCGGCAAATGGAGTGTGCTGTTCTTTTATCCTGCCGATTTTACTTTTGTGTGCCCCACGGAATTAGGTGATTTGCAGGGAAAATATGCCGATTTTAAGGCTATTGATTGTGAAATTTATTCGGTTTCCTGCGACACCCATTTCGTTCATAAAGCCTGGCATGATTCTTCCGCCACTGTCGGTAAAGTGGAATTTCCCATGATCGGGGATCCTACGGGGTTATTGGCAAAAGATCTGGAAGTATATATTGAAGACGCGGGCCTTACGGAACGGGGAACCTTTGTTATCAACCCGGACGGAAAGGTTGTCCTCTATGAAGTCAGCGCCGGAAATATCGGCCGTAATGCGGATGAATTATTGCGCAAGGTACAGGCTGCGCAATTCGTTCATAAACACGGTGATGAAGTGTGCCCGGCAAAATGGACTCCCGGCAAAGATACGTTGACCCCCGGGTTTGATCTGGTCGGTAAAATTTAATTCCGCAGGAAAACGGGCGCAG
>NZ_JH417602.1 GCF_000239275.1 Megasphaera geminata F0357 | reverse complement strand
TCAACGGTAGTATTCTTACCGTCTTTCAGGATTGTCTTGCCTGCCGCAACAGCATCTTTCAGCTGGCCGAAGTTGACCGCATCACTGTTTACCGTACCGTTGGCTACGTTGGTGATTTTCTGACTGTTCGCATTCAGACCGTCTTTGTTGATATAAGTCTTTCCGTTGATGGTCAGGCTGCCGTTCGGCCCAAGGTTTACATCTTTCGCCAGACGGATTTTCAGATTATCGCTGCCGTCGGATACGACGCCGATGTTGTCATCATCTGTCAGTTTGCTTGTATCCGTAATGCCGCCCACTACATTGACCTGTCCGTTCAGTTTCTTCTTGATGACAGCCCCCGTGTCACCGCCGTATTTCATGCCGTCATCCAGGGTAGCCACTTCATGGGTCACATGGTTCTTATCTTCGTATACAATTCGCGTCAGATGGGTTCCCGGTGCTCCGTCTACTCCCGGTGCTCCGTCTTTTACATGGATGTCCGCCGATGTTCCGTCCTTACCGTTGATTCCGATATGGCCGTCTACTCCATTCTGACCCGCAGGCCCTTCCGCCGTGATGGTCACTCCATCTTTACCATTCGCTCCCGCTACTCCGACTTTGCCATCTTTGCCATCTTTGCCGGCCGTAATGGTTTCTACTTTCAGGTTTTTGTCCAGGCCGACAATCATTTCACCATTGCTGTCCACCATCGTTTTGATGTTGGAAGGATCATATTCG
>NZ_JH417601.1 GCF_000239275.1 Megasphaera geminata F0357 | reverse complement strand
CGAATATGATCCTTCCAACATCAAAACGATGGTGAACAGCAATGGTGAAATGATTGTCGGCATGGACAAGAACCTGAAAGCGGACAGCATAGCCATCAACGGCAAGGACGGCAAGGACGGCGCCACCATTAAAGGCGGAGACGGAAAGCCGGGCGTTGACGGCACCAATATCACCCGTCTCATTATCGAAGAAAAAGATGGCAAGCAGCATGACGTTGCCACCCTGGACGACGGGCTCAAATTCGCAGGAAATACCGGTATTGTGGCTAAAAAACTGAACAGCACCATGACCATTAAGGGGACCGGTACGAAGGCGGATACCGAATATGATCCTTCCAACATCAAAACGATGGTGGACAGCAATGGTGAAATGATTGTCGGCCTGGACAAAAACCTGAAAGTAGAAACCATTACGGCCGGCAAAGATGGCAAAGATGGCAAAGTCGGAGTAGCGGGAGCGAATGGTAAAGATGGAGTGACCATCACGGCGGAAGGGCCTGCGGGTCAGAATGGAGTAGACGGCCATATCGGAATCAACGGTAAGGACGGAACATCGGCGGACATCCATGTAAAAGACGGAGCACCGGGAGTAGACGGAGCACCGGGAACCCATCTGACGCGAATTGTATACGAAGATAAGAACCATGTGACCCATGAAGTGGCTACCCTGGATGACGGCATGAAATACGGCGGTGACACGGGGGCTGTCATCAAGAAGAAACTGAACGGACAGGTCAATGTAGTGGGCGGCATTACGGATACAAGCAAACTGACAGATGATGACAACATCGGCGTCGTATCCGACGGCAGCGATAATCTGAAAATCCGTCTGGCGAAAGATGTAAACCTTGGGCCGAACGGCAGCCTGACCATCAACGGAAAGACTTATATCAACAAAGACGGTCTGAATGCGAACAGTCAGAAAATCACCAACGTAGCCAACGGTACGGTAAACAGTGATGCGGTCAACTTCGGCCAGCTGAAAGATGCTGTTGCGGCAGGCAAGACAATCCTGAAAGACGGTAAGAACACCACCGTTGAAGGCGAAGGTACTGTTGCAAATCCGTACAAAGTCAATGTAAAAGACGACCTGGTACTCGGTGAAAAGGGTGCAAACGGTAAAGACGGGTCCATCGGCGTCAACGGTAAAGACGGCTCCGCCGTAGTTATCAACGGCAAGGACGGCTCTATCGGCATGAACGGTAAGGACGGTGCCAACGGGCTCACCATTAAAGGCGGAGACGGAAAGCCGGGTGTTGACGGCACCAATATCACCCGTCTCATCATCGAAGAAAAGGACGGTAAGCAGCATGACATTGCTACCCTGGACGACGGCATGAAGTACGGCGGCGATACGGGGGATGTCATCAAGAAGAAACTGAATGAACAGGTGAACGTCATTGGCGGCATTAAAGACGAAAGCAAACTGACGACAGATGATAATATCGGTGTCGTATCTGATGGAAACAACAACCTGAAAGTCCGTCTTGCCAAGGATATAAAGCTGAACAGTGTAACTGCCGGCAATGTGGTGATGGATACTACCGGATTCTATGTCAAGAATACGACGCGTACTCCGGCCGGAACCGGAACGGTTTCTCTTACTGCGGATGGGCTGAATAACGGCGGAAATAAGATTGCCAATGTAGCGGCAGGCGAAGCCGATACGGATGCCGTAAATGTCAGCCAGCTGAAAAATCAAGGCTCGGAGATTATCAATAAGGGCTTCGGCATCAAAGCGGAAGACGGAAACGAAGTAAAGAAAAAGCTCGGTGAAAGTGTGGATGTCGTAGGCGACGGTAAGAATATTTCCACCAGAGTCGAAGGCGGCAAAGTCAAAGTTACACTTAAGGACGATATTTTCGTAAAGAGTGTTAACAGGCCATACGAAGATGGATACCAACGGGCTTACCATTCAGGACGGTTCCGGCAATACGGCAGTGACAGTTGATAAGGACGGGCTGAAGATCAAGGACGGCCCCAGCGTCACCAAGGCGGGAATCGACGCAGGCGGCAAGAAAATCACCAATGTGGCCGCAGGCGAGGCTGATACGGATGCCGTCAATGTCAGCCAGCTGAAAAAAGCGGCAGCCAGTGCAACCACAAAAGTGGCAGACGGTAAAAATACAACGGTGACTTCTGAAACGAATGCCGACGGATCCAAGACATACCGTGTGAATCTGAACGATGATATTACGCTGGGAAGCGATCCTTCCAAGCAGGTCAGCATTAAGGGAACGGAAGGTACGATCAAAGCCGGACAGGTGACTGTCAACGGTGCGGCAGGAACAGTGAACGGCCTGACCAATAAGACCTGGGATCCGAACAACATCACCAGCGGCCAGGCGGCGACGGAAGACCAGCTGAAGGTGGTCTCCGGCCAGGCAGGCAAGCACTCTTCCGTAACGGCAGGCAGCAATATTTCCGTGACGACAGGAACAAATGCAAACGGCGGCACGGAGTATAAAGTGGCTGTAGTCGATACACCGACTTTCAAAACTGTGACTACGGGAAATACGGTGATGAGCAATAGCGGCCTGACGATTAAAGACGGTCCGAGCGTTACGCAAACCGGAATTGATGCAGGCGGTAAACAAATTACCAATGTTGCAGCAGGTAAAGCCGATACGGATGCCGTTAATGTGGGTCAGCTGAAACAGATCGGCGGAGCCGTCAATAATATTGATAACCGTATCAATCGTGTCGGCGCAGGAGCGGCGGCTTTGGCAGCCCTTCATCCGCTGGACTTTGACCCGGATGATAAGTGGGATTTCACTTTGGGATACGGGAATTACAAGGATGCCCATGCCTTGGCGCTTGGCGCATTCTATCGCCCGAATGAAGACACGATGATCAGTGTCGGCGGTTCAATGGGCGGTGGAGAAAATATGATAAATGCCGGTTTGAGCGTAAAACTCGGACAAGGCAATCATGTTTCCACTTCCAGGGTGGCGATGGCAAAGGAAATCAAGGATCTTCGCGCTGAACTGGAAAATATGAAGGGGACGCTGATAAAGGTTGCTGAAGGAAAACAGCTGGATTCTTTAGATATGGACAAGATGCAGCTCTTCCCCGATGTGCCTGAAAATCATTGGGCTTATGACTATGTAGCGACTCTGGCAGGGAACGGTGTTATTGTGGGGTATCCGGACGGACAGTTTGGCGGGGACCGCATGATGACTAGGTATGAAATGGCTGCGTTGATCTACAGGGCTATGCAGAACGGTGCAGCCGCCGATGACCGGATGGCCAGAGCACTGAAAGAATTCGAGCCGGAACTGGAACGTATCAGGGTAGATACCATCACCAAGCATAAGGATGGCACACCTGATATCCAGCGTGTACGCGTCATTAAAGATCGCGGTTAATCGGAGCGAGAGGCTTTCAGATGAAAAAATCATGGTTTGCTGTGATGGGAATACTATCAGTATTGTTGCTGCCGGGGCCTATGGCAACGGCAGCAGATGATATTACCGTAAACGGCCAGTTTGAAGGGGCCTATGCGGAAAATGTATATTGTTTTGTTACTACCGATGGACAGGAAATCCCTGCCATGATGGAGCATGCGGGAAAGATAATGAGTTATACGCCTTTTCAGGCGACAGGGCATGTAGCTTACAATCAGGCCGGACAGCCTGTACTTATTATCCGGAATGTGTCTTATCAGGAGCGGCTTCCCAATCAGCGTACAGTCAGCTACAGAAAAGATGTCGGAAATCCGTATCCGTCACAGGGCTCAATAGCATCACGGACATTCCGGGATGCAGGGTATTTCATGGGACCGATAAAAAGTGATCTTTCCAATTGGTATCAGACAAACCCGGGAGATTTGAAAATAGAGGATCTGGGCGCTTATCAGGTGGCATGGGATTTGTCCGGGCTTCCTGCAGGGACAAGAGTCTGCACTGTGGGCAGTGTTCTATCCAGCGCAGGCGGCGGGCTTATGAATTTTCGTACCGCCCAAGGGAATATAATTCTTATAAACCTCAATGGCGCAGTTGTTCCTATGGGACAGCGAGTAACCGTTTTGGGAATTATTTCCACCCCGCCGGTGCTGACAGTCCAGTTCGTAAACAGTGTTGCACCCTGATTGGCTCAGATGACTTTGGTTCTTTTACAAATGTTGGGGTGCGGTTACCCGGCAAGTCTTTTTTGGCATCGATCACGGTAGTGGTCGATGCCATTCTTTTTGTTAAATAATAGGGTACGCACTCGGAAGCGTTTAAAATGTCCGGTATGCTATGAGTATACGAGTCAGGCAGAATCACTTTTTATCGGCCCGGCCGTATTTCCTTGAAATCCTTTATCCGCATAGTGGATTCTCTGCTTTTTGTTCATATTCATTATTGTAATAAACTTGCTACAAACGATATAATTATTGCAAAAGTGATTGTGCCATATTATAATTTGAAGTGATTATTTATCTTGAAGAATACAGATTATTTTTTGTTTTTTAGTGTAATAGGAGGAAATGTATGAATCGGATTTACAAAGTCATCTGGAGCCGGGTGAAGCATTGCTATGTGGTAGTTTCGGAACTTACGAAAAGTGCGGGTAAGGGGAATATTTCTGCAGTAAGCGGCCATTCTCTCTGTGCCCTTGTGTGCGTTCTTGCCGTCATGGGATGTTTGGCGCCGGGCATGGCGGGCGCCTCGTTTAACGGCGGGATCGGTGCTACAACGGCTACAGCGAACAGCATAGCCGTCGGGGATGATGCTCAAACGACAAAGCAGTATACGGTGGCTCTCGGCAGCAGGACGCGGGCAACTGATATATATGCTATCGCCATGGGCGATCAGGCGAAAGCTACGGCACAGGGTGCGACTGCCATAGGGTCTTTGTCTTTTGCTTCAGCTTTGCATTCTCTTGCTGTCGGCGACCAGGCACAGGCCACGGCGTTGAACAGCTCCGCTTACGGTATTCTGTCGAAGGCATTATCATGGCACAGTGTGGCCATCGGTAATGAAGCGTCCGTCGGCAAGGGGGATCCGGATCAAGCGTCAAGTCAGAACGGGATTGCCATCGGGAATGGTGCGAACGTTACCGTGAACCCTGCCACAGCGACACCGGGGATTAACGATAAGAGCGGCGGTATCGCGATCGGTCATAGTGCGACAACCAAAGATATCAATACGGTCGCCCTCGGTACCGGTACTGTCGGCCAAGGCGCACAGGCGGTGGCTATCGGCCGTAATGCGCATACGAACGGAAATAATACGGTCGCTATCGGGAATAATACCGAGGTTCGTTCTACTAACGGTTTCGCGCTTGGTAATGAAGCACGGGCAGGTATAGATGAGAATGATCATATTGTAGGTAGAGATAATGACCAGGCTTTCGGTTCCAATGCCAGGGCCTGGGGCGGTTCTTCCATGGCTTTCGGTAATAATGCGAAGGCTGCTAATGGCGGTGCCATTGCCATGGGGAACGGCTCTCAATCCAGAAGGGGATTGGGGCGTAGCCATCGGTAACGGAGCAAAGGCCCTGGCTGCGGGCGCCCGCGCATTGGGGGCAAATTCCACAGCGAAAGGAGTCAATTCCACTGCTATCGGCTGGGACAGCAAGAGTGAAGCAGATCGCGGGATCGCCATAGGTGAGACCGCTTCCGTTGAGGATGGAACAGAGAACGGCATTGCCATCGGCACGGGAGCGAAAGCGTCAGGAAAAGGCAGCACCGGCACTCCAAGTCTCCCGGCAAGTACAGTAGCCATCGGCCAGGGCGCGCAGGCTTTGGAAAACGGAGATGTCGTCATCGGCCGCCAGGCGAAGAGTATTGCTTCTACAGAGCATGGTAATCCGGGATCCGGCGCGGTAGTGGCAGGCGCGGAAGCGGCGGCATACGGCGCCAGAGGCGATGTGGTCATCGGCGCGTCGGCGGAAACTAATGTCAAGGTAAAACAGTCCGGCGGGACTGTCGATGCTAAATATGCACAGGGGGTCGCTATCGGCAGTACGGCAAAAACCTATGGCACCCAGTCGCTGGCGCTTGGCGCGGATACGAGGGCAATCGGGAACTCTTCCGTTGCCATCGGTGGAGACGATATCGATATGGCCCGTACGGAACTGGAAGCAGCCGTGCCTCAGCTGAAAGCAGGAAACGGGATCAAAAAGAGCTTTAATAAGGAAATAGAAGATAAGTTTACCGGCGGTTTGGGCTCGGCCTCCATCAATGTGAAAGGGAAATATGCGAATACCGCCGCTATCGGTGATGCCACCACGGCCATCGGGACGTTGAGTGAAGCATTCGGTACAGGATCTACAGCGATCGGTATCAATTCTTTGACCAAAGGGACGGCAAGCACCGGTATCGGGATCATGGCACGGAGCTGGGGCACAAATTCTCTTGCTCTCGGTACACAGGTAGGCGCTTATGGTGACCGGTCATCCTCTATCGGTGATACAAACCAGGTGGGTTTGGATATGAAAGACGGGTCTAAATCCGGGAAAGAATCCGCAGCTGTCGGCTCTAACAATACTATTTACGGAAACCAGGCCTATGCTGTCGGCGCAGGGAATACCATCGGCTCCGCCACGGTTGTGACCACGACAGAAGCAAACGGCAGCGCAGCCGGTGCTGACCAGGATAAAATCACAACAGTCACTGCCGGGACAGTGAAAGGAAATATGGCAGGCGCTTTCGGGTACAAGAATATCATTAATGCGGATAACGCCTATGCGAGGCAGCAACTCCACGGTTTCCGCCGACGGTGCCATGGTGCTGGGGAACAGTGCTTCCGTGACGGCAAAGAACGGGATGGCTCTCGGCAGTGATACAAAGGTGGACAATGAAAATGCCGTAGCCCTCGGCGCCGGTTCAGAAACGGCGGCGGCCGTGGTGACTCCTTCTGCTGTCATCAACGGGACAACGCATAACTTTGCGGGTACCAACCCGGCTTCTACAGTCAGCGTGGGCAAGGCAGGCACAGAACGGACGATCACCAATGTGGCGGCAGGCCGTATTTCCGGCACTTCTACCGATGCCATCAACGGCAGCCAGCTCTATGCGGTGACCTCGGAAATGGATAAGGGCGTGGCCTATGCGGGCGATGTAAAAGCTGCAGGAGCTGCAGATAATAAGTTTACCCGGAAATTGGGCGAACAGACGAATATCGTCGGCGGCGTGGCAGATGCGTCTAAGCTGACAGACGGAAATATCGGCGTGGTATCCAACGGGACAGATACGTTGAATATCAAATGGCCAAAGATGTGAAAGTGGACAGCGTCACAGCAGGCAACACGGTCATCAATAATAACGGATTGACCGTAGGCGGAAAGACCTATGTGACCAATAACGGCATCAACGCGAATAACCAGACCATCACGAACGTGGCCAGCGGCGGAAATACGACGACCAACGCGGCTAATATCGGGGATGTGCAGACAGCCGTGAACAATGCGGTGACCAACGTTACGAATACATTGACGGCAAAAGGCCTTGATTTTGAAGGGAACGACGGTGCGGCGAATAAAGTTCATCGTGATTTGGGCACAAAACTGACCGTCAAAGGCGGCCTTGCCAATGTGACCACCGGCGTATCGGGCAAGAACCTGGGCGTGAAGAAAAACGCGGCAGGAGACGGCCTTGATTTAGTGATGAGTGAAAAACCGGAATTCACGGAAGTGACGGCAGGCGCGGGAACAGGTAAAGTCGTCATCAACGATAACGGCGTGCATGTAGGCGGGAAGACCTATATCAACAATAGCGGCATCAATGCCAACAATCAGAAGATCACAAACGTGGCAACCGGTACTGCCGGGACAGATGCCGTCAATGTGGATCAGCTGAATGCGGCTATCGGCGGTACAGCAAAGGCGACAACAGTCAAAGCGAAAGACGCCAACGTAACCGTTACGAAAGGAACCAGTGCCGAGACAGGCGGTAGAGAGTATACCGTCGGACTGGGGAATGTGGTTACCGTAGGGCAGACCCATCCCGTCACGGTAAACGGGGATGCCGGGACAGTGAACGGCCTTACAAATACGACTTGGGATATTGACAACCCGCAGCCCGTATCCGGACAGGCCGCCACGGAAGACCAGCTGAAAACAGTCAGTGACGGAGTAAAGACCAACAAGACAAATATCACAAAGAATGCCAATGATATTACGAACATCAACACGACGATTGGAAAAGGGCTGAACTTCAAAGGCGATGACGCAACTGTTATCAATAAGAAACTGGGGCAGCAGCTGGATATCAAAGGCGGTGCTGACGCGTCAAAACTGTCAGATAACAATATCGGCGTAGTATCCGGGAACGGCGCGCTGAATATCAAACTGGCCAAGATGTGAAAGTGGACAGCGTCACAACGGGCGGCACGGTGATCAACAACAACGGCCTGACCGTAGGCGGAAAAAACTATGTAACCAATAACGGTATCAACGCGAATAATCAAAAGGTGACCAATGTGGCTGACGGCAACGTGGCATCCGGCTCCAAGGATGCGGTAAACGGCGGCCAATTGCATGACGCTAAAAATGAAGTCATCAATAAAGGCCTTCGTTTCGATGCGGATAATAACAGCGAAAAAACGAATAAATTAGGCTCTAAAGTCACCGTCAACGGCGATAGTAATATTACGACGGAGATCACTCAAACCGGTGACGATACAAAAATAGGCGTAAAACTCAACCGGGACATTAATGTGAAGACAGTAACCGCTACGGATACGGTGAAAGCCGGCGGTGTGACGATGGGCAACCAGACATCCGGCGGTACTACCGGTAATTATGTAACAGGCCTTGATAATAAGGACTGGAATATTCAAAATCCCAACATTGTATCCGGCCGCGGTGCAACGGAAGATCAGTTGAAGATTGTCAGCGATGAAGTGAAGAAACAAGGCGCCAACGCCACCGATTATCGGCTGGTACAAAACGCATCCAGTGTGGACGGGTCTTATACGGTTGATGCCAACGGTGATATTGATTTAACCGTAGAAGATAAAAACCATGCAGGCCAGAAAGAAACCGTTACGATTAAGGATGTCGCTTCCAAATCCAAATTGGATGACGTGATTAGCAAAGGCTTGCAGTTTGACGCCAATACAGGCGGTGTACAGACCAATAAATTGGGCTCCAAGATAACCGTGAAAGGGGAAGGCACCGCGGCCGATGCGGACTACAGCGGAGAAAACCTTAAAACCTTTATCACGCAAGACCCTGCCGGAAATACGACAATCGACGTGAAGATGAATAAAAACCTTAAGGCCGAAACCATCGTCGCTACAGGTAAAGACGGTACAGACGGCAAGATCGGTATTAACGGCAAAGACGGCGTGACGACAGACATCTCCGTTACCCGTGACGGCAAGCCCGGCGTGGACGGTGCGCCGGGCACGACGACGACCCGTATCGTATACGAGAAACCGGACGGTACCAAAGAAGAAGTGGCTACCTTGAATGACGGCATGAAATACGGCGGCGATACAGGAA
>NZ_JH417600.1:3216-6020 GCF_000239275.1 Megasphaera geminata F0357 | reverse complement strand
GATGGAGCGCCGCCAGTGCGGCCGCTCCCGCACCCACTTTATTGATCCGGTTGTCCAGTGTGCCCAGTTTCCCGTTCAGATTATTGATGGTATTTCCCAGGTTGGTAATATTGGTTGTATTGTTGCCGACCTGTTTATCCAGTATAGTCAGGTTGTCTCCGGCGCTGTTTTCTTTCTTCACATAGTTGCCATCATTTTTCACATGGGTTTCATGGTACACTGTATTTCCGCTGACAATCTTTGTGCTTCCGTCTTCCACCTTTCCGTCAGCTTTTACATTGACCGTATATTCCGTTCCACCGAACGTATTGGCAGCGGTGTCAAGTGTCACATTTTCACCGGCTTTCACGGTGTTTCTTGTATCTTTCGTGGCTACGGTGACTTTGTTTTCTTTTCCGTCACTGCCCTTTAAGGAAATAGTAGTGGTATTGTCCGCGTTTTCTGTGCCGCTCATGGTATAAGTGGTATTGGTATCAATCTGCCCCGCGATGGCTGACAGGTCTACACTGCCTTTTACTTCATTTCCAGCCGTGTCCTTTACGCTCATGGACAGGGTTTTGCCGGTAAGGGACAGCGCATTGTTGTCGCTTACCAGTTTGTCATTACCGTCCGCCGCTCCGGCTACCGCTTTCTTCAGCTGCGCCACGTTGACGGCGTCCGTGTCTTCACTGCCTGCTGCCACACCGGTAATCTGGCGGGTGATACCTTTGGACGCGTCACCTACGGAAACGGCGTTTGCCGTAGATTTCCATACGCCCGTGGTGTCATTGGAATGATCATCACCGGAAATATCATAACCGACCTTGCCTTTTTCCGTGGACGCCACGGAACCGCTTCCCAGCGCTACCGCATCGGATACAGACGCTTTCGCGCCTTTGCCCATGGCTATGGAATTTTCTGCAGCGTCTTCCACAATGCCGCCGGAAACGGCGAAACTGTTCTTTGCATTTGCCTTGCTGTTATATCCCATGGCGGTAGAATAGTCGCCCTTCGCCTCTGACCGTCCGCCGCTTGCCAAAGACCACTCGCCTGTTGCTGTCGTACTGCCGCCCATAGCCGTAGAACCGGCACCTGTAGCCTGTGTCTTGCTCCCCATCGCCGTAGAAGCAATTCCGGAAGCGGTGGTATCCGTTCCCAGGGCGGTAGACGACTGTCCTTTCGCTTTCGTATCACTTCCCAATGCTACCGACCATGTACCGGACGCTTCCGTGTCTTTTCCTAATGCCACGGAGTCCTGCCCGGTCGCCTTTGCCTTATTGCCGCCGGCAATGGCATGCGCGCCGCCGGCTACGGATTCAAAGCCGAATGCGGTAGCAGCTCCGCCAGTAGCAATCGTACCGCTGCCCATGGCGGTTTGTGCCTGGTTTCCCGCTCCCGGCTGTCCGGAGGGAGCGCCTGCCTGTGTATTGTATCCTAATGCGACAGACTCAAGACTATAGGCTTTCGCACCGTGACCGATCGCCACGGTCCCTTGTTTCTCAGCCAAAGTATACGCACCGACAGCAACAGACCCCCAGCCCTTCGCCTGCGCATTATTGCCTACGGCAAAGGAGAAATCGCCCGACGCATTCCCGCCGGTCAGCGCTGTCGCTTTCAGACCGCCTGCCTTGGCAGCCACACCGACTGCCAGCGCACGATCGCCGGTAGCGCCGTCATTATTATAATTTTCATCACTGCTGCTTCCCTTTGCGGAGAAGAAATGAACCTTGCTCCCCTCGATGGTCGTATTCAAAGAATCCTTCACCGCTTTCAGCTGCCGCAGGTTGACCGCATCGGTATCTTCCGTGGCGTCACCTACATGGATAATCTGTCTTAATTTATTCTCCGTGCCTACGGAAACGGCGCCTGCCGTCTTGCCGTTCAGTTCAAAATCGCTGAAAACGCCTTTCTTCGATGCGGTAAAACCGCCGCGATCCGCCACGCTCCACGAGCCGAGGGCTACGCCGCCGGAGACCTTAGCATGAGAATCATAGCCCAAAGCCATAGCAGTTTCTTTCTCCGCACTGCTCTTTGAACCCATGGCAATAGCCCAGTCCGCGGTCGCGGAAGCTTCTTTACCTACAGCTACCGCTTCTTCACCTTTGACTGTCAGATAGTTGCCCAGGGCAAGACCCCACTGCCCGCCGCCGTTATTCGAACCGATGACTTTATTTCCATGTCCGACAGACGTTCCCAGATTTTCCGCTTCGGAACTGGTGCCTACCACGACGCTCCCGCCATTTGCCGTATTGGTCAGTCCGACAGCCACATTTTGGTCACTGCCGCTGCCTTTTTTCGTGTAGATCCATTTTGTCGGATCGTTCGGATCTTGTTCCGCCGTATAGCCGACCAGGTTCCCCACGCCGAGGACCGTATTCTGTTCTCCGAAGACTTTTGTCAGCTTATGGTCATAATTGTTATAATCCGTGCCGAATACGGCATTATGGACGCCTTCCACTTCCAGATTCTGACCGGCGACGATACTGTTGTTTCTTCCGTTTTTCACTCCGGTCAATTTGTTATTATTGCCAAGAACGGTGCTGTTCACCCCTTTCGAAGAAGAGGAAATACCGAGCACGATGCTGTCTTCCGCCTCGGCGCCGTCATTGTCATAGTTGCTGCCGGCTCCCGTTTTTGTAGATTTGGCGCTGTAATAATGCACTTTCGCAGCATCAGCGGCGGCTTTCACTTTTTTCAGCTGTGCCACGTTGACGGCGTCCGTATCCTGCGTACCTGCCGCCACGTTCGTGATCTGGCGGGTCACTGCCGCACTGGTCGGAGTTGCCGCACTACCGACGGAAACGGCGGCGGCCGTCGCTTTCCAT
>NZ_JH417600.1:0-3206 GCF_000239275.1 Megasphaera geminata F0357 | reverse complement strand
GCGGCGGCCGTCGCTTTCCATGTTGCCGACGTATCCGCAGAAGCCGTATCGGTTGACGGATCGAAACCGGCAATTCCCTTATCAATGGAAGCCACGGAATCCGCGCCGAGCGCTACGCCGCCGTCTTTTTCCACATCCGTATTGTAGCCGAGCATCACCGCATTGCTTATGTTCGCTGTATGCTTTTTAATCGGTACATTTTCCATCACACCTTATATTTCTTTTCAAGAATAACATTGCCCGAAGCATCTTTCATCGTATACGTTTTCTCTACAGTCTTCTTTTCCGTAGCCATGGATCCAAGGATTACATTATTTTTGCCGCCGTCCATATGGTGATAATCCCCGATTACGACATCGGCCGTACTGCCTGACATATTATTCCCGGTACCCATCATAGACATACGTTCCACATTCGTACCTGTATTTCCATATCCGTTGATCGTATTATTGATGCTGGGTGTATTTCCTGTACCGGTAAGGATATTTCCGGAGCCGATGATCTGGGAATGGACAGCATAATCTGAGGTATTTCCGTTCCCCATGGTCACTACGGAACCGCCGCCGGTCGACATGGCCAGTCCCATTGCTTTCCTGAGCTCATCATGACCCAGCGGTCCTTCTCCTATAGCATACCTCTGTCCTCCTCCAAATATGGTATCACCCCAATGTTCGTTCATACTGTTTCCATCTTCATCGATCGGCGCCGTCCCGAAAGAATGCGTAACGCTATTGCCCGCGCCGAAAACGAGTGCCCCATTGGCGCCTTCTGTTTTATTCAGGGTACCGACGACGGTGTTTGCCATCCCATCATTCTGGTCCGCCTTATTTGACGCTACGGTATTAAGACCGCCATAGACAGAAGCCAGATAGCCGTCATAGCCGGAGCCTGCCTCCACAATGGATTTGATCCCTGTCACGGTCTCCTGCCAGCCATAAGCTTTTGCGCCATGGCCAAGAGCCACATTCATTCCGCCGCCGTCTCTGGTCCCGCTCTGGGCATGATACCCGACAACGACACTGGCATGTTTCTGCCCGATATCGGGATCGGCCTTTTCTTCCGGTGTCATGGAACCGATAACGACGGATTCTTTAATCGCTGATAACTTCTGGTTATCCCCGATCACGATACCCGAACTAGGATTGACCGCTTTGTTATTATTCCCGATAACGGTCAGGCTCTCATACCCTTTCATGTAGGTGTCGTTGCCGGAAATATCATTCCCCTTGCCGATCACAAGGTCGGACACATTCTTCGTCCTTTCTTCCTGTTTCCCGGAAACTGTACCGGCATTTCTATCGGTAATCTTATTGCTGTCCCCGATAACGGTCTGGCTCTTGCTGTTCTTGACAGTATTATCGGAGCCGATTACGGACAAATGCTCGGCGTTGGTTCCTGTATTTCTATAACCGTTCAGTAAATTGTAAGAAGCCTTCTGCGCGGCGGTTCCTTTCAGGGTATTTCCCACACCGATCAGCTGGGAGCGGTATGCGTAGTCCGCTTTATTTCCGCCGCCGAGAGCCATCACGGCGCCGCCGGAATCATTTCTCCGTATATCCTCCCTGAGTTTTTCCGCCAATTCTTTGGGACTGTTGAGCCCCACAAACGACATGGGATCCGCTATATTGTCCACTGAATTGGTCACTTCATTGCCCGCGCCGAAAACCAGGGTACCGTTTGCGTTGTGGGTCCGATTGGCAGTCCCTACGACCGCATTGGCGATTCCCGATACACTGCTGCCTGACGTTTTTGATTCAATGCTGTTAAAGGATCCGTTGATGACCGCCCCGAAATTCTGGGCAGCAGATCCCTGGTTCGTATCTCCGTCATACGCATTCGTCATGATGGAGTAGGCGCCGGTCGTCGTCGCAAACGCACCGGCAGAATAACTGTTCAGTCCAACGGTGGTCGCGCCTACCAAGACGGACAGTTTACGCTTTTCATTATCCGTATTGGAATTTACCGTAGTATCTCCCAAGGCGCCGATAATACTTATGGTCGCCGATCATCACGCCGCTGCGGGCATAGGTATTCTGACCGATGGCAATCCCCGCCGGCAGCAAGTGATCCGTACGGAGCGGATCCGTCGAATGCATCCCGAAACGGAATATTTTGTCCTGCGTTCCCCACATGTTTTCTACAAAAGCATTCTTGCCGATAGCGATACTGCCTTCCTGCATGACATAATCATCAATCTGGGCATGATCGCCTATCGCAATGGCCCCGTTCTTCGTGCTGTTATTTCTTAAGTCAGTCCCATTCCCGATTTTAATATTCTGATTCCCCGGTTCTACAAACGTATTGACCCCGTCAAGCGCCGCGGATACAGAACTTACAGAAATCCCGGTCAATAAAAAAACCGCCAAAACCGCTGCCAGCGTGTTTCCGGAGGCTCTTACCCTGCCGCTTTTTTTCGCTGTTCCCGCCAATTCCGAAACGACGACATAACAGCCTTTTACCTTGCTCCACACGACCCTGTAAATCCGATTCATGAATCCACACTCCTTTTTTTACATCTTAAATTATAAATTTTGTGCGTTAAACGTTTATAAAATGTCAATTTATTGTAACACATAATTCAGGAAATGGAAAGCCGGTCTTCCTCAACGACTTCTTTTTCGGTATAAAAACTGACAGCATCGGCACAGTATAGCCGATGCTGTCAGAAAGCCGGGGATTTTCCCCATTATGCTGTTCTTGTTATGTCAGAAATCATTTCGCTTCAGGTGAAATATGCGAGCCGTATACGTCTCGATACTCGTTTTTATCCTTATGATCCTCGTTGTTTACACGCACGCGTTCCACTTTGTGGCGGTTATTATCCCCGCCGGAAACACGGTCTACACGGAAACGGTACGCTTCTCTCACCTTTTCGATTTCAGGGCCGAATTCATCCATGGCCTTGCCCATATTCCCGTCGACAGGTGCGCCGTTCTGTAATGCGCGGTAAATGATGGCCGCAAATTCATACCGTGTCATAGAACGATCACCCTTGAATTCGCCGTCAGGATATCCTTCCAGAAGGCCTCTGTCCGCCAGGGATTTCACATACTGATACGCCCAGTGATCTTTCGGCACGTCGGGGAAGTCCACGTCTACGTGCTTTCCTGCCATCTGCCCGATGATCTGACGGAATTGTTCATTCTGTGCTTCCAAACGGGTAACCGCGTCTTTCAGGTCGACGATTTCCTTGGCCATGGCCACCT